>JAFSMR010000014.1 GCA_017447805.1 Kiritimatiellia bacterium | reverse complement strand
TTCGAGTCCCGCTCCTGGCACCAGTCAAGGTATGAGAGACGGCAGATTTCTGGAGGGGTGTCCGAGTGGTCGATGGTGCAACCTTGGAAAGGTTGTGTGGGGGCAACTCCACCGGGGGTTCGAATCCCCCTCCCTCCGCCAGTGGGAAGGGGTGGATTTATTGGGGTTTTTTGGGGAAATGGGGAATATTGGGTGTAGCCGGAATGCACCACGCAAGATTTAGATGGAGGTAAAATTATGTATTTATACAAACGCGGAAATATATGGTGGGTTAAATTCCGGAAAGACAATAAAGTCTATCAGAAGAGCTGCCGGACGGAAAATAAGAAGGTCGCGCAAGCGTGGGCAAATTCTATTGATACAGCGCGGAAAATGCCAACATTCGAGGAAGCTGTGGAAGTTCTTAAGATATTGTTCGGGAAGCCGCGCGATGGGGCGATAGAGCTGGAGGCGGCGTGGGAGATATATCTTGAGGTAGCGCGAAGTATAGGGCGCGACAAAGTTTCGTGCGAAACGATACGCAAGAGAGCCGCGGTGATGAGAAATTTCTGCGACTGGATAAAAAAAGAAATTCCGACGATTAAGACGGCGGAGGCTGTAACGGCGCCAATCGCGGCGAGATATGCAGCGGAGCTGGCGAGGACGGGGCGAAAATCAAAGACGAGGCGTAACATTCTAGGCGATCTTTCAACGATTTGGAAGCTACTGGAGAAGGCGAGCGCAGAGATTCAAAATCCATGGGGGAACTTGGCGCCGATCGATGACGATAGCGAGAGGGGGAAGGCGTTTAGCCGGGAAGAAGTCGAGAGGGTTTTAGCGGCGGCGCGGGAGGTCGGCAAAGACTGGGAAGCGGTGATAACAATTGCGCTGCATACCGGATTAAGATACGGCGATGTGGCGATGCTGGAATGGCGGCAGATGGAAGGCGGGGTAATTCGGGTAACGCCCAGGAAGACTCAGCGGCACGGAATACAGACGGCGTTCCCGATCACTGGGGCTGTTAGGGCGGCGCTTGAAAAAGTAGAGATTAAGAGCGATTTCGTTTTTCCGCTTCACGCCGAAATGTATGAACAAGGGAAAATCTGTCATCATAATCAACTCGCGTTCGCAGAGGTATTGAAGGCGGCGGGGCTAGATGGGAAAGGGTTTACATTCCATTCTCTGAGGCATACCGCGGCGACGCGACTTGCCGAGGCGGGCATTGGGATTGAGATTAGAAAGAGGATTTTGGGACATACTGATGACGCGACAGCGGAAAGGTATGATCACGCGGAGCATTTGGAGGAGGTTCGCGAGGCGATGGAGAAGGCGGCAACTATTTAATTTCCACTATAGCCGCGCGGAGCGCGGCTTGCGGAACCCTCGCGCATTTGGGCGCGAGCGCTGGACGCCGGGGAGGAGGCGGCGGGGAGGGGGGTTGAGAGACTCGCGCATTTGGGCGCGAGCGCTGGACCGGGCGGCGGGGCGGGGAGGGGTTAGGGGCAAGAAAAACCCCGGAAGAAAGTATAGGGCTCTCAACCGGGGTGGCGCATCTTATCACTTTATCTACAAGAGTAGAAATTAGCTACGCCGTGAACCATGGCAAAGTTGCCATGCCTGAAACGGGTCAGACATGGCGTATTATATCATATTTCCGCCGCCGCCGTCAAGGGGCTAGAAGTCGATGAATAACATCGGCGATTGTTGGAACTTCGCGGGTTACGCGTTTGGCGAGGGCTTCGGCGTCTTCATCGTAAGCGCGAACGGTCTTGGTTTTCCGGGGCGTTTGGCCCCAGCGGGCGGCGGCCCCGGCTTTCCCGGCGAGCGAGTGACGCGTAGATAGGTGGGCGCCGTTACTCATTACCAGGATCCTCGAGGTTGAGGAGGGGGATCAAGTCTCCCTCCTTGATTTTCGCGCCTTCGATGAACGCCCACCCTTTATCGATAGTCGCTCCGTTATCGCTCGAGATTAATTCGCCTGGCCACGCGAAATCGGTGGTTACGCGATCGTCCATACCGTGGAACTCCCACTCCACTTCGAGGAAGTTACCATGATCGACGATATTGGTAACACGGGCGGCGGTGTTATTCAAAGAATTATTTTCCATTTTCTACTCCTTTCCTTTTTTCTTTCAATTCCCTCAAATGGCGGCGGCGGCTTTGACAATTCGCCACGCGTGTTCATCGAATTCGAGGATCTCATCAACATCCAACTCGTCGGCGCGCGCGGAAAGATCTTCCCATCCTCTCTCGAAGTCTTCTCCGCGATCTTCGCGATCTTGCAGACTAGCGATCGCATCTACGATCGCTTCGCGCGCTGATTCGAGGGTATCATATTCATCGGAGCGGTGCCACGCTATATCGGCGGAGTATGGCGCCAAATGAACACGAGAACCGCTGGCGTCTGCGACGGCATACACCGTGTGCGCGCGATCGGAAGCCATGAAGTCGTGTCCGTTGAGATTTCCGTTAAGAATCTCGAGAGCTTCTAGTTTATTCATAATCTTTCCTCCGTTTCAGTGTTATTAGTTATGGCGTCGCGGGTGACCCTATATCGCCCTTGACGCCACATATTATAACATATTATATGCCATTGTGTCAATAGCGAAAATAGAAATTTTTTATATTTTTTTTAGGGGGGTAGCTTCGCCGGAAACGGCGAAGCGCATGACGGAGATGGGAACGTTAACCGTCGCGGAGGGGGAGGTAGGGTGAAGATGAGGAGCGGAGTAGGGATCCGGAAGAATTACGCAAGGGGAGGTGGGTGTAAGTTCTCGAGCGGAAATAGAATGCTATATAGATTTCGCGGCGATATTGGAAATCACCGTTATAATAACTTTCGAGTTCGCCTAGATAAGTTCCCGAATCATCATATATATTCGATGTGTATTCATCATCGTCGACTTCTGGATTACCAGACTGGCGATATAATGTTCGAACGCATCGATATTTCTCGAATGTGTAGCCGGCGTTGGCGGTTGCGACGATTCTGACATCACGATTCCATGTGCCGGCGCGAGCGCCTGAATCTGTATAATCATACCCCACACAACTCAAGTCAAGAGATCCGCAGGCGGCGGAATAATTATCGGACAAGCCGGTGACGCGCGGCTGGAACTCGTGAGAGAGGACGAGGCTATTATTTGAATAGATTTCAACTGTCATAAGTGTTGGACTGTGTTGATGTAAGAATAAGAAGGATCTTTGAGTGAAAGGGTGGCGCCGTTGATATAGAGTTTTTTCTTCGTTATTCTAAAGCAATAGGAGTTGTTGAAATAGCCATATTCGACATCTGTAACGATTTGTGGTTCGCCGTCAAGGGCGGGCGAGAGGCCGAGCCCGATTTCTTTGAATTTTAGCTTACCCGAACTATCGCGGACCAGGATTTTGTCGTAGGAGCCCGAGGCTGTCAGTTTTAGATCTTCTGCGAGAGTCGTGGAAGCGAGAGCGAGCGAAGGATCATGCCAATTTTTGAGCTTAATTACGGGCTCAGGGAAGGTTGAACCGCCGGCGCCATCGTCGTTAACTTCTATCGAGATATTATCGACGGCGGAAGCGAGAGATCCGATCGCGCGCCATTGTAATTCATATCCGCTACTGGATTGAACGCGAACCGGGATCAACATGTTAGAGTTCACATAGGCGCCCTGCTGAATGTCCGCCATGAGATTCGCGCCGGAAACGGACGGCCGACCACTGTGGGCATCTTTGAGCTGTAATTTTCCAGCTCCGGTTTCGCCGCTAGGAATCAGGCTAAGCGTTAGATTGTCTGGATCGCCAGAGCCGCCGCCGAGAGAGATCGCAGAGGCGAGATATTGCTTTACGGTTTTCTTGCCTGATGTGGAATCGGTAGCGATTGAAGCGACGCGAATATTATAAACGGTAGTATTCGCCGGGGCGGGCGTCGTAGGGTAGGCGTCGATTTTCGCGGTAGTTGCCGACGAAGTTACTGAAATAACCAGCCAAACTCCAGAGGCTGACGTGCTTGATAGATTATCAATCACGTACCAGCCCGAGGGAAGAATCTGCGAGGCGGTAACGCCGGTAATTGTAGAGATGGCTTCCTCGCCGTAGTAGACCAGATTCGCAAGCGTTGGTAGAAAAATCACCCATTCGCCGTCCCCCGCGTTTTCCCTCGCGCTCCAGCGAACTGTAAACGGTAGCGGGAAAGAATCGGGGGATACTGCAGCGGACGAGCGACGGACACCAGAGCTATTAGCTTGACCTTTCAGAAGTGAAGTTAATGCGCGAGCCGCGCGAGAAGAGATTGTATAGCCCATGGGAGTGATGGAGTTAGGTGGTGGGGGTAGTGGGGATGGAGGGTTCGGAGTAGAACCAGGGAGGGAAGCTGGTTTCCGCGTACGCCTTGAACATCAAGTAGACAGGGTCTGGTATTGTTCCAGATGCCGAGGCCACGGAAATGAGCGAGTGGCCTTGCCCATCGAGAAGGGCGGGCGAGGTAATATTGACGGGCTGGCCAGTCTCGCTGGAGTTTGTCTGAATGAATTCTGGAATACCGTTCTTCAGTTCTCTCATACCCGCGTCAACTAGCGCGAGTTGCCATCCAAGCTCGGTGATCGATCCGCTTTCGTTGACTTGATTTGAGCGATAACGGAGGCGCACGGTGTACTCATAAGGAAATATACTTTCACCAATCAATCTTCTCTCCGACACTGTGCAAAGTAACGTACCTTTAGCGCAAGACATGCCGCCGATTGTAATCTGAGAATCGTTGACGGTGCAGAGGTATGATGCGTAAGATTGACGAGTTGAAAATTTGACAACCTTGACGAAAGTAGGGGTCGGCGCAAAAACAGAAGGAACAGAATCAAACGGATCCTTTGCGGAATTTACGACATCTACGCCGTCGATATCTACGACTAATTCTTTTTCGCCCGTTCCATCGTCCCATCCCCACTCTGTAATGGTGCTATCGGGTGTTGGCGTCGGCGATGAAGGATCGCCGGACGTGTAATCTGTTGGCGCGTAATATACGTCAATATCCAGAGTGTTTTTCGCGGCACCATCCGGCTGCACGACTTTATATTGCGATACGTAAAATCCGGGACGATTTGGATGGACAGAATTAATCGCGGGAACACCCGTAAACGATGTAGGCAGTTCATCGATATCGAGCGGAGCAGAAAGAATGAGTTGATAGCGCTGCACGACATTCTGCGCGCCATTCAGATTGACTGTGTAAGCGCGACCGGCCTTCGGGATTGTAGATATAATTGATATTGACATAGGAGTTAGGAGTTAGGAGTGATGGAGTTAGGAGTGATGGAGTTAGGAGTGATGGAGTTAGGTGGTGGGGGTTTTGGATTTCGCCATCTGGCGGGCGAGATCCTTGAAGAATGAATGGCGAGCCCAATCGTCGAGATTTGCGCGGGCGTAAGTTGCGAAGGGTTCGGGAAGAACGCGGCGAGGATTGTGAGTATATATGCGCGGGATATCCTTAATGCCGAGCTTGTGGAGATAATGGCGGCATTCGTTAGAGTTCAGAAAATTCTCATTACCGACGGCATCCTGGAATTTTACCGCCCAGTCAGCGAGGCGATCGGGCCAGCCGATAATCTGTCTATCACCACGCTTGTAAGCGACGATGACATGAGGCTCCGCAAGAATGCCGCCCATTGGGGTTGTCTTATGCTTCACGTGGCGCAGCTCTAAAGTAAATGCTTCAAAATCTTTGAATTTTGGCACGCCCTCTATGCCGCCCGCGCGAGTGATTACCTTTTGCAATTTATTCCGCAAACCCTTTATGGCGCGGCCATATGCGCGATACCAGAGAAGCTTCTCATTTAGTTTATTTTTCGCCGCCCAAATTTCGAGCTCGCGAAACGAGACCTCGAGAACGACGCCTTTACCGCGCTTAGAGAGTTGAACATTTTCGCCGTTGATTTTGAGTGCCATAGCGGTGGTGAAGGTTTGAGGTGGTTAGGTGGCGGGGGCACGCTCGAGGGCGGTACACGTTAGAAGAATGAAACCATCGAGAGCGCGGGCGATCTGCTGAACGGCGAGGGTCAAGCCAGCGGCGATAGTAAGTTCATCACCAATCGCGATATAAGCGGCTAGAGGGTTCGCGGCTTCGGCGGGCGGCAAGCGCACGCTCCACTGATCGGCGGTTACAGGCGAAAGCGAAGGGCCGGCACCCTGGCTTTGCGTGGAACCCTGGAGGATTTGGGCGCGGAACGTTCCCGAACGATGAGGAGCGCGGTCTTCGCGCCATTGAACAGCGCGGAGCATTGGGGCGAGGGCTTTTTCATTTATAAATTTTACTTTCATTTTCTTTTCATTTTTTCTCACGCATTTCTGCGCGAGCGCTTAGACGCCTAGATCTGTCTCGGGATAGATTGTAGCTGAAGAATCGGCGACTTCTTCAGCGGTCTTTTCAGTATTTTCTGCGATCTCCTGAAGGAGCTCCGTATGCTTCTTGGCTTCGAGCTGATCGCGGCCGAACGCAACGAGGCGGCGTTCTTGATTTGACCCTGCGAAGACCAACTGATTTTGGAGGCGCGGAGTTTTAGTTTTCTGTGAAGTTGAATCTATTTCAACATTTTCCGAATTTTCCGATCGCTTCGGGCTAAATGCGCCGGCCAAATCATCAATAGAGAGTTTCGACAATTTCTCAACATAATCTGCGCGGGCTTTTTCGATACTCTTGAATTTATTTTCCATATCATTTTCGAGCGCGAGATTCGCGGCGCCGAAATCCGCCCATACGTCATCCCAGCTCGCGTCGGTCGTTGCCCAATTCCACATAGCCTCCATGGCGAGGCCGATTTTCGCTCCATATTCTACCGCGTAATTCCACATTCTCTTAAGAGAATATTCGAGATAGTTCACGGCGTTAAGGGCGCCGGCGCGAACGCCGCCGGGGAACTCATCGCCCCAGAGATTGCAAATCTGACCCACGGCTTTCAACATCATCGATTGGGCACCTGAGCCGAAAACGCTCAGAGAATCGGCAGCGGCGTCACCGGCGTCTGCTGCGGCTTGAGAGACGCCCGGCATGATTTCGGCGAGCGTTTTCATTTTGTCGATAGCGTCTTCGCCATTTGCAATTAGCGGCTGGAGCTCGAGTCCTGCGCGGCCGAAGTTCTTTACTAATTCTGCGCCGCGTTTCGCGGGGTCTTCGATTTTTGCAATTTCGCCAGAAACTTTGAAAAAATTATCGAGGCCGCCTCGCCCGGTATTCTTCTGTAGATATTGGAAAGATTTTATTAAAGTTTCGACGGAGAGATTGAGACCGGCAACCCGAAACGCGAGAGAGGCTTTCGTGAGTTGATCGACTGAAACGCCCGCTTTCATCGCTTGATCGGAAAGCGAGCCCAGGCGATTGATAGCGCTTGTAATCGAGCGAAAAGAAAGATAGGCGCCGACGGCGGCTAGCGCGCCGCCCATTGCTCTACGGATTTGCGCGCTCGTGGCAGTAGCGCGCGCCTGGATAGAGCTAAAGGCGGAGCCTGTCTTGTCGACGCCTTTAATCGATATCTGGTGGGTAGATTTACTCATTGGGAGTTAGGGGTTAGTTTGCGTCAATCGCAGATTGGCCATCGCTGCCGGTTTGGGCGAAAACAGTGCAGTTACCATCAACGCAATTTTCGGGATTTTGCGTTTCCAAATTTGCGCTTTGCGTTTGCGATTTTGCGCTTTGCGTTTCCAAATTTGCGCTTTGCGCTGGAACTTGGCCTGCCGCGGGGTTATACATTGCGGCGGCGATGCGGGCGATGGTGGTGAGCGCGCCCATGTTCGTTTGCATCATCTTGTTGAATTCTTCAGAAGGCGAAGACTTCACTCCGTTCATAGAGAAGTTGAAGGTGCCGTTTTGATCCATCGAGCCGGAAAGCTGATCGGCTTCAGTCGAGAGCCAATGCGAGTTATGATAGAGGCGATAACCTTCCTGGTTCTTTTCGATTTTGACCACGCGGCAGCCCGAGAAGGCCGTTGCGATCACGACTTCGAGCGCGATGACAACGACGCATACAAAGATGGCTTTTAGGTATGTTATTGCGTTTTTCATTTTTAGTTTTCCTTTATTGGAGTTTGGTTTTTGTTGGACAAAGTTTTTTTATAGCAGTCGAGCCAGGCGCGCCAGCCGAAGTCGCTTTGCACGAACTCGTAAAGAAGGCGCGCGACCAGGCGGGCGAGCTTGCGGCGCGATAGCCGCCATAGAGGATAGGTAGAATCTGCGATTTTAAGGCAGTTGTCGAGAAATTCTTTATTCGCTTTCTCGAAATTCAAGCGCTCACCATCGGAGAGATAATTACGCATGTCGTGGATCAGCGCGGCTGGCTCGAAAATATGAAACCACGAGGTAACTTTTGCGCGAATATTCGGATTGAGAAACTCAGGGCCGATTCCATTATATTCGCGCGCCAAAACTTCGTCGGGGAACGTCAGAACGAAGCCGCAGCCTTCAAGGTCAAGATCTACAACCTTGTCAAGAAGGTCTTTGATGTGCAAGATTTTCAAGACTTTACCCATATTAGAATACTCCCATGGCTTTTAGTATTTTTACGAGAATCACGAAACCGCCCGAAGCGACGCCGCCTTGGATGATTTGCCCAAGATATTTGCGTTTACCTTTATCTTCCACAAGTTCCTTGACGCGGCTAGAAGTCTTGTATTGACAGTCTATGACGGCGATTTCGGAAAGAACCAGTGCATCAAGTTTCGCTTCAGCGTTCTTTGCCGCCATGAGATTATCCGTCAATGTTTTCTTCAGGACGCTATCCATAACTATTCCTCCTCGTTGTTGAAATCCACGAAGCGCCCCATATTCCGGCGCTGCATTTCTGCGGCATCCTGATCGCGAATCTGAAGAATTATATCATCGGCGAGCCATTCGCCGTAGAGTTTCGCGCCCCAGATTGAACGCTTAGGAGGGCGATTAGTCGAATCTACATTCATCGTTATTTCGCCATTCGAGAACATGTAGAGTTCGATTCGCGAATGATCGCCGAAGCAACCGTCGGCGCGGATTAAATCGATAGTATTCGTAGAATCAGTACTCGTAATCGCCTCGTAGCCATCGGCGTGATAGGCTTGCTGCACAATGTCGAGCTTATCGCCGCCCGGCAGAATTTGAGCGCGCACACTCACGAACGCCCATTCGTTCGTGAGGGTTTTGTTACAAAGATACGAATGGCCGCCGGAGCTTTCGAAAAACAGCCATTCGCCGAAAAACTGGCGAAGCGGCGCGACGCATCCACCGAGAGAGATCTCTGCGTCAGGGGAATCCGCGGCGATTGTAACCGAGCGATCGGCGGTCGTCGCCTGGAAGGTAACGACCTGCATTGAATTAGAGGCGGCGATTTGGCGTTCGGCGCCGCCAGCCGTCATCGTCAGCGGCGTGTCGGTCAAGACATTGAAACTGTAGCATCCGTATTGACAATCGTTAGACATCGTGGAATACGGCGGAACCCAATAATCGGCCGCTTGAGGCAGGCAGTTTTTAGTCCATGTGCCTTGCGCGGAAAGTTCGAGGAGTTGATGAGGGAAGCCCTCATCGACAAAATCGGTATTCTCCCAGGGAGCATACTTGCCGCATTCCGAAAAGCTCACGCCCCATTCGGTGGAAAGAAATGATTTCAAAAATACGCCATATCTAGAATCGTTCAACGGCTCAACGGCGGCCCAAAAACAGAGCGTGTAAGCCTGCCAGCCGGGCGCGGGTACATAAGAAGTAATCATCTTATTACCATCAGTGGTTTTATTTTTCAGCGTGAACATGAAAGAAGGATCACCGAGGGTCGGGCGGGCGCGAAGGTCGGGCTGCGTTACGATATCGGCCCGCGCCATTTTTGGCGCGGCGCAAAACGAAAGCGCGAACGCCAGGAAAGCGGAGAAAGACTTCATCATAATTCCGCCTCCTGGAGGATGACCGCGATTTCTTCATCGCTGAGGCCCAAGGCCTGCTGCAAAGCGGCTTTGCCCGCTAGGAAATATTCGTTATCGGAAGAAAAATCCTGCGCGGCTAGATATTCATCATAAAGCCCGTTCTCGATTATCCAAGCTTTAGTTGCATCCCATAGTCCAAGATTTTTCAACGCCGCCACGCAGCGTAGCTTAGAATACTGGTGGACGGGAAGAGGACGGGAGCGTTTAGAGTATTCTTTAGTTACGTAGCCTGTGGCGGCGTTGAAATCGTATCCGGAGACATAAAGCTCCTCGTTGTCTGATACTGGCGGCTTTGCGCCGTCGACAACTTCGAACCAACCGCAAGAAGCGCGAACGAGAGGCGTTGAGGCGTGAAGGCCAACGACTACTTCACCGGTGGTGAGATTCCTTCCTTGCGAAGGAAGCGCGCGCTCCGCGGAGCCAGGCGTGGAAGCGTCGGACGAGAAAATAAACAGAGCTGCAAGAATTACGCTAATCATAATTTTAGTCCTCCAAAAGTTTTATCGGGTTTACGTAAATTTTCGAGCCGTAGCGCCAAGCGACGCAAAGCGCTGTGTTAGTTGGCCATATGCCATAGCCGGAATATTCTAGCGCGTTGGTATTCACCGTGTACGCGCCCGCGGGATTCAGGACGATGAACGTCTGCGCGCCTTGCGGCCAATTTGAAGTCGAGCCCGTTAAAGTTCCATTCGCCGGAATTGCGACCGTTTCGCAGCCGTAATGGTAAACGATATTTGCTGTGGTGTTCGTCTCCGAATATGAGGGGATATCGGGAATATCGATATTCGCAATTGCCGCGGTTGTCGCGCTCCAAAGCGCGTTTGTTGCGGCGGCGACCGTTGGGTCTGATTCTACGCGGAGGAGCCCATTTGTAGAGCTGTCGATGTCGGAGGTAAGCGCGAGAGTGCCGGAATATGAGGGTAAATAGAAGTAGTTATAACTGGCGCTTTGGTTTGGATTTTGCAAAAGCGAGGCAAGCCGCCTTCGATAGTCTACGAAGTCGATCTTCGGCATATCTGCATCGAAGCCGAAACGAATCTCCTGTGGGGGATTTCCGCTAATCCACTGTTCGCCAGAAGTTCCGAGTGCGCCGACTTCGGAGGCGGTGTAGCTAGGCTTTTGCGAAGTTTTTGCCCATAAAGGGACGGTCGGGTCGGTTTCTGTCTGTACGGCGGACATGGCGGCGTTGGAAACGGTAGCATAGTCTGCGGGCCGTGCGTCGGCGATAGCGCGCGCGAGGGTGTTGGAGAGGGCCGTATCCGCGGCGCGGGCGGATTCGAGAACCGAGTTCGTTGCGGAGGTGATTGAGGCCTGCGCGATCGAGAGAGTACTGTTAGTCGCGCTAGAGAGGGCGGCGAGGACGGATTTCCAGACGGCGTTGGTAGAGGCGATTTCACGCTGATCCTCATATTCGAGGGTAGTGGTTATGGCGTTTGCCGCGATGGGAGAAGCGCAAAGCGCTAGAATCAGTAGAAAGTATCTCATATTAATTTACCTCCTGAAATTCACCATCAACAAGTACATAATCGCCCTGAAGGTCGAAAGCCCATCCGATACGCTCGTTGTTGACAATTACGAGCTTCTTGTAATGTTGCGTTCCGTCGACGAGCTCCGACTTGATATAAGTATCATCGCCTTTTGATGTGTTGTCGAAAGAGCGCCAGACAGCACCGTCGTAATAGGAAAGGATGTTATTGACAACGGCAACATCGCCTATGTGCGCAGTGTCGGGCACAGAGACATAAAAGCGCATGGGGTAGGCTGTTACGCCTGGACTTGGCGCGGGCGAAATATCGAGGGATACGACGGTAAAATCTGCGACGCCCAAAATATAGCCGGTGACGGCTTCGCCGTTCTCATTAATGCCATCGGCGAGAAATCTCAGGCCATTGGCGGAGCGTCCGGCGGTCGCAGTTGCCGGGAGGGTGGCAACATAAAAGCCATTGGCCGCAAGCGCGGCGGTAACTGTTATATCAGTCCCATCTGGATATAGTACGGCGACATAGACGCTCGTAATCCGCCAGGCGCCAATGGCGGGCGGCACGCCGTGAATGAAGGCGGCGGATGGAGAATTCCGGCAAGCAACGGCCTCGGCGAGCGGGAGCTCAGGGTGTGCGGCGTTCAGCGATATCTCGAATGCGCGAATCATAATTAGATGAATGGATTAGGGGTTAGAGGTGGAGGGGGAGATGGAACCTGGCTCTAAGTATTCAATGTAAAAAGCAGCCCACTCGAGGGGGAAATGGGCGATATCGTTTTCTTCGCGGCGGATGCGATTTACGATAGCGCCGGCGGCGGCGTTGCGCGCGACCGCAAGAATCAAATCGCGCAAGTTCTCGACGATTGCATTCCCGCCATTGAGCGTTAGGCCGTTCTCCGTAGCGGTGCGAGACGTTACCACGTTCGTTATAACCTTTTCACCGCTCGAGCCTTTAACGAGTCCGCCGATTACAACGCGAACGGTAAAAAGGTCATCATCCTTTATCGCCTCGTTCTCATCTGTCGCAGAGATCCAGCAGAAAGGGGAATCGTTTTCCGACGGGACGGCCTGGGCATAAGCGCCGACATGAATTGCGAGTCCTCGCTGGAAATTCGCAATGCAATATTCGAGAACGCTAGAAGAGTTGGCAATAGCGCTCGCGAGGTTATTCATTATTTGACGGTGGCTTGTCATGGTAGTTAGGAGTGGAGGAGTTGAGGTTTTTCGCGGCGAGATTTTGGATTGAACGGAAAAGCTCGAGAGCTTTCGCTTCTTCTTCAGCGGATGAGAGAGAGGAAGAAAGCATTGGAAGACACCAAGCCGTCAGAACTTCGGAGCGCGATGGGATTTTGATTTTCTCGGGGTTCGCCGCCTGGAGACGGATGAAAGCGATCAGCGCTGCGTAAACATCAGCAAGCGCGAGGGGTAGCCATACGCCGATCGTTCTCTTACCTTCGTCAAGGAATGTTGCGGTTACCGTATCGCTGCTCTTCGCGCCGCTCACGAGAGCAGCGCGATAAAATCCGATAAAGGCCCCCCCTCTGGAACGCCCGCCAGTTCCTTCGTCAATTTCACGAGCTGCGGGAAAGAAAGGAGGGTAGCGTCGAGCGGCTTACCGTCAACGGTGCAATGATCTGCGATGAGCTTCGTGTATTCTTCATCCAGGGTAATATCACCTTCGGCGAATATCTTGCGGGCGTTCTTGATTTCGGCGATAGTCAAGCGCGTAATCTCTACGAGCTTTTCACCGAGTTTGATTTTTGTTTTATCGCAGAACATAGTTTAAAAGTTAGGAGTTAGGAGTGGAGGAGTTAGGAGTTGGTAGCGCGAGTGGCGGGCGGAGGACAGGAGAGAGAACCGCCGCGCCCTCGCAAAAATTCCTTAAGTGTTACCTCCAGAAGCCGTGGAGCCGTCTGGCTTGAAAGTTACATCGTAAGTGGCCTTACGATCGCCCGAAGCGTCAATAGAAGCGGGCGCGACTTTCGTGATAATCGCCTTGTTATAAGAGACGGCAGCGGTGACATCGGCGCTGACGCCATCCTCGAGGGTAACCGCGATGGAAAGCGCGGCGGCAGCGGTATCTACAGTCAGATCGTCCGCGCCTTTTTGGTAGAGAGTGACGGTAAATTCATCCGACTCTTTCAGGGCGCCCGTTATAAACTTCTTCACATTGTCGGAAAGGGCGGTAGTCTCGACAGCCTCTTTGGTTTCGGCTTTCATCGCTGGACCCGAGGCCATATCGTAAGTCGTTGAGCCGAAAGTCAAGACGGCGGATTTTACTGCGTATCTATTAGCCATTTTTCAGATCTTTCTTTTTTGAATTTTATTCAGAAATTCCCGGCGGCGGTGGAGACTAGAGCGCCGCCGGGGAGGAGGTTTAGCTGACAACGATCTGGAGATATCCTGGAGCGCCATTGGCGGTGCCGCTCGCCACCTCGCGGGTGAGCTTCGAGCCGAACAGGCCCTCAGTCGTCCAGAAAACTTCGCCGTTCGAGGCGTCGAGAACGACACGCTGAGTTATGGTGATGCCGCTCACTTCGTCGGTGTATTCACCGTATTCGATGAGGTTTCCGGCGACGCCCTTGGCGGGCTTGACGACACGGTTTACTACCGCGATTGCGTTATCGGGAACGATGAAGCCCTTACCCTTCGTCACGTCCGTGCCGCTGGAGGTGCCGCTTACAGTAGTGATAGTCGGGGCGGAATAGACGGCTTTGAATCCGAGCGCCTGGCCGATTATCGCGCCGCGCACGACGGAGCCGTCGCCGACGATACCCGCATTAAGGACGGAACAGAGCGTCGAATAGGTGTCGGGTTCAAGCAGGAGGACGCAGGACGCGGGGTCGAAGCCATCCCAAGTGCCGCTACTGCCTTTCTCGACACCGCCACGCAGTTTGAAGAAGTCTGCGAGAGTCGAGCCGGTGAGCGTGAGCGCGGCAAGGCGGTTCGTATAGGTCAGTTTCGCAGTGACGGACTTGACGAGCTCGATGCCGACGGAGCGTCCTGCGGCGACTGCATTACCGGCGAGCGCAGCGGCGGTCTCGTCCTCAATGCAGTCGAGGTCATCGAGCGAGAAGGTGGACTTTTTGCGGATGTCGGCAGCGACGGTCACGGGCTTGCAGGTGTTCGTGACGTGGGTGTAGTTTGCCGTGTCCTTCACGAATGTTTCGGCGGCGGCCTTAACAACATCGACGACGACGCCCGTGCCGGGCTTGACGGCTTCAGAGGAGAAGTTGGTTGTGAAGTTCTTGATGATTTCGAGGGCCGGACGCGCCGCGATGATGTACTTGTCTGCGGCGGTGACGAGCCCCTTCTTTGTGAGCGATGTGGACATTTGTTTGGTTCCTTTCTGACGGTTACTTGGACAACGCCTTGCGCTTTTCAGAGCGGATTGCTTCGCGTTCCTCGGCGGATTTAGCCGCTTTGATTTTCGCATCCCAATCCATCGGAGCGGAAGGCGAGAGGACGCCGGCAGTCAACATATCGCGAGCGGCTTCGAGCTCATTAGCCTTGTCCTGTGCGGCTTTCAGATTGTCGCGAGTTGTCGCGAGATCTTTGGTCGCATCTTGGAGGGCTTTTTCACTTTCTTCCAGCTTCGCGGAAAGATTGTTCACATTAGCTAGCGCTTCTGCGAGGTCTTTCGCCGTCGCTTCCAGGCGTTCTTGTACATTTTTCATTTCTTCTGATTTAGCTGCGATTGCAGTTTGAAGTTCATTGATTTTTTTCGATGCGCCCTTGAAACGGGCTTCCCAGGATTGGTCGCTTGCGGGCTTTTGAGCGCTTACTGGCTTTTGAGCGCGGAAATCAAGGAGGGCTTTGGCCGCTTCGGGCGCCGAGTCGAAAGCGTCGCGCGTCAAGGCGGCGGCAGCGTGCATTTCACCCGCGTAAGTTTCGATCGCGAAGCCGAAATCGGCGGCGGATTCTGCGGCGATCCACGTCGATTCATCCATAAGCGCGCGAAGTTCTTCCGCGTTTTTCGAGCATTTGGTGCGGTAAAAGTTAATGATTGATTCGCGCATAGCGTCGAGGACATCGGCTTGTTTGCGCAAATCCTCCGCTTCGCCAGACACGCGAGCCCACGGGTTGTGAATCATAAGGAATGATCCTGTACCCATCGCAAGGCGAGCGCCCGCGCAAGCGATCACAGATGCCATCGAAGCTGCGACGCCGATCACATTGCAGACGACTTCGCCAGGATATGATTTAATCGCGTTCGCGATTGCGAGGCCGCCGGCGATTGAGCCGCCGTTGGAATTGATGAAGATTTCGACAGGTTCCCCGTTCGCTTCTTTGAGAGCGTCGAGGATATTTTGAGGCGTTACTTCGCCGTCAAACCAGCGATAATCTTCGCCCTGGATAATGTCGCCTAATATATTAATCTGTTTCATTGATTGTTATTATTTTGGGGAGTTGATTCAATTATGCCGCCAGACACAGTCTGGAGACGCGGATCCGGGATGTTGTTTTCTCGCGTGAAATTCAATTCTTCGGCGATCTCGAGGAGCTTTTGTCTCCAATCGGCGCCGAGGGTCTCATGATAATTACGCGTGAGATTCTTCAAGCCCAGAGCAATTGCATTTTGTTCGTCGACAGGATTCAGCGCGCGCTCCTGCGGGCGCTGCCATTTGACACAGGTGCGGCGCCAATCTTCGGGAAGTTCCGAGTCTTGCGGAATGAGGCCGCGCGCTTGAGCGCGGCGCGACCAATTAGCAAGCGCCCAATCAAGGAAGTGACGCTCCAAACGCTGGAACTCGACGCGAAATTGCGTTTGAGCTAAAATCATTTCCGCCATTGCAGCAGAGTATGATCCTTCGGCTTTGCCTGTCGCGAAAAGCGATGTCAAGCCGGCGGCGTAAGCTGCGCCGGAATGCAGCCAACGCGAAAATTCTACAAGATTGGTGTTCGGGTGCTTTATGTCAAGGAGCTCCATTTTGCAATTTTCCGGCATTACGTCATAGATAACGCCGGCGGAGGATATCGCGTCAATATCCAGTTTCTTTTCAACGATCTCCTCTTGCAAAGGCTCCACGTTTTCATCATCTGACTCTGACACGGCGATTGGTGCGACCGCGTCAGGGTCGAGTTCGGCGGACAATTCCGCCGTATCTGTTTCGGATTCTCCCTGCGTGACTTGTCCGATGATTTGAGCGTTACGCTTAGAGGCTTGAACTTCATAGCCCTGGAGGTCTGCGCCGTCCGAGATTGTGCCAAGTCCGCTCCATAGAGGCGAAGAACCGCGAATTTGATTGATGCGGTGGAAATTCCTCATCATTGTGAAAGGCGAGTCGTTCCATCCATCGCCTGGCTTTTTGGTTAGCGCCCAAATTGAGAGGCGTCCTTTATCGTCGTGCGTCCGAAATTCACTTTGCCCGCGTTGCGACCATGAGACGATGCAGCCGATTGTTTTGCCGTTTTCGTCTTTAATTATTCCTTGGTGCTGAGAATACCCAGGAAAGAGACGATTAAATTCCGCGTCATTGATATTGCCCATGCAGTCGGGCTCAAAAGTAATAATCTGCCCGGAATCGCGACTGGTAATTCGAGCATCAAAAACGACAACCAAATCGCCGCCGATATAAAGCGTGCGAAGAAGAATACGCAATAGATCTTGAAGAGATTGATCGTCGAAATACTCCGCTTCCTGGCACCACTGGGCGAAAGCGCGATGGATAATCTTCTTTTGGTTTTCGAATTTCTCGGGAAAAGTAAAAATCGCCTTCCCCCCTTCCGCGCCTATGATGTTATTAGCCAGTTGGGTCAGAATGCCCTCCATGTGCTCTGAGTTGCGCGCGGTGTTACGGGCTAAAGCGATCAAGCGATTACGTTCGGACGCTGTGAGCTGCTGGAGCTCGTCTCCGGTTTCGGCGCTCGTCCAGCGGCGATTGATCTGATCTTCGCCCCAAACGGTGCGATAGCCGCCGCGATTGAAGAATCCGCTAGAGCGCAGGCCGCCGACAAGGCGGGTAGCGACGCGGCGCTTAACGTGGGCGGGGAGCGCGGTGAAAGGGGTATGGACATTCACTGACTGACCTCTGCGGCCAGGTTTCTTTTTCGCTTTTAGATCTCCAACTGTTACCATATACCTCCACTTCTAACGGTTACGACGTGGCGGATGCCGGTAGAGTTGCCGCCGGCGAGGGACATATTAATCTGCGAGACGCGCTGAGCGTAGCGAGAGCGGAGCTTCTGGAGCTTATCAATATCAGCGTGGGTGTAGCTCTGGGCTCCGCCGGCGGCGGTCAGCGAGGCGGAAGCGGTACCGCTTGTGGCGATTTCGTGAATGCAACGATCGATTTCAGCTATCCAGAATAATAGCCGGTTTTTGTTCTTCACTAGATTCTTTTGCGCCTGCGTCATGCCCGTATGATAACATATTACGCGGCAAGAAAATACTAGGGGGTTGAATTTTGGTTCCCCATCGGGGAACTTTTCGTATTTCTATTGATATAAACGATTACGTCGTGGGCCTTGCAGCGGCGGCACTCGACATATACGCGCCGCTGACCACGAGCTACTTTAATAGCGCGCTTGCGCCAAGGCATCACGCAACCGCAATGCGGGCAAATCTCGATATAGCGTAGAATCATTTTCTAGTCCAGATGATTTTTTTGGGTGTGCGGCGGCGAGGGAAAGGGGTTTTAATTTCGCGCGAAGGCGCGGAGGCGCGGAGGGGGGCGGGGGTTTGGTCAAACTGAGCTTGGCCATCACTGTTAGCGGGGGCGGGGGCTTCGAGGCCTAGTGCGGCGCGGTCGATCGTAGATGAGAGCGGGTCGAAACAGTGAAACCATGAGGCGAGGGCGAAAGCGCCGGATACGCAGTCCATATAGTGATTTGGGCCTGTCGCTTGCCAATCCCAAGCTGTAGTGATTTTGCCGCCGTCGATTACTGGATATTTACGCATTAGTCGTTCCGCACAAATTTCGGAGGCGAATTGATAATGCTCTGAAGGGCTGCGTCCGAAAATCGAAAGAGAGCCCGCGCCAAGCGGCGCCTCCAAAAAGCCCGATTGTGCCATTTCGCGCCAGAAGGCGGAAAGCTGAGAGAGATATTCGCCGTATTGTGAAGGCATAGGTCGAACATTACCGGTCGAGTCGGTTTGGGTGAATTTACTTTTTTGAGTTTTGTAATGTTTCCATGAGGCGCCTCGCATAGCTACAAGCGTGAACGGCAGCGGGAGGGTTTGACGATTGACATAGAGCGAGCGATGAACGACATCGGGTGCGAACCCGCGATCGAAGGCGAGCGCGCGAAGTTCTACGGGGCGGCCGCTAGAATCTTTGAGCTTTAGGCCAGCGAGCATGGTGATGATATGATGAATACCGGCGGCGATTAGGTTATTTCTTCTTGAATCGCTCGAGCCTGTTGGAACGAGCGCTAGATTGTTGCCGGGGTAGCGTCCATAGTTAATGATAGCGGCGGTGCGGCGGCGGCCAAAGGCTACGATAGCCCAGGAAAGTCCGGCGTCCTTCTCGGTGTTGACATCGCAAAAAGCGACGGCATTATCAAGCCCTGGAGGCAACACATTGCGCGGCGTTCCATTCAGCGCGCGGCATACGATATCGGGCGTGATTTGGATGGTAGTATTTTTATCGCTCACATCCATCATGATTTCAGCGTTAAAGCTCTTTTCGCCCATCTTAGCGCGGAGGTTGAGCATGTGATGGACAGCGTCAACTTCTGTTTTATGGTCGTATTGATTGGGATCAATGGTTTTCAACAGATTGAATTTCGCGCGATTGGCGATATACCACTTACGCGAGCGAGAACGCTCGAAATCGTGATTCGCGGCGTCTTCGTTGTAGTATTCTATAAACTCAGCGACGAGCTCGTCCCATCTCGGGCAAGTCTGTTTGATAAACGGCTGCACCGTCACCGACCACTCCGGGCGCTTCGCGATTGCGGTGGCTACATCACCAAAATTTTGCGGGGTGATTGTCAAGAACGCGGACATCGTGGCGTTGTGGCCGGCGAGGCCTAGGAGGTCAGAGTGGATATATTCGATAATACGCTCAACTGTTCGCGGAGACTGAGCGTCCTTCTTCGTCTGAGGGTCGTCGATCAAAAGGAAGTCCGGACGCTGACCGACTTCATTTGCGCCGCGAACAGCGCCGCCTTTGCCCGTGACAGCGATGACCGCTCCGCAACCGACGTCGAGGGGGTGGCCGGCATCGTCGATGAGATTCGGCAGGGTGATTTGATCGGTGCCCCATTCCGCGTCGATAGCTCGGCCATGGTAAGAGAGGGTCGCGGCGCGCTGGGCGATCCCCCGGATCGCGCGAACTGGCAAAACGATTGCAGGAAAATCTGCGGCGAGTTCATCTGAGCGCTCAATAAGCCGCTTAATAGTCTTCAAGGTTTTCTTCACGGCTTTGAGAGATGATCCGACGAGGAATGGGAAGCGGCGGTGCCCATAGAACGTCGCCCAGATAGGCGCGATTTCGTCGATCCAAGTAGTTTTCCCGCCGCCGCGTCCGAAGTAGTCAGCGACGAGGCCGCCAAATAAAATACATTTTTGCGCGTCTGCGATTAGGCCGTTTTTAATATCGGCGGAGGCGCGGTGATCAAGAATCGACCGGCAATAGTACCACCCAAACGCCTCAAGATCGTATCGGCAGCGCTCCTTCAAGCGCGGGTGGCGAGGTGGCGGGATTTCGCCGATATCCCTCGCTCTTTCGCGCGAGGCGCGGGACCTCTCCGTGGCCGTGAGGGCGGGGCGCGGTCCGTCGGGCCAGGCTGTGCCGGCCATGAGTCCGGCGAGATTTTCTTTGGCGGCTTTGGCGGCGGCTTCGCGGCGGGCGCGGGCTTTGTCTTGCGCTTCCTTCGCGCGCTTGAGGCGGCGGAGGGTTGCGGCTTCGCGTTTCTCGACATCTAGGATCATAGCCGCTTCGCGCCACCATATCTTTTGTTCCGAGGTCAATGGCTGACCCTGAAGAATGGCTGCGTCCGCCCGAGATCGACCCGAACGCACGCAACCATAGATTGTTTGGCGATCAAACAATTCCATTGCCGGATCACCACCTTTCGCCGCTACCGCCCGGCCCTATCCATTCGCCGCCGCCAGCACCGCCGAAAGCGCGAACTCTATTGGATTTGATCAAGTTCATCTGTGTTCACCCCCTTTCTCTTGAGATCAGATATAGTCATGGTTTTCTTTTCCCAAGCTTTCCAGTATTTGTCGCACTTGGCCAAAATCAAATTACCAAGACGGTCACGAAAAAGTTTGCCATCATCAAACGCGACAGGCACGAATCTTCCGCCGCACGCAATACGCTGTGGAGACGAGGCGAAAGCGCGATTGTTCCAAATGCGAGAATAGACATCTCTAAACGAATAAGCGGATTTAGCTTTAGCATCGTTGCGCCAAGCGGAGCGATTGATGCAGAACAAGTAGCCGTTGAGATTTGGCGCGCCCCAGTCGAGCAGATGATCGCAACCACACGATAGCGCCGCAAGGAAGTCGGAAAAACCAAACAGGCGCTTAGGCGACGAGGCTGCAAAATCAACGAAGGCTTGAGTAGATCGCATGGCTTTGCCGAGGACGCGATAAGTGTTGTCGAGCATATGAGAGGCCGACGGCCGGAAGAATGTAGGCATCCAGCGAATGCCTGCCTCAAGTTCGAGGCGCGACAACAACGCAAGACTCTGAATAAACTCTTTGCAATTGGGATTGTCGGCTTGGTGTCGGTCTGCGCCATCGAGTTCGGAGTCTGTCAGCCGCTCGCGGTTGCTTTGCGGCATGTTATCGGCGGCGAAAGCGGAAATGTGCAGCGGTTGGACGAGGAAATCGAACGCGCCGCGTTCGCGGCAATCAAGAATGGTTTTCTCGAGGTCGACGAGAGACATCCACGGCGCCCACAGTGGATTAAGCCCAATTATGACAGCCCAGCCGCGTTTTATAGCATAGGAGGCAAATTCGAGACGGCGCTCGTATGGGGCGGCTCCGGGCTCGAGTCGATGCAACAAAGAGTTGTTTCGGGACGTGATAGTAATATAACAACAGACGTTTTTCTTTTTTATGAGATCGAGAGTTTCAATCTCCTTGCCACTGCCGCCTTTAGTCTGGACGACGAGGCCGTTTGGTGCGTCGTTCAGGGCGGCGAATGCAACACGGGAATCGAATATATTGATTGCGGCAAGCGGATCTGTGCGATTACTTATACAGATCGGAAGACGAGAATCGAATAGAAACCTAGTTAGACCTTCTCGCCGCGATCGGCCATAAACGAGATCTATTAGGGCTTTAGGGTTACCTCTTCTCGCGTTGTTACGTGTGACCGCGAAACAATAGGCGCAATTGTTAGAGCATTGATTGGAATTATAATCCAATGCGGCCGGATGGAGCATCAGCTCTCCTTTGAATGGCTCAATCATTTGAACTCCTTTCGGTTTTTATTTTTGAGAAAGCGCGTGTCAAAATCTTTGCAAAGACGGCAGCGTCCGATGCGCCGCCATAAAAACTTTTGACGGCTTCAAACATTTCAAACTGTTTTTGATTTTCTAAAATCAAAATAGGATATTTCATTTCCTTTGGTTTTTTTTCTTCAAGTTTTGAGAACTGCTTTGAGAGCAGTTGTCCTCCGGTTCGCGTATCTCCCCAGCCGTTACCACTCTCTTTGAAGCGTTTTCTCAGTTCCGCGATTTTGCAATTATCAAGCATCGAAAGCTCGGCAATTTTGTTATCGGCGACGAGATCGCGGATTTCGGCCTCCTCATCGGGGTATTCCTGGTATTCAACTGGCGCGGCGACACCCAATTTTTTGGCCGCGAGGTATCTCCCATGTCCTTTGATTATGAAGCCGCTTCGCGATGACACGACAATCGGGGCTCGCCAGCCATTGGCGCGGATGATCCCCGCTAGCGCTTCGATTTGGCCTGCCGGGTGGTGGTTGGGATTGTCGGGGTGCGGCGTGAGCGTCTCCGGCGCGACTAACGGAAATGGCGTATAATTCTTCGGGTTATCCATATATGTAGAGGGATTGTCGGTTTTGATTATCATGTCAGAACGGAATATCTTCAAGTTCATCGGATGCGACGGCCGGAGTCTGCTGTGCGGCTGGCGCGGCTGATGCGTATGGCTGCAATGTCGAAAGCGTCAGATAGACGGAGCATCTCTTCCATGTGCCGCTACCGTCCTTGCGCGGCAATTCATCGCAGAGACCGTTCGCAAAGCCGGAAGCGGTCAGCGTTGCGGCCGCCAGCCAGTAGATCATCATGCGCAGGTTGCCGGGCTTCGTCGAGCGGATGTAGAGAGTTATCTTCATTTTGTCGATTAAATGTTCGTAAGTTTTAGAAGGTACTGGCGGCTTCGAGGCGATCTGCCCAAGCGTTGACAGTCTCGTCGTCGAACTCGCCGTTCATTGTCGCGTCGCGCATCTCAGCGATGATGTCGTTCAGGTTTTCTTTCATTTCGGGATTTCCTTTCAAAGTTTTTTGCCTTGTATTCCAGAATGCAACAGCGGCTTCTTCTTTGCCATCCAAAGAAAAACATTTCCCGGTTGATTCGCAAACGGTACAAGCTACCCAGCTTGCGCATGTTCCAAGGTCCGAATTGCGAACCTTGCGGCTTCGCAATTCGGCTTTACCGCCACAAAACGGGCATGGTTTAATTTCCATTTTCTCTTATTCTCCTTTGATTAGACTTTACAAAATCGATTTTACCGGGGAAGCGGAGCTTGTGAAGCGACGCCGCGCGAAGATTTATCAAAATATACACCATGTGAGATTACTTTCATTTTTTTAGCGTTCACTATAAAGCCAGTCTCTCCCGGCGGTCACCGCTATTAGCAGCATTCGGCCCTGTCGGTCTGGGGCTTTCGGCGCGTTCGCCCCCGCCTACTGTGGGGCGCCGGCTCTGCCGGCTGGCGAGCTCAACAGGCCTATATTATATATTTTGCTCGCGCTCATGGCCATTAAAATTAATTCTTTTTCTTCATCGGTAAGCTCTGCGGCGAGGGCCGGAGAATTTACGAGGGCGAAGCGGCGGAATATTTCGCGCATTGAATCATGTGCGTTAGGCATCCATGCACTAGTGTAGAGCCTGCCTTGATCGATTAGCTCGAAAAGAAGCCTCTCGAGCTTTGTGCGATCGAGTTTAGCGAGAAATTCGACAACGCTAGAGGCTTCGAAGAACGCCTTGATTTTAGCTAGCGCCTGAGCTTTGATTCTGTTGCGACGATCGATTTCTTCGCGCTCTTTCGCGGCTTTTTCTCTCTCGAGCTTCTTCGCTTCGCGTGCGGCGGCGGGGTCGACGGTGTAGCGGATTTCGACGGAGCCATCATTATCAGAATAAAAGACGACTGGATAGGGGCGGGCTTTCGAGCGGCGCTTTGCGGCGGAGGCAAAGGGCTCTTTGTAGCCCGCGTCTACGACGGTATATTTAGCGCCGGGGATTTTTGCGATTATGAGCGCCGTTTGAATTGCGAGATTTTTCGCTTCGCAGCGCATCGCGTTGTAGCATTTTTCATTCATGCAGCGTCCGAGTTCGCCATCGAATTTATCTTGATCATCGAAGAGGTCGCGAGAATTGCCAGTCGCGAAAGGGCAAGCGCGGCATTTGGCGAGGCGATCTTCGCCCGCTGGTCCTCTGAACATTGGGGCATCACTATCGAGCGAAAGGGTAAATGTTCGCGCGTAATTCGTGACAGTCAATGGGGTTGGCTGCGCGGCGTTTCTGTCGAGAGCTTCGGTGACTTCCGCCTGGAGCGCAGGCGGCATTGCGGCGACGAGCTCGAGGGAGCGCGGCGGCGCGTCGCGGCGCGCGAGAAATTCGCGCGCGGTGTCAGTTAAATCTAGGAGCTTCGCGCGGCGGCAGACAGTCGCCTCTGAAACGCCGAACAGCGCGGCGATTTCCTGTTGATTGACGCCGCGTTCTTTCAGTGCGGCGATTTGCGCGGCATCCGCGAGAGGCGAAACGCCGAAACGGATCTCGTTTTCCGCGCGGGTAATCGCGCGGGCGGCGTTCTCGTCGATGTCATCGCGAACGACGGCGGGAATCTCATCGAGCCCGGCGTACTGGGCGGCGGCGAGGCGGCGATTTCCGGCGATACATACATAACGATTCAGATCGTTACGCGGCCAAACAATTATCGGCTCGATGACTCCGAGGGCTTTGATCGATTTAATCAATTCCATCATTGCCGGGTGCGCGGCGCCCATCTCATCCGCGGTTCGCGGGTTCCAGGGCGCGTGAATAATATTTTCGATTTCCAATGATTCCATTTTCATGTTTCCTTTGTTTTTTTAGTCGACTAAAAATTTATCTCGCATGAGGTCGTAACCGATGAGGGCGTCGTGGGCTTTAAGCGTTCTCTCGAACGGGTCGCAACGCCAATCGTGGGTGACGCTGGAATATAGCGGAGAATAATCTTTGATTTTTTTCGCGGTCGCGCCGTGGCCGGTTGTTTCCAGGTTCGGCGCGGCGGTCGCGTTACCAAGCATGAAGAGGCAGTATTTTTTGTAGGATATGAATGGGAACCATGTGTCAAAGCCCGCTTGACCGTTTTGATTTTTCGCGATGATGAAGCGAACTGGCGAGATAGCTTTCAGTTCGGCAGCGGTTTGGCCGGCGGTGATTTTGAGGGGGCGCGCACACTCGGGCAGGCTATCCCATTTTTTCAGCACATCGCGATCTGTATGCAAAACCCAGACGGCGGTTGCATCTTGTTCGAGGGCTCCGGAGCCGCGAAGGTCTGAGGCGGTCGGTACGCGCCCACCGTCGTCCTCGCAAGCGCGATTGAGTTGCGAAAGCGCAATTACAGGGATGTCAAGATCTATCGCGATTGATTTCAGCACGCCGGATATATGCTCGAGCTTCTCGTTGTCGTTCGCATAGCGGGCGTGCGTTCCCAGGAGCTGGACAAAATCGACGATCGCTATATCAAGATTTCCGGTCGCGCGAGCGGCGATGCAGCTGGCGCGAAATGTTTCGACATCGCGCTCTTGAATGAGCGTGAGCGGCCAGGATTTAACCTTATCGATCGCCTTACGTATATCGGCTAATTCTTCGTGACCGACAGTTCCGAAGCTGGCTTTGGTAAGAGATACGCGGCTAAGCTCGCTAATCGGGCGTTTCAGCATTGGCTTGATCGCCATATCGAGCGAATTGAAAGTCACCTTTACACCACGCTCGCACCAGAAGCGGATTAAATTGAGCATGAAGGCAGTTTTACCCACAGACGGGCGCGCGCCCAGATAATACAACCCCTCCTGGACGCCTTGACTCGCGATATTCAGAGCCTTCCATGGGAGTGGGATTCCGGGCGTGTACTCCAGGTCTTTTTCGACTATGCGTTTCTGATATGCGGCGTTGTATTCAGCGTCTATCTTCTCGAGCACTGCAGCTTTGTCTATCGTTTTCGCGGCGGCGCCCATTCCAATTATTTTTATTAACTCATTCGAGAAAATCTGCGTCGCAGTTTCGATGTCTACACCATTTGAAAGATCTTCAGAGAATCGCGCGCCGGCTTTTTTTACACGTCGCTCCATCGCGAGACCCCTAGCGATGGAAGAATAATACTCGAAATGCGCGCTAGTTGGCGTCTCATCGATCATACTTAGCACCGATATTGCCGTGATGTTCAGTCCGGTGCAAGGGTGTTTTGGCTTTTTCACGATTTCGCTTGCTTCGCGAAAAACGCTCAGCGAGTCTATTGGCTTTCGTGTTGACCAAAGCTCGATCAAGCTATACCACACCAACTTGCATTCTTTATTCAAGAACCAATCGGGAGCGACGCCAGAATTAACTGCAAGCGGCATACAACGCTCGGGCTCTATCATAATCGAGCCAAGCAGCGCTTTCTCAATCGTCGTTATCTCCATCGCCATTATTCAACACCCTCCAAATCGACATAGCGTCCGTCTTGCGATCCTTGCACATTTTCACGCGCGGCGGTATTTTTTTTACGTTCGTTATAAGTCGTCTTCGCATATCTTCTCCAGTTCGCAACGGGCCGCCCGTCTTTATCCGCCCAGCCAGCTTCATCGAGCTCTTGCCAGATCCCGCGAGCTGATTCTTCGTCTATTCCGGCTACTTTTACCGCTGCAACGAATTGATTCAGCGTCGGCGGCTGCCGCGTAGTAGCAGTATAGCTAATAGCATATTGCTCTTGCTCTTGCTCTTGTACTTGTACTTGTTCTTGCATGGCATTTGCTTCGCGTTTGCTTCGCGTTTGCTTGCCGTTTGCTTCGCGTTTGCTTGCCGTTTGCTTCGCGTTTGCTTGCCGTTTTCGAGCGCCTTTTGCTCCGTTTTCTTTTCGTGTCCGCGATATTCCAATCGTAGCCCTTACGAATTGAACTGCCTGGAATTTTATCGCTGAGACTAGATCATTACCCGCCGCCGGTTCCTCCCCCTTGAACGCGAAGCGCATTATCGCGTCGTACCACGCGAGTCGCATCTCGTCCGGCAGCTGATCGATCCCGTCAAACCAATTCTTCCAGAATGTCAATCTATCTTCAATATTCATCGCAAACATCTCCATTTAATCTCCGATTTTCTGAAATTTCCGACCTCGTTACCCCGTTGCAGTCTTTTCATCGCTGACCTTGTGCCTTTAGATGGAGAGCTTACGGTCCTCCCGACAGTACCTTGCCAGGGGGTGGGCGGGTCGGCTAAGCGGCCGCAGTCCGCCAGCCGGGCCGCTGGAACGCCTAGATTTTGGAGAATTACGCTCCCGTTTGCCCAAAAAAAACCGCCGCGCGAGTGAAGGATCGTTCGCGATCATACTAGCCCCCAGTTCTTGAGTATCGCCGTAATTTCCCACGGCAGAAAAAACGCCGCGAGCGCGAACAATGCGCTAACGGCGACGACAATAAACCAGCCCATAACATAGCCAATAAGTGACACTAGAGGCTTCATCATTTCGCCGCTCCTTTCTCTTGATCAATTAAACTCTTAGCGACCGCAGTGCGAAACCCATCGCCGTTCTCGATCGCGTCAAGAACCGCCTGGACGCGATACAGTGTCTTCGAGTTTCTCGCGTCTCCGAACTTCCGGAAGTCGTTCGGATGGTTAATTCCAAACTCTCTTATCCAATTACCAGGAACTTCGGCTATCGTAGAGATTATAGTATCCATTGACGCCCATATGTGCATTTTAGTGTTTCCTTTCTTCTTTAAATCAGCGACAATTCTTTTTAGCCCACCATGTATCTATCTGGGTTTCCACCCAGAGTTCCACCTGAGCCTTTTGACTTCGCCGCTCATCGGCGGCTAACTGCTTTAGCCGCGACGCCCGCTCATCATCTAAGTCTATTAATATCTTTTTCATCTAACATTCTCCTCTTTGAGTGTGTCGGTAATCGAGCTGGATAACTTAACAAATAAGAGCTCCATTTCAATTACAAAATCAATCGCTTTTTTGTTGAACACCTCGACAAATTTAGACTCACAGCCAATCAGGAGGAAGCGACTATATAGCGACTCAAAAGCGGCCTCCCATGACCTTGACTTTGGTGGCAGAATATTTGCTCGTCCTGCGTCAATTCCGCCAGTTCTTTTTTAGTCTTATCTTTTTCCATCTAACTTTCCTTTCTTAACTATTGCCGGTCTTTCCCGGCTGCCAGACTCGCGAAGGAAACACTACTAACCACGCGAGCCGAAAGGTTAGAGTGTGTACTCAAATGTTAACTAGCCATCTTCGCCTTCTTCTTTCGCGCGCCGCTAGAATCGCCCGCGCCAGTAGATGCGAAGGTGTTAGCACCCGAACCTAAAAGAATTGGGGTGTTAGCACCCGCCGCCAAAAAATAAATTATAATCTCTTCTACTGTCTTTTTCCGTTTGGCGGACTCTTTCTCGATTCTGCGAATCAATTCCGGCGGCATAGTGTCGAGAAGGGCGGCAGTATATTCAGCGGCGTTGTTCATTCTCTTTTACCTCCTTGGCGATTAATTCATAGTCTTCGGCCGTCAATACGACGCCCGCAACGTACATCGTGAGCGCGGTTAGCATTAAGCGCGTGATTTCCGAGCGCTGTCTAAAGTTTGGCTTTTCGCCAATCTCCACACCCGCCATGCGTTCATACTTGACGCAAATTTCGATCGGGATACCAAACCCCTTAAGTCGCTTATTATTATCTCGCTGATTCATCCTAGTGTTTCTTTTCGCCTTGTTGGGCTTTACGGCGCGTATTATATCATAAAGGTGCTAGCACCGTCAATAGGGAAATTTAAAAAAAATTATTTTCTCATATCCGCCCGCCCCCTAAAATGATATAATTCAGGCGTAAACACAAAAGGAGCGAATAACAAAATGAGCGAAAAAGGCGAGAAAATAATAGTGATTCGCGAGCGTGGTAGCGGTTGCCTTGTAAAACTTTTCCTTCTTGTCGCGTTCGTTATAGCGTTTGGCCTTTACCTCGTCCGAAAAGACGATATAGACGATTCTTCCCCGTCCCCGCGCTCATCGTCACAAAAAGCCGACGATCCGAGCGCCCCGCCGAGTCAACTAATCCTTAACTTTACGATCGACAAGGCCGTTCGTCAGTACTTCAACGACCCCTCCAGTTATTCGCCGATAAAAACTATATACGCCCGTCATCCTGATGGTTACTTCTTCATTCATGAGTGCCGCGCCAAAAATGCCTTTGGAGCGCTTATTAAGTCAGAGTTCGGCCTCCTTTATTCGACCAACAACCAATCTTGGACGTACTGCGACCATGACGCTTTAGCCTCGATCCTTCCAAAGATTACATCAGATCCAAGCCTAAAGGCGAAAATGCAATGAGTTACTGTATCCGTTATTGTACCCCCCGCGCAGTTCGTAATATACGCGAAAGCTCGAAATACCCAGTAATTACGAGCTATTCCCCGCCCTCCCCGTTTTCGAATCCCCCTCCCTCCGCCAAGCCCCATACAATACCGGTTCCCAAGTTTCATTCTGCCAGGTGCGTCAAGCCGTTTGCGACTATGTGACGCGACCTATTGCGCGGGGAAGAAAAAAATGCTATAATACCAACTCCATC
>JAFSMR010000013.1 GCA_017447805.1 Kiritimatiellia bacterium | reverse complement strand
TAAGGAGAGAATGCAGTCTGAAAAAGACGGCGTATCTTCTAAGGTCAGGTTGTTCAAGGGACATGTGCATTGGAGGAAGCACAAAAGTGCGACCGAAAAGCTCGTTGTTTAATTTATGAGGTACACCCTAAATAACCAAACTTCAAACCAGCGAAGCGTTTGAAGTTTGGAGAGGAGAAGCAACGGAGCTTTTGAGCGAAACGAGCGGCGCGTAAGCGTGAGCGAGTTTTGCGAAAGTGCGGAGTGTGTTATCTCAAAAATCGAAATTCAAACCAGCGAAGCGTTTGAATTTCGGAGAGGAGAAGCAATGGAGCGGTATGAAGTTTCCGACGAAACCCGAAGGGTGTCGGCGGAAACGGAATGAGCGAAATTTGCTTCGACGACGTGGGGGTTTAGCTCAGCTGGGAGAGCGCCTGCCTTGCAAGCAGGAGGTCAGCGGTTCGATCCCGCTAATCTCCACCAAATGTGGAATTAGCGAAGGAAAGCTGAAAACCGGGAAGAGCCAAAGAGATGCTGCGCAAGCGGGATCGAAAGGCGGCTCTTGACGACATGCCGGTGGCATGTCGTAACCGCCGTGGCTTTTCCGCAGAAAAGCGATCCCGCTAATCTCCACCAAAGTGGAATTAGTTGGAAGCGAAAGCAGACAGCTAAAATCCACAATACGGGCCAATAGCTCAGCTGGCTAGAGCACACGACTGATAATCGTGAGGTCGGTGGTTCGAGTCCACTTTGGCCCACCAAAGGACAAAGTGGAAGCGACAGCTTTGCCGAACGATTACGCGAAGCGAAGCGGAGCATAATCGCAATAAACTGCGAGTCCACTTTGGCCCACCAAAGGACAAAGTGGAAGCGACGGTTTTGCCGAACGATTACGCGAAGCGAAGCGGAGCATAATCGCCTAATAAGCGAGTCCACTTTGGTTCCCAATCAATGTCAGATCAAGCGATTGAACGAAAGAACAATTGCAAAGATTTGACAAAGTGTTCGTAAAGCGAGAAGATGAAACACCGCAAAGCGGTGTGCATCTTGTTCGCTTCGCGAACAAGATGCACCTTGAAAACTGAACATAGAACGAAGAAGAAGTAATGAGAAGGCAACAGTAAGGAAACATTTTAATTTAGGGTAATTGAAGATACAATTTCAGCTAAAGTAAAATTCTTTTATTGAGCCTGCATAATTCTTGAAAGAAGAGAAACCAGAGATGGATTTTTCTGCAAGATGCTTGTAAGTATCGAAAGATACTAAAAAACCAAACTTCAAACCAACGAAGTGTTTGAAGTTTGGAGAGGAGAAACAACGAAGCCTTTGAGCGAAGCGAACAGCGCGCAAGCGAGGTGAGCTTTGCGAAACTGCGGAGTTGATTTCGACGAGGTCAAGCAAGAAAGAGCGCAAGGGGAATGCCTTGGCATCAGGAGCCGAAGAAGGACGTGATAAGCTGCGAAAAGCCTCGGGGAGCTGCAAATAAGCTACGATCCGGGGATGTCCGAATGGGGAAACCCACCTGAGCAAACCTCAGGTAACGTATACTGAATCAAATAGGTATGCGTGGGGAACCGCCTGAACTGAAACATCTAAGTAGGGCGAGGAAAAGTAATCAACCGAGATTCCGAAAGTAGTGGCGAGCGAAATCGGAAGAGGCCAAACCGGAAGTAGCAATATTTCCGGGGTTGCGGACGGCGATATCGGAAAGCTTCGTTAGACGAAGGGTCTGGGAAGGCCCGTCAGAGAGTGTGAGAGCCACGTAGTCGAAAATGAAGTGAACGTAGCCGGATCCAGAGTACCGCGGGACACGAGGAATCCCGTGGGAAGCCGGGGGGACCACCCTCCAAGCCAAAATACTACCTGATGACCGATAGAGGAGCAGTACCGTGAGGGAAATGTGAAAAGGACCCCGGGAGGGGAGTGAAAGAGAACCTGAAACCTTGTGCTTACAAGCACTCAAAGCACGTTAAGGTGTGATGAGGTACTTTTTGTAGAACGGTCCGGCGAGT
>JAFSMR010000012.1 GCA_017447805.1 Kiritimatiellia bacterium | reverse complement strand
TCATCTTACTTGCCCTCCTTCATAAAGCTCTCGAACTGGTCGAGCGCGAAATCAAGCTTTTCAAACCCCAGCGGATGTAGACCGCAAGGTCGTGCGTCGTAAGGTATGGATCACACCCCTTAATCTCGGGGCAACCATCTAGCCAGGCGGCAACCTCCACGAGCCTCTTTCGCGCGAGCGTGGCCACCATCAGCTTCTTGCGCATCGCCTCTGCCTGTTCCTTCGTCATCTCACTTCCCTCCCTTCCCCGTCTCGGCGATGGCTGATGCAATCAAGGCGATTGCTGCAGCAATAACATAACAAGCTTCCAATGAGGGCTTGCCGCGGCACGCGAGGGAGACAGCCACGCCAGCGCAAACGCTCGAGGCAAACAAGTACTTGTTCATCTCACTTGCCCCCCTTCCCCTGGCGCTTGAGCGCCGCGCGGAGCGTGGCGGGTTCGAAGGTGAGCCCGCGCTTGCGTAGCTCAACCGTGAGGCGACGGGATTCGCGCCGACCGGTGACGACGCGCCGTAGTGTTGCTCTTATCTTTGCCATTACTTGCTCTCCAAAATGGTCGTGTGCGCATCTCTATCAACAATAAGCCGCCCCGTCCAGTACTTCGTGCAGTCGTTGGGGACATGCACAAATACTTTGTAGCTCCCTGTCGGCAGATCCTCGAATCCTGTCGTCGTGCAACGCACCGTTTCCGTGACAATTGTCGTGCCTTTGGGCAAAACGGTGACGCCACATCCTCCACACAGCGCAACACCAAGCACCGCAATTACTAATCGGCTCATCTTACTTGCCCCCTCTCTTATAGAGCGCGCCCGCAATCACGAACAATGCGGCAGCAATGAAAAACAACGCGCTCTCAAGAATGCGCTCCTTAAACATTAAATTTGCACCAATGAGCGCAAGCGTAGCATAAGTGAAAAGAGCGAATAGAGAAAGAATGGTCATCACTTCCCTCCCTTCCCCTGGCGCTTGAGCGCCGCGCGGAGCGTCGCACCCCTGCTAGGGCATCCGCTTCGCGGACTCGCTCCGCTCGGGGGATACGGTTCGAAGGTGAGCCCCAGTTCGCGCATCTTGCGCTCGAAGCGAGCGGACTTGCGCTGACCGTGACGGATGAACCATACATGCGTCGGCGAGCAGTTCGTCAAACGCGCGGCCTCGCGGATGCCGACAGGCCGCAGTGTCTTGTTCGTCGTGCGCTTCATTTGCGGCTCCTTTCAATCGCTTGCCGCCCCTCGACGATGATTGCGCCAAGGGCATCGTGTTTGAGTTTGTAGAAGTCGCGCTCCTTCGCCGTAGACGCAAGCATGCAGATCAACTGCTTCTTGGTTAGGCGTCCGACCTCTCGCTCCCATTCGGGGCCGTATGGTTCGTAGTCGCTCATCTTTCACTATCTCCTGTTGGTGGGTTTTGGTATAATGTTCGCCTGTTTCACGAAACGAGAGAATTGTATCACAAAAACTTGTTGACTGTCAACAGGGAATGTTGACTAATTTTCGAGGTTGCTATGACACTGAAAGAAGCAAGAGAAAGAGTTGGTAAAACTCAGTCAGAAATGGCGGAACTGCTTGGCATATCTAGGAACTACCTTGCTCTCATTGAAGTAGGGAAGAGGCCGGAATCTACAGATCTCTTGGAAAAAGCCCTGTTGATTGTCAACAAGTCATCAAAGGAGTTGACTACTGACGAATGGAAGGCGCGAGCCATCGCAGCCGAGTCAAAGGTAGAGAAGCTGAAGAAATCTCTCGCCGCTCTACTCGATGCTTTGTAGCGCGGCAAATCTGCTCGGCACTCGCTTCGCTCGGCTTGCTTGCTTCCCTATGGGTCGCAAGCACCCGCAAGGGGCGGTTACGCGCAAGTGAAGACCGGCAACAACTCTGCGGTCGCGATCGGCGCGAACGCCCGCGCGACGGTGCGCGGCGTAAGTGCCGCGCCAGGCGAAATGCCGGCATGCTCGAAGTGCCCATACAAGAAACGCTGGCAGAAGATTGAGTCGATGAAGTGACGCGGCATATTTGCCGCGTCATCGAACGCCCCTTGCAAGCTGCTTGCAGGGGGTTTTCTTTTACGCGGCGCATTTGCCGCGCGCGGCAGATTTGACGCGATATGTATATGATTTTAGGTTTTCGCATACACATTTGAAGCGCGGCGTATTTGCACCCCTCTAGCGACCGCTTGCGCGGCTCGCTTCGCTCGGGGGATACGCGCTTTCAACTTGATTTTCTGCCCGCTGAAATTTTTTTGAAATTTCAATACGATTTCACTTGACACGCCCTTTTTTATTGATTCAATTTGATTCACTTTCCGCACATGTGCGGAAAGTTGAGCAAGTTGAAAAGCCATTATAGCCACAATAGCCATAATAGCCATTTTATCAACTTGATACATTTTAGCCATAGTAACCCCTTCGCGCATTTGTAAGTTGACAATTCCTGTATCATAATAATCGCGCCGCAAGGGAGCTCACCCTCGGCGGCCTCCTAACTGTGGTGGGAATCGCGTTGCTCCGGCGATACGGAGCCCCCCTCGTGGGGTTGGAGTTGGAGTTAAAAGTTGGAGTTGGAGAATGGAATGGTAGACGAAGCGAAGATAGACAGTCTTGTAAAGGCGGCGGTGCTCGCCGAGCTTGACGGCGTCGAGTTCATCCAGGACTTCGACTACGCGACTCTCTGCCGCGAGTACAATGGCATTGGCCCCGAGTGGGCGGGTGAGACCGTGCGCGGCAAGCTGACCGAGCGGCTCGCCCTCTTCGAGCCCGCCGCGCTGATCCACGACATGAGGAAC
>JAFSMR010000011.1 GCA_017447805.1 Kiritimatiellia bacterium | reverse complement strand
TCGATTTTGTATCCTGGCAGGTAGCGCTTGACAATCTGCGCAAGAATTGGTATCATTCTCCTTGTCGTTGCTTTAAGTCTTTCTTTCATGGTACCGTGTATGATACACGGGAAAGTGGCTCAAAGCAACGACTTTTTTACTCACATTAGGCCATCGCTATTGCATGGTAGTGGTAGTTTTTATAATAGCCATAAACCCAAGGGCGTTACTATGGGTCCTCATAGCAACCTAGATTATAAAATGTTGTCCTTTCGCATCGCGGGAGCGGCAATGGCGATTGTTTTCCTGTCGTGCGAAAGTCTCGCAATAAAAGTGGCGGGGATTTCGCACTGGCTAACGATTGCCTCGCTATTTGAGTATTTCAGAGAGGGAGGGTTGTTTTACCCCCATGATATTCTGGCGCTCTAATTCCTCATGAAGCCACTTTGTTTGCTCAACATACGGCATCAAAGGCTTGATTGCTTCATTGGCGATACTTTCCATCTCTTGGCGCGATATATCAAGCGATTCGATTTTATTGTTAAACGCAATCAGCTCTTGAAGGTATTCGCTACTGAGAGCATTTAAAGTCGCAACTTCCTCTTCTGTAGCTCGAGCGCCTCTTGAAAGTAGCGACTGCATTATCTTTATTTTCTTCTTCAAAAGCTCTATCATCTTCGCTATATCGGCGCTGAAATCTATCTCGACCTTCTCGCTTACGACTTCATCCTCGCCCTTCTCATCTTTTGGCTCCTCGCAGACCTGAGGCTCTTCATTATCCTTCGGTTTGCATTCCTTGCTGTCGCCTTGCGCATCAACCTTTTTACCTGTCAAAAATTCTTCGGCCTTCTTGCTCGCTTCGCGTTTAGCGATTTCCAATTCATTATATATATCCAAATTCTTTCTGTAGGATTCTGGAGGCAGCTCATCATAAAGGCCTTGCTTTTGATTGTTAAGATGACTCTGATAAGAATCATTGCCACATAAAACAACTCCCTCATACAATGACGATGGATTTGGATTTCCGCAACGTTTCAAATTTTCCAAAAACAAAAGATCAGCCTCTTCCTTGGAATATCTCTGCGGATTGCGATACATATAATCATGAATTAACCCTTCTGGAATCGCAGAATTATATCGAGTGTTGCCTACATCCAACTTGCTCCCTACAACAATACTCTTAAAATTCTTATATGAAGGATATAATGACCCGTTCCATACTTTCGGTATTGATGCGCCATCCCAAATAAAGCCTGCGGGAATCGTTTCTAAACTCCCATCTGGATTACGAAACTTGTAATCTTCCCTTAACATTAAGAAATGAGAAACTTCACTATCTCCAATGCTATCAAGAAGATATCTTTCCGCTCCTTTGTATTCATTGATGTCAGATGCTGGAATCAAAGTATATTTTGGGTAACTCAGCGGGCTAGTATCTTTGCTTGCATTTAGTATAGGTTTGCTTCTTAAACTATCCGTTGCGTAGATTAAAGCATCGACCTCTGACTCTATATGATATGAGTAGTTTGGCTGGACTTTCGCACTTGCAATCGTTACGACAAGGAGTGCCACGAATGCGGACACTCCTAAACAATAAAGACGCGGTGCAATCATAGCTCCCTCGCTTTCTCCATGAGCTGGTCGACGGTGGGGGAACGGGGAGCGATGGAATCGTTGCCGCCGGGTGGGGCTAATTTAAGGTCTTTAACTTCGCCCTTCTCAATCTTTATCGCACTATTTTTCCAGTATTGCGCCGTGCCGTCGGCAAGCGTGCGGCGGACATAATCGTCGGTCTCGCCCGTCTTGCGGATGCGGTCGATTGTCTCGGCAAAGAGAGCCTCGCTCTTGAAGCGTTCGCGTCCTGTCGCATCAAGTTGCAAAACGACATTGTACGTCTGACCGTCGGTGAAATACGCCTTGGTTGCATACGTCACGCAAAACGGATATTCGACAAGAAGATTGTGCACGCCCTTGGGAACTTCGATCATTGCCGGAATCGTCCCCATCGAAGCGCCGTCGATCTTGATGTCCGCGCCTTGAATGTTGCAAGTGAAATTAATATGCGCGATATCGGCTTGGGCGCTCATCCAATTGGAGGATTCGATTTTGGCGACGAGTTTCTGCGCCGCATCCGCCGCCGCCTTGTGCATCAGTGCTTCATAAAGCGTGGCCGTATCGGATTTCACTTGTTCGGCAGTATAGTTCTTGCTGACGCTTAAATCCGAAACGCCGCATATCGTCTCACCTGTAGCCGAATCTGCAAGCGACAGCGCAAGGCGCACCTTGAGCTTATATGCAATTGCTGGCGCGCCAATGTCCTCGCTCGTGAACTCCTGGATGGACGCCGTAAGCACCCCATCCGCACCAAGCAACCTCCCTAGTTCCTTTGCGGACGCTTCCGGCATTGCTTCGCCGCGCGCTGTCCGGTTCTGATTTACGCCGATTGCGTTGGCCGGATTGACAATCCGGATCGTGTCGCCAGAGAGTTTTGCCGCCAATGTATCGGCAAACGCCGCCATTGGCAATGCCTCCATATCGGAAGTATGGTTCTGGACTACTAGCGCAACAGGGCGAGGAGCGGCAAGTGCCGTAAGCGCGGCGGCAAACGAGATAAAAGCAAAGAGTTTCGTTTTCATGGCATTCTTCCTTTCTTCATCAATTTTGCGGCTTGGCAATTGTCTGTGCACCTTCCCAGACGATTTTGCCGGTATGCAGGTCATGGAGAGCGAGGCGCAATCTGAACTGCCCATTGTCACCATCCGCAAAATACATCATGTCGCCGACGACGAAGAAATCAGGCGAGCCATGTTGTTTCAGAGCGTTCATCAGCTCGCCGTCTTCAAGCGGGCTGTTGCCGCAGGTGATAATGCGCTTGGTAATATCGGTTACAAGAGCATCGTCCTTCGCCTCGAAAAGCGCAGAATTGATCAGCGTTATTCGCAACGTCTGGGATCCCGCCAACAACAAGTCCTGAATATTGGCGCACGGAGATTTCCCGCCTGTCATATCGACAAGTCCGGCAACTATCGCTAGCGGTGCTCTGCCGATCTCCTTCTGGGCTTTGTCGTAATTTGCGATAAAAATGGGATTTGTGCGCATCTGGCCGATCAAGCATTGGATAGCGTTATCCATATCGGCAATAGTCAGATTGGGATTTATCGGTGGCGGTGGCGGCGGAAGCGGTGGCGGCGGCGTAGGAGTCCATTCTCGGACGCGCGGATTCGCCGCAAGGCGCATGGCGCATTCGTCGGCCGCGGAGTGGAGGAGGTCGCCCAAATACTCCGCATGGTTCGCGGCTACCTGGTTGTTCGTGTACTTGGGACTCTTTATCTTGATTGTTTCGCCGCAGACCGCCGCGCCCGTCTGCGCGTCCGCCAGGCTGAACGACACACGCACTGAATACTGGTGCAGGATAGGCGGCGCACCGATGGTCGAATCAAGGAATTCGACAATGGATGCCGTGATCGCGCCATCGGCCTTAAGTTGTCGCGCAAGTTCCATAGCCGAGACTTCCGGCGTCTTTTCGCCAAACGCATTCCGGTTCTGGTTCATGCCGACTGCATTGTAGGGGTTGACGACCTCGAAACCGTTGTTCGATAACTTGGCCGTCAGTGCATCGGTGAGTGCCATCATCGGGATATGCGCCTCCGGTGCGGCGTGATTCTGCACAATGAGCGCGACCTTGCGAGGCGATTCTGCCAGTGTCGTCAGACAAGCCGCCGCAATTGCACATACGATTATTCTTTTCATGGTTTTCTCCTTTATTCCGCTTCGAATTCGATTTCAAGGATGTTGCCGTTTTTCTTCTCGCCAAGCGAGCGATAGCGTCCGGGCGGCGGGATTGTGCCGGTTTCCAAGACTATATTCTTGTCTCTGACGAGCGTTTCGATATTCTTCCTCGCCCAAGCTCTTGCAGCCTCATACTGCCCATTGCCGAAACGGACCGAGAACTTCCCGCGCCGTGTAATCTCGTTATAGCTTACTCGCTCTGGACTAAGCGTAAGCATACGAGCAACACCTACAAATTTCTTCTCACGAAAAGAGGGCTTTGCATCGACTCTAAGCGAGCTCGCATCCATCCCTGGATTCATGCCAAGATAGATGTTTTTCAGGTCGTCTATGAACGCACCATACATGCCGAAGAAATCCTTAGGCGAAGCGTCTCCATTTAGAGTAACGACGAACTTGTAGCTGAAATCATTGTCGCCTTCGATTGGCTCGAACGAGGTAATCGCGAATTTGGGCTTCTGCTGTTCCTGCGGCACGACCTGCTGAATGGTGGTGTAGTTGTTTATGGTCTGGTTTACCACCTGCGGCTGGGGTTGGACGGCTTGAACTTGTTGCTGCTGCCGATATTGCTGTTGTTGAGAAGCCGCTTGCCTACGCCGAGCCTCTTCCAACGCCGCCAGACGCAGACGTTCAGCTTCTTGTTTCTTACGCTCTTCTTCTTGTCTTCTGCTTATCTCGGCTTGACGTTTTGCAGCCTCCTCCGCGTCACACTTTTCCTGCCATCTTGCTGCTTTCTCCCTCTGTCTGGACATAATCGAATCGCGTGCCGAAGAGGCATTATTTAACATTGATTCAGTTATTTCGCCACTGTCTTCCAAACCTTTCAGCAACGACGCCACACCGTACACTAATGCCTGATCTGCAACAGACGGCGATGGTTCGCTGACGTATGAATATTTCGAGACTTCGGAAAACAACGAATGCCTTGTAAAAATCCGCCCGTCATCAAACTCTTTCGGAGATGGGTCGCCATAGAAACAGAAATAGGGAATCGGTAGACATAGGCACCATCCAGACATCGCATCTCTGCGTGAAAAAATATTGACGTATCGCTTCTGTTTTCCATCAAAGCCTGGGAAGTTGATCTTATAAGTCTTTGTCTTCTCCTCGCCATATACTTCCAGCGAATACACCGCACCTATGGCCAGAGGCACTAAAATCAGGCCCGTTTGAACTAAAACCTGCGCCATGACCTCCCTTTGATCAGGCGTCATGTTCTCGCCGAAGTCGCGGAAAATCCATCCGTTGTGCTCCCAATGATCATAATTGTCATAAATGCTTTTAGTGGACTCCGTAACTTCGACCGGTATCCCATCACGTGCAAACACAGATGGCATTAGATTTTCATATTTTAAAGAGAGAGCGTTGGCTTCAACCAAAAAGGCCTGGCCGCTCTTATGCTTCCATGAAGGTTCGAGACTTGTATCGACAACCCAATACTTGTACTTTGTTTTTATTATTTCACCTCGATCTGGAGCATCCGCGACGGCAAAATACCTGGTGTGGCATCCCGGGAATACCAACAACACAGCTATTGCAACAGCGACATGAATACCAATGCTAGTTCTCAATATATTCATCATGCCATCACTCCGCTTCAAATTCGATTTCAAGGATGTTGCCGTTTTTCTTCTCGCCAAGCGAGCGATAGCGTCCTGGCGGCGGCATTGTGCCAGTTTCCAATACGATATTCTTGTCGCAAACAATCTTCTCGATGTTCTTGCGAATGTATTCGCGGGCTTTTCCCAATTGATCCAACTGGCAATCGCCGAACCGCACAGAAAACTTTCCTCGCCGCGTGACATTATCATAATAATAATCCTCTACCTTGAGCGTCAACTCCGGCTCATTCGACTCCTGCGGCATCGCTATTTGGATATAGTAGTTGTTGTTTATAGTCTGGTTCAGCACTTGCGGCTGGGGTTGGACGACTTGTCGAGGCTGAACGGCTTTTGGGGTGGGCTCCATGTGTCTCTTGTTTGACATCGCAATATATTTATCGACAGCCCCCGAATCCTCCATGCTTTTCACTTTCGCTGCGACGGCATATGCCAATACTATTGCTGACGCGTTTTGATTGTCTGGGAATGTCCCGCCTCCCAATGTCGTTTCGTAATATCCAGAGGTGCTGTATTTGCCAACTGCATTGTTGCCCTTCGGCGCATCTCCAATTGCCCATCTAGGCGGGATTATTGGGAACGTCATCGCCTGGGAGAGTGTTGAACAGTATTTGACTTTTGCACTAATCCCTCCATGGTCTGGAAGCCCCACCCGCACCTCGTTCTCGTAACTGTTGCTGAACATGAGCGGGACAAGGCAAAATGTGAAAACACTCAAAATATTCCATTTTGAAGCTTCCTCGCCCAAATGACGCTGTGGAAGTTCCTGAAGATCCACAGGAAGACCGTCAGAGGCAAACACCCCCGGCTGGAACTTGGCAAACAGACGATTCAACTTCTGACCTTGCTCTTGTTCAATGCGAGCAAGTTGATTTTGCATTTGATTGCGGATATAGTATTGCCGGACATCGTCGGACAGACTATACTTGGCGATTGAATACTTGTATCGCGTTTTAAAATACCGCCCGGAACCGGAAATATCGGTGCAACACTCTATCCTTGTCCCTAAAAGGCAACCTGACAAAAACAGCGATACGGCAATAACGGTCGCGGCAATATGGGCAAATCTGGGAATCATATTCTGCAACAAAATAGCGAACGTCTACAGTTTCACCTTCGTTTGGATCCCTTCCCACACGACCTTGCCGGTTTTGAGGCTATGGAGTGCAAGGCGAAGGCGGTAGGTGTGGTAGCCGCCGACATCGGAGAAATGACGGAAATCGCCAAGGATGATGAAGTCGGGTGATTCATGCTCGCCCATCGACTGCACGAGGGCGCCATCCTCCAGTCCGCCGTCGGCGCCACGCAAAATCCTCGACTTGATGGCATCGGCCGCTTCGTCGTCCTTGAACTCGAATAGTCCCGAATCGAAGAGCATTGTGCGCACCGTCTCGCCTGCCGCATTGAGACGACCTTGGATGCGCTCGGTCGTCTTGTTATCGATATTGCCGATAACCACGACCGGTAGTGTACCGCCTTTCGCATTCTTTATGACATTGTAATTATCCATGAATCGCTTACTCGTAAGCATTTTCCCTACAAGAGCTTGGGTAGACGACTCGAAGTCATACACGGTCGGCGACTCCGCCTCGCCCATGACAACGGCACCTGGATCGACATATCTTGCCGTTTTCTGATTTTGAGATGAGCATCCTGCAACGTATACAGCAGCAATCGACGCCAGTGCAAATAAGCTTATACTCTTCATAATCCTGTTCCTATTTCCCCGATTTTGTTTCACGGAAAGAAGCCGCGGGTATCTCCATTCCGCTTTGCCGCCTTGCAGTCTGACACGACTCGAGGATATAAGAAACCTCTCTTCGTGTCTCGCGTGAGGCCGTTCGAATTGCCTTGACAGAAACACGAAGAGAGGGAATGCGTACGCATTTACCGCTCTGTGTCGTCTGTCTTGAAACTTCCTACATTTCTAGGAACGACCGCTTTGCAGTGTTGCAAATTGACTGACCTTCTTGCGAAGGCTCGGCGGATTTCTCCCCGCCTTATTCGTTACTTACTCGTGGCTTTGTCCTTTCATTTCCAGTTTCACTTTTTGAATTTGAAGTGGTTGTTAGAGCGCGGCGATTTCGGCGGCGGTGAGGCCGGTGATGTCAGCGATGTCTTCGTTAGAGAAGCCTTTGGACTTCATTTTGCGGGCGGTCTGGCGCAACTGTTCAACCGCCGCATCACGCTCGGCGGTCGTAGCATCAAGTTTGGCAGTCGCCGCATCGAGTTTGGCGGTCGCCGCGTCGAGTTTGGCGGTCGCCGCGTCGAGTTTGGCGTTGGTTTCGTCCAGCTCAGCGCGCGCCGCATCGCGCTCGTCCGCCAAAGCCTTGTCCAGACGAACCTGATCCCAGTACCTGTCGTAGGCAAGCATCTCGGCTTCGCTATATGCCGATTCCTCCACTATCTCCAATGCCTGACACGTCTCACGGTTGTCCAGAAGATCGGCAGGGGCTTTCTTGGCCTTCTCGTCGATCTCTGTCAGGAAGCGAAGCCACAGAACTTGCATCTTCTTCTCGGCGAGGTTCTTCGCCTTGAACTTCGGTAGCTCGATGAAAACGAGGTGCAACCCCTCAAGAATATCGCCACTGTCTTGAGAGTGGACCAGCCTGTAGTAGTGGTAGTAGTCGTCCTTGTCTGGTTGGAAGTTCTTGTTGACGAAATTGAGCGCATAGACAGGCTGGAGCAGATT
>JAFSMR010000010.1 GCA_017447805.1 Kiritimatiellia bacterium | reverse complement strand
TGCGGCTTATCTGTTTGTAGGACAGGGCTTCGACATTCGGGTCACCCCTCATGCCGCCTGTCTTCCTATCTGACTGTCGATTTCTTGTCAGAGTGAACTCCTTTCATTTCACTAGTTGTATCGAACTTACTTGGCGCACCACTCTCCCGCTCCTTTCGTCTTGTCCGCGACGCCCCGCGCAAACATCATCCGCGTATTCATAGTGATAGACTCCACTGTCTTAGTTGCTTGACCATTCGGCATAAAGGGTCGCAGCTGCAACATCATAAAGAAACGAATACCCGCCACATGTCGCATAGCGATAGTTGTAGGCGAGAAAATCGGCAGGATATGAGGCGTTGCCATTGTATTTACGCCAGACCTGCCATATGAAGTTACAGTCGCCGCAGCCATCCGTGCATGCGTTGCGCTCGATGGACTCCGACTGGAATTCGTAGCCACGAGCCTTGGCAAACGCCGCGAGGCCGTCCCTTTCGACCTTGCAGCGCAATGTCGCATGGCCACCAAGACCAAGAGCCGCACATGGCCTGAAAACGAGCTCTATGTCCGTCGCCGCCCACGGTATCATCTCTGGTGCTACATCAGCCATGCGGAATTCCCACGCACTCCACTTGTCGGCACGGATTGTCAGCTCCTTACGGCCTCTCTCCCGATGCAAGAACGGCGCAATTTGACGCGAAACGCCAAACGTCACCCCAAAAATCGGGAATAATAGAATGGCAAGCGCCAGCCATGCCAAGCCTCTCCTGTTCTGCACACGCTCCACGCCATCCTTGTAAACGCGCGGACTCGCCCACCCCCATGCGAACGTAACGATTGGAATGGCGCACAATATCCAGAAGTGGTATTTCTCCGGCAACCATTGCGAATCATACCACCCTATCCCAAGATAGACGACTATGCAAAACACTATCTCGGCCGCCCACGCCAGCGTAGCACGTTTTGAAGCGGAATATAAACGGCTCGACCAAGTCCCCTCCCCTGCGCTATCATTCGCGCATTTGTCGTAGCGTGTCCTGAAAAGATGCACCACCCGACCGAGCGCAGAAAGCGGAATGGCGACGAGTACTACAAGCACAACCAGCAACACGACTATTCTCATCCTCTATCTCCTTTCGCTTTGTCCGCGACGGACCGCGCAAACAGTTTTGTTTTCATGCTGCGACATCCTTTCTAAGTTTCCACCGGTATTTTACCATTTTCCGCGCCGGGGGTGGGGCCGGCGGCGGAAAATGCCCATGCAAATTGCAGGGGCGTTCTTCAGGCGTGAAAAACCTTCTTGCAAATTGCAGGGACGTTTTCGAAGGTTGAAAAACATCCTTGCAAAAGGCAGGGGCGTTTTTCAGAGTCGGAAAACCCTCTTGCAAAATGCAGGGACGTTTTTCGACCCTAAACAGGCTCCCTGCAATTTGCAGGGGCCGTTTTCGGGTCCGGAATGGCCGGTTTCGACTCACGAGGCGGCCTCCGGCGCCGGTTCTGGGGTCGTTTTCTTCGCGGTGTGGGAGGCCGCGACGAGTTTGTACTGCTCGATCACGCCCGTGAGCGCATGGACCGCCTTGTCCACCTCCGTTGACGGCATGAGCCGCTGCGCCGCGTTGACCCGCGCGATGACCTCGACGATGAGGTTGGACGCCTCCTTGCGAATGGACGCCGTGGTGTCCCCGCCCGCCGCCGCCGAACGGTCCCCGCGCTCGCCCGTGCGGTGGAAGTAGAGCGTATCCACCTCGTCGTTCGCCGCCATGAGCGCGTTGAGCCACGGCAGCATGCCGAGGGCCGTTATCGCCTCGACCACGGCGTGGCTCTTCTGGAGGTCGAACGCGAGGCCGCGCAGCTCCTCGGTCTCCTTCGTGAGCGAGTGGCGCGTCGTGCCCTTGTACGCGCCCGTCACCGCCTGGACGACCCGCGCCCTGCGGCCGAGCGACGTGTCGGTCTCGCCCTCAAGCTGGGCGAGGTGTTCGACGGCGCTGTAGATCGCCATGAACAGCGCGTCGCGCCGCGCGTCGGCCTTGGCGATATCCGCCGTATCGACGAACTTGCGCGACTCGTTGACGAAGTCGATGTACTTCGCGTTGAGGGTGTCGAGCGCGGCAAGCGGCTCGCCCACCGGCACCTTGTCGTGGTCGAGGTCGCACAGCACCCCGACGATGGCCTTCGAATAGTCGAGATGCTCACCGTTGGCAAGCCCGTAGCCCGTCCATTCGTTCAGTATTGTAGTTGACATGTTCATGTCTCCTTCGTGGTGTTTGTTTCTCCTTGCCCCCCGCACCGTGCGAAGGGAAAGAAAGCATGTGTTGAATGTGCAAATATCCAACAGCCAACAGCCAATATCCAATTTGCCCCGCCATCATTGAATAATGGATACTGGATATTGGATATTGGATAATTGCACATTCCATTCCCACCATTCACTGCTTGCAAATCCGTTTCCGCGCCGTGGACACGCTTGCGCCGAATATCCGCGAAATCTCTTGCGATTCCGTTATCAAGTCAGCAAGTTTCGTCTTTTCCACATAGCCTGATTCGCCAATCAGCTTGAGCCATATCCGCGTCTCGGACAACTCTTTCATGGCAACCTTCAACTTGTGCACGAAATCCTTGCCCGACTCCGCCTCGCAAGCCTCGGCATAGTTTGCCGCGACGCTCGTAGAAGAACGAAAGAGCTGATCTGCAAAATTCGCGCTTCCGATATTCTTCACCGGCAACGCGGCGCACACCTTGACGCACCTCGCCGCAAATGCGACAACTCTGTCTTCAAGATCATTCATCTTCTCTCCTCCACTGGATATTGGTTATTGGATATTGGATATTTGCACATTTTCACATTTCCATCTCCCCCTACGCAGAGCGTCCACCTTCGCCAAGGCTACGGAGGACAAGACGGAGGACAAGTTGATTCGTGCAAATTGTTTCATGGGCGATTTCCTTTCAGCTTGTTTTCTGCGCGGCGCTTGATTTCGTCTTCAACATAAAAAGAGCCTATGCCAAGTCGCTTGAACTCGGCAAGCTGTTCGTCAGTAGCGCGTCCGCTCTTGGCGATGCGCGCCCCAATGTCACGCGATGCTAGTTCCCCTTCGCACCTCATCAAGTCAATCGCCTGGGCATAGAGCCATTCAAAATCTGCGTCTGAAAGAGTGCTTGCGTCAACTACGCCATACAGACGCTTGCAAAGCGATGGGGTCTTTCGCATGTTTGCGGCAATGCAAGCCGCCTGCTCCGCGTTCAGTCTGTCCTTCGCATTGTGCCACAGCCAAAACTTTAATGCTTCACACTGTGGAGTATCCATAGTGAAGAACCGCTCGTCAGAGAGTGCAACATCCAGATTATCTTTCAAAAGTTCCTCCGCCTCTCGAAATTCCCGACGCCTCTGCTCATTTCTCACATACTCCTCACGATAGCAGAAGTAGTCTTCTGGCAGACAAAGCGTGTCCCAGAGCGGCGCAAAGACGACGACTTCCGCACCATATATAACGGCGCCAGGGGGGGCTAGCACGATGAAAGGGAATGGGTATTCCGCGCCGATCATCGCCAACAAAGCACCCACGGAAGGTATAAGACCGTCTGGACAACGCGCTTGCCCCGTCAGCGTTTTCGTCGCGACATAGTATTCACCAGTCCTGTCAACCGTGCAACACCCCGCCGCGAGCGCGATGGATGAGACGAGGATCCCCCTACGCAGAGCGGCGGAGGACAAGTTGATTCGTGCAAATGGTTTCATGGGTTGCTCCTTTCGGTTGGAAATTGGATTTGGTGTTGCAACATTCATTTAGGTTCCTCCGTTGGTTGTTGCGGCGTGGCAGTTTTCATATTCTCCCTTATGGTTACGGTCACCTTGCCGTCCGGAGCGGAAAGCAGTGCCTCGGCTGTCACCGCCAAGCTCTCGAAGGAATTTTCAAATACATACGACGCAACACTTCTGCGCCTGACGTCTTTCATCGCCTTTACTCGTTCGCGCAACCTTGAAGAAAGCCCTTGCAGTACTTCCCTGCGACGGCTCGCGACCGCAATCGCCCCCGCTTCATGCAGCTCTTGCCGCGCCGCCGAGAGTTCCGCGCAGTAATCCAACGCCTCGTCGATATCCCCTTGTGCACGTTTTCTGCATTGCGCTTTCTCAGCCTCGGCAACTGCCCGATAGTCGCCTCCGTTGAAGAACGCCTCGATCACCGCCTTCACCGCCAGATGCTCTTTCTCCGTCGGTTTGCTGCGAATGTTGATGATGCTCATGGTCGCGGAGATTGCTATGACAATGCCCAGGAAAATCATCATCTTCTTGGACGCGGACTTGACGCGCAGATTGCGTTCAAGCCGTATAGAGGCAATCGCCCGCCGCGACTTCTCCTCGTCCTCGTTTCGTGCAAGATAGCCCGACACGACGAGTCCGAAATAGTCGAAGTTTTCAACCTTCATCGCCTGCTTCGTGCGAAACAGCACATTGCCCTCTCCGTCAGAAAAGCCATATTCAGGGACTGTCGCAAGCGCGGCAGTCATCGGCGGCATGTGCCCGAAAAAGATTGTCGTGTCATTGTACGCGAACGACCATTCGCGGCTGAGAAGCCCCGCAAGCGCATAGCGCACCGTGCAGATGCCGCGCCTGAACTCGTACTCCATCCGCGTCCAGCCGGTGCGAAGCCCGCAAACAGTCCAACCAACGCCAGCCGCAAATAGAAGACAACACACTGTTAGGACATAGTAGTTTGCATCACGGAAACAGTGCCAGCCGAGATATGCTGTAAAGGCGATTGCCGCGATGCCAAGGGCGACTATGATTGTCCCAGCAATTTTGGGCGTTCGATAAACGACCTTCAAGTCCGCGCCGCTTTCCAGGTCGTCCCACAGAACGCGAAACGGCTTTGTTGCCTTGTCGCCATCCCACTTGGCAATTTCCTCAGCATACACTTTGTTGACTTTCATGCTCCCGCTCCTTTCTTAATCATGTTAATCTTGTTAATCCTGTCAAAAAACCTTCCCGCGCCGACCCGCGCAAACATCATCCGCGTATTCATTTCGACTTCTCCGTGGTTCAATCTTCGGGCGGGGCGGCGACGGCTTTGATGAATATGCGGCGGAAGGGAACGGTCTTGGAGTTGGAGCGCGCGAAGGAGAACTTCTTGACGTTCTGTGCGCCATCGCGCAACTGGCGGGTGTAGGCGAGGTGCCCGTTGTCGTAAACCTTCACATCCCGGCCTCTGAAGACGACTTTGACGACCTTGTTCGTCTCGCCCTTCGGCCACGGGAGAATGGCGAAACGGTTGTCCTTCTCGTCGGTCTTGTTTGCGACGGCGAGCACGCTGAAGCGCTGGTAGAAGTCCTTGGCGCTCGAGCCAAACTCAAAATGCATCATTCCCTCGCCCTTCGTCTCGGGTCCGTCCACCGACAACTCGAATTCGACCGTAATTTCCTCCAGCTTCTCGTCTATATCCGCCCAGAGATTCTTTGGAAAGATGCCGGCAAGTTCGCAACCGTCCGGCGCCAGCGCCTTGGTGCCGATGCAGCATCCGGCGAGGTATCTCAAGAATCCCCACTGCAAATCCGGCGTGTTGTCCTTCGACACCTCGCCGCGATATATGAGCGGCAGGATGAGTTTCTCGAACGGCTCGTAGTTGCGCGTCTCGTGGGTATGGTCGCGGCACGATTTGCGCATCGGCTCCCACTGTCCGAAAGCGTGGCGCAGCGCGTGCAGCAAGTCCCTACGATCCGTGTCCGGACACGACCGGACCCAGTCGGCGAGCGCGCGCATCCCCGCATTGCGCCATGTGGTCGTGTTTTTCACGGCCTTGATGTAAGTCAGTTTCTCTTCCTTCGCCTTGGCGCCGTCGTAGTTCCGCCACGCATCGAACATCTCCATGTCGCCCATGCTCCAAGCCGCCGCAAGGAACGTATCGGCGACGAATCGGCGCGCCCCGATGGAAACGCCCTTGCGCTTGAGATAGCCGCCGTTCATGTAGATGTCGCTGAAGTGGCGTATCTCTTCGGCGTTGTTCTCCGCCCATTCCTCGAAATTCCGCTCCTTGCCTCGATACGTCTCTTCCTTGAAGACGTCCCAATACACCTTGTCGATTGCCCAGGCGGGCATGAGCGTATCGGCGAAGTCGTCGGACAGGAACATCCTGAAGAACGCCATCATATCGAGCGTCGAGCCGCCCCAGCGCGGACGCATTCCCCACACGAACTGGTCGGCGGCGAGCGCATCGTCCTTGAAAAGCGCCGCCGCGCGCCGGTACCACTTCAGCGCCTCCGCCCTGTTGCCGTAGTTGGCCTTGAGGCCGACGAATGTCGGGGATGCCAGGTCCGGCCGCAGCGCGTAAGCTTTCTCCGCCCATTCGAGCGCTTTGGCGCGGTGCTCGCCGTAGCCCTTCCAGCCTTCCTCCGTGACGGTGCTGGAGAAACCGCTGCCGCGCGCATCCCATGCGCGGTCGATGTGCCAGTAAGCCATCGCCACCGCCTCCAGCCACGGATCGAACGCCGCGCCTTCCGCTTTCAGCTCCTCGAAAACCATTTTGTTGTTGCCGCGCTGATGCGCAATCGTCCACCACGCGCAGACGATTTCCTCCGGCTTCCATTCGCCGGAGACGATGAACTTCTTTTTCAGCGCGACGGAAATCTGCGTCAGCTCATTTGCGTTTTTGCCGTCATGTTCGCGCCAGTCGGCGATGAATAAGATGCGCGAGGCAAGCGGCCAGCACGGGTCGTCCTTCCACTTTCCCCAAGTCTCGCGGCGCACGGCGGCATTCTCCTCCGCGCCGATCTTTTTCGGGTGTTGCGCCGTATGCTCGATCACCACGAACGGCGTGCGAGCGCCGCGTTCCCACGCCGCCGTCGCGTCCGCCGCATAATCCTTGCGCAGCGACTTGCGGTTTACGTCTTTCGGCGCGCGGGAAATGGCGTATTCCCTGACGACTGCGGCCATATCCATATCTGAGAACGCGGCGCCGAGCATCTCCTGCTCTGGCTTGGCAAGCAGCCGCTCCGCGAACGGCATGAACACCTCCTCCGTCCAGTCCAACGCAGCCCCGGCACCCGCAAGCGGCAAAGCGAGCGGCGCGGCGGCTTCTTCGTCCTCTTCCTCATCATTATCTTCGGCGTCATCATCTTCATCGTCGCCCTCATCTTCGCCATCCGACTCGAGGATTTCCTCGACACTCGCCTCGGCAATTTCCACTGAACGTTCCATGCCGTATGCCACTCTTTTGAGTAGTTCGTCCTTCTCTTCCGCGAGTTCCTCCGGCACCTCAAGCGCCTTGAGCCGAGACTCGACATCGCGCAAATCCTCCGCCCGCTTCGCGAACAGCGCCTTGATGCGTTCGGCAGTCTCGGCGTCCTTTGGTCTGCCTATCTTTTCAAGTTCGGCGGCAAACGCCATACTGCTTCGCTGCGACGCTTCGAAAAGCTCCTTGAAATATTTTCCCCTGAGCGGCGCAAGCCGCAATTCCTTCTTGAAATTCTCCACCCATTTTTCCGCACCGCCGCGTTCGTAGCCGCCTTGGGACTTGATGCTTTCGTCCCCTGCCGACACGATCAGCACCAATGGATAGCCCCTGACCTCGAACTTCTCCTGCAACTCGCGGTTGCGCCTGCGTTCCTTCGCCGACAACATGCTTGCGTCTTTCTGGAAATCAAGTACGACGCACTCGAATTCATTTGTGGCATAGTCGAGAAATGCGCTCTTCGAGAGGACTTCCTTCTCCAGCTTCTTGCAATAAGTGCACCAGTCGCTACCGCTGAAAAGCAAGAACAAATCGCGCCCGTTCGCTTTCGCCCGCTCCCGCGCCGCATCGTAGTCCACCGTAAAACCCGCCGGCAATTTGCGATTGGCATTCGCCTCCGTCTCCTGCGCCACAGGAATAGCAACGCTGACCGCCGCAAGGCCATATCCCTGGCCATCTGCCGACGCCACCGCCTTCCAGTTGGCGTCGTCGCGGAAATCGTAACCGAGCGCGTTTTTCTTGTAGCCGAGCGTGACGAACCCCGTGTAGTCGCAGACCGCCCGAACACCTTCCGGCGAATCCGTGAACACCGCGCGGACGCATTTCACGTATTCCTTGCCGTCGCCCTTGTCGATGCACTGGAACTGCACGCGCAGCTTCTCTCCCGGCTGGTATTCCTTGTTATAGCCCTTCGCCTCAAGCCCCTCGCCTCCGTTCACCCACGCGCCGCCCATCATCCCGGAGAACTCGCCATCGGCAAGTTCTTTTATCGTCATGCCGGAGAAAACCAGCGTCGCCTCCCCTTCCCTCGCCGCAACATACCCGGCGTACGATTCTGTGCGAACTTCGGGCGGCGGAGGCTCTGCCGTTTCTTCTTCCGCCTTTTCGTCCGCTTCCTTCTTCTCAACTGGCTTCAGACTTTCCGCTCGCGCCACCGCCTCTTTAGAAAGAAACGCCTTGGCGTAGTCCGGCACTTCGCCGCCGAAGAAAGCGCGAACCTCGTCATCGGTCGCCGTCCTGACGAATGTCTCCAGTTCCTCCTGGACTTGCTTGTGCTCCTTGGCAATCGACAGCGCCGACCATTGCGCCGCGCGTTGCGTCAAATCGATTGTCGCCTCCTCCGGAAACGTGAACGACCCTCGCTTGATGATGCGCCTCGGCGCCTCCCTGTCGCCCGTCGCGAAGAAATACCCCCACATGAAATCGAGATGCCCCGGTCCAAGCGCCTTGGGATCTTCGCCGACAACTTCGGCCAGCGACTTGCCATCAAGACCGGAGTCGATAGCGCCCTTCAGCCAGCGCGCCTTCGTCGCCTCCTTTGCAGCCAGCCATTCGTTCTTCCGCTCCGGCGACGACTTCACCACGCCGAAATAGAAGCCTGACATCGGGCTCGCCGCGCTTCGCGACTTCCTGACCGACTTCTCGACATACGGTATTTTCGCAATCGCCTCCACCGCGTCCGGCTTGAGGTAGTACGCTTGCAGAAACAAGTTGAACGCCTCCTCTTCGACGCTTGGTTTCCCGCCGCTCTTGCCGACCGCGACCATCGCCATCGCGACAATCGTGGCAAATACGAGTTTCTTTTTCATATGTCCGTCTCCTTGCATTGAAAACTGAGTTCGGTTTTAGTCCCGTGAAAACATATCATCATCCGCGTATTTATTTCGAGTCCTTTCGACATCATGTCAGCGCATTCAGCCTTCAATCTTGAAAATGCGTTCGGCCAGTTTGCGTTCCGGGCCGCCGGAATCCGGCTTGAACCACGCCTCGATTCTCGCGGCATAGTACTGCTCCCAGTTGCCCTCGTATATCGTGAACTCCGTCCCTGCGAAAAACTTTTCCGCCGGATCGTCCGACCAGCCGATACGTTCTGCCGAACGGCGTGGCAGGCGATCCGTTGAAAGCGGCGTCCCTTTCGTCACCTCGAACGCCTTTAGATAGACTTCGCCAGCTTCGCCGGGATTTGCCCAAAGTTCGTAATGGTAGATGCCGCCCTGCATGCCCTTGTGCAAGACAAACGAAACGTCGCCGCGCCTGACCGCGCCCTCCGGCAGAAGCGCGCGCCACGTCGCATCGTCGGCGCGCGCGAGCGCGTCGAACTCGTCGCGCAGAAACGCGAGCGTCGCCTTGGTGATTCGCCGTTCTTTCCCGTTGCACTGCTCCAGCACTGCCACGCGTACCCCCTCGCCGCAGAACGCGACGCAGCTTTCCCTCTTCCCGAACCCGTGTTCGCATTTCCAAGGCTTCAAATTCTCCTCGCACACAAGCGGCAGACGCTTGAGCCGATATCGCGGCGTGAAGTCACCAAACAGGATGGCCGTCCGCGTTTGGTACGTCGTCTGCTTCTGGTACGCCTTGTCGTCGTCAGACGGATTGAACCGGTCGCCTTTCACCTTTCCGAACGACGAATAGCAACCGCCCGTCGAAACCCATGTTCCGCCGAGTTTCCAACGCCGAGTGGCATATAGTTTACCGTCTCCAACCGAAAGCAGCCAGCCAGGATGCGCCGCGAGATACGCAACAAGGACGTCAAGCCGCTCCGACGCCAACTTTTGCAACGCACCTAGTTCCGCCTTGACAACCGTGTTCGTGCCGCCTTTCGTTTCAAGCGCGGCAAGGACTGCACGCGAAAACGCATCGCTTCCTTCATTCGTCCCCCAGTGCGGATATACGTCCTTGCCAGGCACCGCAATGTCGATTCCTTCCGGAATCTTCAAATCGTCCGCAAAGTGATCTCCCCCAGACCAGACACGTCCAAATACGCAATGTGCCATAACCACAAGCGCAGCAAGGATGATTATATTCTTCATCTCAGTTCTCCTTCTTTGTATTTCAGCATTTTTCTTTCGTGGCGGAGGAGCGCGGATTTGTTCGCAAGTCCGCCGCCATAGCCCGTAAGCCGTCCGTCCGCACCGATCACGCGGTGGCACGGGATGATGATGCAGATCGGATTCCATCCCACCGCGCCGCCGACCGCCCGTGCGGACATCTTGGCGATGCCGCGCTTCTTCGCAACTGCCGCCGCGATGTCGCCGTATGTCGTCGTTTCGCCGAACGGGATCGCGCGCATCGCGTCAACAACGGCGCGGCGAAACGGAGTGAGATCGCCAATGCGATACGACGGAGTGAAGTCCGGCTTGCGTCCTGAAAAATAGATGTCGAGCCAGCGGCGCATCTCGCGGAAGACAGGCAAGTCGCGCTCTTTGCAGTCCAGCGTATGCTTCGACTGGTCGCGCGAACCCTCGAACCAGAGTCCCGTCAATACTTCGCCGTCTGAGTTCATCCACATGTCGGAGAAGCCTTTGGGCGTTTTGTACTTGCATTTGAAGGTCATTTTGCAATCCCTTTGGTCTTCACACTGTTGCATTACCTGTCTGCTTCGCAGAAGTATCGCCAGAGCGGGGCGGCCATGAGCGACTGGCAGATTTCGTTCTCGTCCAACAGCCGCCGCACTTCGGCGCGGTCGAGCAGATGGACGGTCAGGCATTCTTGTTCGTCAAGGCTCTGTCCGCCAATCTTCTCCACGCCCTCGGCGATGAAACTGTGCGTGAGGTTGTTCATCGCGCCGGGATTTGGCGAGATTGTCATCAATTCGCGCCATTCGCCGCCGCCGTAGCCAGTCTCTTCAAGGAGTTCGCGCTTTGCGGCTTCCAGCGGAGTCTCGCCTTTTTCCATGACACCGCATGGCAACTCGTAGGCCGTGACGCCCAGCGCGTGGCGGTACTGACGTTCCATCACGAACTTGCCGTCCTTCGTCGTGGCGATGACGTTCACCCAGTCGGGATACTCCAGCACGTAATACTCTGGCATGATGCGACCATCCGGCAATTCCAGAGAGTCGCACCTCGCCGTCAGCCACGGCTTGCGAATCAAATACTCGCTAGATAATACTTTCCACCTGCCCATTGCAAAACCTCCTTGGATTTTCTCCCGATGGCGCATATTATACACTATTTTGGCCGTAATCTCAACGGTTTATCCCATATTATGGCATCGCCCGTTGGAAACCTTCTTGCAAATTGCAGGAATGTTTCCAAAAAACAAACAGCCCCCGCGCATTTTGCAGGGGCTGTTTCGGTGTCCAGAATCGGCGCGTTCCTTTCGCCGGTTCCCGGCTTGGAATATATGCATATTGCACCGGGGGCTGCGCTCCGCTTGCCCCCGTCTCGGGTTCTTGCCGCCCCTTCGCGGCTAATCGGCAAGCGGCTAGCCCACCGGCACCTTGTCGTGGTCGAGGTCGCACAACGCCCCGACGACGGCCTTCGCGTAGTCGAGATGCTCGCGCGGGCTCTTGCGACCGCTTCGCGGCTCATTCGCTTCGTTCCTTCGGCCAACCTGATCGCTTCGCGACAGGCGCATTTTTGGCCAACTCCGACCCCGACCATTCGCTCAGTATTGTCATTGCCATTTGGATTTCTCCTTTCGTTTGTGAGTTGTTGTTTACTTTTCCTATTTTTTAGAATCAATTCCTATTGCGCGTTGCATCGCCGCTACCTCATCAAATACGGTTTTTATCGCCCTGTCAAGGCGCGATTTCGCCCGTTCGTAAGTCTTTTCGCGGTTGGTGCGCCACTTCTCCTTCAACCCCTTCGTGGCAGCATCAAATGCCGACTTCGCCTCTGCAATACCCTTGTTGGCGGCTTGCTCGTATGCGACAATCTTTTCTTTTTCGGAGGAAAGTCCGGCTTGCGCATCCGCAAGTTCTTTCTCCAATCTCGCAACCTTCTCGCGGCACTCCGCGACATATGTCTCTTTCTGTGGCAATTGGCTATGCGCCCTATCTCGGTTCAGATTGCGTCGCCCTCTGGAGTCGGTGGCGTTGGCGATTCGCAAGGTCGTCTCGTATGAAGACTGGGCACCTTGAAGTCTCTCTCTAGCCTTGCGCAGGGAATAGTTTATTGCCTTTATGCTGCCCTCATACGATTTTGCCTCGTTTCGTGCATTGTCCAAATCTTTCCTTGCCATGCGGACAGCAGCGTCATAGACGGCTTTCGCCTCGTTGTATTCATTTTGGACGTTTCCCTCGACCCAATAATAGTCGTCATTGGGATTGCTGCTCCGCGCATCCAAATCCTTGAGTTCCTTCACCGTTTCCCTTATGACTAGAAACGCATTGGTCAGGTTCACAACATGATTATTGTACGCTACTATGGCGGTTTTGACGACTTCCGGCATTTCTGTTGCATTCATAGGATACGCCACGGCGTTGTGTCTCTTCAAGAACACTTCGTTCCCGATTGTCTTTGACGAAAAGTTGCATTTAGGGTGGGAACTGCCGCTGTTAAGATGGGGATTGCCGTCCTCGTTCCAATGTTCGTAGAAACATATTGCCTCATGACCGGAGAGCGGCCTCAATATGCCGGAACTGTCTTTACTGCGGTAAATTCGCACTCGTCCCATATCACCGAACTTCTCTGTCGTGTCCATTTCTTCAGGGTCGTATATTACCGGACAGTATTCACCTTGATTTAATCTCTCGCCAATCCAACGCAACAACTCCATCGTCCTCTGATCAATGTATTTGTGCTGACTGTCATCGGGGAGCGAACAATCGACCCATGTCAGTTTTGACTTCGCAAGGCGATGGTATTTCATTCCGCGTTTTGGAACAACTGACAGCGCGGCACTCACAAACTCGCCTTTGAAAGGGTCGATCCCAATCTTTACTTTGGAGAACTTGAAGTAATCAAGCCCCAGTATCTCTTTTTCTGGGCCAAAACGCTTGGATATCAGCTCTTGCCCGTAGTGTTCCATGAACGCCATAGGGTCACTGTAATCCTGCTTGGCGCAACCTGTTATTGCAAGGAATGCGATAGCGATCAATTGCATTCTTTTCATCGTCATTCTCTCCATTTTAGTTCCAAAAAGACATTGATAGCCAAGACTGCGCGGCCACCCCGCCCAAGAATCCAAGAGAAATCATTGCCGCAACAAAGTACACGCATACGAACAGTATTTTCCCAGTCCACAGGTCTTCCATTTTAACGCGAATGTGTGCGACAAGTCCGACTAGCGCAATGAGATAAGCCAAAATGAATGCAAGGAAGAGTCCATCGCCGGCATTGAAGTATGTCAAGACATATAGCATCGCACCACCCGCAAAGCCAATAGCCGATAGACGGCGCACAACACTCCGTGTCGGCTCCTTTGAATGAATTGCCACCATCAAACTGACTAATACAATGATTGCCGCTCCTGATAGCGTACCGAACACAGCCAATGACAGGTCTGCGCCGTTTGAGTCCCACGGGAACATGCCGCGAAAACCGCTGTCGCTATAGAGCGTTATTAATATTCCGTTAATGATATTCCATCCAATTTCTTTAATCATGATTTTTCTCCTTTCCTTGTCACGGCAGTTTGACGCCGACTTTGAAGAATCGATGGAGCGAGTTGGTTGGCGAAGTCCAGCCGTTCTCGTCCAATGTCGCGTTGCCGTAAATAGTATAGATTCGTGTTTCTTGCTCTTCGTTGAGGTTCGGCTTCCACGTTATGACGGGCAGACCATCCCTCATTTCAATCTCCGCGACAAAGCGGCTTTCGGGGTTTGTAGGATCAAGCCCGACGACATAACATTCCCAAACCTTCATGCCGTTTGCCGCCTCCGCATTGGCGGCCGTTTCGTAATCGCCTCCGGCGGCGGAAAGAAACGTTGCAGCAGATGTGTCAATATAGGTTTTGGGGATGGCTATTTCACCACCGTCCTCGGTTGAAATATAAATCATGTCCCCCTTGGCGGCTTGAATGATATTTATTGTATATGTGCGTTTCATATGGTCAGTAAGTGTGACAGTCGCACTTCTCGATTCCACACCAGTGTTCTCTGCAACCGTAACAGTCAATAAGCAGTTCGCGGAGGAGTAAGACGCTTTCTTGATCCACGATTCGCTACGTGCAACAGTAAAACTTGATTTAGTTGTGTCAATTCGATAGTGAACCACACCATCTTCCGTGTACTTGACCCTCTTCCTTTTGGTTTCGGATGCCGATATTGTTGCGCTACCGCTTTTCTCCGTGAATCTCAACAAGTCTCCATCGACGGAAGATACATAGTCAAGTTCGCAATCTTTAGTTTGATTCTGACTGGACACTCCATAACCAGACACACGATATGTGTGAGTGCTTCCAACCACTACATCATAGTCTGTATAAGTTGAACGGTTGGAGACCGTGGCAATAGCAACGCCATCCCGCCAAATTGTAAAAGGGCCATCTTTGACGGTTATAGAAGTTCCACCATCGTGTTTCTGAGGGTTCCATGAAATGGATATCCCTGGTCCGCCAGATGGGTCAAGATATGGAAGTTTTATGGAGTATGAGATATCTGCGATTGAATCTAGCGCGCACATTACCGCAAAGGCAAGAAAGCTCATGCATCCTATTGGTCTTTTATTCATGGTTTATTCCTAGTTGTTTAGTAAAGGAAAAATGAAAAAACAAAACGCGACCCGTCGCACTGAATGTGCGACAAGTCGCGTTGTTGGTTGAGGAAACTGGTTTTCGAGGAAGAAGCCTTCTAAAAGGCCCTACAATGCGTCTAGGACGGCCGACAATCGCCGCTGCACGGCTTGTCTGGGGGGGGGGGGGGGGGGGGGG
>JAFSMR010000009.1 GCA_017447805.1 Kiritimatiellia bacterium | reverse complement strand
TTCGCGATCCGCCGCCTCTTGTTCGCGCTTCGCCTGCTCTTGTGCTTTGCGCTGCTGCTCTTGTTCCGCCGTAAATTCTTCAACTTGACGGTTCGCCTCGGCTAAATCTTCTTCATTATAGTCATCTGCACGCGCCGCGTCGCGCTGCTCTATCGGCTCGCCCCAATCGCGATACCAATCTAAATACTCGTTCTCTAATCGGTCGACTTCATTTTCTCTGTATAAAGCTTCGGCTACCTGCGAAGTTACGTCGTTTAAATCAGGCTTTAACGCGTTATTATATGCGTTGGCTATGTTGCTTAAAACATTGCCCGCCGCGCCCATAATTCCGCCGGAAATTGCGCCTATTCCTGAAGCATGGCCTACATTGCCCCAGTCTATAGGCTCGCCTTTAGAGAACGCCGCTCCGACTTCTTCAAGCCCTTCTTCTGCGCCTTCACCCGCCATATTAACGCCCGCTCCGACTATTGTACGCGCAAATGGACTCATATTCGGGAATAACTTGCCTAATCCAAACGTCGCCATATTCTCGATTGGATCGCTCAGCATAAGGCCGCCTGTAGTCCAGCCCGTATGACGCATTGCCCTGTCAAACGCTTCTTTATGCGGAACACCTTTTGCTCTTAAGTCCCAATATACGTCCGTGCCTTCATCGCGACCCTCGCCGAATGCGCTTAATGCGCCGCCTAAAAAAGCACCCGGCACACCCATTGTCATAGTTGCTAAAGCATTAGAGGGCATGTTTTTTAAGCTGTACGGAACATTCTGCAAGACTTCAGCAGCTATTGACTGTAATCCGCTTTCAGGCCGTCTAAATTCCGTCGGCTTTATCTTGTTCGCCGCTCTCATATCGCGCTCGCCTCGGAACTCTTGAGCTTTAGCAAGCCGCTTGTGCCATGCTGCCGCTCTCTCGTTTTCGGGCAAGTTTAATAAATCCGGCGCGTTCATCTCAATTTCCTGTTGTTCAGCCGGTGTTGGTGCACGTCCCTGCGCTGATTTAGCCGCTTCTTCATACTCATTCTGCCACATTTTGGCTTCTTCAGCCCCGCGCGTGAATAAGTTCGCCGTCCCGCTGGTTATATAATCAAGCCATGATGCTTCAGGCAATGTCCTTTCCATGCGAGTACCGATATATGACGGCCTTTGCGGCTTTATCCAGCTTGACTCTTCCGGCGTCATTTCATGCCCGATACCTATCGACGGCAATTCTCCCGCGCTTGCTCTCGCTAAATTCAATATGCGGTTCAAATCATCTGCGCTGATAAGCCCGCTATCCCCGCTTGCTGTTTCCTGCGCCCGTCTCTTCGCCTCTTGAATTGCCCCCATTAAATCTACTTGCATATTTATTTTCACCTCTGCGGTTAGTTCTTAACAACTCTTATTCCGAACGCTCTCATGTTATTTAAAAGCTCTTGAACGCTGTTTATACCTTGAGCTTTTAATTCCCCGTTTTGAGCCATTGCATACAGATTGTCGTATGTTGCGCTTGATATTGCTTTTTTGCCCCTGTTATTGATAGGATCATATATCAAATCATCCGGCGGTGTGACTTTTGCCGCACTGTTATTATTCACGCTGCTCGTCGTCCCGTTTGGATTGCCGCCCGTAACGTCAGTACTCGCTGGCTGCTGTCCGTTCACGCTGCTAATCGGCTTGTTTGCGTCCGCGTTAGCTTGTGCTTGTGCTTGCAGTTGCTTTTGATATGCTGCTACAGGATCACCGCGCGTTGCCGTTGTCGGTGTTTGTGCTTTTTGCTGTGAAACGTCTCCTTCCGATGTGACTTTAACCGCGCCTTTTGCGTTAGCTTGACTTGCCGCCTGCGCTTCTTTCGCTGTCCCTTCAGCCCTCGTATATAAACTGGCATCTACTCCTGCGGGCAATTTTAATCCATAGTCAACGGCGCGTTGCAGCAAACTATGGCGAATCTTCTTTAATCGAGGATTATTACTGTAACTGGCTCTTAATTCGTTAATATCCCAGTCGTACTTCCATATATCAGAGTATAAGTCCTTTAATATATTTTGCGAACTGCTTGTATTGAATGTCCCCTCTTCGTGCATCTGTTGAGATGTGTTATTATATCTCTCTATCGCCTCTTGCCTCGCTTGTAGCAATGTTTTTATTTCCTCAACAACTGATTTAGGCTCTTCAGTTTTCACCGCCTGCGTTAAAGTCTTACCCGTCTCGGGGTCTTTAACAGGCGTTGCCTCGCCCGTCCTCTTGTTTACTCGATATGTCTCACCGTCATTCGTGACTTTAATATCTGTCTCGTCCGCGTCGGCTTTCCGTTTATTTAATTCATGAGCCGCGTTAAACTGTTCCGCGTCTTGTCCTAAT
>JAFSMR010000074.1 GCA_017447805.1 Kiritimatiellia bacterium | reverse complement strand
CCGGATTTCAATACGTGCGCGCTAAGTAGAGCTATGCAGCAAATATCACGATAATTTTTGGCGTACCGGAGGTGATGAGATGACGATAGACGATGAGAGAATCAAGGTGCTAGAGGCAATAAAAGCGTTTCGCGGCGAAGACGGGCGAGGGGTCCTTTGTTCTTAAGGGCGAGTATTTCGACGAGATAAAGGCGGGACGAAAGACGACGGAATACCGCGATTTCAGCCCGAGCAATCTTCCGAAGTCGATTGGTATCAAGACGGTCAAGTTGCAGCGCGGATACACGAAAGAGCAGATGAGATACGAGGTGAAGTCCGTCGGGCTACTTGATGCAGATGACCGTGAGTGCGATCCGTTTGATATACCGAAAGGGTTCTTTGCGACAACGATTGCGATACATCTCGGGAATAGAATCGGGTAGTGCGCGGCCGAGACGCGCAGTCTCGAGTTGGAGAAATAGTTGGAGTCGAGAGTTCGAGTTGGAGTTGGAGATTGAGTAACAAGGAGCTTGTGATGGTAGCGAAATTTGACTATACAAACATTGTTCTTGCCGTTCCGCATGCTGTCGGGGAACCATTGGACTACGACTGGCGCGAAGATGCTAAGGTTGCGGCATCGGCGAGGCGTTGGACGGATTGGCATACGGATAAGTTGTTCAGTATCGAGGGTGATCGGATTTCTGTCGTCAAGGGGCGGCTTTCGCGCTTCGACTGCGACGATGAACGGCTGGAGGACGAGGCTGACAGAATCTGCCGCTATGCGATAGAAGGAGGAATCTGCCAGCGGGAGATTGGCGCAAGACAATGGAACGCGCGTCTTGCGGAGTGGTTTAGGTATCGTGCCGAACTGATGTCTGCCGCAGCGCGAGGGGAGATGCCGCTAATCATAGACTGTCATTCTTTCCCAAGCGATCTTGCGCCGGATGTCGATATTTGCATTGGCTTCAACGAAGATGGCTCGAAGCCGAGCGAGGAAGTCCTTAACTGTGTCTCACGGTATTTTGAGGCGGTGGGATATAAGGTGACGTACAACAACCCGTATTCAAATGCAATTGCTCCAGTGGGATATCGCGGAAACTCCCTTATGATCGAGGTGAACAAGCGGTGTTACCTTGACGCGGATGAAGTGAATATCGGCGAAGGTTTTGCCATGCTCCATAAGACGCTTGTTAGTCTTTACGAAGCTCTTCTAGGAAGGAGGAATTGGCAATATGTATAACATAACGCAAGAAATCACAGCGCGCACGTATCAGAAATCGTTCGCGCCGTGGCCGTATGGAACTCAACTAAGAAGAGGTTGGTTCCGTTAAGCCTCGTGCTAAAATCCCTCAAGCTTAGGCTTGGGGGAGTTTTTTTTGAGGGGGTAGCCGTGTAGAGGTGGAGAAGGGGAGAGATTAGTTGGAGTTAGCAGTTAGTAGTTAGTAGTAAGGAGTGGGGGAGTTAGGAGTTAGTGGTTTTGTTTAACCCGAGAGTCGCAGAGGTTGTTCGCATTCCCGGCGGCCGCGCTTCGGCACGCCCTACCTGTTTCTACATGTTCTACATGGTTAATCATAAATAGAATTAACAATTCCTTTCTCTTTCCTCCAACTCGAAACTCGAACTAAATGAACACGGCGGCCGCAATAAATTGCGGCCCTCCCAAACGGCGGTGCGCGGGGCTCACCGCCCATTCGTAATTCGTCATTGCGAAGCGGCGATGATCGGTTGCTTTTATAATATCATTGTGCGCAAAGAGTCGAATGATGCCGGACGGATGTTTGCATAAGATGGTTATCGAATTGAAAGATACGAGAAATAAAGCTTAAACACACCCCAAACGCGAAATTCGACATAAGTTGCCGTTGACTAAATCATCCGCAATATTGTATAATATGCGCCGTCGTAAGGACGAAGGAGTTAGGCCATGCCAGTAGCAATGAATGATAGAATTGAAATCAACCCGCGTGTTTGCCACGGCAGGCCTGTCGTGCGCGGCACTCGCGTAATGGTTTCGCAGATTTTGGGCGCGCTATCCGGCGGAGACTCGATAGAGGATGTGTTAATGGACTATCCGAGTCTTACTTCTGAGGATTTATCGGCAGTATTTGCTTTTGCCGGCTCTCTCGCCAGTTTTGAGGATGTTCCATACGAAAACATGAGCGTCGCTTTATGAAGTTTCTTCTTGACGAGAACTTTCCGAGGTCTGCCGCCGACCTTATAGAAGAATGCGGACACGAAGCCATACGTTTTGATGATGTGTGCAATTTCGGAGACGACGACAACACAGTGTTTGCGACCGCCCAGCGTCTTGGCGCGACGATTCTCACTTCTGATCGTGACTTTTATCATACCGTCCCGTTGCTTTATCCACATCACGCTGGGATTGTCGTTGTGGCATTGCGGCAACCTAATCGTATTGCAATACATTCGCGCCTTAAGTGGTTCATGGAAAATATGGAAGAACCGCTTGATAATCGCGTTTTCATCCTTCGTGATTTCTCGTTTCGAGTACGATAAGCGGAAGTTAGCAGTTAGTAGTTAGTAGTAAGGAGTGGGGGAGTTAGGAGTTAGTGGTTTTGTTTAACCCGAGAGGCGCAGAGGTTGTTCGCATTCCCGGCGGCCACGGGGCGGCGAGCCCTACCTGTTTCTACATGTTCTACATGGTTAATCATAAATAGAATTAACAATTCCTTTCTCTTTCCTCCAACTCGAAACTCCAACTAAACCCTCCAAATCCCAATTGCCAATTTGGGGGCGGCGATTGGCGCAGAAGGTGTGACAAACTGGCGCAAATGGCACGATTGAGCGCGGTTTGTCACATTGGCACGGCATTTGCTTAGTAAATGTGTCAAAACGCCATGTCGGCGCGAGACGCAAGACGATTTTAAAACTGAAAGGAAAATAGTTATGGCAAAAGTATTAGGTATCGACCTCGGGACGACCAACTCCTGCATGGCGATTATGGAAGGCGGCGAAGCTACGGTTATTCCAAACAAGGAAGGTGCGCGCACGACTCCGTCTATCGTAGCATTCACCAAGACCGGCGAAGTTCTCGTTGGACAGGCGGCGAAGAGGCAGGCTGTTACGAACCCGAAATCGACAATCTACTCCATCAAGCGCTTCATCGGACGCCGCTATGATGAGATGACCGATGAAATCAAGATGGTTCCTTACGAAGTAGTTCGTGCGGCGAATGGCGATGCAGCGGTTAAAGTAAATGACAAGGTATACACCGCGCAGGAAATTTCTGCCATGGTTCTTCGCAAGTTGAAGGAAGATGCAGAAGCGTTCTTGGGCGAAAAGATTACGGAAGCTGTAATCACGGTTCCAGCCTACTTCAACGACCAGCAGCGTCAGGCGACGAAGGATGCCGGCAAGATTGCAGGTCTCGATGTAAAGCGAATCGTCAATGAACCGACGGCCGCATCGCTAGCGTATGGACTAGACAAGAAGAAAAACGAGAAGATCGCGGTATACGATTTCGGCGGCGGAACGTTTGATATTTCCGTCCTCGATATTGGCGATGGCGTATTCGAAGTAAAGGCGACCAATGGCGATACGCACCTCGGCGGCGACGACCTCGACCAGGCGGTCATGAAGTGGCTTATCGAAGACTTCAAGGCGCAGCAGGGCATCGATCTATCGAACGATATGATGGCGCTTCAGCGTCTGAAAGAAGAAGCCGAAAAGGCGAAGTGCGCTCTTTCTTCGGCGACGACCTACGACATCAATCTTCCGTTCATTACGGCGGATGCGACCGGGCCTAAGCACCTCACTGCGACATTGAACAAGGCCAAGCTCGAAGCGCTTACGATGGATCTCGTGAACCGCACGGAAGAGCCTTGCCGCAAGTGCATGAGCGATGCAGAACTTACGAGCGTCGATGAAGTCGTTCTCGTCGGCGGTCAGACGAGAATGCCGCTTATTCAGGAAAAGGCGAAATCTCTCTTCGGCAAAGAACCCCACAAGGGCGTGAACCCCGATGAAGTGGTGGCGATGGGCGCGGCGATTCAGGGCGGCATCTTGAAGGGTGAAGTGAAGGATGTGCTACTGCTCGATGTAACGCCTCTTACTCTCGGCATAGAAACGCTCGGCGGCGTTCTTACGCCCCTCATCGAGCGCAATACGACAATTCCTACAAAGAAGAGCCAGGTATTCTCGACCGCGGCGGATAACCAGCCGGCCGTTACGATTTCGATATTCCAAGGCGACCGTAAGATGGCGCGCGATAACAAGAGCCTCGGCAATTTCAATCTTGATGGAATTCCCCCGGCGCCGCGCGGCGTCCCGCAGATCGAAGTTACTTTCGATATCGATGCGAACGGTATCTTGAATGTATCGGCCAAAGACCTCGGAACCCAGAAGGAGCAGAAGATTACGATTACTGCCGCCGGCGGACTTTCCAAGGACGAAATCGAGCGTATGCGCAAGGATGCCGAAGCGCATGCCGCGGAGGATGAAAAGCGTCACGCTGAAGTCGAAGACCGCAATAAAGCCGATGGTCTTGCATTCCAGGTCGAGAAGACCTTGAAGGATGCCGGCGATAAGATCGCCGCGGATAAGAAGGCGCCCGTGGAAGCCGCTCTCAAGGAACTCAAGGATGCTCTGGCAAAGCAGAATCCTGCAGCGCCGATTGAAGAAATCAAGGCAAAGCAAGAAGCTCTTATGAAAGCAATGGAACCTGTAGCGACCGAAATGTACCAGAGCGCGCAGGCCAACCAGGCAGCTGGCGCAGGCGCAGGAACTCCTCCGCCGAACCAGGAGCCGCCGAAGGAAGAGCCCAAGAAGGGCAACGACGATGTTGTCGATGCAGACTATACGATGAAATAAGTCGCATAAGGCGAGGGGCGAAATTGGCGCCCCTCGCCCAGAGTCGGAAATAATTTACAGCAATTTATTGTTGAAAGGAAAACAAAAAATGAAGATTAGACCTCTAGGTGAACGCGTTCTCGTTGAACCTATTGAAGAAAAAGAACAGACCGTCGGCGGAATTATCATTCCCGATTCCGCGAAGGAAAAGCCCATGCAAGGCACTGTGATCGCAGTCGGCAAGAAGCTTGATAAGGATGGCAAGGAAATCCCGTTCGACGTCAAGCCTGGCGATACGGTTCTTCTGCCTAAATACGGCGGCACGGAAGTAAAGCTCGATGGCAAGAAGCTTCAGCTCGTTCGCGATGAAGACTTGCTCGGCGTTCTCGTAAAGTAATTTCATAAAAGGAATAAATAAAATGGCAAAGCAAATCAAGTTTGATGCAGAAGCGCGCCAGAAAATTCTGGCTGGCGTGGAAAAGCTTTCTGCGGCAGTAACATCAACGCTCGGACCTTCCGGACGCAACGTAATTCTCGACAAGAAGTTTGGCTCGCCCCAAATCACCAAGGATGGCGTAACGGTAGCGAAGGAAATCGAGCTACCCGATCCATTCGAAAACATGGGCGCCCAGATGGTCAAGGAAGTCGCGTCCAAGACAAATGATGTAGCTGGCGACGGCACGACGACAGCGACGCTTCTGGCCGAAGCGATTTATCGCGAAGGTCTCAAGAACCTCACCGCCGGCGCAAACGCAATGGCGCTAAAGTCCGGTATCGATAAGGCCACGGCGGCAGTAGTAGAATCTATCGCCAAGCAATCGAAGAAAGTAAAGAGCGCCGATGAAATCACCCAGGTCGCCACGATCAGCGCGAATGGCGATGAAGAAATCGGCAAGATGATTTCTGACGCGATGGACAAGGTCGGCAAGGAAGGCACGATTACCGTAGAGGAAGCGAAGACACTCGAATCGACCCTCGATGTCGTCGAAGGCATGCAGTTCGACAAGGGCTATCTTTCGCCTTACTTCGTAACTTCGCCTGAAGATATGGAGTGCGAGCTTGAAAATCCTTTCATCCTCCTCTTCGAGAAGAAGATTTCGAATCTCCAGGATATGCTTCCCTTGCTTCAGTCTGTCGCCAAGACTGGTCGTCCGCTGATGATCATTGCCGAGGATGTCGAAGGTGAAGCGCTCGCGACTCTCGTTGTGAACAAGCTACGCGGCACGTTCCAGGTTTGCGCAGTCAAGGCTCCCGGGTTTGGCGATCGCCGCAAAGCGATTCTCGAGGATATCGCGATTCTTACCGGCGGCCGCTTGATTTCTGAAGATATCGGCGTGAAGCTAGAATCTGTCCAGCTTACAGATCTAGGCCGCGCTAAGAAGGTCGTTGTCGATAAGGATAACACCACCATCGTCGAAGGTCTCGGCAAGTCTGCCGATATCAAGGCACGCACCGAGCAGATTAAGAAGCAGATCGAAGAAACGACGAGCGATTACGATCGCGAGAAGCTTCAGGAGCGCCTCGCAAAGCTCGCAGGCGGTGTTGCGCTTATCAAGGTTGGCGCAGCTACAGAAGCGGCGATGAAAGAGAAGAAAGATCGCGTCGATGATGCTCTTCACGCAACTCGTGCGGCTGTCGAAGAAGGAATTGTCGCAGGTGGCGGTGTTGCATACCTCAGGGCGCAGAAGGCGGTTGAAGCTCTCCAGCTCGAAGGCGATGAAAAGGTCGGCGCCGGAATCGTCGCTCGTGCGGTCGAAGCGCCTCTTCGCAAGCTCGTTGAGAATGCCGGCCAGGAAGCCGCGCTCGTCGTCGCCAACGTAAAGAAGGCAACTGGCACAAACGGCTACAACGTTCGCACTGGCGAATACACCGACCTCTTGAAGGCTGGCGTCGTGGATCCTGCGAAGGTCACGCGCTCTGCGCTTCAGAATGCGGCATCTATCGCTGGACTCCTGCTCACGACCGATTGCATGGTAACCGATCTTCCCGAGAAGAAAGATTCCTGCGGTTGCGGCGGACATGGCGCACCCGGCGGCATGGATGGAATGATGTAATAAAAGATTATTCCAAAGTAACAAAAGGAACCGGAGCAATCGCCCCGGTTCTTTTTGTTATCAAGTTCAGATGTTCAGAAGTTCAGGAAGTTCAGAAGTTCAGGAAGTTCAGATGTTCAGGGTGGCTAAAGCCGCGTTTTGGTTACTGGTATTGGCAACACTTTCATATTGGCAACATTCAACAACCTTCAACTACAACAAATACGGTGCGTTGTTGCGCTCGTAGATTTTATAAGCGGCTTTTTCGAATTTTCTTCTGATATCCTCGGCAATCGCTTTTGCTCTTTCGGTGTAATTGGGTTCGCCATTCGTCGGTGCGCCATCTTTCAGGAAGAAGGCTTTGTTTGGCGAAAAGTTATTGCAAGCGCGCAACTCTCCATAAGGGCTTGAGGAGTCTTTCATCATATCGATTATATCAAGGCACTCGTTTAGGAATGCTACATTATCCTTCTTCATCGAACTGTATCCGCCCAAGAGCCGCGCGACATATTCGCGAAGATAAGGCGTAATCGAAAGCGCATTCTTGTTGTACCAATCGGTAGTTTCTTCAAATAGCGTATTGAGTTCATTGTTCGCGTCGCCTGTCTTTTTCACTGCATTTTCAAACGCATCGAGATTTTCTTTGTTCGTCGTCTTCATGAATCGATCGAGAATTCTCATGTTGCGATCGAATTTCGGCTCCATTGTGCATTTTGTCGTGAATGCTTTATCAAGTCCCGTATCTGCGAGAATTTCTTTGAAGAATTGTTCGCGAGGCGAGCCGGGCATCAGGTCGGAAGGGCTTTTCTTGAATTTATCGGTGCCTTTCTCGATAGATTCGATTAGTTTATTGAAACGATCCCAGCGAATATCTACATAATTTAGAGATATATTCATTTTTCTATCGCCGAGAGCTTCTTTTGCGCGCTGAAATTTGTTGTAGCGGTAAAAGATTCGTCCTTCGATTTCTGTATTGATCATCTTCAGCATCTTTGGACGGACATTCTTTTCGATGTAATCGATTGCATTGTAGGCGCTTTCGAGTCCTTTCAAAGTCTGCGCTTCATTCGGCGTCGCGCTTAGCTTTTTTGTCGGCAGGCGCTTGGAATTGCAGAGAGGCTTGGATAGCGTTGCTTGCGCTTCCTTTAACCAATATTCCGGCTCGGTACTCGCGGCAGGATTGTTCTTGCTCTTGTAGATCACCGATTTCATAAGAAGCATTTCTCTTGCCAGCGCATCTTTGATTGCCATCATTTCCGCGGCGACTTCATCGCCTGCGCCCTTGGCGTTATCTTCAAAACCTTTGCCGCCCCAATTCTTCTTATCGTATTCATCCAGCTGCGCCTTAGAGAGGCTTTTGATGTTTTCGCCTAAACACGCAGCCAGGATCAAGCTCGCGATGCCGAATGCAAATGCTCTTTTCATCTAATCATCTCCTTTTTCTTAGAATCTCGGCGCGTAGTCTTCGACATACCACCTTCCGCCGTTTACGCGACGAAGTTTATGCGGATGCGGCGAGCCGAGCTGTTTGCCGTTTTTATCTATTGCGCGCGATTCGACGGTCGCTTCTTCGATTTTATCGCCGCTGAATTTCTTGATAGTCGAGCGCTGGTCGTCGTCCAGGAAGAAGTTTTCCAAATCGTTATCGTCATCAAAGCCTTTGATAGTCGTGATTGTCGCTTTATCGAAAGTCGCGTGTATATATTCGCCGTGGAAGCGCTCTTGATGAAGATCCCAATGATAAGTTACATTATCATTGCCATATTCGCCGCCGAACCGATCGGGGTTGATGCATTCGCGGTAGAGTTTGAAATTCTTTTCCTTGATTGCGGTCATGAAAATTTCCATAAGCCGCTCCGGCGTTACATCATCCGGGACAGATTTTACCGTATACCAACCATCCTTGATTTCATCGACCTTTTCCTCGCCGATGAATCTGCCGGAAGATTGCGCCGAAGAATCGTATACTGCCATAACATGCCCGGGAACGAAAAGGGCGATAGGCTTGATAATCCAGCCGAATTCAAGATTGCCGACTCCATCTTCGCTCGGACGCGGATTTTCCGCGGTGATGCCGGAAATTTCTCCAAGGAGAGTCCATTTTTTCACTTCGGTCATTCCCGAATCGACATTTCTTCTATAGCGCTTTACTGCTTCGTAGGGGCCTAGCCAATCGCGAGTCGCGATATTTACGAACCAGTATCCGCTGGAGGGCTTCCCGCAATGTATATATTCGCCGGTCGCGCCATAAAATTGGTGCTGGGGATATTCTACATCATCCAAAATTACATATTTGCCGCGCAATTCATCGATAGTAATCTGGGCGGAATCCGGGGTTGGATAACTCTTCTCGAGCATATTCGTCTTATGTTGTTCAATGAAAGCCGCCCATTCCTTTTCGCCGAGCTCCCCAATCAGTTTTCTCAAGTTCTCTTCATTGTGGAGGTACGCGAGCCATTCCGGTTGAACTTCGGTGTAATCGCCCTTGGATTTCATTAGCGCTACTTTCGTTCGCAGATACAGGCTTTCCACATCAGGATCATCCGGCCATTCCTGTTTTAGCGCCTGCACTTTTTCGAGCGCCGTTTTCTTCGAATGCCAAACCATTTTTTCGCCGCCTTTTTGACGCGCGACTTCGTTTTCGAATTCGCGCACATAATACTCGGCTTGTCCTACGCGGCGGCGGCGAGTAGCTTCATCTTGCTGAGTCGCCGCGAATGCGGCGCTAGAGCATATTACGGCGAGGATAGTAAAGAGAATTGTATTTTTCATATTTTCCCCCTTGGTTTTCTTTATAAAAGCGATTCAAGAATTTCAATCGCGGCATTCGATACATCATTTGTTCCATCATACCACTTCCCATCGGAATGTTGTATGCTGACGAGGCGTATCGCAATTGCGCTTTTCGATAGATTATTCGTTTTGAAGAAATCGTTTGTAGCGCAGTAGATCGCAAAATCTTCCGGCCAATCCGAGCGCGCGATAGTATTCGAAGGAGCGCGCGCAAGCGCGTGGTCGACTTCGTTCTGGATGCTGGGTTCCAGAAAATCATCTTCTGCGATCGGCTGAAACGCAACGGCGAGAAACGCCGCAGTTGCGGCGAAAAACAGGATTATCGCCGCGCGCATTTTCATTTCGCCTGCTTCCTTTCTGCGGCTTGCAGAGTATTCCAAAGGAGCATGGTAATTGTCATTGGGCCTACGCCGCCAGGAACAGGCGTAATCGCAGATGCGACTTGGGCGCATTCTTCGGTATCGGCGTCTCCTACGAGACGATATCCTTTGGGTTTTGAAGGATCAGGAATCCTATTTACGCCGACATCAATAACTACAGCGCCCGGCTTGAGCATATCTGCTCTTAGGGTATTCGGGCGGCCGGCTGCTACTACTACGATATCGGCTTGGCGCGTGTATACGCCGATATCAGGCGTTCCCGTGTGGCAAACAGTGACCGTCGCATTCGTTTCTTTGCGTGCGAGCAGCGCCGCGATTGGCTTGCCTACGATATTGCTCCGGCCGATTACGACCGCGTGCTTTCCGGCGATATCCATGCCGGAAAATTCGATTAGCTTTATTATGCCGTGCGGAGTGCAAGGGATGAAGCATTCTTCGCCGATCATCATCCTTCCTATATTGACCGGCGTGAAACCATCTACATCTTTTCCTGGCGCGATCGCTTCGATTACGGCTTTCTCGCTAATATGACGCGGCAATGGTAGCTGAACGAGTATCCCGTGGACGGCATCATCTTTGTTGAGATCGTGGATTCGCTTGATAAGCTCCTCTTCGGTAGTCGATTCTTCAAGGCGAATTTCGATCGAGTTCATCCCGGCTTCTTTGCACGCCTTTTCCTTCGCCGTTACATAGCTTACGCTGGCTGGATTTTCACCGACTAAAATTACCGCCAGCCCCGGTGTTATATTGCGCGTTTCTTTGAGAACAGCAACCTTGGCCGCAATCTCGGCGCGCAGATTTTCAGCCAACTTTTTCCCGTCAATCATTTTCATGCCGCCAATTATACCAAATTCCGGATTGATTTTCAACGAGGAATTTACTTTTCTCACTAGACCCGGAGCAATAAATATGCTATAATATCCGTCACTTTCTGGTTGAAGAGTATACTAGAGAAGGTTAAAGCAAGGGATTGATAGAGATGAAACTTGAAGATTTGAAGGGTAAGACGGTCGGCGTCTGCGTAAGCGGGGGCCTGGATTCCAAGACTATTTGTTGCGTTTTGCAGGATGCCGGCGTAAAGGTCAAGGCGTTTTCCGCCAATGTCGGTCAGCCTGATGAAGCCGATATCAACGATATCAAGAAGAAGATGGCGCCTACCGGCGTAGATACGACCATTGTCGATGTTACGAAAGAAATGGCCGATATTTGCTTTGAAACAGTCAAGTGCCAGGCGATGTATGATGGCGGGTATTGGAATTCTACCGGTATCGCGCGCGCTGTTACGGTCCAAGCGCTTTTGCCCGCGATGAAGAAGGCTGGCTGCGTTGCTCTCGTCCATGGCGCGACAGGCCGCGGCAATGACCAAATGCGTTTTGAGCGCTATACGAATGTTCTCGACCCGAAGTTTGGCGTATATGCGCCTTGGCGCGATAGCGAGTTGCTCAAGAAATTCCCCGGGCGCACCCAGATGGTTGAATTTCTCGCTAAGCGCGGTATTCAGGCTTTCGTCGGGACGAAAAAGAAATATTCGACAGATGCCAACCTCGCCGGACTTTCCCATGAGGCGGAGGACCTCGAATCAATGGAAACATCGATGAGAATCGTCAAGCCTACGATGGGTGTATGGCCTGAAAAGGCGCCAGCTAAAATCGAGAAGATTACGCTCAAATTCGAAAAGGGCTGCTGCGTTGCCGTCAATGGCAAGAAGATGACTCCTTACGAAGTAATGCTCGAGGTGAATAAGATCGGCGGCAGAAACGGAATCGGCATGAAGCACGCGCTCGAAAACCGCATAATCGGCACGAAGAGCCGTGGCGTTTATGAAGCTCCGGGAATGGAAGTCCTCTCTTGGGGGCTTAAATATATCTACGAAGGCGTTATGGATCGTCGCTCGACGCTTCTATTCCAGCAGCTTTCCAAGTTTGTCGCCGATCAGATTTACGATGGCAGGTGGTTTGACCCTGCTACTCGCGCCGCGAGGGCCGCTATCCAGGTTTGGGCGGAAAAAGCAACTGCTGAAGTAACGCTCGGCCTTTACAAGGGCAATATCTTTTTCGAAAGCCTCAAGGGTCTTAAAGCTTCGATTTACAATGAAGCCGACAGCTCTATGGAAGCTTCGAACGGGCTTAACCCCCATTCTTCGCAGGGCTTTGCGGAAATCCAGTCCGTCGAGGCTAAGATGCTCGCGAAGGCCGGTCAGATAAAGGCTTGAAATGTGGTTCAAAAAGAGGCGTAAGGTAGTGGAATCACAAGAAGATAAAAAGGTAGAACCTTCGAGCGAGGCTCAAACTGCGGTAGAAGAAAAAGCCCCGGAATGTGCTAGCGAGGAAGCTTGCGCAAACGAAGAGGCGCCTCAAGGTGCGCCTGCAGGTGCTGAAAGTGCGAGCGAAGAAGCCGGGCCGAAGGAAGAAAAACCCGTCGAAATCGATTGGAAAGACCGTTATTTGAGGGAACGCGCGGATTTCGAGAACTATAAGAAGCGCGCTGCACGCGATCGTGAAGAAACTTATCGCTATGCGGAATCTGATATCCTTGGCGATGTGTTGCCGGCCGTGGATAATCTTTCGCTCGCGCTCGCGAATGCAAAGGATAAGGATGATTCTTTCGTCAAAGGGGTCGCTCTTGTTTATGAATCGCTGCTCTCTTCCTTGAAGAAGCATGGCGCGGAACCTTTCGATTCGGTGGGCCTGGAACTAGATACCGAAAAGATGGAAGCAATTGCAACTCTGCCGAACGAAGAAATCGAAGAAGGCAAAGTTTCGAATGAAGTCAAGAAGGGCTGGCTTCTGAAAGGTAAAGTCCTTCGTGCGGCGCAAGTCGTTGTAAGCGCAGGTGGCAAGAAAGAAAATGGCTGAGAATAAGAGAGATTATTACGAGGTGTTGGGCGTTGCGAAAGATGCGACGGCGGATCAAATAAAATCCGCCTACCGCAAGCTCGCAATGAAATATCATCCTGACCGCAACCCTGATAATCCAGAGGCGAAAGAAAAGTTTACCGAAATTTCCGAAGCATACGAAGTATTATCCAATCCAGAAAAGCGTCAGCGCTATGATCAGTTCGGTCACCAAGGCGTGAATTTCGGTCCGGGAGGATTTGATTTCGGTAGAGATTTCTCTCACTTCGAAGATGTAGACCTGAACGATATTCTCGGCGCGTTCTTCGGCGGCGGCGGTTTTTCTAGCTTCTTCGGTGGACGCTCCTCGCGCGCTCGCCCTGCGAATAATCCGGCCGGACCCCAGCGCGGGGATGATATGAACTTCCGCTTGGATGTCGATTTCGATGAGGCTGTTTTTGGTTCTGAGCGCACGATTGATTTGACTCTTCCTGCACAATGCGATGAATGCCATGGCACGGGTGCCGCGCCTGGCTCCAAGCGCACTACTTGCTCTACTTGCGGCGGCACGGGGTCTGTAATTGGCGGCGGCGGATGGTTTCAAGTTCGCCAGACATGCCCTCGTTGCGGCGGCGAAGGTTCTATAATCGAAAAGCCTTGCCGCTCGTGCCGCGGAACGGGGCATGTCAACAAGCCCCAGCATATCGCGCTGAAGATTCCTCAAGGCGTAGATTCAGGTTCTCGCCTTAGACTCGCGGGGAAGGGCGCCGGCGGGCTTCGCGGCGGCGAACCAGGCGATTTGTATGTTCTTCTCGGCGTAAAGGATAGCGATTTGTTTGTACGCGACGGCCTGAATCTTGGCGTCGTCGTTCCCGTATCGCCGATCGTCGCTGCTCTCGGCGGAACAGTAGATATTCCCACCCCCGAAGGCGCCGCACAACTTAAATTGCCGCCGGGAACGCCTAACGGAAAAATCTTCCGCTTGCGCGGCAAAGGCATAAAATCCTTCAGAGGACCGGTAGGCGATCTCGATGCGCGAATCGAAATCGAGACGCCGGTGAATCTCGATCGCCGTCAGCGCGAAGAATTGGAAGCTTTAAACAAAACTCTAACACGGTCGAATTTTCCCGAGGCGCAAAGTCTTGCGAATAAATCGAGGATTTTCTTCGCTCACAAGGAAAAATTGACTGGCAAGAGTTGAGTTTGACGCACCTGTGGTGAAATGGCAGACACGCTGGATTTAGGTTCCAGTGCCGAGAGGCGTAAGGGTTCGAGTCCCTTCAGGTGCACCAGTTAAATTTCAATAAGACAGCTGTTCAGAGCGGCTAAAGCCGCGTTCAGAAGTTTAGATGTTCAGGGCGCCTACGGCGCGTTTAGAGAGTTTAGATAGGCCGAACTGAACATCTGAACAACTGAACATCTGAACTGCGCGAAGCGCCCTGAACATGAATTACCAGATGCCCATTTTGAGGAATGGGAGAATATCGGTTTCGAGGAATTGGTCGAGGTCGAAAAGTGATACGCCTGCGAGGGAATATTTGCGCGTCAATTTGATTTGATCGATAACTGCTTTTGCTTCGAGGCGCGATTCATTGGCTGTTACGCCAATGCCGGCGATTGTTCTTCTCGCGTGACTCTTCCTGATCGAATGTTGATGAATAAATTCTTCAAACTTCGTCATGTTTTCAGTGTAATCCATCGGTACGACATAATCGACGATATTTAGATCTAGCCAGCTTTCCCAGTCCTGCCCGACAGACGCAATGCAAGTCGGATATTTGCCGAGGACTGCGGTCGTAAGCCAGCAAGGGCGTTTGACGTGGCGCCTGGCAGTAGCTACGAATTTGGAAATCGCAAGAGCGGCATTTTTGGGCTTTTTGGATTTTTCATACCATCTGACGAAATCGAGGTGGATTCCGCTTACCTTATATTTATCTTGTATTTCGTCAATCGCCTTGAGAATCAAATCTTGAACAGCTTGATTAGATGGATCAAGGTAATCGGTAAGCTTCCCATCGGCTGTCTTGAGGCGCCAACCAAGCTTTGAAAACTTTTCCAGTCTTTCAGGCGTCGAGCGAGTAGTATTGAAGCAAAGAATCCAAGCGTGGACGCGAATGCCGGAACCTTCTGCTGCCTTGAGGCACGCCTTGAGCTGGTCGCCTTCATCTTCATAGATTTTCGAGCGAGGCAAAATATTGGAAGGGTAGTGGGCGAATCCTGCGCCTGCTACATTCACGAAGAGGTCGGTTATTTTCGCTTCTTTAAGAACTTTAATAGTCTTAGGCCAATTGCCCGGGTAAAGCCCGCAGCCAGTGTGATCCCAGACGGCGCGGATTTCTCCGCTCTTTGGCGATTGGGCTTGAGCGTATGCTTTTGTCTCGGCATATTTGCGTGCGGCTTTTTCATTCGCTTTCTTTGCGTTCCAAAGCGCGGGGTCGATAGAGCCGCAAATGGAAGCGAGCAATCGCGCCTTTAGGGTTTCATCGCCATCGGCAAGAAGGACATGGCTCATCCAATAGCCTTTTGATGTAGCAATCCAAGCGGCTTCGCCTGAAGATTTGCCTTTTCTATCGCACCATGTTGCGATGACGCGTCCCTTGCCTTTAATGGGACGGCATCTTTGAAGCACGGTTGAAGTTTGGCGAATTTTGGCGGGCAGACCAGTCGGGAATTTCGTATTGAAATCCATTCTGCTCCATTCGCCTGGATATGAAGCTTTCTTGAAGCCTAGAACCTGAACACCCATCAGATCTGCGAGGGCTTGGGAAGAAGAATAGAATACGACTAGCTTGCCGCCGCGAGAAGTGAATTTTCGCAATGTCGCTAGTTCTTCATCTTTAGGAGAGTCGAAGCCGACGAGAAAGGCGACTTTCGATTTTGCGAGCGCCGTCGACAAATCTTTCAATTCGTAAGTCTTGGCTTGGATATCTTGACTTTTAAGCCACCGGGCAGCGTGATTTGAGAGGGAAGTATAGAAGCCTTTCTCGTATGCAACTACGGGCACTTCAGCGGCTGAAATTTGGAATGCAAGGATTGAGGAAAAGAAGATGAAAAGGGCGAAGAGGAATTTTTTCATTTTATGATTCTTTTTCTTTTCTGCGCTTTTGGAAGAAATCCTTCAGAATTTGTTTGCAGGGTTCTTCCAAAACGCCGCTGATTATATTTGGATGATGGTTTATGCCCGGATGGTCGAAAATGCCAAATGTAGTCCCGCCGCCGCGCTTCGGGTCGCTTGCGCCCCAAATGACAGTCGGGATGCGCGCAAGCACGATAGCGCCGGCGCACATAGGGCAAGGCTCCTTTGTTACATACATGCGAGTCCCTGAAAGGCGCCAATTGCCTTTCGCTTGGAATGCGGCGCTAAGAGCGAGGATTTCCGCGTGCGCCGTAGCATCCTCGAGGTCTTCGGTTTGATTATGGGCACGGGCGAGAATTCTTGCGCTAGAGGGCATATCATCCAGCGAGTCGGGCTCCTCTACGATAATGCAGCCTGTCGGCACCTCGCCATCTTCGGCGGCTTTTTCCGCTTCGCGAAGCGCCATATTCATGAAATATTCATCAAAGCGCGAGAAACGAAAAGGGGCAGATATGGAAGAAGCCGCAATATCGGCGGCGTTATTGGTGCCTTTGATTTCGCGTGTTTTTTCCTGCGCGGCAGATTTCCGCCACGCATCGATTTTTGCATGATCGCCAGATAGCAAGACCTCTGGAACTTTCATGCCTCTAAAATCTGCCGGATGGGTATATTGCGGGGCTTCGAGAAGGTCGCTGCCGCACGAAAAACTTTCGCTAGCGGTGGCTTCCATTCCGCCGCCGAGCACGCCTGGAATCAGGCGAACAATGCTATCTGTCATCGCTGCTGCAGCGAGCTCCCCGCCAGTCATTACGAAATCGCCGACAGAAAATTCATCAGTCGCAAGAGTTCTTATTCTTTCATCAAACCCTTCGTAATGTCCACACATGAAAATTACGTGCTCGCATTTTGCAAGCTCCTCGGCATCGGCTTGGGTAAAATGCCGGGCGGCGGGGCTCGTCATTATTATGCGCGGTTTTGCGGAGGATCCGGCAGCGAGCTTTTCTATCGCGGCGAACCAAGGACCGCATTTCATGAGCATGCCGGGTCCTCCGCCGTAGGGCTTGTCATCGATCTTCTTGTAGTTGCCCTCGCCGAATTCGCGAAGGTCGACTACATTAATTTGGCAAAGATTCTTTTTCACCGCGCGAGCGACTATAGATTCGGAAAGGAACCCTTCAAACATTCGCGGCTGGCACGAAACTATATCTAGTCTCATTGTGCTTTCGCTCTGACGGAAATCGTGCGGTTCGCTCTAGAGGACCCGATTCGAGACCAATCGCGAAGCATGCCGGCGTATTCTTTGCCGAGCCACTCGTAGTCGCGCTCGTTTACATAGCGTTCGATTCTTACGACAAGCCGCTTGCCCGAGAGACCCTCTACCTCTTCTATCGAGCTCGTTACAGTGTTCGTATACCAGACTTTGCCGTTCTTGGGATTGAGGAAAGTGAAGTTGTCGGGCAGGTGCTCGATTTGTGTGTAGCCTTCGGGGAATACTACTTTTACGCTCGTTTCTTCAGGATAGCACCCGGAGATACCTATTGGATTTTCTCTTCTCGCGCCTCCAATCGGGAAGAGTTGTTCGTAGAACGCCGGCAGCGCGATTGTAAGCCGATCATCTTCGATTACGGCATAATCGGGCACGTATGCTTTGTAGGCGAGGCGCGCCGGGTAGCCAGTATAATCTGTCTCCAGCTCGCCAGTAGCGCTTGCGCCCTGCGCAATTTCGCCCAAAAGCTCCTGGTAGTGGCGCGCACGGTCTTCCGGCAGAATTTCGGCATATTGCTTTCTGAATGCGCCGACGGACGGACCGAATGTCGTATTCTCGATTTCGAAATCGACTGCGCCATCCTTGCGCACGTAGCAAACCATTGTTTCACGCTTGAACGATGAGAGATTTTCTTCGGTCGGCGTGACGGCCTTGATTTCTTCCGAAATATCTTGAGGTGCGATATATGTAGAACCTTCGTATGGCGTAGACCCAAGAGGCGTGTATTCGGATTCCGTTCCGATGAAATAGGTCTTTTCCTCGCCGCCAAACCAAAGGAATGCGCCGGATTTTTCTTTTACGCGGCAAAGAGGATAGCAGAATTTCGATATATGGGGTTTTGCGGTTATATCGTAAAGCCTTATTTCCATAGCCTCGCCGGAATCGAGCGACGAGAATACGATATCGGCATCAAAGCCTGCGCCTTTCATGAGGGCGGTCATGGTACGTATGTAGTCGAGGCGCGAAGCATAGCGCTCTTCGATAATCTTTTCGGGCGCTGTCGTCTGAGATTCGATTCGTGTTTCCCAAAGCGAGGGACCGGCGATTCTTACGTTCTTCGACATCCAGTCGCGGATGGATTGAATCGATTCGCCCCAAGGTTTTTCGTCTCGCGCGTCCAACTTGAGCGGTTTTACATCTGTTGCCTCGCGAAGTCGGGCAGAGACTACTGCGAAATCGTTGGAAGAGACCGTAAACGAATTTCTCCAAAGGATGGAATGCGCGTCCATGGTTTCCGTCGTTACCGTTTTTACGTTTTTCTCTGTAATCGTTTCGCCGTTTAGATTGATTGTAATTTCATCGGTTGGTTCTGTCGAATCCAAGAACCAGCGGCCATAGAATTCAAGTGGCGCATCTTTGATTTCGCGAACGATCGTGTAGTTGATGAAGCTACCGACTTCAACACCTGGCAGATTGACGATAATCTTGCGCGAAGCGGGGTAGCGCGGTGCGCTCGCGACCCAGTCGCAATCGAATGTGTTGATTTCGCGCTCAGTCGCGGTGAACACGCGGCCGTTAGAGTTTGATACTGCCGCAGAGACGATTTCGATTTTCTCCCATTGAGGATTGTACTCGAATTTAAGTTCTGAGAGTTTCTTCTTGCCGTCATAGGTGAGAACCTGTTGCACTACGGAATTCGTGACGACCCAGTCGCGTGCCGAAGAAAGCCAAATATCTTTGCGGCTTTGGATGATTCTCGCGTTGGCGTTTTTCAGACTGGTGCGCGCGAAAATCGGGCGCTGGCGCTCTGCGGCTTCCGATTTCTTCATTTCTTCGCGGATTTTCTGGTAGGCTTCGGGCGAAAATTCCACTGCGTTTATTGCGTTCGAGCGGCGCACGATAAGCTTGCTGTTTTCCGCTTTCATAGTCCTTTCCCATTCGTAGTCGCCTGTGATTTCGAGATCTGGCGGCAAATATATCACCTCGCCTACGGCCCCGTTCAGGTAGATTTCGAGTTCTTCGTCCACGCGCGCCGTCGAATTGATGCAGAGCGGGTAGTTGCGCTTTTCGAGAGAGGTCTTTCCGCCGAGCAGCCAGTTGGCGGCGCCTAGAGTGCGCGAAAGCATGGGGTGCAGAAGCTCTACACCAGTTTCGCCGTAGATAAGCGTTTCCGGCAGACGTGCCGACAGGTTGATTTCGATCGGCTTTGTAGTATCCTGCAAGTCTTTAGGAAGAATTTCGATATTGAGCAGTTCTGCGCCCGGTGAAATCGCCATGAGGTTGCGCTCGAAGAGTTTCCTTCTTTCAGTATCCTTGCGCCTCAGAAGTGCGCTACGGTATATGTTGTCGTTTATGCCGGTCATGATTACATGGCTTGTGAAAATCATCGACCCATCGGGGTTCAAGCTGGCAAGGCTCGAAATTTTTACGGCGTTTTCGTCAGCGCTCGGCACAGGCGAGGTAAGAAGCCTTTCGCCTTCCGGGGTCGCGACCAAAAACGAGCGGTCGCTCAGATACGCCGGCATTAGGTCGCGGCTGGATTCATCGGTAGGGTCCATCAAGATGTAACTGCCGTCGCCTTTTGCGACCGATGCAATCGCATGGTTGAAGTAGGGCATCGCGACTTCTTCATCCATTTTCGCGCCTGCGTGGATTAGAACGGGATACGCCTCGTAGTCGGCGATTCTGAGCATCGCAACGAGGAGCGCGGCCTTATCGCGGCATACGCCATATTTATTGCCGAAAGTGATATCGACATCGTGCGGCGCGTAGCCTGGCGATGTATCTTCCATCGTGAGGCCCATGTAGCGGATTTCTTGCGAAACCCATTTGTAAATTGCGCTCATTACATCTATATTATCCGCCTTCGCTTTCGCGACGATTTCTTCGACTTTATTGGTAATGGCCGTATTGGTCTTTTCGAGGTGAGGAAGAGATACTTCCCAATACCAGCGCGAGATATCTCGCCAGTCGTCTGCGGTTGAAGTCCTGAGGCTTTGCACCTGAGTATATTGCGCGGGCATATCAGGCTCGGGGAACATTTGGGGGGAATTTTCCGCAATCCATGTCCTAAGGATGCTACCATCCTCGAGAGTTTTTTCGCTATAAGTTACATTGCCTAGAGGTCGGCGAATCGCGTATTTCTTCAGCGGACGACCAGCCGGAGATTTCACCATCACGGTAGCCTTGAGAATCGGGCACGACCATTCCAAAATCTTTACATCCGCCCATTGGTCTTTGATTCGCGAGGCAAAAGTTTCTCTCCTAGTAGTGTAAGTTATCACATCGCCGATTTTTACATTCGGAATCGGGCAGAAAAGTTTCTTCGCCATCGGGTCGTAGATATTTTCGCTTGCCGAGGAGTTATCGGTAGTCTCGGTCAAGATTGGCGCGAGGTCGATTTCGCGCCTAGTGCCGTCTTCGCTTGTAATGGAAAGCGATGTAATGAACGCTCTAGTATATCTTGCGTTGTAATTAACTTCGATTTCGGTCTCTTCGCGGCGTCCTTTTTCCGTTAGAATCTTTGTAGTCTGCGAGCTTTCGCTTACATATGTTCCATCAGGATTATATTCAATATAATCGAACATATCGAGGACTACAGAATCCGCGTCAGGGAACTTTTCGCTCGTTACTTCGCTCATAGAAAGAGCAAAAGTGTATTCAAAAATCATCCCTGCGAGGGCGAGAGTTGCCAATCGAATATACTTGGTGTTCATAGGCCACATATTATACCATATTTTGCGTTTTTTTTCTAGTCGCAAAATATTTGCACTAGCAGGATGCTTAAGAAAATGTTATAATATACAGCATAAACTGGTGGCAGGAATCATAAATTGCTAGAAAATGGGAACTATAGGCGCTATATTGCCAATTTTGGCCTTGATTATTATGCTGACGCTTCTTAAGGCGCCAGCGTATCTCGCGGCATTTACGGCGCTGGGTATATCTGCGGTGGAAGCGCTTTTCGTCTTTGGACTGCCGCTCGGCGAAATCGGAAAATGTACTCTTAGGGGCGTTGCCAGCGGGCTTTTCCCAATTGGGCTTGTTATAATTTCAGCGCTTTTTACTTATGCGCTGACGGTTGAATCTAAGGCGATGGATGAAATCAAGAAGATGCTAGGCTCGCTTTCTTCAGATTATAGGTATCTTGCATTGATTGTCATATGGGGATTTGGTAATTTTATGGAAGGTATGGCTGGTTTCGGGACGGCTGTAGCCATACCTTGCGCGATTTTGGTCGGAATTGGCTTTGATCCCGTAAAAGCCGTTTTGTGTGCTCTTGTCGCCAATACTACGCCGACGGCATTCGGCTCTGTCGGCGTGCCGACGATGGCTTTGGCGGATGAGACTGCGCTTGGGCTAGGGACGCTTTCTTCGAAGATTGTGCTTCTTCAAATAGCTGCGACATCTCTTTCGCCGTTTCTTATTTTGTTTATTACAGATGGTTTTAGGGGATTGAAAGAAAAATTCCATCTTGCCCTTATTGCAGATATTGCCTTTATATTGCCTTGGGTAGCTACAGCTCTTACGCTTGGTTGCGAGTTGCCGGATGTCATCGGCGGAATTTCTGTAATGATTGTTCTTGGGGCCATGGGGAATTTTCGGTCGATTAATGCGAAGAGGGCGCTTTGGGCCTGGATGCCTTTTGCATTTGTCGTCATTATTCTCGGGGTTGCGGCATTTTTGCCGCATGACAAAAAGATTTCGCCGGGAATTCTTATTTTAATCGCCGGCATTCTCGGGGCGCTTGCACAAAGAATTCGGCCTCTTAGGATTATAGCGCTTTTCTTTATTACATTAAAGAAATATGCCTTGGCGATTACTACAATCTGCTTTGTATTGGCGCTGGCCAAAATCATGGGCGCTTCGGGAATGACAGCTATCCTTGCCAAATGCTTGATGAAAATTTCCGGCAGTATGTATCCTCTTCTTGCTAGTGTAGTTGGTTCTCTCGGCGGGTTTATAACTGGCTCAGGCACAAGTTCGAATGTTCTTTTCGGCGCTCTGCAAGCTTCTGCCGGAGCTACAGAATTCGAAAAACTCCTTTTTGCTTCGGCTAATGTAATGGGCGCTGGTATTGGCAAGATGATTTGCCCGCAGTCTATTGTTTTAGGATGCGCCGCTACGGGCTTAGCCGGTAAAGAAAGCGAGATAATGAAGAAAGTGGTCGTCTTTTTCCTGATTGTCCTCGCAGTTGCATCTATTGCGACCTTCATCTTTTTCCGCGCGCAGTAATCGGTATGGCTGAAAAATCCGTGTTATAGTCATATTTCTATTCGGCGTTTGCCGAATAGGGAAACGCGAAATCATTGGCAACATTCATCTCGCCCCCTTGACGGATAATGACCAAAATGCTAAAATATGCCCACAATGATGATTGTTGGTAAAGAAAGGCGATTTTTCTCTTTCAAGGAGCGGGAATTGATGAAGATAAAGTTGAAACCTGTATTGACTGCACTCGTGCTATTGGCAATATCTTCTCCGGCGCGCGCGGAGAATTGCTATACCAATCATGCGGGAAATGTAATTTCTGGTGTCGTCATCACGCTAGAAGAGCGTAAGACGACAATTTCGAACGATATCGAGATTGTGAAGGTGCCACTCTCGATTTTTCCGGAGCAAGAGCAGCGGCGGATTGTCGCTGATTATATACTAGCTCATCCTGAGAAGGGTAATGCCGCGCTCAGAATTCCGGTTGCCGTCAAAAGGGCGGTTGCCGGAGCAGAAAAATCTATGGCGCGCTCTCGTAAGCGCGCGGAGAAGGGGCTTTGCTCCAAAGAGGATAGCGATGAATTCTGCAGGAAAGCCGAGTCAGCGCTCAAGAGCTACCTCGATAATCTCGTTATCGATGGAACGATTACCCCCGCCGAACGAAACGCCCTCGGGCACTAGCGCGGCCTGAAATTTTGATGAAAATTTTGAATGAGAGGTCTTGTACGCGGCGGGGAAAATATGGTATAATATCAACTGATCATGAACAAGAATATAGTTTGCATTGGTGCGGGGTATATAGGTGGCCCTACGATGGCGGTTATCGCGAAGATGAACCCCGATAGGAAGGTTCTCGTTGTCGATATCAACGCCAAGCGTATCGAAGAGTGGAATTCTGCTGATTACAATCTGCCGATATATGAACCTGGGCTAGTCGATGTCGTAAAAGAAACGCGCGGCAAGAACCTGTTTTTCTCTACCGATATCAAGAGTGCTGTTCAAGAGTGTGATATCATTTTTGTAGGCGTGAATACTCCTACGAAGATGTTCGGGCGCGGCGCAGGCAGAGCGAGCGATTTGCAATATTGGGAAGCTACGGCAAGAGAAATCAAGGAATATGCGCTTGGCGACAAGATCATAATCGAAAAATCCACTTTGCCTGTGCGCACGGCTGCGGCGATGGACGCGATATTAAACGACCACGCGAGATATAATTTCACGGTTCTGAGCAATCCGGAATTTCTTGCTGAAGGCACGGCTATAAAAGATTTGCTCGAGCCCGATAGGGTTTTGATAGGCGGCCCGCAGACTCCCGCAGGACATGACGCCATCGAAGAAGCAGTGGAGATTTATTCCGCGTGGGTAGATCGAGAAAAGATTCTAACGACAAACGTGTGGTCGGCAGAGCTCACAAAACTCGCAGCAAACGCATTTTTGGCGCAGAGGGTTTCTTCGATAAACGCAATTGCCGGGCTTTGTGAAGCTACGGGCGCAGATGTAGATGAAGTCGCGCGAGTAATTGGGGCAGATAAGAGGATTGGACCAAAATTCCTCAAGGCCGGCCCTGGCTTTGGCGGCAGCTGCTTCAAGAAAGATGTCCTGAACCTCGTATATCTTTGCGAGACATTCGGGCTTCATACCGCGGCAGAATATTGGATGGGCGTAATTGAGATGAACGATCATCAGCAAGAACGTATCGTATCTCGCCTCTTCCGCGAAATGTTCAATACTCTTGCGAACAAGAAGATTACGCTATTCGGTTTTGCCTTCAAGGCAGATACGGGAGATACTCGCGAAACGCCTGCCGGCAAGGTCGCAAGACTTCTTGCAGAAGAGCATGTTCGTCTTACGATTACCGACCCAAAGGCGCTCAATAATGCCCAAAGGGACCTTGCTGACCTCGACGGCATCGTTTATGAAAGCGATGAATATAAGGCGGCGGAACTTTCCGATGCGATTATTCTAATGACGGATTGGCGTCATTATCCAACTCTCGATTGGCAGAAAATATACGATTCCATGCGTAAACCGGCGTTAGTCTATGATACGAGGAATTGTCTCGACGCCAACGAGCTAAGGAAAATTGGCTTCAAGGTTCTCAATATAGGCAAATAGATTGAAAAATTGTCTTAAGTAGTGCGATAAAGAAAAGATGAGCCGCAAGCGTATAGCAGAGCATGTGGCAGAGTTGCCGAAAAGCGGAATACGCAAGTTTTTCGATATTGTAGCCGAATCGAAAGATATTGTATCGCTCGGCGTAGGCGAGCCGGATTTCGATACTCCTTGGCATATTTCCCGTGCGGCTGTAACATGCCTAGAAAACGGTGGAACCCATTATACGAGCAATCTCGGAACGCCGCAGCTACGGCAGGCGATTTGCCGCTATCTCGAGCGCCGGTTTGAAGCCAAGTTCGATTGGACAAAAGAAGTTCTTGCTACAGTCGGCGTCTCCGAGGCGATAGATTTAGCTATTCGCGCGATCTCCTCGCCGGGGGACGAGATTTTATATCACGAACCTTGCTTCGTAAGCTATCCTGCGACTATTCGTCTTGCGCATGCCGTGCCGGTAGTCGTCGAAACAAGCGTAGAAGACGAGTTTCGCTTGACGGTCGATGCGCTTGAGAAGAAGGTTACTCCCAAGACGAAAGCGCTATTGCTAAACTTCCCCTGCAACCCGACCGGTGCCGTTCTTTCGAAAGACGAGATGATAGAAATCGCGAAATTTTGCGAGCGTCATGATTTGATTCTTTTGGCAGACGAAGTATACTCGGAGTTGAATTATGTAGAAGAAGGCGAATTTCTGCCGTCTTTCGCGGCTTTGAAAGAATTTCGCGATAGAATAGTTTTGTTGAATGGCTTTTCGAAATCGTGGGCGATGACGGGCTACCGGCTTGGCTATGCGGCAGGCCCCGAAGATATAATCGACGCGATGATGAAAATCCATCAGTACGGTATAATGTCCGCGCCTACCCTAGCGCAGGCGGCAGGTGTGGAAGCGATGGATTTTGGCGATAAAGATGTCGATCGCATGCGGCGTGAATATAAAAAGCGCCGCAATTGGCTTGTCGGTGCGCTTAATTCCATGGGGCTCGATACCGCTATACCCAAAGGCGCATTTTATCTGTTTGTCGATATTCGCAAGACTGGCCTCACCAGCGAAGAATTCGCGATTAGACTTCTCAAGGAAAGTCGTGTTGCGTGCGTACCGGGCGGGGCGTTCGGCAAATGCGGTGAGGGGTTCGTCAGAATGAGCTATGCCACGAGTCTGGAAAAAATAAAGATTGCCGCCGGGCGAATAGAAGAGTTTTGTAAAAAGCTTGAATCCGAGAGGGCATAGACAGATTGAAAAAGGTCGCTTCAGAAAAGAAGGAAATCGAAACTCTTGAAGGGACCGTTAAGAGCGTAGTGTTCCATAATGACGAGACGCTCTATACGGTCCTGAGAATCGAGTTGCCTTCAAGATTCGAATTGCGGCATTCGCGCGAGGCAATGGTAGTTTGCAAAACCCAGGCGGTTTGGGAAGGCGAAGAAGTTCAGGCAGAAGGCTATTGGGTTAACGATAAAGAATACGGTCGCCAGTTCAAGGCGGAAAATATTACGTGCCTTGCGCCGAAGAGTTTGCTTGGAATAGAGCGATATCTATCTTCTGGGCTGATCAAAGGCGTCGGCAAAGTTATCGCCAAGAAGATAGTGAAAGTTTTCGGCGAAGATACCCTCAATATCTTAAATCACCAATCTGCGCGCCTTGGCGAAGTCCCGAAGCTCGGCGCAAAAAAGATTGCGCAGATTCGCGAAAGCTGGCATAAAAATGCAACGCTACGCGAGAATATGATTTTTGGCCAAACCTATGGAATTTCGATTTCTAGGATGACGAGAATCGTAAAAAAATACGGGCCTGACGCAATTGCAGTAATCAAAGCCAACCCCTATAGGCTTTGCCGCGAAATTTGGGGCATTGGCTTTTCGACTGCAGATAAAATCGCAATGTCGATAGGAATAGAAAAGGAATCTCCTCTTCGCGCGAGAGCTGCAATTAGCTATACCCTCGAGACTGAAGCGGAAGATGGAGGACATTGCTGGACTTATGAAAACGACCTTCTCTTGAGAGCAAACGAACTTACTTCGATAAGCGTAGAAATCTTAAGCCAGGCCCTCGAGGATGAAATAAACTCTTCCCATGTGGTTGCAGAGCGAGATGAAGAGGGCGATACAAGAAAGATTTCTTTGTGGAGTTTATCGCGCGCAGAAAAAAGGACTGCCGATAAGCTTCGGCAGATAATGAAAACGCCTAGCTCGTTCAAGAAGATAGATGCGCCAAAAGCAGTCGCTTGGTGGGAGGCCAAGGCAGGATTTCGCCTTGCGAATCGCCAAAGCGCCGCGCTGGAAAAGAGCCTTGAGAGCAAAATTTCCATTATCACAGGCGGGCCAGGCGTAGGCAAGACTACTATTATCAGGGCGCTAGTCGAAATCTACAAGGCGAGAAAAATCAATGTAGTACTCGCGGCCCCGACCGGTCGCGCCGCGAAAAGAATGTCAGAATCGGTCGGTTGCCCCGCTCAAACAATCCATCGTCTTTTGAAGTGGAATCCAGTAACGAATAAATTTACTTTCGATGCCGCCAATTCTCTTGAAGGAGAAGTGTTCATCTTTGATGAAACATCGATGATCGATATACGCCTCGCGGCAGATTTGTTCGCGGCGATTCCTGTTGAAGCGAGTATCGTGATGGTCGGCGATACCGATCAGCTTCCATCTGTAGGACCGGGGAGCGTGCTTGGTGATATGATTGCCTCCGGCAAAATTCCCTGCACGAAATTAAACGAGATTTTTCGTCAAAAAGGCACTGGTTTGATAGTTCTCAATGCGCACCACGTAAATGCCGGCGAACCTTTGGAGACGCGGCCCGATGAAGAGAGCGACTTTTATTTTTCAAGAGCGCGTGACCCTGGCGAGTGCTTGCGAAGAGCGATCGAGTTTATGCAAACTCGCATACCGCGAAAATTCGGCATGAACCCGCTCGAGGATGTGCAGGTTTTGACACCAATGAGAAGGGGGTTGCTAGGCGCGGATAATATAAATACGGAAATCCAAAATGCCCTGAACCCCAATGGTGAAGGACTAGAGCGCGGGGGATCTACATTCCGCAAGGGCGATAGGGTAATGCAGCTTCGGAATAATTACGATAAAGATGTCTATAATGGTGATATCGGGTTCATAAAGTCAGTGGAAAAATCCAGTCGTTCTCTAGTTGTAACTTTTGATGGAAGAGATGTAAAATATGATGCCAGTGACCTCGATGAATTGGTCTTGGCGTATGCAACAACAATCCACAAATCGCAGGGCAGCGAGTATCCGGCAGTTATTGTTATTATTCATACTCAGCACTACATAATGCTTCAGAGAAATCTTCTCTACACAGCTATAACAAGGGGGCGCCGACTTGTGTTGCTGCTTGGCGTGCCGTATGCCGTATCTAAAGCGATAGAGACAAATACAGTCCGCGAGCGTCGCACATCTCTAGCCAAACGGCTTTAGTGCGACTTCTCCGCGGTTAGGGTGCATTCGCCGCCGTTCAGAAGTTCAGCGCGCCTTCGCCGCTGTTAAGGAGTTCAGGTGTTATAAATAAGTGAGATAGAAGGTCGACCTTCTATCTCACATTTGAACTGCGGCATGGCCGCACATCAATCATCATCCGAACCGAAGAGGATCGAGAAATCTGCCGGCTTAGATTTGATTTTTGCCTGAGCTGCGGCGGAAGGTGTTTTGCCTATTACGCAACCCTTTATTGTAGCCTTGTAGCTCTTGATTGTCGGCTTCGTCTTTTCGGAGACATTACCATCGTTGGTGATGAGGAATTTGAAGCTGCCCGAAAGGGCGCTTGTCTTTTTGGCGTATTTCAGCGCCATTGCGTTGATGTTAGGCTTTTCCGAATCATCTGCGCCAACAAGGACGAATTCGCCATCGACCTTCGCAAATTTCAATGTCGGTGTTTTGCCGAAATCGAATTTGGTGCCGTTGAAATTGCCGTTAATTGCTTCTGGATAGGAGTACTCGAAGATATCGTAGTTATCTGGAAGATACTCGACTTCATCGAGCGAAACGCCAAGATCATAACTGCCTGATTTGAAAGAACTTGTGCCTGTTGGGGCTGATTCTACTTCGTAATCGCCTGTGCCGTAGAATATGAAGTTGCCATCAGCATCTCTACCTGTTATGATATCGACAGCGGTATCGTTTTTGAACTCCAATGTCCCTTCGATAACACCATTCGAGTATGGCTTGAATGTTGCGGTTGCTGTGCCTTTTTTGCCGAAGAATGGCGCAAGGGTAAGCGTAACTTTTACTGTTCCGGCTTTTGTGATCTTTGCGCATTTCAGCGTCGCCGTGCCGTATATCACATCGCCATCGCCGAAGAAGCCAGATTTCGTAATCGCTTTCTTATAGACTACGCTTGGCGATACGCTTACGAGTTCAGCTTCGCTTGCGCTAACGCTGGTGTTTTCACTTTCGTCGTTTGTATTGCTACCGCCACCGTTTACCGGAATAGGTTCAAACGATATAGCCGAAAGGCTCGTTGCAAAAAAGATAGTGCATAATGTAAGTGTTAATGTAGTAATCTTGCTTTTCATTTTATTTATTCCTTTAATGATATATGTTCTATTTTCTACAAGACTGTTTATTATAGCAATTGTTTTTTCGCTCTCCTATTCTTCGCCGGGGTAGTCGAAGTATGCGCGGAAGTTGACTGCTTTCCTTTTATACTTATACTGAGCGCCTGCGGAAGGAATTTTATCGAAGAAATAACCCTTGATTGTGACTTGGACATTCCTGAGTGTTGGCTTAACGCCCTCTTTTACATTGTATTCATTGGTATAGAAGAATTTGAAACTGCCTTTAATCGCGCCGGTCTTCTTAGTGTATTTCAAGATTACTGCGTGTGTATTGGGCTTAGCTGGGTCGTTAAGTCCAGATATCACATACTGGCCGTATTTATTTTTCACATATTTCAAACTCGGCACCTTGCCGAAATTGAATTTCGATCCATTGTAAGAGCCTTCGACTTCCCTATCAGGATAGGAATTGAAACCGGTTCCGGAGATATCATCATATCCATTCGGCAGTTGCGCCTCGTTTATCATAGAGAAGCCGATTGCGTAATTTCCTTTGTCGATCTCGCCACCGACAGTGCAACTTTGGAAATAGTAGTTGGAATCGGCGCTTTCACCGTAGAAAAAGTTTCGAGTTTTATCAATGTAAAATTCGAAACTATAGCCTTTGGGCAATATAGCGCTGTTTTTCAATGCAGAAGCTTTTTTGAATGAGAAAATGCCATTGATCATCCCGCGAGTATTCGGAATGAAGGTGCCGGTCATTGAAATCTTGTTTCCGAAGTAAGGGGCTATCGTGAGCGTGACTTTAACGGTCTTGTTTTTCGCGATCTTGGCGATTTTCATCGTTGCGGTTCCATAATCCTCTTCACCGTCATATAAACGACCAGTGATCGTAGTCGCTTTCTTGTAGAGTTGGGTGTTGTTATCGATCTCGCATACGCCGGCGGGGCAGCTTGTCGCGGCAAACGAGTCGCTTTTGCAGAATATGGCACCTATTATTATCGCGAGTGCGCTAAATTTTGCTAGTTTCATAGGTAATCTCCTAATTATGCTCCCATATTGCTTTGCCAGAACTTCCCCCGAGAGCAGAGGGGCTATCCGGACCAATTTTTCGCTTTTTACACGCTTTCGACTCGTATTTTACCAAATTTTTTTATGTGAATCAAGGGTGAAGTGAAAATATTGGGCCGCGGCAGTGGATGATTGATTGGCTAAACAGATTACGGAAGGGGTTCTTTGAGTCGGAATGGTTCAATCGAGCAAGCTTTGTGCGGCGAAGAAGGGCTGAACGTAATAATTGCGCCTTCGAGGGTGGAAGGTCCGGTAGCGACTTCGAAACGAGCTGGCATGCCGGTAATAAAACGCTTTGTTACCGGTTTTAGGTCGCGCCCTATCGATGAAATGTATGGGCCGCACATCCCGAGGTCGGTAATGAACGCGGTGCCATTGGGAAGAATTTGTGCATCGGAGGTTTGAACATGAGTATGAGTGCCTGCAATAGCCGTGACTTTGCCATCGAAATAGTGTGCGAAAGTAATTTTTTCGCTAGTTGCTTCTGCATGAATATCTACGAAAATCGGCAGATTTTTCGGCATTTCCGCGAGCATTTTCTCAAAAGTATGAAAAGGGCAGTCTGCGCCTTGCATAAATATCCGGCCTTGGATATTTGCAACGATAAAGCTCCAAGTCGGCAAAGTAATTATGCGCCAACCTTTGCCGGGGCATTCCTTTGGAAAATTGCCTGGCCTCACAAGATTGGCGACAGAATCGATTTCTGCGGCGAATTCTTTTTGTCCCCAAGTATGATCGCCGAGGGTGATGGCATCAGTTCCGGCGGAGGTTAGTTCATTTGCCAAGGCGGCTGTAATGCCGGAACCTGCGGCGGAGTTTTCACCATTTACGATGACGGCATCCAATTTCAGTTCGGCTTTAAGGCGCTCGAGATTAGTCTTTACGATTTTGCGTCCTGGATTGCCGACGATATCGCCTACCATCAAAATTCTTTTTACATCATCCATGGATTAGAGGCCTTCCTATTATTTATTAGCGCAGGGGTTTGTTGTTCTCCATAAGCCAAGCGGCGGCATTCTTATCGCCGCGAATTGCTCTTGCGCGCATACTCCAAACGTTTGATTCTATAGGGTTTTTCTCGACTCCCTCTTTTCCATTTTCGAGAAGGGCGGCGAGATTTTCCATCGCTGGCGGGAATCCCGCTTCAGCGGCTTTCAAGAGATATTCGTAAGCTTGGCTTGGCGCTTTTTCGATGCCGCTTCCATTGAGCAGGCAAAGAGCATAGGCGTTCATTGCTTCCAAATTTCCTTCATCGGCGCTTTGTTGAAACATTCTTGCGGCTCGCTCTTCATCTTTAACTGCGCCCTCGCCCCTTTGCAGGCAGTAGGCATAGTTTAGAAGTCCGTAAGCGTTTCCGAGATCGGCGCTTCGCGCAAACCAGCGCGCGGCAATAACATTATCTTGCTCAACCCCGATTCCATCGCGGTATAAGCCGCCGATATTGTTCATGGCTTCTGGATGACCTTTTTGCGCCGCATCCTTGAAGCAATCGATCGCGAGCTCGCAATCTGGTCTAACCCCATATCCCTGAAGATGGCAAATTCCGAGATTATAAATGCCATTGGGGTCCTTGGCGGTGGCAGATTTGCGGAATGCTTCGAAGCTTTTTCGCAAAATTTTTTCGCGGTCTGATTCTTCAAGAAGTGGATTTGAAAGCGCGCGATCTATAGACATAGTAGCCCATTCGTTCAAAGCTTGCACATTGCCACCGTCAGCCGCCTTTTTGAGTTTCGTCATATCGTTTTCATCAAGCGCCAATAGATACCAAGCTAGCGGCTTATTGTGATTTTGCGCCATATTTTGAATAATTGGACGCGAGGACGAATAATAGCGCGTGCGCAAATCTTCATTGATTTGCGCAGAGAGGGGGAAATCGGGATCTCTCGATTTTACAGCGATGATGAATTGCTGAAGGGGCTTCCCTTTTTTTGCATCTTGCGCGACAACGCGGGCAGCTTCGCGATATTGTCTTGGACTAGTGGCATTTGGCGAGTTTATAATAGTAAGAATTGCGCTCGCTGAATCAAGCTGCGAAGCGTGCGAAAAAGAAGCGAGCGCGATGAGAGCGATGGCAAAAACAGAAAATCTATAGCGGCATTTTGACATGATGAGAAGAAGGTTTATTTTCTGGTTCTAGCTACAAACGGCTCGAATAGATGAACGCCATCATGCAAAAAGCCTTTGTGTTCGCGCCAGGCTTTCTTTCGTGCGCAGACTGTAAAAGCGGTGCCTTTGAGACCAAAATACCACCAATTTGGTTTCTTTACAGATAGAATATCAAAGCCTTCTCTTACTAGTTTGTAAATTTCTGGTGCGTTGTAGCCAGGCGTAGAGCCAGAAGTCTCGTTGACTGCAAAAAACATACAGCCGCCGTATATGAGAATTCTGTTTACCTCGTGAACCATAGCGCGCGAGACGGCTTTCGTATCGACGACTACGACTTCAAATTGATCGTTTTCGAAAGGCAGTTCGTCTTCTTGCGGCGTAGATATCCAAATTCCACCTCGCGCTTCGCGAAGATAATTTTCGACCGTATTATCGCTGAAACCTATGGCTAGTCCGCTGCGAATCTTTTTATATCGCGCGCAGATTTCCGTTAGAATTCGCTCTGTTTCTACAGGCATATTGGTTCTTCCTGTCTCGTTGCCAAATCTTTGATTCTGGCTACGCCTTTTGCGACATCATCCGGACCTATAAATATGGCTTTAGCGGCATTTGATTCGCTCGAGCGCGCGAAGAACTTCTTCGGTTTTTGGGCGCGCAAAGCGAGGTTTACATTTTCGCCTTCGCGGCGCAAACGATACGCGAGGCGAAGAGCGCTTTCGCGCTCCGAATCGGTCATGAAACCAATTGCAATGCCATTGGGAACGCTAGCGGCGTTTTCGCCAAGTCTACCTTTCAGAAGCTCGGTAACTACAACATCGCCAAAGCCAAGCCCTACCGCGCTGGTCTGCTCGCCGCCGATAGTCGTAAGCAGGTTGTCATAACGACCGCCGCCGAAGATTGCGCGGAATTCGCCCTTTGTATCGAAACATTCGAATACTATTCCTGTGTAGTAGCTAAGACCGCGAATAACAGATATATCGAATTCGAGGCATTGCGCGAAACCGGCGATTTCGGCAAGATGAAACAGATCCGAGAGTTCTTCGCACGAAGAATAGCCTTTTGTGTCCATTATCTTGAAGGTGGATTCGATTTCCTGTTCCGAAAGCCCTCCATCGTTGAGCATTGCGGCGATTTCCGAATCTGGCATTTTGCCGCGTTTATCTAGAGCGAGAAATACTTGTGTGTGGCGCTCAGGTGCAATCCCGCTTTCGGAAAGAAGTTTCCCGAGATACGCACGGCTTGAAACGTGAACTTTGAAATCTTCATCTTTAAGACCCATGCGGCGCAATGCGTCAATAGCCGTTCCGATTACTTCAACCTCTGCGAGGGTCGATTCTTCACCGATTATATCGAGATTCCACTGGTAGTGCTCTCTTTTGCGTCCCTTCGTCATGCGTTCATATCGAAAGCACTGCGCGATAGTGGTCCATTTTAATGGGAAGGCTAACTCTTTCTGGCGCTGTGCGACCATGCGCGCGAGGGTTGGGGTCATTTCCGCACGAAGCGCGAGGTGGCGCTCGGACTTGTCATAGAAGTGATATATTTGCTCTCCGACCTCTTCTCCTGCCTTGCGTGCGAGCAGTTCGTAACTTTCGACGACGCAGGCATCATAAGGCGAGAAGTCGGCAGCCTTCGCCGCTGCGCGAAAGGCGTCGAATACCTTATTTCTCCAAATCATATCGGAGGGATAGAAGTCCCTCATGCCACGTGGTGCTTCAAAACTGATTTCTCCAGCCATAAATTCTCCTGTGGCCTATATTTTATCATAATTTGGCCTCAGAAGTCCAGTGGGGAAATTTAAAGATTTAAGTGAGTGTCGCGTGGATTTCAAAAGCGGAATTTTTGTGGAAAGCAAAAGCGGAATGGTTTTAGACACCTCTAACTCTTGGATTGGTCGAAAATACCACCCTCGGGCGCACTCCATGTTCAGGCTTGTTGAGCACTATCGAGAATGT
>JAFSMR010000073.1 GCA_017447805.1 Kiritimatiellia bacterium | reverse complement strand
CGAAATTTCATACGCTCGCTTCGTGCTTTTTGCAAGTTGTATCCAATCTATCAGTTGCAGGAGCAAAAATGCAAGATTGCCCAAAACAAACAAGCGGCTGAGCAAGCAAAGGAAGCTGCTCATAAGACGCCCTCACTGCTCGCCGATGAGAAGCGCCGCGAAAATGCCGCCTCTGCAAAATTCACAAATGACGATTGGCAACTCTGTTTCGAAGAGTGCCGCAATTGCATCGAAAAAAACGGCGTGCGCCTCTGCGCGGCCGGATGTGCCATCCCTGCGAACAAGCGACCTCGTCCTATGCCCCCGCGCGAATGCGCGCAATATGCGGCGCCAATTACACGAGACAGGTAAGAGGGAGGGTCGCAGTTTACTGCGACCACGGCCGCAATAAATTGCGGCCCTCCCGCGAAAGATACATATTAGCGCCTTGAGCGCCTTGAGCGCGAGATAAAAACTCGAACTAAAAAGGTGAATAAAAAAAGCGCCTTAGGCGCTGGTGGCGAGAAAGGGGATCGAACCCTTGACCTTAGGCTTATGAGTCCTGCGCTCTACCAACTGAGCTATCTCGCCTTTTGTCATTTGCCCTCGTTGAGTGCAACGGCGGATATTATAGCATTTTTTGCCGCATTGTGTCAATGGGGTATTTTTGATTGGGCGAATTTTGGCGAATTTCTCGTAATGCTTAAATTGGTAACTATTAATTAGTTCCTTGCGTTACTTTTATGCTCGCTAAGGGGTGTTTTTAAGTGCTAGCGCCGAGAGCGAAAATTTTTTTAATCAGATTAACCAAATATTTTACTTTGCTAAATAATCAAAACGATGTGGATTTTAGCAAATATTGTAACATTTAGTGAAGATTGAAAAATTTCAATGCAAAACATTAACAAATTATGCGATAATATTGGCGTCTTTAAGGGATAATAAACAGAAAGGAGATTGTTATGTTAGCAAGAAGTCACTCAGGTGCTTTGAACGGTGTCGATTCCAGCATCGTTGAAATAGAAGTGAATGTTGTCAAAGGTATGCAATCTTTTGCAATTGTCGGTCTTCCGGATGCTTCCGTCAAGGAATCGAAAGATCGCGTAACGACAGCTATTAGAAATAGCGGCTATAAACCACAAGGGGAGTTGGATGTAACTGTAAATTTGGCGCCGGCAGATTTGCGCAAGGAAGGACCTATTTATGATTTACCAATCGCAATAACTCTTCTTAAGGCTTCAGGCAGAATAGCCGAGGGCAATCTTGAAGATATAGCTCTCATAGGGGAATTATCGCTTTCCGGGGAAGTCAGAAAAGTCCGTGGTGTTTTACCTATGGTCATGGCAATGAGGAAGATCGGCAAAAAGGCGGTCCTTGTGCCTACGGCAAATGCGAATGAGGCGAGTGTAGTGGAAGGGATAGATGTAATACCAGTTTCGACATTGCGCGAAGCTGCGGCATACTTAACGCACGAAATAGATATTAAACCTGTTTTTACAGACTTGAGCTCTGTTGTCGGGTCGGTTGAAGGGGATGATTTTTCCGATATAAAAGGACAAGAAACCGCTCGCCGTGCGATAGAAGTTGCAGTCGCCGGCGCCCATAATATGCTGATGATTGGTTCACCGGGCGCCGGCAAGACGATGATTGCGCGGCGAATACCTTCGATTCTGCCGCCTATGTCTGTAGAGGAGGCGTTAGAAGTTTCGAAGATATATTCTGCCGCCGGATGTGCAAAGGGTACGAGAGCGTTTATGACGATGAGGCCATTTAGGGCGCCTCATCATACAGTCAGCTCCATTGGACTCCTTGGTGGCGGCACTCATCCAATTCCCGGTGAAGTATCGCTTGCCCATAGAGGAGTTTTGTTTCTAGATGAATTCGCGGAATTCCCTCGCCACACATTGGAAGTTTTGCGTCAGCCGATAGAGGATGGTCACGTATCGGTTTCTCGCGCAAATGCTTCTTGCGATTTCCCTTCGCGCTTTATGCTGGTTGCGGCGATGAATCCTTGCCCTTGTGGTTATTACAACGATCCTACGAGAGAATGCAGATGCTCTCTACAACAAATCGCGAGATATCAGCGTAGGGTATCCGGTCCTTTAATGGATCGAATAGATATTCAAATCGGCATAAACGCAGTAACGCCGCGTGATTTGGCTTCCCTGAAAAAAGGCGAATCCAGCGCACAAATTCGCGAAAGGATACTTGCTGCAAGGGCAATCCAGCGCGATAGGTATCGCGATATGCCTGGCGTTTTCACTAATGCAGATGTGAAAAGCCGTTATCTTGAAGATGTCTGCAAGCTTACAGCTTCTGGTCGCGCGGAAACCCAGCGCATTATCGACACCCTAAACCTTTCCGCTAGAGCTTACGACAGAATACTGAGAATGTCCAGGACGATTGCGGATTTAGCGGGGAGAGCCGAAGTCGCTCAAGAAGACGTATTCGAAGCAGCGACCTATAGGATGCTCGATAAATCTACAGATTCTTTTTGGATGTAGTCGAAACTCAAGAGGAAATACAAATAATGAAAGGAGGCTTGTTATGCGTTTGGAATGTCTATCTTTATACACTGGCGAAGAACCTCTCACGGAGCGCCATCTCCAAGCGATTTGGTACGATCGGCAGATGCGGCCGCAAATTCTCTTTTCGAAGGGCGGTCTGGAAGTAAGAGTTGTCGACCCTGGAATCTGGAATCTCGAGGCCGGACCGGATTTCCTCGGCGCTACACTAGAAATAGGTAGAGAAAGGAAGCGAATTAAAGGCGATGTTGAAATTCATCTTCGCCCTTCAGATTGGCAGGCGCATAAACATTTTGAAGATAGAGCATATTCCAATGTAATAGCGCATGTTACGTGGATGGATGGGCCTATCCCATATACATTGCCTTCGCAAGCAATTTCTATCGCTCTAGGTAAGCACATGGCCGAAGATATAGGATTTTCTCCGGCACAAATCGATTTGACCGGTTATCCTTTCGCGCGTCTGCCGGTTGGTGAAAGACCTTGTCGCGTGCGGCTCGAAAACGATCCGGAATTAGCGCGCAAAATACTGCTTGAAGCCGGCAAATTGCGTCTTGCGACAAAGGCCAAACGTTTTTATATGGATATTATGAAATATGAAGGGGATTGCGAACAAGTTCTTTACGAATGGTTCATGGAAGCGCTTGGTTACAGGCGAAACGCTCACGCATTTCGTTTTATTGCCCAAACTATTCCGCTTGTCGCATTGAAAAGCGAAAAAACGAATGCACTTCAGGCGTTTCGCAAAGCGGCGGAATTTGTCGATTGGGATATTCGAAGCTGCAGGCCAAACAATAAACCGCAAAACCGTCTTGAAGCGGCGGCGGAATTTTTTGCTTCGCACGACCTGAAGCAGTACATGGAAATTCGCGATTTTTCTCCTAATGCCTTGCGGTCGCTTGCCAAAGATTTATCTTCGTCGGCATTCGTCGGACTAAAACGCGCCGCTGCGATAATAGCAAATGCCGTTATTCCCATGGCTATTGCCGATGGAAGAATCAAAGAGGCGCCAAATTGGTTGCCGCCGGAAGATCTATCATCTCCCATGCGACTTACCGCCTTTAGAATGCTCGGGCGAGATCATAATCCAAATGCATTTTATTTAACCAATGGGTTGGCAATGCAGGGACTTATCGAGATTCACCGTAAATATTGCCTCGGACTTTATCCGGACTGCATTGGCTGCGCGATTGCAGCTGCATAATGGAAGGGGGAGCTTTGCGCAAAAATACCGCTATTTTAGGCGTAGAATGGAGATGGCTAATCGCTTCAGCCACATATTCGCTTGGCCTATATTGTGGATTTTGCGCTTGGGAATGTTCTCCATTGATAATATTTCCAATAGCCGCATTGATTTTCACCATACTATTGGGAATAGGGTTTTCTCTTAAGCTGTGGTGGATATTAGCCATATTTTTGTTTGGAATTGTCATTGCATTGCGCGAAGCCGACCTTAGAAGATCGATTTTAGAAGAATCGCACGGTTGGAATTCCAATTCGCCGATTACCCTTGATATGTATATACTCGAAGATGCGAAATTGTATTTTGCGAAAAATGGTTCTCGATGTGTGAAATTCCGCTCATCCGTAAACGGGATGATATTTAATGTATCCGGTAAATCGCCCGATAACGGAACGCTCCCTCGTAAAGGCGAAACATGGCGATGTCGCGGCTGGATTGCCGGGTGGGGTGACAATGATATTTTTGCGAAGCGCGACTTTTGGATTCGTGGCGAAGGATGCAAAATAGAAAAATTATCCGATGGCTGGGGTGGATTATATTTGTTTCTCGCTAATGTCAAATCCAATATCGCCGAGCGGCTGGAAATCGGATTGGACGAGAAATCTCCAGGCAAGAATTTTTTGCGAGCGATAATTATAGGTGAAAAGTTTGCTATTCCCAAAGAGTCGCAAGAAGTATTTGTCGCATCGGGAGTAATCCATATTTTTGCAATATCCGGTTTGCATGTAATGCTGTTTGTGAAACTTCTGTTTTTGACATTTGGCATATTTTTGCCTTTCGTCAGGCTGAAGATATGTTTGCTGTTGCCGATAGTTTGGCTGTATGCTATGATGGTCAATCTACCTGCAAGTGCTTTGAGAGCAGCTATGATGATTAGTTGTTATTATCTTTCATTCATATTCCTGCGCCGTCCAAACGCGATAATTTCTTGGGCGTTGACATTTTTGACATGCCATTTCTTCAAACCGGAATTATTGTTCGATGTCGGGAGTCTGCTATCGTTTACGGTGATGTTCTCGATAATAAATTGTTCGCGGTTTTTAGCTGGATTCAGCTATAGTAAACTAGTCTCGGCGCTTGCGATTTCGACTTCTTCCTGGTTGGTAGGCGTTCCGATAATCGCGGTTTTCTTCAGCCGGATTTCATTTGCGGGGTTGTATTCAAGCTTGTTTGCCGTTCCTGCGGCTACATGCGCAGTTGCGCTTGGGTTTGTAGGGGTAATTTTTAGTTTTGTATCAACTAAGATAGCTTCATACGCAAATAACCTCGCCGCGCTTATACTCGAAATCGTATCGAATTTATGCGAGTTGATTATCAGGATTCCTTGGTCGCAAATAGAAATAATCAATTGGAATTTGTTTCAATCGATTGCCTGGTATGTTTGTTTGGCAATGATATTCCTTTATTTCGGCACACGACGCGAAATAAAAATATGATTATTTGCCTACGCAGAAGCGAGAAAAGATTTTATCGAGGAGGTCTTGAGAATATTCTGCGCCTGTGAGATTGCCGAGAAGAGAAGAAGCACGCCGAACTTCATTTGCCGCAATTGTCAAATCGGGTGCGGATTTTGAATTTTTCAGCAGTTCCAACGCCAGATTCAGCGGAGCGAGTTTTCCTTCTTTATCATCTTCGTTCGAAGTCGCAACAGTATTGGACGATACCAAATCTTCCAGCGCTTGCGAAATGGTTTTTTTGAGCTCTGGAAGTCCTTCGCCTGTGCGACTCGAAATATTCAGGTTTCCGCCACGCTTGAGGTCGCATTTTGCGGTGACATCGATAATTTTTGCCTTAGGGGAATTGGCGATGATATTGGAGGAGGCTTGATTTGCCGTATCGAAGGAAGATAGTGAAATTACGATATCGGCTTGTTTTATTAGCGAAGAAGCTCTTTCTACGCCTTCGGCTTCAATTTCGTCGGTAGTGGAGCGAAGCCCGGCGGTATCCACGAGGCGTATAGGCCAACCATTTATATCTAGCCATTCTTCGATGGAATCTCTAGTCGTTCCGGCGGTCGAAGAGACGATTGCACGCGATTCGCCGAGAAGCGCATTCATTAGGGAGCTTTTGCCGGCGTTCGGCGCGCCGGCGAGCACGACGAGGGCGCCTTCGCGAAGAATTTTACCTTCTTTAATTGCGCGGATTTCATTTTCAATCAAGTCGATTGCTTCGGCGGTTTTTCCCTTGATTTGAGAAAAGAATTCCTCTGGCAATTCTCCTTCATCCATATCCAGGGCGTGTTCTAGAGATGAAGATATTTCCAGTGTTGCTTCATATATCGCAGAGAGCGCTTGGGAGTGGCGATTATTTATGCCGAGCAAGGCGGATTTGGCGGCACGTTCCGTTTTCGCATCGATTAGCTCGAGTATTCCCTTTGCTTCTTCTAGGGAAATCTTTCCGTTCAGGAATGCCCGGCGCGAAAATTCGCCGCGTCCGGCACATCTTGCGCCTAGGGCAAAACATTTTTCGAGAATTCTCTTTGGCGCAATCGCTCCGCCATGGCACTGAATTTCGATTACATCCTCGCCCGTGAACGAGCGGGGATTTTGGAAAGCGAGAATAACGCAATCTTCACCGAGGATTTTCGCTTTCGAAATTTTGCCTGGGCGCGCGATTTTGCCGCTCAATTTCGTATAGATCGAGAATGCCTCATCGCCGGAAATCCTTATTACTGCGACGCCGGCGCGTCCAGGCGCGGTAGATATAGCGGCGATGGTTTCGGGTTCGTTCATTATTCGAAAGCTAGGCGGAATGCGATTTTCAACGATTCGAAAGCGATAGAGGCATTGATTTTCGAGGTGCCTCGCGTTCTATCCCGGAAGATTATCGGCAATTCGACGATTTTTAGCTGATTTTTCCATGCGCGGTGATTCATTTCCAGTTGGAAGGAATAGCCGGCGCTTTTTACAGTTTCGAATTCGATTTTTTCCAGCGCTTCTCTTTTCCAGACTTTAAAGCCGCCCGTGGGGTCCTTGATAGGCATGCCAGTGACGACCCTTATGAAAATTCCGCCGGCGCGGGAAATCAGGCGTCTTTTAAATGGCCAGCCTGGAGTATCGCCGCCTTTTACATATCTTGAGCCGATTGTAAGATCTGCATCGCTTTCGAGGAGGCGTGGCAAATCTTTCGGGTCGTGACTGAAATCGCAATCCATTTGGACGATTTTCTGGGCCCCGAGTTCTATTGCCCTGCGAAAGCCGGCGATATATGCGCGGCCTAAGCCCTCTTTTTTTTCGCGCTTTAGTATGAACAGCTTTCCGAAATATTTTGGAATCAGTTCTTCGATTGCCGCGGCTGTCCCATCCGGGGAATTATCGTCTACGAATAGTACTCTTAAATCATCTGGCGCGTCATCGAGAATCGCTTTTGCCATTAAAGGAGCGTTTTCCCGTTCGTTATATGTTGGGACTACTACAAACGAAATCATTTAAGTTCCTCGAAAATCGTCTTTGGTTCTGCCATCCTGCCGGCTCCGGATACGCCGCACGCTAATTCGCCTTCGCGCGGCGAAATTATCATCGCCCCGCGTTTGATCAGCCGCGAGATATTTTCTTGCGTTACTTCGTTAAGCCACATTCCTTCATTCATCGCAGGCGCGATCGCGAGTTGTGCTCGAGTAGCGAGAATTGTAGCTGTAAGCATATTATCGGCAATGCCATTGGCGATTTTCGCTATGGTATTGGCGCTCGCCGGCGCAACAATTACGAGATCGGCCAATTTCGCTAAAGAGATATGCTCGGGCTTCCAATCTTTCGGCTCGTCGAACATATCTACGGCGACGGTGTTGCGAGATAGAGTCTGAAATGTCAGGGGAGTTACGAATTTGCAGGCTGAATCGGTCATTATTACATGCACTTCATCGCCATTGGCTACGAATAGGCGCGTCAATTCAGCTGCTTTATAGGCGGCGATACTGCCGGTTACACCTAGGACTATTCTTTTCATATCAATTCCTCTAGATTTGCGCGCATCGAAGCGATTTGCGCCTTCATATCGTCTTGTTTGAACAAGAAGCTGCCCGAAACAAGCTGGTTTGCGCCTGCTCGCGCAGAATCGATGGCGGTTTGACCATTTACCCCGCCATCTACCATAATATCGATTTGGGGCAGTTTTTCGCGAAGCCACGTTACTTTCGATAGACATTCAGAAATGAATTTCTGTCCGCCATAGCCTGGATGGACGGTCATGACAAGAAATTCGTCGGCTTCTTTTAGGTATGGCCTCAAAACTTCGACTGGCGTTTCCGGGTTGATTGTCAACGCGGCTTTGACGCCAAGGGCCTTAATCGCCCTGAGGCAAGAATGGATATCGCAATCGGCTTCGTAGTGGATTTGCAGAGTCTCGGCGCCGGCGGCGGCGAATTTTTCGATATACAAGTCTGGCCGCGACATCATTAGGTGGGTGTTGCGGTAAAGATTTGGCGCTATTCTTTTGCATAGCGCTACGATGTCTGGCCCGAATGACAGATTCGGAACAAAATGCGGGTCCATGATATCGATATGCATGGCATCTGCGCCAGCATTGGCTGCTCGAAGAATCTCGTCGGCTAATTTTGCGTAATCGGCCGCGAGGAGCGATGGTAGAATTTCTATTTTCATGTGTCGGCCGGGTAGTATACCATATTCTTTTGTTCTTTTCAACTTTAGGCTGTTGCAAGTTAGCAAAATAAATGATAAACTATTGGCAACATAGCGGATATAAGAGATATGAAGATTGTAACAAATCAGATCGAGAAATCCATGGCGTCTAGTTCATGGATACGTAAAATGTTCGAAAAAGGCCTTGAATTGAAGAAACAATTCGGAGAAGAGTCCGTATGCGATTTTTCGTTAGGCAATCCTGATGTGCCGCCGCCTATGAAGGCGCGCGAGGCTTTGAATCGTATCGCGGAGCGCGCGATCAAGCCGCTCGGCCTCGGGTATTGCCCTAACGCCGGGCTGCCGGAAGTGCGCGAGGCGATGGCGGAATATCTCGCACGCCAGCAAAAGACCCATGTCGAGGCAAAAGATGTAGTAATGACCGTCGGGGCGGCCGGGGCGCTTGTGGCATTTTTCCGTGCAGTAATTGAACCAGGCGATGAAGTTATAACCCCCGCGCCATATTTTGTAGAGTATGGGGCATATTGCGGACATTTCGGCGGGGTCCTCAAGCCTGTCGATTCTCTGCCGCCGACATTCAGGCCGGATGTGGAAAAAATCGCCGCGGCGATTACAGATAGGACGCGCGCGATAATAATCAATTCGCCGAACAATCCGACCGGCTGCATATATTGCGAAGAAGATTTGAAGGCGATTGCCGCGGTCGTCGAGCGCGTGAATGAAGAAAGGGCCGCGCGCGATTTAAGGCCTATGTTCATACTTTCCGATGAACCTTACAGGGCGTTTGCGTATGATGGCGCCAAAGTTCCTGCTATGCTCCCGATTTCAAAGTGGGCATGCGTCCTTGGCAGCTTCTCGAAGACTCTTTCGCTTGCGGGCGAAAGGATCGGGTATTTTCTCGCCAACCCCGCGATGAGCGGCGAAGCGACGTTAATCGCCGCCGTGACGCTCACGAATCGCACTCTTGGTTATGTCAATGCGCCGGTAATCGGTCAGCGCCTCGCGAAGGAGCTGCTAGAAGAAACAGTAGACCTCGAAATCTACAATCGCCGCCGCATGCTTATGGCTGAAGTATTGCGCGATGCCGGCGCGGAATTCGAAATGCCTAAAGGCGCGTTCTATTTCTTCGTCAAGAGCCCGGTGCCGGATGATGCGCAATTCGTCGATGCACTGCTGGAAGAGCGCATTCTCGCAGTGCCCGGCAAAGGCTTCGGGTTCGCAGGTTATGTCAGATTAAGCTGCAGCGTCGATGAATCTATTATCGAACGCTCGCGCGCCGGTTTCAAAAGAACGATGGAGAAATTCCAATGAAAACAATCAAATTCCCCATTTTCGCTTCTATCGCTTTTTTCGCGGCAACTCTTTTCGCCGAACCAATAGAAATCAATCCCGAAGAACATTCGGTAACTCTGGAAGTCGTCTCTAACGACCCCGGAATCGCAGCACCCATTGAATTCTTTTTGGCGGGCCCGGGGTCCGATCACGACTATGAATCGCTATTCCTTACCGTAGCGCCTGTGGACGAAATCGCCAAGGCTTTCGAAAAAGCGCAAATTCCACGCGGTAAAGATATCGATTATCGCGCATGCCGCTTTTGGCCGACGGGCGTTAAACTCGTAGTCGAGCCTGATTTTTGGTCGCTCGTAAAAGATACTCGCAATGGGCCAAGGGAAGAGGCCGTTTTCACTGGCGGCAAAAGAGATGCCTCCCTTCGTCCCATTGCTGCGGATGAATCGCCTAATGCCGTCTTTGCCCTTTACGATTGCCCGCAATCGCTGATTTCGCTGGATAATTCTTTGCCGCAAAGCGATACATACGGAAGATTCACGCCTGCCTTCGTAATCCCCGAAGGTGAAAAGAGGAAGATAAAATTCACCTGGAAGGGTGAAAGCGCACCTCGGGAAGTGAACATAAAAATCGAACCCGGCAAGATGGGCGAGGCGATAATCGCGCTTAAAGAAAAGGCTACTACTGGCGCTATCGACGTAACGAGCGATTTCGACGGCGAATTGACAATCGCGGAAGCTGCAGAAATCGCCTCGGCTTTCGCGGTAATCGATTCTTTGCGTGTTAAGATCAATGGCTATAAACAAGGGCAATTTTACTATCGCGCTTTCCTGCCGCTCGAGAAATGGCGTGATAGAACAGAGCGCCTGACCCAGCCTTATGAAATTCGTCTTTCCGAAAATGCCGAGCCGATTCTTACAGTAATAGATGAAGATTGGTCTGATGTTACAAAGGAAGACCCTAAATTGATCGTCAAAGAAAATGTGACGTTCGATTCCATAGGCAAAGAGGGCGATAAAACCGATACCTGCCTATTCTTCGCGCCCAAGACGATGAAGTTGAAGGAGCTTTACTCTATATTGCCGCGCATTCCTAAGAATATCGTTAATTTCTATATCTACGGCGAATGAGTTCCGACCCTCTAGCAGCGAGGATGAGACCTCGTACTTTGGATGAAATCGTAGGCCAAAGCCATATTCTTGGCGAAGGCAAGCTGCTTCGGAGAGTAATCGAATCTGACCGGCTTACGAATATCATCCTATACGGTCCGCCCGGTTGCGGAAAAACCACAATCGCAGAAGTGATCGCCAAGACTACGAAGCGGAATTTCGTGCGCCTCAGCGCTGTCGCATCGGGCGTCGCCGATATAAGAAAAGTTTGCGATCGTTCGCGCAACGAGCTAGGCGCGAGGGGAACTATTCTTTTTATAGACGAAATTCACCGCTTCAGCAAGTCGCAGCAAGATGTTCTTTTGCCGTTTGTCGAAGATGGAACAGTCGTTTTGATCGGTGCGACGACCCACAACCCGAATTTCTTCATCAACACGCCGCTAGTATCTCGCTCGCTAGTATTCGAGCTAAGGGGGCTTGAATCTAAAGATATAGCCTCGCTAATCGAAAGGGCTCTTAAAGATGAAGAGCGCGGCTGGGGCAAATATAACGCCAAGATTTCCGAAGATGCACTCCAATTCGTTGCCGAGATTTCCGATGGGGATGCTCGCCATGCCCTTACTGCGATCGATATAGCGATGCTTTCGACCAAGCCTGATGCGACAGGCGCGATAAATATTACTCTCGAAGTAATGGAAGAATGCGTACAGAGAAGGCAAGTTCGCTACGATAAAAAAGAAGATGGCCACTATGATACGATTTCGGCCTTCATAAAATCGATTCGCGGGTCAGATCCCGATGCGGCGATATATTGGCTTGCGAAAATGCTGGTGGCCGGCGAGGACCCGCGCTTCATCGCGCGCCGCCTTGTGATTAGCGCATCGGAAGATATCGGCAACGCCGATCCTCGAGGAATTTCTATCGCTGTTGCCGCGATGCAGGCTTGTGAATTCGTGGGCATGCCGGAATGTGCGCTGAATTTGGCGCAGGCGACTACATACTTGGCGCAAGCGCCGAAATCGAATGCTTCTTGCATGGCGATTTCCGAAGCGATGGCAGATGTGGAATCTGGCGCCGTTCAGCCAGTCCCCGAGCATTTGAAAAATAAACACGTAAAAGCGATCGGCTCCAATACAGTTACCGAATACAAATATCCACACGCGTTTGCAAATCATTTCGTAAAGCAGGCTTATCTTGGTATTCCAAAGAAATATTACCGTCCAACCAATCAAGGTTACGAGGTGAATATCGCGCGGCGGCTAGCCGAGCTAGGTAAAGAATAGAGTTTTTTTAAACAGAAAGAAAATAGGATAAATAGCAATGGCCATAAAAATCATACTGACAACAATATTCCTCGCATTGATGGTGGTGGTCGGGGTTTATTCGAGAAAGCATTCGGAATCTGTCGAAGGTTTTGTGCTCGGCGGCAGAAACGTAGGCCCATGGCTTACAGCCTTCGCCTATGGAACTAGTTATTTTTCCGCCGTGGTCTTCATCGGCTACGCCGGACAATTCGGCTGGAAATACGGCCTTAGTGCATCGTGGATTGGTATTGGCAATGCGGTAATCGGTTCGCTTCTTGCGTGGCTTATTCTAGGGCGCCGAACGAAACTAATGACCCAACATATCGGTTCGCGAACAATGCCGGACTTCTTCGGCACGCGCTTTTCCAGCGAGAAACTCCGGATAGCCGCCTCCATAATCGCTTTCGTATTTCTTATTCCCTATACTGCTGGCGTCTATAAAGGAATATCTACGCTATTCGAAATGAGCTTTCATATCAGATATGAATATTGCGTCGTTCTTATGGCCGCGCTAACCGCAGTTTACGTAATTCTCGGCGGCTACAAGGCAACTGCCGTCAATGACTTCATTCAGGGCATCATAATGCTATTTGGTATTTCTGCGGTAATCGTTGCCGTCCTTCATCTAAAAGGCGGGCTTGTCGATGCTACTCATCAGCTCGCGGCCATAGAAGGGGTGAAAGGGGTGAAGGAATCTGCAGGAGTATTCGCTTCTTGGTTCGGTCCAGACCCTTGGGGACTTCTCGGTGTCGTTATTCTTACATCGCTCGGCACGTGGGGACTCCCCCAAATGGTCGGCAAATTCTATTCGATTACCGATGAATCTGCGATTCGCCGCGGCACGGTAATTTCGACCGTCTTCGCGCTTCTCGTTGCGGGCGGTTGCTATTTCCTCGGCGGCTTTGCGCGTCTATTCCCGCCGAAGGAAGTCGGCGGCAAGCTTCTTTTCGATTCGATAATTCCCTCGATGTTGAATTCTTTGCCCAATGCGCTAATCGCGCTAGTTGTTCTGCTTGTTCTTTCGGCATCGATGTCTACTCTTGCTTCGCTTGTCCTTACCTCAAGCTCTACACTGACGCTAGATATCATCTATCGCGATAAAGTATCCGGCGCGGGGGAAGTCCCCACCGGGCAAATCGATGACCAGGTAGTCGCAAAAATCGAGCGCCGCAAAGTTGTAGTTATGCGTGTACTCATACTTTTCTTCATCGCGCTTTCGCTTCTGATTGCGCTCAATCCGCCTACATTTATTGCGCAGCTCATGGGAATTTCTTGGGGAGCGCTTGCAGGCGCATTTCTCGCACCGTTTGTATTAGGCCTTTATTCGAAGAGGATTACTGCGTTTTCCGTTTGGGCGTGTTTTGCTTGGGGTGTAGGCGTTACGATAATCAATATGCTGGTCGGCAATTGGCTAAACCCGATCGATTGCGGCGCCATAGCAATGCTCGGCGGGTTTGTGGTCGTGCCGGTGGCGTCTTTGTTGAGCCCGCATTTAGAGCAAAAGAAAGTGGATGAAATCTTCAAATGCTATGAATAACCGCCATGAACGAATATGAATTAGCAGGAATCGAGACGATTGCTCGCGGTGTTTTGATTAGGGATGGCAAGTTGCTTCTTTGCAAGGCAAAGGGCGGCGCGACTTCATATTTGCCGGGTGGCCATATTGAATTTGGCGAGACTGGCCGCGAAGCTTTGGTGCGCGAGATGAGGGAAGAAGCCGGCGCCGAATGCCGCACGAAAGATTTCCTTGGGGTTGTGGAAAATTCTTTTCTTCAGCATGGCAAGAAGCATTGCGAAATCAATCTTGTCTATTCGATGCAAATCGATGATGAAGAAATTACTTCTAAAGAAGATTGGATAGAATTCTTCTTTCAGCCGCTTGCAAAACTTTCCGAGGCTCATCTCTTGCCGGATGTCTTCAATCAGCTTTCCTCGCCACCTGCCTTCTTCCGTCCCTAAACGCCGCGCCGCGTCCTACTGCGGCGGAAGAGAGGTAAAATTTAAGAAATTTTGCTGTGCCCCTTGCAATTCGCGGCTAAAAATGATATTATACAAGCATCATGAAGACACTACTTACTCTGTGGAACGGTATTTTTAAGAACAACCCGATTTTCCGTTTGGTATTGGGGCTATGTCCAACTTTGGCTGTAACGACCAGCTTAGAGAACGCTATCGGCATGGGGCTAGCGGCTACATTTGTGCTTATTTGCTCAAATGCGCTTGTATCGGCATTGCGCAATTATATACCCTCGGCGGTGCATATTCCTTGTTATATAGTGATTATTGCGACATTTGTGACGGCTATCGACTTGCTGATGCAGGCATATTTGCCGGCGCTATCTGAAAGTCTTGGAATCTTCATTCCGCTTATTGTCGTAAACTGCATTATTCTCGGTCGCGCAGAGGCATTTGCCAGCCGAAACGGGGTAGTAGCCTCGATTGCGGATGGAATAGGCTCTGGTATCGGTTTTACCCTCGCGCTATGTCTAATTGCGGCGGTACGCGAGATTGTCGGCGCTGGTTCGCTCACGATTTGGGGTTCGCTTGCGATTAAGAATATCAACCCAGGACCTGTGACATTGGCGATTTTGCCGGCTGGTGGGTTCATAACGCTCGGTCTGCTGCTGGCTGCAATCAACCGCATAGGGGAATGGAATGCTCGCAGACATGGCGCGCCAGCGCCTTTGCCGGTCAATCTCGATTGCCGCCACTGCACAATGTGCGGCGCGGGTAAAGAAAATGGTGCGAAAGTTTAGTGTTTGGGGTTTTTGCAACTAGGAGAAAAGCATGAAGTGCCCGAAATGTGCAGTTGATAACGATAGAGTAATGGATTCTCGCTCCGCTAGAGACGGCGCGGCGATTCGCCGTCGTAGAGAATGCCTTTCTTGTGGTTGCCGGTTTACTACTTACGAAGAAATCGACCGCGATGAAACGGTTATCGTGAAACGCGATGGTTCGCGCGAAGCGTTCGATCGCCAGAAGCTTGACCGCGCGATCAGAAGAGCTTGCGGGAAGCGTCCGATTAGCGATGAGCAAATCAGGACGATGATCGATAATGTAGTCGCGGCGCTAGAGCCTGGCGAAGTATCTAGCGATAAAGTTGCCGAGCTCGTAATGGATCAACTGCAGAAAGTCGATGAAGTAGCCTATATTAGATTTGCAAGCGTTTACAGAAAATTTACAGATGTAGCCCAATTCCTTTCGGTAATAACGGAGATCGTGAAAAAATGAGTTCAGAATACCACCGCCCGCCCATCAAGATTGCACTTCTTGGACTTGGAAGAGCCGTTTTCTTTGAACATTATCCGGTTTTCCGTCAGCACCCCGCATTGTTCAATATCGTAGCGGCTTGCGATCTAGAGAAGGATCGTCGAGATAAGGTTCTAGCCGATTATCCGAATTGCAAGATGTTTCGTCAAGTTCCGGATATGCTGGCTGAAACCGATATCGATCTAGTGCTTGTCGCAACGCCATCTAAAGATCATGCGGCGCATGCAATGGCGTGTCTCGAAAAGGGTTTTTGGACTCTTGTAGAATCTCCGCTTGCACTGACGATGGAAGTAGCGCAATTCTTGAGAGGTGCGGCGTTTAAGGCGAAGAATCGTCTACTTGTTTTGCAACGCGGTCTTTTGGCGCCCGATTTTCTTTTGACGAAGCAAGTCGTCAGCGATTTGCGTCTAGGCGAGCTATACGATATAAAGATTCGCCGCGAAGACTATATCCGGCGCGATGATTGGCAAACAGTCAAGCGACTTGGAGGAGGAGCGGTATATTACGAAATGACCGACCTCATAATGCAGGCAATCCAGCTATTGCCGGCCCCGCCGATTCAGATGTGGAGCGATCTCAAGAGAATTGTATCGCTCGGCGATGCAGAAGACTGCGTTAGAGTTCAGTTAAAGACAAGAACTCTCGCTACGGCGGATATCGAGTATAACGGCGGAGTGTTTGCGGAGAATAGGACGTATTCATTCGTCCTCAGAGGCGCAAGGGGCAACTTCTACGTAAAACCGGGCGAATCGAAGGGTGAACTCGTCGTAATCGATCCTAAATTCAACTTCCCGCGCCGTCGCTCTAGCGTAAGAACGCCGGAAATCGAGGATATGCACGAGCAATTCCCGGTCGTAAGAATACCCGTGGAACTTGACAAGGGGACGGAATATGGCGTAAGCGCGTTCTGGAAATACATTTACGCAACGGTTAGAACGGCTTCTCCATTCCCGATCACTCTGGAAGACGCAATCGAAGCGGTAAAATTCGCACAGTTGATGAAGAAAAACACTGCATTCGCGGCAAACGCAAATTGATATTGCATGAGAAAGAAACAAGAGCAGCAAATGACGCAAAGCCTTGAAGATTATCTCGAGGCAATATACGTCATTGTCAAAGATGGTCGCAATGCGTGTGTAAGAGATGTCGCCCGCCACCTGAATGTAAAAATGCCCAGTGTAGTCAAGGCGATTCACGAGCTCAAAAAAATGGAGCTTGTTACCCAAGAGCCGTACGGGCCTATTCTTCTTACTCTTAAAGGCAAAAAATTGGCAGGGAGCGTGCTTAATCGCCACAATCTCTTGAGGACGTTTCTGGAAAAACTTGGCGTCAGCAAGAAAAACGCCGACAAGGATGCCTGTATGATGGAACATATTTTATCTGCCGAAACGCTAGATAAAATAAGAGATTACATATCTTCAAGCGAGGAATCACCATGAAAGACCAAATCAAAACAATGCGCAAATTGCAGGAGCTCGTGCTTATTCGCGACGAGCATTACCACACTGGCGATGGAAGCAAGCTGGATTTGCTGAATTCGCAGATTGCCGATTTGCGCGAGCAGCTTGTTGGGCAAACGGCCGGGGTCTTCGACAGGCTATACAAGCTTACGAAAAATCATGTCGTAATCGCGGCGATGACAAACGGCAGTTGTTCTGCTTGCGGAATGCAGGTTCCAATTGCGCAGGCACAGCAGGTGCGACTCGCTCAGCATCTTGTTACATGTTCCGGATGCGGAAGGGTGCTGTTTGCGGAAGATGAGGATTGCGTAAAGAACACAGCCGAGAAATCTGAAGATATTCGAACTGGCGTTACGCGATTCAGCGCGCAGGAGCTGATGATACACGATCTAAAGGCATCGACGCGCGAAGAGGCTGTTGCGGAGCTTGCAACACTCATGGAGAAAGGCAAATTTATTTCGAACGCCGAAGCGATGATTGCATCGGCGCTAGGGCGTGAAAGCATTCTTTCTACTGCGATGGATCGCGGGGTCGCGTTTCCGCATGTCCGCGGCGTGGAAGGCGGCGGGCTTACATTCGCGCTAGGCGTAAGCAAAAACGGAATAGATTGGGATGGAAAGCACAAAGTAAACATAGTAATTCTTTCTGCGATTCCCGTTGCCGTATCATCCTTCTATCTAAGGCTTCTCGCAGATCTCGTGCAGTCGTTCCAGAAGAAAGATGCGATGAAGAATATAATCGCAGCGGATTCCGAAGCGGCATTATGGAAGCTATTGATAAAAGTAACAAGGTCGTTTGTAAAGTGAAGAAAATCATTATAATTGCCGCACTTCTTTGCGCGGCAATTTTTCCGCAGTATCGCTTGGAGGCGAATACCGCGGTTCGTCAAGGTCCGGTTCAGACTGCACATCGCCGCTCGCCTTATGTCGGCGCTATTGCGATAGATGCATCTAACGGCAGAGTATTGTTATCTGATAACGCAGATAAAGAATGCTATCCGGCATCCTGCACAAAATTGATGACGGCGCGGCTTTTGTTGAAGGCGGTCAAAGAGGGCAAGCGGAATATCAACTATCGCATTGTGCAAACAAAGCGTTCTGCCAATGAACAGCCTTCGCGAATCGGGCTTTTGCCGGGCGAATCGATAAGCGTAGACGATGCGCTAAAGGCTTTGATGCTCAAAAGCGCGAATGATATCGCAGTCGCGATTGCGGAAGACCTCGGCGGCACGATGGAAGATTTCGTCAAGATGATGAATGAAGAAGCGAAATGTTTAGGGATGGCAGATACGATATTCTGCTCGCCCAACGGGCTTCCGCCCCCGCCGAAATCAAATCGAGGATTCGATCGTTCTACAGCGGCAGATTTGGCAAAACTCGGTCGTGCGATAGTGAATGAACAGCCAGAGCTTTTGAAATACACTTCTTTGGCGTCTGCGGTCATCTCAGGTTCGAAGGGTGTGCCGGTCCAGATTCAAAATCACAACAATTTTCTGTGGAAAAAGAATGTCAAGTTGCCTGGCGTCGATGGATTGAAAACAGGTTATATCGATGCGGGCGGCTCTTCAATCGTTCTTACTGCCAAGCGCGGCAACAAAAGAGCGATAGTCGTCGTAACAGGTTCTTCCTCGGCGCCGGAAAGGGAAGCAAATGCAGGAAGAATGCTCAAAGATGCCTTGGATGCCATATCCTGGTAAGGAAAGGATTTTGTGAATATGCTTTGTGATATAATAGTAACGAATAAAGTCGCCTCGGCTTCGTGCTCTGCAGCCGATACTTTGCAAAATCATGTCGATGAAGGGCGAGCAGCCGCCAATGAAATCATCAATTGGTTCACCGAAAGAGGATTCGATTTTGCGCTTAATGTCGTAGTAGCGGTGCTAATGCTTGTTGTCGGCTACTTCCTCATCAAGTTCATTACGCTCGGCGCGGCAAAAGCTTTCACGCGCGGAGGCAAGAAGAAAACTCTGTTTTCAGATTTCGCTTCAAGCGTAGTCTCGAAAGGTTGCTGGGCGATTTTGATCGTTATGGTTTTAAGTCGCCTAGGGGTAAATGTCGGCCCTCTCATTGCAGGCTTGGGCGTAACGGGTTTCATACTCGGCTTCGCATTTCAGGAATCATTGGGGAATCTCGCCTCGGGTATGATGATCGCTTTGAACGAGCCGTTCAAAACAGGCGATTTCGTAGAGATCGCGGGTTTTTCGGGTTCTGTAATCGAAGTAAACATGATGGCGACAGTCCTTGCCACACCCGATAACAAAAAGATCGTAGTTCCGAACAAAAGCGCGTGGGGCGGCCCGATTACCAATTATTCCGCGCTCGATAAACGAAGAGTGGATTTGACTGTCGGTATCGCATACGGCGAAAATATTGCGAAGGCCGTGGAGGTCGCGAAGAATGCGGTCCTCGCGATTCCGGAAGTTTTGACGGAGCCGGCGATTCGCGTTGCGCCAAGCTCCTTCGACGATTCTCAAGTTACGCTTGTCGTAAGGCCTTGGGTCAAGACAAAGGATTATTGGCACGTCCACGCCGAGGCAATCAAGGCGGTGAAGACGGCATTTGACAAGGAAGGAATCCAGATTCCTTTCCCGCAACTCGATGTACACCAAGTATGATTTAACCAAAGAAAAAAGAAAGGAAAATCCAAACATGAAAATTCTGGTAACTGGCGGAGCAGGCTATATTGGCAGCCATACTGTTGTAGAACTTTTGAATGCCGGGCATGAGGTAGTTGTCGTAGATAATCTTTGCAACAGCTCGAAGAAATCTCTCGAGCGCGTGGCACAAATCACCGGCAAGAAGCCAACATTCTACAAAGTCGATATCCGCAATGAAAAAGGGTTGAACAAGGTACTCGACAAGGAAGGGCCTTTCCAGGCGACGATTCATTTCGCCGCGCTCAAGGCTGTAGGCGAATCGACAAAGATTCCTCTCAAATATTATGCAAACAATCTCGGCGGAACATTTACTCTTCTAAAGTGCCTGGCCGAGCACAACTGCAAGAACATCGTCTTTTCATCTTCCGCGACGGTCTACGGCCAGCCGCAGTCCGTGCCGATTCGTGAAGATTTCCCGACGCCAGGTTGCACCAATGCCTATGGCTGGACGAAGCTTATGATGGAGCAGGTATTCAAGGATGTCCAGAAAGCAGACCCAGAATGGAATGTTATTTTGCTCAGATACTTCAACCCGATTGGCGCACACAAGAGCGGCTTGATTGGTGAAGACCCTGCCGGCATTCCGAACAATCTTCTTCCTTATGTAGCGCAAGTAGCGGTTGGCCGTCTGAGCGAACTCAATGTATTCGGAGATGATTATCCAACGAAGGATGGCACGGGCGTTCGCGATTATATTCATGTTGTGGACCTCGCGATCGGCCATCTCAAAGCGATCGAAAAGCTCGAAAAATCGAAGCGCAAAATCGGGCTTAAGATATACAATCTCGGAACGGGCAATGGCTATTCCGTTCTTGAAATCGTAAGGGCGTTCGAGAAGGCAAGCGGCAGGAAAGTCCCTTATAAAATCAGCCCGCGCCGTCCTGGCGATATCGCAGAATGCTGGGCAGATCCTGCGCTCGCCCGCAAGGAACTCGGCTGGAAGGCGAAGAGAGGTATCGCCGAAATGTGCGAAGATTCTTGGAGATGGCAAAGCATGAATCCTTACGGCTACAACAAGCCGAAGAAGGCGTGAAAACTTTAGATTGCATACTTGAAGCGCTCGAAGCCGAGTTGGCCCTTGAAAGCGAACTCGGCGTTCGGCTTGTAGGTATCGATAGGCAATTGTTGAAGCCGCTCGAGGTCGCCTCGCCTTTGGAGAAAGATCCCGGCGAGGCGATCGAAAGGGCGACTCGGCCTATAGAAACTGTTAAAGAAGAAGTAAAGAGCGAAAAGAAGGCTTTGGATGGCGCAACCAGATTGGAATACGTATTCCTACACGATCGTCCGTTGGAAGGGGAAGCGCAAGAAATGATGGAAAAGATTGTTTCGAAACTCGGGAAAGATTCTAAATCTGCGCCAATCGTTTATTCGCGGCCATTCCCTGATGCGAAATCTTATGTTGTGCTGGGGGGGAATGCGTTAAAGAAATTTTTCCCAGGTCGCAGCGCAAAGCCAGGCGACTGGATAAAAGGCGATAAAGGCGAGGATCTTTTAATCTCTTACTCGCCAAAATATATCTTGAAATTCACCAGAAATTCCGTCGAGCAGATAAAGGTGAAAAAAGATATGTGGCGAGGTTTGCAGGCAATCCCCCGGCATCTGGCGGCAGTTAGCGGCGATAGATGATATTTGCGTAGCTATCGCGTTGCACGCTTCTTGGATATCTTACTTTAGGAAAGCCGAAAAGCATGGCATAGAATGGTGTAGTGCGCCTGAGTCCCGTAGTCTTTTCGAGGATTTCCGGAATTTCTTTCGTGATCATTTTGAGAAATCCGCACCAGCAAGTTGCCAGTCCATTCGCTTCTGCGAGCATTTCGAAATACGTACAAGCGGCGATGACATCTTCATTCGGGGTCGTTACGCCGGGAGCTGTTTCATCTGAAGAGACAATAAGCATCGAGGGCGCACCCCTGAAGAAAATATCTTCCACGCCTTTTCTCAAGAGAATCGCCGGCAACGCCAGCCAGCGCGGCAACAATTTATTGCCTTCGCGATGTTCTTCGATCGCATGCAGGAAATCTTGGCGAAATCCATTCATCGCCTCGCGCGTAGAGATGCAAGTAAAGGTCAATGAGCGCGCATTGCAACCGGTCGGCACATTGCCGAGAGTCTTGAGGATTTTATCGATAAGATTTTGATTGACATCTTCATCTTTGAAAAACCTGCAAGAGCGCCGGGTTCTAAGCCAATTTTCAACTGCAATTGCGTTTGGCAACTCTAGATTTTTTGTTTCGATGGAATCTTGTGGCCTTTTGCCGTCAAAAACAATCGCACCCTTGGGGCATATCGCAAAGCAATGCTGGCACTTCATGCAGGTTGCTTCTTGAGGAATTTCGGGATACCCTTCATTCGATAGTTTAAGAGCCTTGAAAGCACAATCTTTTACACACGCACCGCATTTGACGCAAGAAGATTTATCGAGTTTAAACAGATCAGACATTATATTTTTCTTCCTAATAATTTATTTGCAAGATTCTTCAAGAAAGTAGTATCGCCCGGTAGATTTTCCAGCGCCGCGAGAGCTTTTTGCGTGCAATCCACAGATCTTTTATAAGTTTCTTCGCAAGAAACCGGGTAATCGCCGTCGAGTATATCATCTTGATATTGGAATGCCAGCCCGAGGTTCTTTGCAAAGAGCGCAAGCTTTTCTACAATTGTAGAATCTCCGTTTGCGGCTAGTGCGCCCATTTTTGCCGCAGCTATAAACAAATCGGCGGTTTTATGGGTATAGATATACTCCAAGTCTTTCGAGTGTTCGATATCTTCTACTTGACCTTGAACGACTCCATAGGCCGCATCTGAAAGAGCATCCAGAATTTGTTGTCGATTTCGCGGCGCTTTGGCGGCAACTTTGAATGCGAGCGCTTGTAGGGCGTCACCTGCCAAAATCGCGTTGGCTTCGCCGAATCTTACCCAGACTGTCGGCATGCCGCGGCGCTCGGAATCATTATCCATTGCCGGCAAATCATCGTGGATAAGAGTATAGTTGTGTAGAAATTCGATTGCCGCCGCGGGCCATTTCGCATCTTCTGTTTTGCCGCCTGCGGCAATCGCGGCGCCGAGGGCGATTAGCGGACGGATGCGCTTGCCGCCGACTCCAACAGCGTAACGAATTGCGCTCGCAAGAGATTCAGGTCGTTCGCCTTCAGAAGGCAATGCTTCGTCTATTGCGCATTGTGCGAATTCAAGAAGTCTTTTTTCCATATCTCTTCAGGTAGTGTAGTCGGCATTTATGTGAACATAATCAAGCGAGAAATCGCATGTATAGATTGTAGCTTCGTATTTGCCGAGATTCAACTTTACGGTTACTGCAAGTTCATCTGATTGCATTACCTCTTCTAGTTTTTCAAGCTGAGCGCAATCGGCGACTTTGCCTTTTTTGAAAGCCCATTCATTGCCATAGTAGACTTCTGCCTTCATATCTTCCACATCGGCGCCGGAATAGCCTGCCGCGGCAAGAACTCTGCCCCAATTGGGGTCTTTGCCGAACCAGCTTGTTTTGGCGAGCGGAGATTTCGCGATTGCGCGTGCGGCGCGTTCGGCATCGGACTGGGTCTTTGCGCCTTTCACGTTCACGGTTACGAATTTCGTAGCGCCCTCGCCATCTTTGGCCATTTGCCGCGCGAGGCTTGCCGCTACGAGCGTAAGCGCGCTCATGAATGAATCGAAATCGGCGCCGGCTTTATCGATTGGCTTGTTGCCGGCTTCACCGCTCGCTAGGAGGAAGAGCGAATCGTTGGTCGACTCGTCCCCGTCCACAACGACTCTGTTGAAGCTTTTGGCAATCGCAAGTTTGATTGCGCGCTTTAACATCGAAGGGGTAATCGCGGCATCTGTCGTAATGAAACCAAGCATCGTTGCCATGTTCGGCTCGATCATTCCAGACCCTTTGGCCATTCCGCCGACAGTGACGATTTTCGAGCCGATTTTCACTTGTGCTGCAGCTTGCTTCGGCTTGGTATCGGTTGTCATAATCGCCTTTGCGGCATTCAGCGCATCTTCATTTGCAGTGCCGAGCGACGAGGCGGCTTTTTTGATTCCGCAAACGAGGCGATCCATGGGAAGGGGGCGCCCGATTACACCGGTTGATGCGACGAATACGAGCGATGAATCGATTTTCAATTCCTTCGCAACGGCTTTTGCGCTAGACAGGGCATCTTCCATCCCTTTGCGTCCTGTGCAAGCATTCGCACAGCCGGAATTCGCCAAAATCGCCTGCGCCTTGCCTTTTTTCGCGATTTCGCGGTCATAGAGGACGGGTGCCGCAGCTACTTTATTCGTAGTGAAGACGGCTGCCGCCGCGCAGGGCTTTGATGCCACGATCAGCGCGACATCGTTGCGTCCTTTGTATTTGATTTCAGCGCCTATTCCGCAAGCCTTGAATCCTTTTGCGCTAAGAATACCGCCTTCTATCGTTTTTGCGTTCTTTGACATTTTGATATTTGCCTTGATTGAAAGAGTGTTAGATTTTCGCGAGTTTCGCCGCTATGCCGGTGTAGCTTGAGGGCGTCATCTTTTTGAGGCGCGACTTGTCTTCGTCGGGCAGAGGTAGCGCTTCAATAAAATCGCGCATGATTTGCGCGGTAACTCTGCGTCCGCGAGTAAGCTCTTTCAATCTTTCGTAAGGGTGATCCATACCGACTTTGCGCATCACGGTTTGGATTGGCTCTGCGAGAACTTCCCAATTGCAATCCAGATCTTCCGCAAGGCGCGCTTCGTTCAATTCCAGCTTCCCAAGACCTTTGAGAGTAGAGCGGATTGCGATGAGGGTATAGGCAAAGCCAACGCCCATATTGCGAAGGGTAGTGGAATCTGTGAGGTCGCGCTGCATTCTCGAAATCGGCAGCTTCCTCGCCATGAAGCCGAGGATTGCGTTCGCCAGACCCAAGTTGCCTTCGGAATTCTCAAAATCGATCGGGTTGACTTTGTGGGGCATTGTCGAAGAGCCGACTTCGCCCTTTATAGTGCGCTGTTTGAAATATCCCATCGATACATACATCCAAACATCTCTGTCGAAATCCAGTAAAACGCTGTTAAAGCGGCAGATTGCGTCAAAGAGTTCGGCGATTCCATCATGCGATTCGATTTGTGTCGTTAGAAGATTTTGCTTTAGCTTCAGCGATTCGATTACACCTTTGGCTAGAGTAGGCCAATCGACATTGGGATACGCCGATAGATGTGCGTTGAAATTGCCGACTGCGCCATTCATTTTTGCCGGCATTTCGATTCTCTCTATTTCGCCAATCTGACGCTCGAGGCGCGCGGCGACGACTGCGAGCTCCTTGCCGACGGTTGTAGGGGAAGCTGGCTGGCCGTGGGTGTGGGCGAGCATGCTTATGTTTGCCCAAGTGCGCGCGAGGCTCTTGATTTTTTTTGTCAACTCGCTCATCGCGCTCGTCAGAATCTTCTTGCCGTCGCGCAGCATAAGCGCGTGCGACATATTGTTGATATCTTCTGAAGTGCACGCAAAGTGTATGAATTCGCTGCGGGATTCCAGACTCGTCTGCGCGACTTTCTCCTTGAGAAAATATTCTACCGCTTTGACATCATGGTTCGTTGTTCGCTCGATCTCTTTTACTCTCTTTGCATCTTCGAGCGAGAAACCTTCGGCTATTGCCATAAGCGCTTTGCGCTCATCGGAGGTCAAGCGTTTGGCTTCTTTTATTTCTTTTGCTGCCGTGAGGGCTTCCAGCCACTTGCATTCAACTAAAACGCGGCGCTTGATTAAGCCGTATTCGGAAAATACCTCGCGGAATTCCTCGCATTTGCCTGCATATCGCCCGTCAATCGGAGATATGGCGCTAAGATTAGATAGTTCTAGTTCCATGATGGTGGATATTATAGCATATTTTCCTTGTAAATGGAACAGCCAATGAATGAAATTAGAAATTAGGAATTAGGAATTAGAAATTATGAATTATGAATTAGGAACTACTAACTGCTAACTGCCAACTGCTAACTGCTAACTGCTAACTGCTAACTACTAATTCCTAATTCCTAATTTCTAATTTCTAGTCGACGAAGGCGCGCAAATTTACTTTACTATACCACGGTATATTGAAAGCCTGATGAAAATATGGTATAATAGTCCCGAAAATTGTGCTAATAGTGTTGGTCAGATGAGAGGGTTTAACATAGTAAATACCGCCGGTTTTGCCGCATTCCCGTCCATAGGGGGGGGGGGGGGGGGCAAGGCATTTTGAACATTTAACAGCCTCATTTTTGCATAATCCACAATCGCTCATATCCAAAATACCGGGATATGTGCTATTTTTATCACTTTTTTTACAAATTTTTAAAGAAGGAATTATTGTAATATGAATAAACTAAAAGGATTGTCAATTAGAATATCTTCGCGTAATGTACGCATGCTCGTAATGACATCATGTCTCTGTTTTGCGGCGAGTGTGGTATCGGCGGCGACCCCGCTCGCCGTATGGAACGGCGACTTCGACGACGCCACGACAAGAAACGGCGTCACGTTCGACGTCAACGGCAACACCGTCAACGAAGACGGCACCGTGACAATCTCGAGCTCCGGCTCTGGCGGTATCAAGTTCACGGTGGACAAGACGTACAACTACATCACCACCGTCTTCACCGTCAAGAACCTCGACGAGACAGCCGCAAGCGACCGCGTGCTCGTAGCGCTCGGCGGCTCCACGGGCTACTACACAGGCGTCTATCTCAAGTCCGGCGGGCTCTCCACCGGCGGCGTCAACGGCACCAGCGGCGCCTGGAGCACCGCTACCTACGACGGCACAGTTTCGACTGTCGCCGACGCTAACACGACCCGCACATTCGCTGCGACCCAGGTCAACGCCGGTAAGCTCCAGAACGGCTTCCACCTTTATGAAGACGTCGGCAATGGCACTTCTGGCGGCACCATCGTCTATGGCGGAAGCGGCAACAACGGACTCTATGGAACGCAGACGTACGACAAGGTTCTGATCGGCGGCGGCCTCTCCGGATCAACAGGCTCGCTCGGCTCCATGACCGACCTTGTAATCATCAGCGTCGCCATCTATGTCAGCGATACCGATTGGCCGCTTGACAGCGCAGGGCGTCAGAACTTTGTGATGCCGGTGTCGGCGGTCTTGTCGGCGTCAGGCAACAGCGTTTCTGCTTTGAACACGGTTGCTACAGCAGATACCACAAACAACTACTTCGTCAATGTCCCGACTGCGACGGCGGTTCTTCCGGTTGCTGATGCGACAGCTGCTTCCAATCTCGTATTCCCTTATGATACGACAATAACAGTCGCCGGCACCACCCTCACCGTCACCGGCGGCATGCCCGTCAAACTCGGATCGAGCATTACCGCCGTCACCGGAAGTGGCGTTGTCGTTGCTGTCGGCGCAACCGATATTGATGCTCTTCCTTCCGGCGCCTTCTCATCTGAAGATTGGACTGGCACCGTTTGGCTCAAGGGTCGCACTGGCTGGTCAAACTTCGATCCCACCGCATATGGTAATGCAGGCTCCACGCTCCGCTTCTCCGGCATTCAGGGGCACTTCGCCAAGAAGCAGTGCACGCTTGCAAATACTCCCATTATCGAACTTGAAAATGACAGCTACACCTATGCTCTCAACCTGAACAACGGCTATTCGTTTAATTCTAGTGGTGGCTGGTCTTATGTTCATACTTCGGAATTGAAAGGTTCTGGTATTCTCCAGTGCGATAGCAATGGCGGAGCACTTATCGTTGTCGGCTCTAAGTGGAGCGATTTCACTGGCTCTCTTAAAATGACCAATAAGACCATTTGGTTCGGATACACGACAGCACCGGCATCGAACACGGACTATACGCCTGGCACGGTTTCTGGCGGCATCCGCGTGGCAAGCGGCTGCACACTTACTCTGCCCGGCGATATGACCAACTGGAATGTCGCTGGTGGCTACTTCGGCCCTGGCACCATTGAGATAAGCAGCAATAACAGCTCTTCTGATGTTCCTGTATATCTAATTGGTACTGACGCAGAGACTACAATCGTTCTTAAGGGGCTGACAGGAACTCACCATGTTCTGCCATTTGATAATCATACAATTGCGGCGACCGTTCAGCTTGACGGCGCTGTCACTATAAACAGTGGCTCCACTGGCAAGACCTACACCTTCGCAAAGCTGACGGGCTCGGGCAACTTCACAAACACGTTCAATGAGTACTTCGTTTTCAACGATGTTTCTGAATATACTGGAGTTCTTTCGTGCAGCAAGGATTCCTATAAAATCACGGCTGGCCTCCCCACTGCTCCCGCAGTTGGCGACCGGATTGCGAAGGTTGATTCTACGAACAACAAGGTTTCTACCACCGTTAATGTCAACGGCTCTGATATCGGCGTTCGCGGGACGCTTGAGACGCAGAATGAGACTTATGGTCTCTATGTGAACGCCGCTGCGACGGTCGGCGGAGTATCCTACCCCACCCTCGCTCAGGCAATCGATGCCGCAAGCGCGGGCGATACGATCACGCTCTCGCGCGGTGTCTCTGAATCGGTTACGATTGACAAGAATCTTACCATCAACGGTCAAGGCAGCACGGTCAATGCCTACAATACATTCCCGACATTGATAATCAAT
>JAFSMR010000008.1 GCA_017447805.1 Kiritimatiellia bacterium | reverse complement strand
GGGGGCCTTAGGGAGTGCGCTTCATCGACAACACCCAATAAAAACAGGCATAATCTGTCGCTGAAGCCCGCTTAACAATCCCCAAACCGCCATTCCGCTTTTGCTCTCCACAACCTTCCGCTTTTGCTTTCACCGCGACACTAAATTTATAATGCGCTAGGGTGTGGGGGGAGGCCGCAGAAGAGATTTGCGAGGTAAAATTTTTGGTTCGCGCTCGACTAAGCTTAGCGCGAGCCGAGGCAAAGTAATACAAGAAGAGGCGGCGGGAAAAGCCAATTGCCGCGGAGCTCAAAAATAGCGAAAATGTCTATAAATAATAGAAAATCCCGTTTTCACGGGATTTTCAAGGAGTTAAATATGGTGGACCCGGCGGGACTTGAACCCACGACCCGGAGATTATGAGTCACCTGCTCTGACCGACTGAGCTACGGGTCCCAACAATGGGCGGATATTTTATCATATTTTCCTACTTGTCGCAAGGGGGAAAATATGATAAAATATACGCCCACAACCCAAATTGTGCACCGTTAACAAAATGGCTGTTTACCATACTTCAGGCTTATTTGGGGAAAAATTAGGTGATTTCATCATAAAAGGGCAAATAACGATGAGTGCAGAACGAAAAATATTCGGTCATCTCCATGGGATGAGCGAAACACCACCGAACCTGATAGCGATTCAGACCGAGTCGTACGAGGACTTCTTGCAGGTTGATGTACCTGCGAACAAGCGCGAAAACAAGGGCTTGCAGGCGATTTTCAAGGAAATATTCCCTGTTTCCTCGTTTGACGGCAAGTATGTTCTCGATTTCGTAGGCTATCGCTTCGAGCATGAGCGCCAAGGGTATTTACAGGCGTTGATGGATGGCGTAACGTATTCGCGCGCGCTCAAGGCGACGTTCCGTCTTAAAGAAGGCGACGCGGTAAGAGAAGAAGAAGTTTTCATGGGCGAGATGCCGATTATGACGCCTGATGGCACCTTCGTGATCAATGGTGCAGAGCGTGTAATCGTTTCGCAGTTGCACCGTTCGCCGGGTATTTCTACCGAGCGCCAGATTCACGCCAATGGTCAGGCGCTTTTGTCGGTAAGGATTATTCCCGATCGCGGCAGCTGGATTGAAATCATGTTCGATACGAACGATATCATGTGGTGCTTTATGGATCAGAGGCGCCGTCGCCGTAAATTTTACGCGACAACGCTCCTGAGAGCGCTCGGATATGGTTCTGATGAAGTTTTGATGGAGCTCTTCTACGAGTTCAAGCGCCTTTCTACAGATAAGGAATATGCCGATAAAGATCTTCGCCTTCTAGTAATGAAGGATGACCTCGTCGATACAGATTCGCAGGCGGTAATTGCCCGCCGCTATGACCCTGTTACACCGGCGATGATGACCCAGATTGCGCAGGCGGGAATCAATGAAGTAGAAGTCGTCGATGTATCTGTCGATAACGGCACGTTGATCAAGACTCTTCGCGAAGATGCGAAGATGGGCATCCACAACGAAGAAGATGCTCTTAAAGAGATTTACAAGAGGATGAGGCCGGGCGATCCGCCGACAGCGTCAAACGCGAAGGCGATGATTCAGCGTCTTTTCCACGATAGGGCACATTACGATTTAGGTTTGGTAGGCCGCCACAAGATCAACAAGCGCCTCAAACTCGAAGGCAAGATCGACGAAAATTTAAGGACCCTTCATGAATCCGGTATTGATGTAATCGAAGCTGTTCGTCTACTTCTTAAGATATTCGTCGGCAAAGATCAGATTGACGATATCGACCATCTCGGCAACCGCCGCATCCGCACGACGGGCGAATTGCTCGAAAACCAGTGCCGTATCGGAGTCGCGAGAACCGAGAGATTGATTCGCGAGCGTATGACTGTTCATGACGGGCAGACGGCGCTGACGCCCAGCAGGCTTGTGAACTCCAAGACCTTTAGCGCGGTAGTCACCGACTTCTTTGCGCGCTCGCAGCTTTCGCAGTTCATGGACCAGACGAACCCGCTTTCGGCGCTTGCCCACAAGAGGCGTCTATCGGCACTCGGTCCCGGCGGTCTTTCACGTGAAAGAGCAGGCTTTGAAGTTCGCGACGTCCACCCCTCGCACTACGGAAGAATTTGCCCGATCGAAACGCCTGAAGGGCCGAACATCGGTCTAATTTCGAGCTTGGGCATATATGCAAAGATCAACCGCTTTGGTTTTATCGAAACTCCATACCGCAAGGTGATTGGCGGAAAGGTAACGGATGAAATCGAATATTTGAGTGCCGATAACGAAGAGCAGTTTGTTATTGCGCAGGCGAATGCGCCGCTCAATGCCGATATGACATTTGCCGAAGCCAGGGTAACATGCCGATTCAAGACTGAGTTCTGCGAAAAGCCCGCAAGAGAAGTGCAATACATGGACGTTGCGCCGATGCAGGTTATTTCGATTGCGGCAGGCTTGATTCCGTTCCTCGAACACGATGACGCGAACCGTGCGCTAATGGGCGCGAACATGATGCGTCAGGGCGTGCCGCTGATGAAGACGGAGCGTCCTTATGTCGGGACAGGACTAGAAGAAGTATCTGCGCGCGATTCACAGGTTATTGTAACGGCACTCGCCGATGGCGTAGTCGCGTATGTTTCGGCAGAGTTGATCATGGTCACGAAGGATGGCAATTTGCCAGAAGGGGAAAACCGCTTCAAAGGCGACCCTGAAAATGGCGTATGGCGTTACGACCTACAGAAATTCCGCCGTTGCAACTCCGGCACATGCTTTAACCAAAAGCCGATTGTCAAGCGCGGCCAGCAAGTCAAGGCTGGCGACTGCCTCGCGGATGGTCCAGCGACAGATCAAGGCGAGCTTGCGTTAGGCAAGAACCTGCTCGTAGCCTTCATGAGCTGGAGAGGTTATAACTTCGAAGACGCTATTTTGGTAAATGAACGTCTCGTTCACGATGACGCGCTTACATCGCTTCACATTGTCACGTTCGAATGCGGCGCGCGCGATACGAAGTTGGGCCCGGAAGAAATCACCAACGATATTCCGAATGTAGGCGAAGAAGCGCTGAAGAACCTTGGCTCCGATGGTATTATTCGCGTAGGCGCGGAAGTAAAGCCTGGCGATATTCTAGTCGGTAAGGTAACGCCGAAGAGCAAGACTGAACTTTCGCCGGAAGAGCGCCTCTTGAGAGCGATCTTCGGCGAGAAGGCGGCGGATGTTCGCGATACGTCGCTCGTGGTGCCGCCCGGCACGACTGGTGTGGTAATGGGCGTTCAGGTTTCCACGAGCCAGGATGTCGAGCTTGAATCCGAAAGCGGCGAAGGCGGCAACAAGCGCACTAAATCCGATGCGGAGAAGAAACGCAAGAATCAGCTCGCGCAGCTAGAGCGTGAAGTCGTTGCGAAGCTCGCCGAATCGTTGATGAACGAAAAGCTTCCTGCGGATGTAACCGATACCGAAACCGGCGATATCATAATTCCTGCGAACAAGAAGATCAAGAAATCGCAGCTTGCAGTGCTTGCCAAGGCTCATGCCCGTTGGGATATGGAGGAAGGCCCAGCGAAGGATAAGGTTCTTTCGCTTCTCGAGCCATTCGACGAAAAATTCGCCGAGCTCACCGATGCGGCGCAATCTGATGAAGATAGCCTATTCGGTGATTTGGGCGGCGATGGCGAAGTCGTCAAGCAGGTCCGCGTGTTCCTGGTAGACAAGAAGAATCTCTCTGTCGGCGATAAGATGGCCGGTCGTCACGGTAACAAAGGCGTAGTTTCGAGGATTCTGCCGAGCTGCGATATGCCGTTCCTGCCTGATGGCCGCCCAGTAGATATCGTTTTGAACCCGCTGGGCGTGCCTAGCCGTATGAACCTCGGGCAGTTGTTCGAGACATACCTAGGGCTCGCTTGCAGATATCTCGGAATGCATGCTGCCACACCCGTGTTCGATGGCGTTCAGGAAAGCGAAATCGACGATCTTCTTCGTAAAGCACGCGAAGTGCAAGAAAAGGACGAAGGTGCGCAGAGCTGGATTACGCCGGAAGGCAAGACGGTCCTTTATGATGGTCTCACAGGCGAGCCATTCGAACAGAAGGTAGTAGTTGGCGTCATCTATATGCTTAAGTTGCACCACCTTGTTACGGATAAGCTCCACGCGCGTGCGGTCGGTCCTTACTCGCTAGTAACCCAGCAGCCACTCGGCGGTAAAGCCCAGCTCGGCGGACAGAGAATGGGCGAAATGGAAGTTTGGGCTCTCGAAGCATACGGCGTAGCCTACGCGCTTCAGGAACTCTTGACCGTCAAGTCTGACGACGTAAGCGGAAGAACGAGAATTTACGAATCAATCGTCAAAGGAACGAACGTGCTCGATTCGGGCATGCCGGAATCCTTCTCGGTTCTCATTCACGAACTCAGGGGTCTATGCCTTGATACACAGCTTCTCGGCGGCGAAGATTCGATTCACCGCAGGAACGTTAAGGAAACATCCACGCCGGTTCAGGCTGCAACTGCTGTTGACGACTTGCTCGCTGGCGCGCTGAACCTCTAAGAATAACAAATACTGAAAGGAGATTTTAGAAACATGAATCCTTACATTGCTTCTTCGATATTCGGCGGTTCTTACGATGCCAATGCGCATTATGATGCCGTAAAGGTTCAGCTTGCCTCCCCCGAAATTATCCGTAGCTGGTCGCACGGTGAAGTCAAAAACCCCGAGACGATCAACTATAGAACGTATCGTCCGGAAAAAGACGGTCTATTCTGCGAAAAGATTTTCGGACCTACCAAGGACTGGGAGTGCGCTTGCGGAAAGTACAAGAGAATCAAGAATAAAGGCATGATCTGCGATCGCTGCGGAGTAGAAGTTACACTCGCGGCTGTTCGTCGTCAGCGCATGGGCCATATCGAACTTGCAGTTCCTGTGAGCCACATTTGGTTCTTCAAGTGTTCGCCTTCGCGCATGGGTCTTTTGCTCGATAAGACCACGACGGAACTCGAGCGCGTGCTTTATTATCAGGATTGGATTGTCACCGAACCTGGAGAGACGCCTCTCAAGGAAGGCCAGATTCTTACCGACCAAGAATATCTCGACGCACAGGAAAAGTATAATGACGAATTCCGTGCGGAGATGGGCGCCGAGGCTATCAGAAAGCTTCTGAGGAAACTCGATCTCGATGATTTGATGAGAGAGCTCGAGGACCAGATGGAAGGAACGCGCTCGAAGCAGAATCGCAAGAAAATATCCAAGCGCATGAAGGTCGTAGAAGGCTTCCGTGCTTCCGGCGCAAAGCCCGAATGGATGGTTCTTGACGTATTGCCCGTCATTCCTCCGGAATTGAGGCCACTTGTTCCGCTAGAAGGCGGACGCTTCGCTACGAGCGATTTGAACGATCTTTATCGCCGTGTAATCAACCGCAACAACCGTCTTCGCAACCTCCTCGCGCTCAAGACGCCGGATGTAATTATTCGCAACGAAAAGCGCATGCTTCAGGAAGCAGTCGATGCGGTATTCGATAACGGACGTCATGGTCGCGCGGTAACGGGTCCCGGCAATAGAGCGTTGAAATCGCTTTCCGAAATTCTGAAGGGCAAGACGGGCCGTTTCCGTCAGAACTTGCTCGGTAAGCGCGTCGACTACTCGGGCCGTTCGGTAATCGTAGTCGGGCCGGAACTCAGGTTCCCGCAGTGCGGCATTCCGAAAGAAATGGCGCTTCGCCTATTCGAACCGTTCATCATTAGGATTCTCAAGGAGCGCGGAATTTGCCACACTGTAAGGACCGCGCGTAAGATGATCGAACGTCACGACGATCAGATCTGGGCGATTCTCGAAGAGGTCACAAAGGATAAGACCGTATTCTTGAACCGCGCGCCTACCTTGCACCGTCTATCTATCCAGGCGTTTGAACCTGTTCTAGTAGAAGGCAAGGCAATTAGGCTTCACCCGATGGTCTGTACGCCATTCAACGCCGACTTCGACGGCGACCAGATGGCTGTACACGTTCCGCTATCTATCGAAGCGCAGATGGAATCGAAGTTGATGATGCTTGCATCAACCTCGATCTTTTCGCCGGCTTCGGGCAAATCTGTAATGACGCCTACACAAGACGTCTGCTTAGGGCTATACTTCCTCACAGTTCCTTCACAGCAGGATAAGCTAGCAGGAAAGATCGCCGGCAAGACGGATTGCAGCCAGGAACACCTGCCGCTCTTTAACGATATCGGCGAAGTAGAGTTTGCTCTTGCTGAAGGGGCAATCGGCTATCACACGCGTATTCGTTATCGCAACCCCGACTATATGATGGAAGGCCGTCCTCACGGCGAGCCTAAGAAGCGCACGATCGAAACGACGGCAGGAAGAGTAATCTTCAATAATGTCTGGCCTGAAAACATGGGCTTTTGGAATGATAAGTGCTCGAAGTCTACAATCGGCCAGCTCATTCTCGATTGCCATAAGGTAGCGGGTCACGATTTCACGGTTCAGGCTATCGATAAGCTTAAAGAGCTCGGTTATCGTTTCGCAACGGTATCTGGCGCGTCGATGGGTCTTAAGGATATGATTCGCCCGAAGGATAAGGATGCCGAAATCGCCAAGGCTCGCAATGAAGCCGAGAAGGTTCAACAGCAATTCCAGCAGGGTATCATCACCGATGGCGAACGCCACAACAAGATCGTCGATATTTGGGCGGCGACAACCGAAAAGATCGGTGATGCGCTTTATAAGACGATCGATAGGAATATTTCGCCCGAGAACCCGAACCCGACCGAACTCAACCCTGTATACATGTTCGCGGATTCCAAGGCTCGTGGTTCGAAGTTGCAGATTCGTCAGCTCGCTGGTATGCGTGGCCTGATGTCTAACCCTTCCGGCGATATTATCGAGCGTCCTATTACAGCGTCGTTCCGTGAAGGCTTGAGCGTTTTGGAATACTTCATTTCGTCTCACGGTGCGCGTAAAGGTCTTGCCGATACTGCTCTTAAGACCGCTGACGCAGGTTACCTTACTCGCAAGCTCGTTGACGTATCGCAAGATGTCATCATTACGCAAGAAGATTGCAATACTGTAAACGGTATTGAAGTCGAGGCGATTATTGAAGGCGATGAAGTCAAAATTTCGCTTGGCGATCGTGTTCTTGGAAGAACTGCTCTTTACGATATATTCAATCCGCGCAATCCTGCCGATGTAATCGTGCCAGCGAACGAGATTATCGATGAGGAAGCAGCGGCAAAGATCAATTCGCTCGGTGTAGAAAAGATTTGGATTCGCTCTGGCCTTACGTGCGATGCCGAACACGGTATGTGCGCAAAGTGCTATGGCCGCGATCTTTCTACTGGTAAGCAGGTGGAAATCGGCACGGCGGTCGGCATTATCGCAGCGCAATCCATCGGCGAACCTGGTACGCAGTTGACGATGAGAACGTTCCACATCGGCGGTACGGCTTCCGCAACAGCGAAGGTGCCTGAGATTGTCTTGAAGTCTGATGGTGTCGCTCGTTTCGTCGATGTAAGAAGAGTGCGCAATGATGAAGGCAGGGAAGTTGTTCTTAACAAGAACGGCACGCTCGAAATTCAGATTTCCGACGGCTCTAAAGATACCTATCAGCTGCAAATGGGCACCACGCTTCTCGTTGAAGATGGTGAAGCGGTCAAGAAGGGCCAGAAGGTCGCAATTTGGGATCCTCACTCTGTTCCTGTTCTTTCGGAATCGGCCGGTACGATTGCGTTCTTCGACTTCGAAGAAGATATATCGGTCAAGACCGAGACAGATCGTTCGACTGGAGCCAAGACGCTAGTCGTTCTTCCTACGAGCGAATCCAATCTCCATCCGAGAATCGAAATTCGCGATGGTGATAGGATGCTCGACTCGCACGATATTCCTACCGGCGCTATCGTCATGGTTCGTGATGGTCAGAAGGCAACGCCTGGCATGCTTCTTGCGAAGACTCCTCGTGAAGCTGCAAAGACCCGTGATATTACCGGTGGTCTTCCGCGTGTCGCAGAGCTTTTCGAAGCGCGTCAGCCTAAAGATGCCGCTGAAATCGCGAAGATCGAAGGCGTCATCGAGTTCGGTGAAAATGTACGTGGCAAGCGTTGCGTGAAAGTCGTCGACGAAGTGACGGGCCTTGTCGAAGAGCACTTTATTCCGATGGGCAAGCAGATCGTCGTATTCAAGGGCGACCGCGTGAAGAAAGGCCAGCAGCTCACTGAAGGCCCTGTCATTCCTCAGGAAATTCTCGAAGTCTCCGGTCCCCAGGAACTCGAAAAATACCTCGTCAATGAAGTTCAGCAAGTATACCGTCTGCAAGGCGTAGAAATCAACGATAAGCACATCGAAATTATCGTGCGCCAGATGCTTCGCAAGGTACGTATCACCAACCCTGGCGATACAGACTTCCTGTGGGGCGAGCAGATTACAAGGCAGACCTTCTTGAAGGTCAACGAGAGAATGATGGAAGAAGGCCGCCGTCCTGCTGAAGCTCAGCCCGCGCTCTTGGGTATCACGAAGGCTGCCCTCGAGACAGATTCCTTCATCTCTGCGGCATCCTTCCAGGATACAACCAGAGTTCTTACCGAGGCAGCGACAATGGGCAGGGTCGATGAGCTCCGTGGCTTCAAGGAAAATGTCATCCTTGGTCACCTCATCCCTGGCGGGACAGGCTTCCCGCTCCATCGCTATCTCAAGCTTGTTCCTCTTTGCGATACTATTTCCGACGAAGATATGGAGCAACTTCGTGAAGAGCAGCGCAAGCGCCATGAGGAACTCTATGGCATTCCTGCAAAGGAAAGCGGCGTAGAAGGCGAGAATGGCGATGAGGGAGATGAAGATGATATGATCGCCCCCGAGACAGTCCTAATCGCTGATGACGGAGATACTTCAGTCGATGGCGGTATAACTGACGCGGGCGATTTTGGAGAGCTTGACCTTTCCAACGGTTTCTCGGTTCCGTCCGATAATTCTGATGATGGCACTATTGACTTGCTAGGCTGATGAAAACATCTCTCTTTTGGTACCCGCTCCCTGAACGGTTGATTGCTCAGCATCCCGTGGAGGAGCGCGGTACCGAAAAGATGATGGTGCTCCACCGCGCAACGGGCGTGCTGGAGCATCGTCACATTAAGGATTTCGTCGACTACATCGAACCGAACGATTTGCTTGTCGTAAACGATACGAAAGTTTTTCCTGCGCGCTTGATAGGCGAGTGGCCAGATACCCACGGGCAGGTTGAAATTCTCTTGGTGAGCCCGGCGCCTGGCATATCGGCGGAATCTAGCGAACATACTGTTGTTTGGAATTGCATCGTTGGCTCGGGGAGGAAATGCCGCGAAGGGCAAGTCGCTTCATTTGGAAATGCAGGCGAGCTAAAAGCCAAACTCATTTCACCTCTTGAAGGAATCGGGATGTGGAAAATCGAGTTTTCGTGCGCGAAGCCCTTAATGGAGTTGCTCGATGAAATCGGCCACACGCCCGTCCCTCCTTATGTAAAGCGAGAGGGAACTAGCGAAGAGGAAAAGGCAGATAGAGAGCGTTATCAAACTATCTACGCTCGCCATGTAGGTTCAGTTGCCGCACCTACTGCAGGGCTCCATTTTACGCCGGAAATTTTCGCTTCGCTTGAAGAAAAGGGCGTTAAGAGAGTTTCCATAACATTGCATGTAGGCCCGGGGACGTTCCGCCCCGTAAAAGCTCAAAACATCGAAGACCATCACATGGACTTTGAAGCTTTTACGATCTCGCCCGAAACAGCCGACGAAATAAATGCTTGCAAAGCTAGGGGCGGAAGAGTTTTTTGCTGCGGTTCGACTACTGTCAGAACGCTTGAAACTGTTGCGGCCGCCAATGACGGGAAGATAGTCGCAGGGTCTGGCGCTAGCAATATTTTCATATATCCGCCTTTTGAATTCAAGGTCACGGATGCAATGCTTACGAACTTTCATCTTCCGCAATCTACTCTCCTTATGATGATTTCGGCGCTAGCAGGTCGCGAGAGAGTTCTTTGCTCGTATGCAATGGCGGTAAAGGCTAATTATAGATTCTTTTCTTATGGCGACTGCATGTTAATCGTTTAGTTTTGTAAGTGAGAAGGTAAGAAGCGATGAAAAAAATATTCCTAATGCTAGCAGTTGTTTTCGGGATGTTCAGTGCTTTTGGATCGCTTGAAAGAGATGTCGATTTTATTTATAAATATGCTCCAGTAAGCGATTTACCGCTTGATGGCGCTTATGTTACTAATAATTGCAAACTTGCAGCAATCGCCCGAGTCGGGGCAATCGAGAAATATCCCGATGAAATTTATCTCGATTATGTTCTTCCATATTCCGTAATTCATGAGGATCGCGATGATTGGCGCGAAGAGTTTAGAGAAAGATTTTTGCCTCTCATCGAAGGCTGCCAAAACAATTACGAAGCGGCGGTAAAGTTAGATAGAACTATTTGGGATATAATTAATGTGCATTATGATACTCGGCGCGATAAGGCGCGTCAGTCGCCGCGGCATTCTATGAGAATCGGTATGGCGTCGTGCACGGGAATTTCCATTATTCTAATCGATGCTTGCAGAGCGCTTGGTATTCCGGCGCGTCTAGTAGGATGCTGTTGGACGACTATTCCCGGCAATCATTCTTGGGTCGAAGTCTGGTCGGGAGGTCGCTGGAGAGTGCTCGCTTCAGGAGAAAAAGAGCGCGAAGATGATATTTGGTTTCTCGATTACGCCGAGAAAGCCGATGCATCGAAACCCGAGACGAGAATTTATGAAAGCCGCTGGTCGACTTCGCCTGAAGGCGTGTATTTCTGGAAGACGTGGGAATGGCCGAGGGCCGTTTCTGATGTGCCGGCAGACGATGTTACGGCGAAATATGCCGCGCGCAGCAAATATGCAATTGTTATTTCACCCAAAGCAGCGCAAGATTCCGAATGGAGCGAAGTCGCAGTAAAACTCGCCGAAAAACATTCCAGCGAGGCGGATGTCGGTATAATAGCAGCGACCCCGGCCGCCGCAAAAGCCTCACTCGCCTCGGAAAAGCCGAGATATGTCGCATTTGTGATGATGCCTGATGAATTCAACGCCGATACGATTCTAGAGCTCAAAGCTATTATGAGGAATCTTGATGACGATCCATTCGACGACGCGATTTGGGGGATTGTGACCGGCCCGGACGCTACAACCGCGCGAAGAATCGCCTCGTCGAATATGCCGAAGGTCGTAAGCGTTGCGCTCGCGACGACAGGGGTCGGCGAGGATGTCGTGCCAGGCCCTGTAGCGGTACTCCCAGATTGCTATCCCGAAGGAAATTGGTGGATCAAGAGAGCCGATGGGACGCTCGAAAAGGGTGTTAACGAAGGCGAGGTCGCGAGTGTTTTCGCCGCAGCTTGGGACGAGTTCGACCCAGACTTTATATTGACAAGTTCCCATGCATCCGAAAGAAATATCGAAATGGCGTTTTCTCGCGGTACGATCGTAGCCAAGGATGGCAGATTCGTATGCTGTGATAATATAAAGAATCTTGAGCATGCCAAAGCTCTGAAGACGCCGACGCGCGAGAAAATATGGCTCGCAGCCGGCAATTGTCTAATCGCCAATCACATCGATTCTCAAGATATGATTATGAGTGCACTTTCTTTTGGCAAGGTGAATCAATTTGTCGGATATTTCAAAACAACATGGTTCGGCTTTATCGGTTGGAATACATGGCGATATTTCAGGGTTACTGATATGTCACTTGCAGAGAGTTATTTCGCAGCAAATCAGTGGTTGATTAAAAAGCTCGAAGATCAGGAATGGGCAAGCGATTTCGAAAAGATGGGGCTTGAGTGGGATAAGGATGCGACAATATTTTATGGCGATCCAATGCAGAGAGTAACGATGCCACATCGAGAAAACGCCTCGCCTGACGAAATCGGCGATGCGCCTTATTTCGTAATCTTCCCGGACTCAAAAAGAAAACGGCCAGTAGATGTTGACGAAAATGAATATGAAGTTTTTAAGGCCGATGATTTCGCAATAATCAAAAAACGTTCGAATAAACAATGAAATTTCAATAACGAGGTATAACTTATGGAGACGAAGACAAATTCATTCAAAGCCGAGATTGCCCAAATGCTTGATCTCGTAGTCAATTCACTTTATTCCAAAAAGGAAATCTTCCTTCGCGAGTTGGTTTCAAATGCGTCCGATGCAATTGACAGAGCTAAATACCTAGGATTGACGCAAAAAGAAATCCTTGCCGACAACCCTGAGTGGAAGATTTCCATATCTGTCGATAAAACTGCCCAAACGTTGATGATCAGCGATAATGGTATAGGGATGGATGCGGAAGATTTAGAGAATAATCTCGGCACGATTGCATCTAGCGGAACAAAGGCATTTCGAGAGATTCTCAAGGAAAAGGGTGAAGGCGCATTGCCCGAACTAATCGGTCAATTCGGTGTTGGCTTTTATGCGGCATTTATGGTCGCGGATAAGGTTCGCGTACTTTCACGCAAGCGCGGCAGTGAAAACGCATTCGTCTGGGAAAGTGATCTTAAAGGATCGTATACAATCGCAGATGCCGAGCGTGATGAACCAGGTACATCCATCATGCTTCATCTTTGCGAAGACCAGAAGGAATATTTAGACTATTGGCGCGTTAGCGAGCTTATAAAGAAATATTCCGATTTTATCGCTTATCCAATCTATTATAAAGACATCAATCCGCCAAGCGATGAAAAGAAGGAAGACAAAAAGTATCGTGAAGAAAGGGAATCTAAACCTCTCAATACGATGGTCGCATTGTGGAAGCGCAACAAGAAAGATGTGAAGGATGAAGAATATGTCGAGTTTTACAAGCATCTTACACACGATTACGATGAACCATTCGATACAATTCCTTTTTCCGGCGAAGGGCAAGTCGAGTTTAAGGCGCTTCTCTTTATTCCCAAAAAAGCGACAATCGAACTTTTCATGCCTCAACAAAAGAAAGGCCTGTCGCTCTATGTAAGAAATGTGTTTATTGGCGATGATATGGAAATGCTTCTGCCGCAGTATTTCAGATTCGTCAAGGGTGTTGTAGATTCATCGGATTTGCCTCTTAATGTAAGCCGCGAAATGCTGCAGGATGATGCAATCATTCAGAAAATCAAGAGTGCAATAACATCGAAATTGATTTCTACTCTCGAATCTATGAAGAAAGATGCCGAAAAGTACAATACTTTCTTCAAGTCGTTCGGGACTATCCTCAAAGAAGGCGTTCATTCCGATTGGCAAAACGCCGATAGATTAAAGAAACTCCTGAAATACTCGACGGCTAAAAGCGAGCCGGGCAAGCTGGTATTCTTCGAAGATTACGTAAAAGATATGCCATCTAGCCAGAAAGATATTTACTATATAATCGCAGAGCGCGAAGAAGATGCAAGAAGGGCGCCGCAGATTGAAAAGGCTATCAAGGCCGGGTACGATGTTCTGTTGTTCACGGATCCGGTCGATGATTATCTCAGTGAATCGTTGAGAGAATTCGAAGGAAAGAAATTCGTCGATATCGGCAAGGGTGAAGTCGCCTTTGGAACGGAAGACGAGCAGAAAGCCGCCAAGAAAGAAAGCGAAAAAGCAGCCAAGGAATTGAAGAAGTTTATTGAAGCGATTAAGAAAAAGCTCGAGAAAAACATTTCAGATGTCAGGGTTTCCACGCGTCTTGAAGATTCTCCGTGCTGCCTAGTCGCAAACGAACATGCATTGCCTCCATCAATGGCAAGAATGATGCGGGCGATGAACGAAAATGTGCCGGAAGAAAAGCGCATACTTGAACTGAATGCTGCGCATCCTTTAATCCAAAAACTTTCTCGATTGTCGGATGCCGAGATTGAAGAAAACATACCATTCCTTTACGATATGGCATTGGTCGCTGAAGGCTCGCCCGTTACCGACGGCGCGAGTTTCTCGAAGAAGATTGCCGAAATTATGTTGAAAATTTGATTAAAAGGGGATATCTATCATGAAGTGGTCGAAGATTTTGATTTCAACTCTTAGGGAAAGCCCGGCAGATGCCGAGATCGATTCCCATAAATTACTCGTTCGCGCAGGGCTAGTGCGCAAAGTAGGTGCAGGGCTTTACGCATATTTGCCGCTAGGTATGAGAACTCTTCGGAAAATCCAACAGATTGTCCGCGAGGAGATGGATAATGCAGGCGCACAAGAAATCGTGACGCCAATATTGCAGCCTTCGGAACTTTGGAAGACTTCCCATAGATGGGAAACGATGGGCGCGAATATGTTCAAACTCACCGATCGCGCCGAACACGAATTCGCGCTAGGCCCGACCGCCGAAGAAGTCTTTACCGATATTGCAAAGGGACTAGTCGATTCATATCGTCAGCTCCCGCTTACGATATATCAGATGCAGTGGAAATTCCGCGATGAAACCCGCCCGCGTTTTGGTCTAATGAGGAGCAAGGAATTCTTGATGAAAGATGCCTATTCCTTCGATAGAGATGCCGAGGGCGCGGATAAAAGCTATTGGAATATGTATAAGGCATACGAGAAAGTCTTCTCGCGATGCGGTCTTAAGGCTGTTCCCGTCCAGGCGGATGGTGGAGATATGGGCGATAGCCTTACGCATGAATTTCATGTTCTTGCCGATGCGGGTGAAGATGGAATTGCTTGGTGTGAAGGATGTGGATATGCAGCAAATCTTGAAAGAGCAGAGCGAAAAGCACTAGTCGCAGAGTCTTCGCAAGCTAGCGATGCTCTTCTCGAAGAGGTCGCAACACCTAACGCGAGGACAATTGAAGAAGTCGCTTCGTTTTTAGGTCTTGAGAGTAATGCGTTCGTAAAGAGTCTCGTGTATGCCGTAGACGGCAAACCGGTAATGGTTTGCATTCCGGGCGATAGGGATGTCAATGAAGTCAAGCTGAAGAGATTTCTCGGTGCAAAGAATTTGGCGCTTGCTACTCCAAGTGAAGTCGAAGAAGCTACTGGTGCAAAGGCCGGTTTCGTAGGCCCCGTAAAGCCTGCGAACGAGACGATGCGAATAGTCGCAGATATCTCGCTTAAAGGCGCAACTGGTCGCATCGTAGGCGCAAACAAGGATGATTATCATCTAAACGGCGTGAACTTGGCGCGCGATACAAAGATCGCCGATTATACCGATTTGACTATTGTCAAATCTGGCGATATTTGCCCTGTCTGCGGAAAGCCGATGGTGATTAAGCGCGGTATTGAAGTAGGGCAAGTATTCAAACTTGGAACAAAGTATACCGAAGCGTTCAAGGCTGTATATAAAACTGCCGAGTTGAACGAAAAAACGATGATAATGGGATGCTACGGGATTGGCGTCTCTAGAACGCTCCAGGCCGTAATCGAACAAAATCACGATAAAGATGGTATCATTTGGCCTTCTTCCATTGCACCATATAAAGTTATTGTCGAACTGCTCGATCCTTCTCAGGAAGAGGTCGCAAAAGTTGCGAACTATCTAGAGACGGCGCTTGAAGAAGCCGGAATCGATACAATCGTCGATGATCGTGAAGAGAGACCCGGCGTCAAATTCAAAGATGCCGACTTGATTGGCTTCCCGGTTCGAGTAGTGGTTGGAGCAAAGGGGCTTACTGCCGGTGGCGTTGAAATAAAGCGCCGCGATGAAGAAAAGAGCGCTACGCGTATAGTCTCGCCAAATAAGGCTCTTGAGGTAATAAAATCTCTCCTCTAGACTTGGCCACTAGTCACAGAGCGGGAAATTTGGTATAATAGAGGCGCAAAACTCGCAAAGCGAAGGTGTATTAGATGAGGCATGACATTGGCAGATTTGCATTGAGCGCGGCATTTATATGTGCGGCGGCGGTGATTTTGGCGGAAAAACTTCCATTTGAGAGATATCAATCGATAATCGATAGAATGCCATTTGGTCAGCCTCCGCCCGGGTTTGATCCAACTCGCAATCCCGATGAAGTCACCAAAGACGAGCCGCAAGAACAGGTTGAAGTTCTCACGAAAGAGCAGGAAGAAATTCAGCGTGTAGTTCAGTTCAATGCGATAAATCGCGATCCTGATGGCAATACAATGGTCGGTTTTATCGATAAATCAGATCCAAAATCCTCAAAAGTCTACTATATGGCCGTCGGGGAAACCCGCGATGGCTGGCTTGTAAAAGAAGCCGATAGTATTGAAAAGTCGATGGTGGTCGAGAAGAACGGCGTTGAAGTAAGGCTGAGTCTAGGCGAAAATTCATCTGGCACCGAAAAAGGCGCCGCGAAGGGTAAAGGAGGCAAGACTCTCGCAAAGAGTTCAAGCTCCTCTGGTGAGCGAAGCTCGCTTCTCAGCTCGAAGAGTTCTTCTTCTTCAGGTGGCGCGCAGTCGTTCAAAGGAAGGCGTGAGAGGCGCGAAGCGGAAGAGCGCGCCACACGCGAAGAGTTGGAGCGCATGCGCGCGGAGCGAAAGAAGGAAGCCGAAGAGGCGGCCGAGCGCGAAGCGGAAGAGAAGGCCGCTCGTGAAGCCGAACGGGCCGAACAGCGCGAACAGCTGCTCGCTATTCAGCAGGAGCTTAAGCGCCAGCGAGAAGAAAACAACGCTCGCCAGAATGCGCAAGATGAAGATATTCAAGAAATGGAAGAATAGGAATTTTTAAAATGGCGAAATTCGAAAAAACTACAATAGAGATGTTTCGTAAAGATATCCTTGAAACAGGCTCCTATTTTACACCGGATACTCGTCGTGCGCCGAATAGAAGGAAGAATGGCGCATTGACTACGTTAAAATTCTCGCTAGGCGTATCCAAGGTTTTCCCTCTTTGTGCCCTTTATGAACCATTAGGAAAACTTACCCACGAAAAATGGGCGAGATTTTGTTTCTCGACGGTGCAGATCGCCGAATCGATGGGCATGAATGTAAATTTCGAAGGGTGGCAAAATCGTGCTGCCTATAAAGGGCCTGTGATGTATCTTTGCAATCACATGTCAACAGTAGAGACTATTCTATTGCCACCGGTACTTTTGGCGTACGGCCCATTTAATGTCGTGGTAAAGGCTTCTCTATCCCATTTGCCGTTCCTCGAAAAGGCCGCAGCTCACATGGGCCTTGTGCCGATAGGCAGAAAATCGCCGCGCGAAGATTTGACATATCTCATGAAACGCTCTAGCGAGTTGATTGCGCAAGGCAATAGCTTTCTTATCTTCCCGCAGGGTTCGCGCGAAAAAGTTTTTGCACGCAAGGGATTTTCTTCAATCGGCGCGAAAATCGCAGAGAAAGCAAATATTCCGATTGTGCCGATAGTCGTTGATACTCGTTGCCAGCCAACGAGGGAGAAGGGTATTTTAGCCAAGGTATTTAAGGATTTCGGACCTGTCGATACAGCGCGCGATATCCGTTGCGCGTGCGGCCCGATCATCAAGTGCGCCAAAGCACGCGATATGCACGAACAAGCCTTTAATTGGATGGCGGACAAGCTGGAATCTTGGGATATGCCGGTAGAGAGGGCTTAATATGGATTCGCAAGTTTTGGATATGGCGAAAATTCCGCCGAACAATCCCGAGGCTGAAAGGGCGGTGCTGGGTTCGATTCTTGTAGATTCTACAAGTCGCGATGGTGACAGAGTCATGGATTTATGCCTTACATCCGGGCTGACGGAAGAATCTTTCTTCGACCCGCGCAATCGTATCATATTCTCTACGATGCTTGCCATGAACCGTTCGGCAAAGCCGCTCGATATTGTTTCGATGGCCTCTGAGTTAAAGCGCACAGGCACATTCGAGACGATCGGGTCGTTTCAATATCTTCAAAGCCTCGCAGATTCCACGCCAACTACTGCGCATGCTGAATATTATATTTCAATCGTTCGCGATAAACATCTCAGGCGCATGATGATCGAGCGCGCTACGAAGACGATAGAAAGATGTTGCAACGAAAACGACAATCCCGATCCGCAAGCGGTTTTAGGCGAAGCGGAAAAGGCGTTTCTCGAAATCGGAACAAAAAATTCCGAAACGCTCGATTGGTGTGAAGCGATTGATAGAAGCTTTCAGCGTTTGAATGCGATGTTCGAATCAGATGGCAAAACGCTCGAGGGCCTATCGACCGGCTTGACCCATCTTGACGAAAAGCTCCAAGGCTTAAAGGCAGGCGAAATGATTGTGATCGCCGCTCGCCCTTCGGTCGGCAAGACATCGCTCGCGATGAACATCGCCGAATCGGCGGCGCTTGGGCTGGATATGAATAATGTCCCGGTCAAGACTGATAACGGCAAGCGCCATCCTGTAATGATATTCTCGCTCGAGATGCCTGTGGAATCTTTGACAAAGCGTATGATTGCCGGCCGCGCACATGTAAATACGTGGAAATTGAATCGCGCACTTTGCGCCAAGGCGGAAAAGAATCTTCTCACGCAGAATCTCTTCACTGCCTACGGTGAACTGAAGAATGCCCCTATATATGTCGATGATTCTGCAGGGCTTGATATTTCGGATTTGCGCGCTCGCGCAAGACGCGCGAAGAAAATGCATGGAATAGAGCTTATCGTAATAGATTACCTGCAGCTTTGCAAGTGCAATGAAAAATCGAAACAATCCAGAGTTATCGAGGTAAGTGAGATTTCGCAGCAGATAAAAGCTATGGCAAAGGAGCTGAAGATTCCTGTAATTGTTCTATCTCAGCTTTCTCGTGACAATGAAAAGCGAGGCGACAAGCAAGAGAGGCCAAAGCTTTCCGACCTTAGAGATTCCGGCGCAATTGAACAAGATGCCGATGTGGTGTTTCTGCTGCGCCGTCCATCTAGAACGCCGACCGATAAAGAAGCGGGCGACGAGACGCTTGCGATTATAGATGTTGCGAAGAACCGCAATGGCGAAATTGGCGAAGTGAGAGTGAATTTCTACAGGGAATATGTTCGTTTTGGCGATAGGGAAATCGAACGCAAGGATGATGACAATTATCAATCAAGCGAGCCCGAACCTGCGCCGCAGGCTATTCAACCTAACGACGACCCGCTATTTTGATTCGGAATTTACAGTATGGCGCAAGAACAGTTATTCGCGGAAGATTACAAAGTAAACCTTGATGTTTTCGAAGGTCCGCTTGATTTGCTTTTGTATCTGATTCGCCGTGAAGAACTTGATATTTACGATATTCCGATCGAGCGCGTAACTGCGCAGTACATGCAGTTTCTCGAAGAAGCGAGGCAACTCAACCTCGATATTGCCGGCGAATTCGTCGTTATGGCCGCGACTTTGATGGTAATCAAGTCTAGAATGCTTTTGCCTGTAGATAAACGAGCCGCGAATGAGGATAATTCAGAAGAATGGGTAGACCCCCGTCTTGATCTCGTAAGGCAGCTTATCGAATACAAGAAATTCAAAGACGCCGCGATTAGGCTTGAGCGGATGGAAGCTTTAAGGGCAAATAGTTACGATTACGGCGGAGGAAGACCGAAATTCGAAAAGACTGCTTCCGATGCGCTCGCGGCTGTAGCACATCTTGATTTGTACGATCTTCTTTCTGCGTTTCAGGATGTGCTTGCGCGCGCAAGCGAGATGCCCCATGAGGAATTGAAGGGTATTCGTTTTTCCGTCCCCGATAAGATGGATTATGTTCTCGAGCGAACTCGCTCGGAAGGGCAGGTTTCTTTCGTTTCGCTGTTTGCCGAGGATGCTCCCAAAGGCGAAATTATCGTTACATTTCTCGCGCTTTTGGAATTGCTGCGCCAACATCGTGTTATAATCTATCAAAATGCGGCTTTTCACGAAATTACTATCATGCCCTCGAGAGAGATCGATGAAACAAAACCTCTCGAGCGACCAGATGATTATGAATAATTGGGGAGTGGTTGTATGAAAACATATATTTGCGGACATAGGAATCCCGATACCGATTCAATTGCCAGTGCCTATGCTCTAGCCGATTTGAGGAGACGTGGCGGGATGGAAAATGTCGAAGCTATCTGCGCAGGCCGCCTGCCTCCAAAAGCAAAATGGGTCTTTAACCATTTTGGTATAGATCCTGTCAAGAGCAAGCGTGATGTATATGTTAGGGTAAAAGACTTGATCGCCCCTGATGTGCCGATGGTCGATTCTTCTTCAAGGCTGGTCGATGCTTTGAGGGAATTGGAGCAAAGCGGCGAATCTTCCTTGCCGGTAAGAAATGGACAAGGTAAATTTGTGGGAATGCTTTCCCCTGCGAAACTCCTGAGTCTATTTATCGATAAAGCCGATTTGACGATTGATGTAGCTTCAGCTCCTCTTCATGCATGCAGCCAGATACTCAGTGATACCGATAAAGTTCACGATATACGTTCGCTCTGCGTAAGAAATCCACATAACCATTTTCCCGTTGTAGATGAAAACGGAATTTTGATTGGCACAGTCCTTAAAAGCGCCTTCGCCGAGCTTCCACCCGTTCAAATGATTCTTGTAGATCATAATGAAATAGAGCAAGGGATACCGGGACTTGAGGAATTGCCAGTCGTTGAAGTCGTCGATCATCATAGAATCGCATTTGCTCCCACGAAAGAACCAATCCGCTACACGGCAGATATTGTAGGTTCTACCTGCACTCTCGTAGCAAGAATGTTTCGCGCGGCGGGCGAACGACCGACTAAAGAAACCGCCGGCGTTCTGATCGCCGGAATTGTCGCAGATACTCTCCTTTTCCAAAGCCCGACTACAACCGAAGTAGATAAGACGATGTGCAGTTGGCTTGAGAAAATCTGCGGCGAAAGCGCACAATACATAATGAGCGAAATGCTTGCCGTCGATTCTCCTCTCTCGAGTATGGATCCAAAGGATGCTTTGGCGAGCGATGCCAAATTCTATTCTGAAAGCGGCAAGCGCTTTATGCTCGCACAGCTCGAAGAGACGAAATCCGCGCTCTTCCACGGTTATATCGGCGAACTTACAAAAGCGATGGAAGAAGCGATTTCGAAAGATAAACTCGATTTCGTCGCCCTTATGGTCACCGACCCAGTTCGCGGCGATTCGGAGCTGCTCTTTAAAGGTGATGCGGCAGTTTTGCGCGCATTACCCTACAGGCGAGGACCACATGGGACGCTCCTTATGCCAGGCGTGCTTTCTCGCAAGAAGCAGCTATTGCCGGAAATCCTTTCTGCTATTGGGTAATTAATTAAATAGGAGTAATCTACTATGGATACTAGAGAAGAGAAATGCGCTGAAGAGAAAAAGACCTGCGGATATTGCGCCGAGGGCGAATATTTAGCGGCCTACGGAATTAAAATATGCGAGCTTGCGGCTTCAAAGCTGTATTTGTTCAAAGAGCAAAGTCATCCTGGAAGAGTAATAGTAGCATCAAAACTCCATGTAAGTGAAATCACTGCGTTGAGCGATGAAGAAAGAAATGTGTTTTTCGCAGATATCAATCGCGTTGCCAATGCTATCCATAAAGTATTCAGCCCAACGAAGATAAACTACGGCGCGTATGGCGATACAGGGCATCACTTGCATTTCCATCTCGTTCCTAAATATAGCGATGATGAATTCGAGTGGGGCGGTGTGTTTGCGATGAACCCGAAGCGTAAATTCTTGAGCGATGCCGAATACGCCGAGATGATCGGTAAAATTCAGTCTGCGCTTTAAGATGCGACAAGCATCTTATATTGCCAAAACATAGCCTTGCGGTCACTTGACCGGATATGATAAAAATGCTATAATAACCGCGGAAACTTCAATAAGGGATACTGAATATGATCATCAATCCTCTTGATAATGTCGAAATTCGTGAAGATGGCCATAAATACGCCTTGCGGGATATAGCCGAGGGCGAGAATATCATAAAGTATGGTATGCCGATCGGGCATGCTACAAAGCCTATCGCAAAAGGCGAGCATGTGCATGTGCATAATGTGAAGACAAATCTCGGCGAAGTTCTTGAATACAAATACGAGCCGGAATTTACGGATGTAGAAAAGAAGCCGGCACCCATGATCAAGGCGTTTCGCCATCCTGACGGCAGAATTGGCATTCGTAACGATATCTGGGTTATTCCTCTTGTCGGCTGCGTGAATCGTCTTGCAGAACGCTTGGCGCAATCTTGCCAGGGATTGTCTCTTCAGCATCCTTACGGCTGCTCGCAAATGGGCAAGGACCACGAAACTACCGCAAACATGCTCGCTGCGTTTTGCAGACATCCCAATGCCGGTGGCGTGCTGGTCGTTTCGCTAGGGTGCGAAAACAATACTCTTGACTCGTTCAAGAAAAGACTCGGACTCGATCCATTCGACCAGGATGGTGCAAAGATCGGTTTGAACATTCGCTTCATGAAAGCGCAAGAACCTGGCGATGAATATGAAAGAGGTCTTGCCTTGATAGAAGAGTTGAAGGCGGCGCGCCCGACCCAAAGGGTAGATGTCCCGGTTTCCGAACTGGTCGTTGGTTTGAAGTGCGGGGGGTCTGACGGATTTTCCGGCCTTACGGCCAACCCACTCGTCGGGCGTTTCTCCGATTGGCTCGTTGCGCGCGGCGGATCGACCGTTCTTACAGAGGTTCCCGAAATGTTCGGCGCCGAAACTCTCTTGATGAAGCGTTGCCGCACTCGTTCCATATTCGATAAATGCGTAACGATGATTAACGACTTCAAAGATTATTACGCTTCGCACAATCAAGTTTGTTATGAAAATCCATCACCTGGCAATAAGGCAGGCGGCATAACGACACTTGAGGATAAATCGCTTGGATGTGTTCAGAAGGGGGGCTCCTCGCCAGTAGAAGATGTCTTGCTTTACGGCGAACATGTGAAGACTCACGGGCTTACTCTTATGACGGGACCAGGCAACGACCTCGTTGCATCGACTGTCCTTGCCGCAGCCGGCGCCCATTTGATTCTCTTTACGACTGGTCGTGGAACCCCGTTTGGATGTGTTATTCCTACATTGAAGGTTGCGACAAATGATACTCTCGCGGCCTCTAAACCGAATTGGATAGATTGGAATGCGATGTCGAATCCTGATGTCGAAGAATTCGCGAAGAAGATAATGCGAGTAGCATCGGGCGAAGAGAAAGCCAAGAACGAAATCAATGGTGCGCAGGGTATAGCAATCTTCAAAGATGGCGTTACTCTGTAAATGAAAAATGGAGCAAGCCCAAATAGAGAGAAAGGGCAAATCGAAGAAGGAAGAAGCTTCCTTCTTCGATATCTTTGTTTCTTTCACTAAAATGGGCGCCGTTTTGATTGGCGGCGGGTATGCTCTACTGCCTCTGCTTGAGCGAGAAATAGTCAACCGTCGCAAATGGGCGAAGTCGGAAGAAATGCTAGACCTCTATGCCTTGGCGCAGCTTTTGCCAGGCGTTATAGCGATAAATACCGCAATGTTGGTCGGTAATAGACTAAGGGGGTGGAAAGGAACGATTGTATCATCCTTTGGCTTGATACTGGTGCCGTTTATTCTTATAGTTTCTTACGCCGCGGCGTATGGGTATTTAAAGGATATTTCCCTATTTTCGCGCGCGCTCGCAGGTGTCCAGGCGGCCATAGCCGGCATGATTCTCGCTTTAGGTTATGAGATGGTCAGGAAGACTCGTAAATATGCTCTTGCCTTTCTCGCATCTATCGTAGTTCTATTGTTCAATGTATCGTTCATTTGGATTATTCTAGCAGTCGTATTATTTGCGTTTGCGCTACATCTTTGGAGGTTTTGGCGAAAATGATACGGTTCATTCTGCTTGTTGCATCGGTTTTCGCAAAAATAGGCCTCTTTACATTAGGAGGGGGACTTGCGATTATTGCGTTAGTAGAACAAGAAACGCTTTCTCGCGGATGGCTTAGCCACTCTGAATTTCTTGATATCCTCGCAATAGCACAAGTGACCCCGGGTCCCATGGGGGTAAATGCAGCAACATTTACGGGCTGGCGAACAGCGATAAATGTATCCGGCTCGGTTGGTTGGGCGTTTACTGCTTCATTAGTCGCGACAATTTCGGTCGTCCTCGCAAGCGTGATAGGGGTAATATTCCTAGGTAACTGGTTTGAACGCAACCGTGAAAAAACTATCGTGAAGACAATCTTTTCGATACTTCGTCCTGTTGTCGCGGGAGTAATCTTTGCGGTAGGTGTGAATATGGTGCTGGCTGTCTTTGGTGCAGAAGGTATAGATGGTGCAAAATGCATATATTTCCTCAAAAATCTTAAATTTGAGCCAATTGGGCTCATAGCGTGCGCAGGAACATTCATATTGACAGTCACGAGGCGTTTTTCGCCTCTCTGGGGTCTTCTTATTGGTGCGATTTTAGGCTTGATTTTTATCTAAAGTGTGGAATTTTGCGATTTCTGATGATTTTTTGCGCTTAAAGGTTTTTGGGTGTCATATAAAGTTTTTTGAGCGGGTTGCGAGTTATCAAAAAAAATGCTATAATATGCGCCAATGGAATCTAGTTTAGGCAAAAAGACGGTTTTTACGTATGAATTGACCAATGACCAGCAGGAGTTGCTGCTTGGTGTGATGTTGAGCGGCAATTATACACGTCGCGAGGTTCCATATTCGCTTTGGTCTATCGAAGGTAACGGCTTCAATGCAACACTTTATTCGAAAGAAAAGCATGGCAAGCGAAAACTCTGTGTGCAAGGTTCAAACGCAGAAGATTTTGTGCTGTTTGTCTTAGAACCGCAAGTCCTCGGCGAAGCACACATTGGGTATGAAAAAGTTTTGTCCCCCGAAGCGTTTTCATCTCATGCCGGCAGTGACGAATCGGGCAAGGGTGATTATTTCGGCCCGTTAGTCGTTTGCACGGCTTATACAGATGAAACGCTGAGCGACGAGATGCAAAAACTTGGGGTTAAAGATTGTAAGCAGATGAGCGACAAATCAGTTTTGACAGTCGGCGCAAGGCTACGTCATCTCTTGGGCCCTAATAGATATAATGTCGTAAAACTAGGGCCGGCGGCGTATAATAGATTATATGCGAAGATCCGGAATATAAATAGAATGCTCGCCTGGGCGCACGCAACGGCTATCGAAGGTCTATTGGAGCGCATGGAAGGAAAATGCGATAGAGTCGTAATAGATCAATTTGCCCATAATGAAACTACGATAACCAGGGCTTTGAAGCCGCTCGGGCGCAAGGCGAATATTGAACAGCGGCACAAAGCCGAAAGCGATATCGCCGTAGCGGCAGCTTCCGTAATCGCGCGCGAAATTTTTCTTCGCGATATAATGAAGATGAGCGAGGAAATATTTGGAGACAAAGCGAAATCTGAAGATAAAGATGCTCCAAAGGTCCCGGCGGGTTCTTCAGACCCGCGAGTAAGGGAGCTAGCGGAAAAGATGGTGCGCGAGAATGGCCCAATATGGCTAATGAACCACTGCAAGGCGCATTTCCAGACTACGGATAAAGTTTTGGCGGCAGTGGGCTGCTCTAGAGCTCAATTGCCTAGCGAGGGTCAGATAACAAGTTCTGCATTTCGTGAAGGCGCAGAAAACGCTTCGCAAGATAGTAAAGAAATCGCCGAAGGCGGCAAAGGCTCGGAAGTTGCAGTTGGCGCACCGATGCCTGATCTAGGCGAAGAGGGTGAAGAAGACGATGAGATTCAAGATGCGCCTGTAAAGCCCAAGAAGCCGAAGCACACAATTATAAAAAGGACATTTTACAGAAAATAGTATTTCTCAGGAGAACAACAATATGATAATGCTTGCAAATTCGCTTGTAGAAGGGTTTTTAGGCTCTAATTTCATGGGCAGGGCGATAGTGATTATACAGCTGGCTGCCAGCGTAGTTATGTTCGCGGTAGTTATCGGCAAGGCGCGTGCACTAGCTGCTACGGGTATTTCTACACGCCGATTCGTGAGAGATTTTTCGGCTGGTAGCGATGTCCTAGAATACTATTTCAAAAGACGCCCCTCGATTACATTCGGGATGGAAGGGTTGTATAAGGAAACTTGCGAGAGGTTGCTTAAATTATTGAATCCCGATGTGCGCTCGCTCTTGGTCGGCCATAAGACCGATGGGAATGGCGCGGCCGCTTTGACGAAGCGTGAAATAGAACTCGTCAGAGGTACTTGCGAACATGCGCTTGACGAGGAAATAATCCGCCTGGAAAAAGGAATGAGCGTTATTGCTACAGTCGTAATGCTTTCGCCGATGCTTGGTCTACTCGGAACCGTTTGGGGCGTTCTTGATGCCTTTGCGGAAATGGGTACTGCCGGAAGTGCAAATCTCGCGACAATCGCGCCCTCGATTTCCGCCGCTCTCGTTACTACGGTTGTCGGTTTGCTCGTAGCTATTCCCGGCGTAATCGCCAGCCAACGCATTAATGCCTCGATTCGCGATTTGACTAGCGACATGGAAGGATTTGCGGATGAACTGACCGGCAGAATCGCTTGTGAATTCCAAGGCGGGGAGGCGTAAGAGATGTCGCGAAGGCGAAGAAGGCGGCATGGCGGCGAAAGGGCCCAGGCGAATATCGATATGAATTCGCTTATCGACCTTACCTTTCTGTTGCTAGTTACATTTATCGTTACTTTGCCGGCGTTGGAGCAGGGCATTTCCATAATGCTTCCGCAGGCGAAAACCGATGAATTGCCTACAAAAGATAAGAAGGCCAATACAGTAACCATCGATGCGGATGGAAGAATCTTTCTAAACAATAATGCGATGACGCAAGATGACCTGAAAGCGACCTTGCAGTCAATGGCGGATGAAGACCCCGAAGTGCCCGTTCTGGTGCGCGCGGATGAACGCCTGAAATATGGCGATGTTATGGAAGTCGTAAAAATCGTATATGCCTGCAAGATTCACCGAATGGCTCTAGTGACAATTGAAAAATAATGTTTGAAGAAAGAGATAAAGCGCCAGAATTGTTCAGCACGACGAATTTTCTCATCGCGCTGGCCATTCATGTCCTCTTCTTCCTCATTTGCTGGTGGGTAGTTCAGCCGATAAAAGAAAAGGAAACGATAATACCGATCGACCTTACGCTTGTTCTTAACGAAAATCTCGATGGCGAAGATAACAAGCCGCCGCCGGTCGCCGACCCGCCGAAACCAAAGGAGCCCGATAAACCCAAACCGCCGGAACCGAAAAAAATAGAGCCGCCTAAACCACAGGCGAAAGTTCCCGATGCCCTCGTCAAGGAAGATGTAAAGACCAATAATGTTGCAAAGGTCGAAAAGCCTAAAGAGAAGCCGAAGAAAAAGACTACTGAAGAGCGCATCAAGGAAATGCAGGAACTTGCCAAAACCGTGAACAACCCGCCGGTGAAAAACAAGGTCAAAAATGTGCCCAGCGATAATGGAAGAACAGGCAAGAAGACTTTAAGCGATGAAGAAATCCGCGAGAAACTTTTGAAAGGTTACAAGCCCGGCGTTACCGAACAAATCGCCTCTAGCGAAACGCAACGTTGCATATCTCTAATTACAAGAGCCTTTTACGAAAAATGGGATGATGCGCCGGCATGGTCGCCTAGTTATAAGCCTGCGAAGTTGAAATTCAATTTCGATTCGCATGGTAATATAAGTGGAACTCCGCAACTCGTAAATTCTTCGGGCGATGCCAATGTAGATAATAGTATTCGGCGCGCCGCATCAAAAGTCTTGAGAGTAAACGGCCTTTCGACAGAATTTTTGACTTATGTCCGAAAGGAAGGCGGGGTCATTTTGACTTTCGAGGTAAAGGGGGCAAGATAATGTTTTTGTCGGCCATCCTCGGAGCATTCCTCGGCCTCATTACCCTAGATGGCGTAACAGGCGGCAGGTTGTCCGCACGCGCAGAGTTCGATTCGAATAATGTCAGGTTGGGCGATCCAATGGAACTTGCAATTTGCTTTGTAAGCGATGGAAGTGCGGATTTTTCGCAAATCCATCCCCCGGAAATTTCCTCGCAAGTCGATTCAAACCTGTGGCGCATTGATGATGCAAGCGCAAAAACAGAAACTCTAACGCAAGATTACCGCGATATGTGGGGGCAAGTCTTCCGCCGGGAACAAGGTAGAAAACTGATATATCGCGTTCGTCCGCTGAAGGAAGGTGTTCTTGAATTTCCGAAGCTTGAATTCGTCTGGGGTGAGATTATCCAAGATGAAGATGGTAAAGAGCTGCCGCGCGAAAAGTGCGCCACCAAAGCGATACCCGTTCATGTAAAACCGGCCGCACGCGCTGCGCTTTCTCAGCTTGACGAGACGGATGAATCCTTGCCGATGCCAGATGGCCTTATCTTTAATGTTAAAACATCAAGCCTTGCCGACGAAGAAGCTTTTGCTTGGAAAAAGGCATTTGGCGAATTGAAAGCTGATAGTTTTTCCGGGTTCGATTTCCCGGAAGCGAAGCTTAATGAAGCGGCGCTAAGGATAATCGAAGGAGATTGGGCAAAAGCGCTTAAAATATATTATTCGCTAGAATGGCGCATTGGACAAACGAAAGAAATCGAGCGTGGAATAATAGCGGCGCTTTCACGCAAAACAGGCGATAGGAATATCGAACTTCCCGCTTGGCGTATAGCTTTCAGGCCGATTCTTAAATATGGTTGGAAAGGACGCCTCGGAATTAGTCTATCGATTGTATTTGGAGTTTGCTTGTTTTTCATGCTTTCCGGCCATCTTATAAAGAAGCTTGCGGCAATAGCGATAATTCTTTCGCTAGTTTCCCAAGGCTCGGCATTTGCCCAATCGACCGACGAGGTATTCGATCAAATAGATAAACTTCTTCAAATGGGCCTTAACGGCGCGCCGGCCTTTATAGGCAATCCTTCAAACAACAATAATGTGCGAAGCTCGAGGATGGGCTCTTCCACTATTTCTTTTTCCACTACAATTAACGGCAATAATGTCCAAAGCGAGACCGTAGAGATAAGAAATGGCCAGACATTTGTGAATGGAAAACTCGTAGAGCCGCCGCAATTCAAGGCCGAGGTCGCTATTGAGCCAAAAGAAGTAAGGGTCGGCGAAGGATTTGATTTTATACTCTCTCTCGATGTGCCTAAAGATGTAAGAATCGACCAAGTCGATTTTACTCCATCCATGCGCTTTTCGCTTGTGGATAGAAATCAGATTTCCAATATGCCGGCATTGGCCAGCAACAATCCATCGAATAAAATTATCAGAATCGCCAAGCACGTGCGGTATGATAGCCCTTATAAAGGCGATATATTCTTTACTGTCAACGGAATGTATCTCTCTAAAGAAGTCCGCCGGATCACCATGCCTTTCAAAGTGGAAACTCTTCCGATGCCTTTCGAAATCAAACCATTGCCAACCGAAAATCAGCCGGAAGATTTTCGCGGCATAATCGGTAGCGGCTTTACTTTGAAGCAGACAGCCGATAGGAAAAACGTATCGACGAATGATGTTGTTCGCCTTGGCCTTGAACTTAAATATTCGCCGCGCAGAAATTGCTTTGTCCCGCCAAGCGCAATAGATGGAATAACCGAGCGCGATGCCGCCAACGGGATAGTGAAGTGGGAGGAATATTTTATTGCCGATGGCCAAAGCGCCGTGCCGCCGGCGACATTGGCCTATTACGATAATGTAGAAAAATCTTATAAAAGAGTTTCATCGAAACCCCTCGCACTCGTTTATCAAGCCGAGGAGGAAGAATCTGTCGAGGCGATTGCGGTAGATTCAAAAGGCGAAAAGCTTACCCGTCAAATAGAGCTTCGCATAGCGCCATCCATGAATTCGCCGATTATCGATACCCAGAGATTTGCGCAAGGCCAAACAACTTACGCCGAAACCGAAACGCGCGGCGACTGGGTTAGAATTGAAACGGCTAGTTGCGCTGGTTGGGTAAAGAAGGAGGATTTGCCGTGAAGAATGCCGGTAGGATTTATCTCTCACCCCCCTGCACGGGCGATGAAGAGCGCGCAGTTATCGCTAAAGCGTTCGATTCCGGCTATATCGCGCCATGCGGCCCGTTTGTGGATGAATTCGAAAAGAGACTCGCGAAATTGGCCAATCGCAAATTCGCTGTAGCGGTATCTAGCGCCACTGCGGCGCTCGATTTGGCTATGGCGGAATATGGCGTAGATGAAACTTGGGTCGTTATCGCCCCGACTCTTACTTTTATCGCGACTGTCGGCCCGGCATTTCATCGCGGCGCGAGAATCGTCTTTGTAGATTCCGATGAAACGGGGAATATTGATATAACTCTATTGGAAGAGGCGCTTAAGGAATATCGCAGCTTTTCACCTCATCTCATGATAATCGGGGTCGATTTATATGGCAGATGTTCCAGAAACGGCGAAATTGCGCGCTTGGCGCTTCGTTATGGCGCAAAATTTATTCTGGATTCTGCCGAAGCGGTGGGTGCTATTAGTGAAGATGGTCCAGCAGGTTCTCAAGGTGAGATGGCGGTATTTTCGTTTAACGGCAATAAAATCATAACGACATCCGGGGGCGGAGCGCTTCTTTGCGATGATGAAGATAAAGCCGCGCGTGCTCGCAAGCGCTCTCAGCAGAGCCGCGAGAACATGCCGTGGTATGAGCATAAGGAAGTCGGCTATAATTACCGCATGAGCAACATCCTCGCAGCCCTCGGCCTCGCGCAGCTCGAAAAATTGCCGCGCTTCATAGAACGCAAAAAAGAAATTTGCCGGCGTTATAAAGAAGGCCTGTCGCCCTTTGGCTGGGAGTTTTTGCCGAGCGTTGAAGGCGAGAATTATTGGCTTACGATTGCCCTTGCGCCTTCACAAGACGCGCGAGATAATGCTTTGCGGAAACTCGAGCAAGCCAATATCGAGGCTAGGTGCGTCTGGAAGCCGATGCATCTGCAGAGCGTTTTCGCGCAAGCTAGGGTTTTTGGCGGCAAAGTTTCCGAAAATCTGTTCAACCGCGGAATATGCCTGCCATCGGGCTCGGGATTGTCGAATGATGATATAGAGCGAATATTATTGCTCTTGTGCCACTAGACCTGAAAGCGAAAATTTGCTATAATGTAGATGTGAAAGCCGAAAAACCAGTATTGCGTGGACAAGCGATGATTGAATACATCCTCGCGTTTTGCGCGTTGCTTGTCGTCATCTCAGTAGTAGGCCATCTTGTAGTCGCGGTGAAGGAATCTTCCGCAAGAACCCATAGGATTATCGCAAGCGACTATCCGTGAATTTCATGAATGAAAGGAGACTACCATAATGATTAAGAATAAAAAAGGGCAAACGATGGTCGAATATATCATCATTGTAAGCCTTATAGCAGTTTCGCTGATAGCCGTATTTATGTACTTCGGCCGTGCGATAGGCAAAAAGACTGCTGGTGCGGCGAGTGCGATTTCGTCCTCTGAAGGCTCTAAAGCCGAAAGTAAAGTAGAGGCGATAAACGAGAATTCGCTAAAGAACCTTGGCGAATAACAGATGACTTTGCGCCGTGCACAGGCGATGCTCGAGACATTGATTTCGGTGTTGTTTGTTACATTCATCCTCCTTGTCTCGGTTCAATTGGTCCAAATGTATAATGCCCGTATACTTTTGGACCATGCCGCTGAGCGCGCCGCCCGTGCGAAAGCGGTTGGACTAAATGATTTCATGTGCCTGAAATCTGCGCGCGTAGCGATGATTCCGGTTGCAGGCAACAGGACTTGGCCGCAAGAAAATATAGATGAAGTCGCGAGAATTCCCATATATCTATCTAGCGATCATGGCGCGAGAGCTCGCGCGATTCTCGATTATGAACGCTGGGCCAATATGAATGTTTCAGTTTCGTCGGAATACGGGATTTCTCCGATTGCCGAGACGCAAATCAATCTCGAGACAGATGAATTTTCCGTGAATGGCGAAAGCAAAGTAGAATCGCACTATCCTTTATATATGGAGGGCTTCGGGTTTTGAAGAAAAGAAGGGCACAAGTAGCGCTTTATCTTATTTTCGCACTCGTCGCGATTTTTATTCTTGTATTGCTTACAATCGATACGTTTCTCGCAGTTCGCATAAAGACAAAGCTCGAGGACCGCGGCGATGCCGCCGCCCTCGCGGCTGCGCGCCGCCAAGCCTGGCTCATAAATGAAATCGGGCGTCTTAATATCGCGCATATCGAAGCTGCTTTGGATAACGACCAGGAAAAATGCGCACAAATCGAAGCCGAGCAAAGGCGCCTTGCGCTAATCGAACCCGTTTACGCTTTAAGAGATGCCGATGAGGCGGCGAGAAAAAATGGCGCACAGCCAAGGAAAGAATTTTCCGATATTTTGGAAAATCATGTCAGGGTCGTCCGCTCGCTTTATTCGAGCGGCAGTGGCGAGATGGATATATACCAAGAATCTTATCCTGGCGCGTGGGTAGATTATGCTTCGGCGATTCTGGATGTCGTCGGCGGTGGAATTTCCGCCGGGGCCGATAACATCGAATTCCATAATGCGCCCCATAATCATCTTTTGCTTAATAAGCTATTCTATAACGCTATAGCCGGTGAAGATTGGTGCTGGTTTTTGTTCGAGTGCGAAGGATTTTTGAATAACTACGATTCTTATCTTGATTGGGGCGGCGTTCCCAAAAAAGAGGAAATGGCGTTGGAAAACAGCGAAATCTTTTCCCTTCACCTAAAGGCTTGGCAAGGCGCCTTTACGGAAGTCTTTACACCTAAAGAAATAGCGGAATTGATAAATCGCTATTTAGATAAGGATAAAAAAAGGGTTGCCGGATTTCTTGAAGGACAAAGCTTGTTGGATTCTCCTCTCCAGACATGGTTCTTTTTCGATATGCCTTATTGGAGCCAATGGTTTGACGGCCGTCGCCTTGTAGAAGGCGGCAGCTACCGCGAATTCCCGATTGTCGGCAAAATCAAAGACCAATATAATGTTCGCGGGTGTGCGGCGATTGTGAGAGTTATTGACGAAGCAGAAAGCTTTGCTACCGATTCTACTTCTACCCACTCATGGTGCGCCGCGGCAAAACCCTTTGGGTCCCTTTGGGATTTTTATGGCGAAATAGGCCCGGTGACTTGTCTTAAGGGATTGGTTGTTCCATGTATGCAAGATGTAAGGCTTGTCCCGGTCGATTCCGTCGGCGGCGAAAATCTTACTACCGCAGAATGGGATTGGGTAGTGCATGTAAGAGATCATATTCCTAGATATCTCGAAAAAGGACCCCATAGCATTGGCAACTGCTGGTATTGTTCGCAGTTGAGACGCTGGGATTTGAGAACTTTTCGCGAAAGGGGCAAGCGCTGGCTTAAGTATCATGCAGGGGAATGCCTAAGACCGGTCGGCGGCGGCAGTTATCATGGAGGAACCAGCCATGCACACTAAAAACAAGCGCTCCGCTCAAGCGATGGTGGAATTGGCAATCGGAATGTTAGTTCTTGCTCTTGTATTAAGCGCTATGTTCGGATTCTTTTCCTACATCATAACTTCGCTTGATATGCGGCGCACTATTCGCGCCGATGCCGGAAGAGAGGCGCTTGGCGCAAACGGCGATTTGGGCGGATATTCCAGCGCTGTTTCGACGAATGCGATTGTGGAAGTCGAACAATTGGCTGCCGATTATATATTCGGAACGAGAAAAATAAATGTTAAAATGGAAGTTCATATTCCTAAATTGAAAGGATCGATAGAATGAAAAAAAAGAGCGAGATTGTAAATCCTTTTGCTTCGCGTCTGGAAGGATTGAAGAAATTCCTAAAGCGCCGCAAGATAGATGCCGCGTATATCCGCGACCAGGCGAATATCAAATCGCTGATAGGTATCGATTGCGATAACGCTGTGTTTCTGGTCTCTAGCGAAAGTGAAATCTTCTTCACTGATTTTCGCTATATCCCTATGGTCCATAGGGTCGCGCCATGGCTTAAGGTGAAGGATATAAAGAAAGTCGAATTCAAGGCTTCGAAAATCGGTTATGAATCGAACATGATGGTTTCGCGCTTCGACGCATTGAAGAAAAAGCATCGCAAAGCGAAGTTTATCGATATCTTGGGTGAATTGCAGAGCTTGAGATCGGTGAAAACGGAAATGGAAATTCTCCGTTTGAAAGAAGCGGCTATATTGAATGATGAAATTTGGAGCGAGGCGAAGGGTAAATTCAAGAAGGGTATGACGGAACTCGAGATGGCTAAGATAATCCGTCATTTGATGATAGAGCGTGGCGAAGGCGAAGCCTTTGAGACTATCGTATGCGTCGGCAAAAATGCCGCGGAATGTCATCATATTCCGGATGATACTGTTTGGGATGGCGAAGAGCCGGTTCTCGTAGATATGGGCGTTAAGCTGAATGGCTATTGCTCGGATATGACGCGCAATATCTTGCCTGCCAAAAAGGATAAGCGCTATCAAGAAATTTATGATGCCGTCCTTGGCGCCAATCTAGCGGCGATTGCGGCTGCAAAGCCCGGCATGAAGGCTGGCGATCTTGATAAAGTCGCTCGAAATTATCTAAAGAAACTTAATCTCGCGAAAGAATTCGGCCACTCGCTCGGCCATGGCGTCGGAATAGAAATCCACGAAGCGCCTTGGGTCGCGGCAAAACGCAAAGAAATCCTGAAAGAAGGCATGGTTCATTCAATCGAACCAGGCGTTTATATAGAAGGGGAACTTGGCGTAAGAATTGAGGATGTCGTTTTGCTGACGAAAGACGGCTGCGAAGTTCTCTCTCATAGCGAAAAATAACTTGGATTCGCCATCTCGCCCCGGCCGCCGCTTCGCAATGACGAATTACGAATGACGAACGGTAGGGCTCACCGCCCGGCTCACCGCCGCTCTTAGTGCTTGAGAAAGGTGTGTGTTATGATAAAAAACTTCCAATATTGCAGTTTGCGCCGGCAAAAAACTTCCACTATTGCAATTAAGAGAAAAATTTGGTATAATATGAACCGTAAAGATGTGCGTTATGGATCAATTGTTGGCAAAGCGCGATGAATTGTATGCTGTTGCCAGAAAGCACAAAGCTGATAAGCTTTGGGTCTTTGGTTCATGTGCCCGTAAAGAAGAATCTTCAAAGAGCGATGTTGATCTACTGATTAGATATAACGCTCCGATTGGATTGTTTGAGTTGTCTGATTTTGAAAAAGAAATGTCGAATATCATAGGCCGCAATGTAGATTTGATTAATGTTAACGCTCTTGAACGAAGTCCGTGCTTTGCTTATAACGTGAAGAAGGAAATGGCCGAGTTATGATAGACCGGGTTGATCGCAATGTGCAACGGATATTGCATATGCTTCAAGGCATAAAGCGATTGAAAATGATGTTGTCTGGGGTTGAGAAGAGTGAGTTTCTTGAAGATTTTCGTCTGCAGGATGCTGCTGCTTTTGATATTTCGACCATAGGCGAAGCGTCCTCACACATATCAGAAGAATTCAAGTCGTAGCATCCTGGAATACCGTGGGAGATTATGCGCGGTCTCAGAAACCGCCTTGTTCACATTTTTGATTATGAGCAAATAGATTATGATATTATCTGGATTGTAGCGACAGTTGATTTAATTGAACTTGAGCCTAAGCTCAAACAAGCTCTTTCTACGATTCCGCTACCTGAGGATTTCACGCTTCTAGAAGTATAGTGCGGCTTTGTTGCGTTTAGGGCTCATCGACCCTCGGCCGCCGCCTGAATTGGCAATTGGCAACATATGAATTGGCAACGTTCTACAAATTCCACACTCCAACTAGAAACTCGAATTACTCCACCTCGGAAAAGCAAATCACCTGAAGAGATCTCCTGTTTCTCCTGTTCTCCATGCTAAAATTGTCCCGTGTAAATCCGTTTCAGTTTATTGGGATCGTCACAGAATTTCGCATCTGGACTCATCATCTCGGCTTTTGCTTCATTATATGCTTCAACTAGCTTTTGATGTTTGCTTTTTCTAGTAAGAGCGAAGGGTATGCCTCCGATATCGCTTACAGCACAACCCTCTTCTCTGTACAGTGTTCCCTGTCGCCGCGAAAGTCTCGCCAGAAAAGTGGCGGAGGTTTCGCCCTGGCGCGCAAGCCCCGCCAGAAAAGTGGCGGACTTCCCTCCCACGGCGGGACTAATTCTTTTTTCATTTGTTTTGTCATAATCAATTTCAGATATGACAAAACAAGCGCTTGTTTTGCCATATTTGGTTTTGATTGTCGCAAAACGACCGCTTGTTTTGCCAGAATCAGTTTTGATTATGACCGTGCAAGCGCTTGTTTTGGGATATTTAGTTTTGATTATCGCAAAACAACCGCTTGTTTTGGCATATTTGGTTTTGATTATCGAAAAACAAACGGTTGTTATAGCCTAGGAGGGCCTTATGGCCCAAAGTTAATGTCAGCATCGCTTCGGGAGGGGCGCGCTTGTCGCGTCCGTGAAGTTCTGTCGTGTGTTGGCGTGTATGTGAAGGTGGGTTAACTTTTCCCCCGTTCGGTAGGGCGCGCTCGTCCTTTTGCAACCCTAAGGGGCTCGGGCTTCGCCCTCGGGCAACCTGACGCCTTTGGCGCAGGCGAATTTCCCCGCTCACCGCCGTTTGGGAGGGCCGCAATTTATTGCGGCCGCCGTAGCTGGAGAATGGAATTGTCACCATTGTTCACCTTCACCTTGATTCTTCACCTAAAACGGGGTTTCCCTACAGCACAAACCTTTCCTCTGTCCTGTGTCCCGTGTTACTAAAAAAATCATTTCCCCCCTTGACTGAGAGGGGGATAGTATGATACAATACGAGCTAGAAACTCGTGAAAGGGCTTATGCAGAGTAAGAGAGAGTCTAGTTGCACGGATTTATTGGTAAAGGAACCGACAAGGTTTTCCTTCGCTATGCGCTTATCTCTCCGCCAGGCGGGAAGGAGCGCGGCGTGATCGAAAACAAGAAGAAAGTTTATGTTGAAACAAGCGTGATTAGCAACCTTACGGCTCGTCCTTCTCATAATCCGATTGATGTAGCCGCGCAGATTGCCACAGCACAGTGGTGGTGCGATGCACCGAGCAGATTTGAGCTTTTTGTTTCACCGTTGGTGCTGGAAGAGGTTTCTCGTGGCGATGCGGTTGCAGCAGCGAAGAGAATTGATGTGGTACAGGAGCTTCAGTCGTTGAATATTGATGAGAGATGTACTGTCCTAGCCGAGAAATTGTTAGAAGCTACAGCTGTTCCATGTACTAGTCTTGATGATGCCACACATATCGCAACAGCTGCAATCAATGGTATGGATTATCTAGTTACCTGGAATTGCTCGCATATTGCCAATGCCCATACGCGACCGCTTATTCGGAAAGTTCTTGCTGAGGCGGGGAATTTTGAGATGGAAATCTGCACACCCCTGGAAATGATGGGAGGAAACAATGGAAACTGAAGCAATGAAAGAATTAAGGGCGATTAAAGATGCAATAGCTCGCGAGTACAAGTCTGTGCGCGCACTTTGCGAGGCGCTTATCGCTAAGCAGAATGCAAATCTCCAATCAGCTTAAAAATTCAATTTCAATTCAAACTAAATTCCCAATAAAAAGAGAAAGGAACTAAACATGAACAAAATAAAAGAAAGATTGAGGCGACTGCTCGCGCCAACTGTGCGACTGGCCGCTCTCACTATCGCAACGCTCGGCGTCACCAGCGCCTGGGCGGCGGATCGAACAAATCCAGTAACAGGTGAAACGGAATCCTATACAAACACCTTTATTGGCGAAACGACTGAGTGGAATGCGGCTGACCAATGGGATCAGGAAGTGGTGCCATTCGTTTCAGGGGGTGATTATAATCCTGCTCTTGTTGATGCTGCTACTGTTTCCACATCTACAGCAATTGATGGCTGGACTTTGCGCGTTGGCGCATACAACGGCGCTTCGATCGCGTGGAATGGCGGTATCTCCAAGATTCAGGCAAGCTCTGCGGGTTGCTGGCTGACGGCGGACGAAACCTCGTCGATTACGATTGCCTCCTTCGCTGGTAATCAGCTGGAAGGTAGCGATTCAGCTCCTTTCAAACTCTCGTCCGCAAACGCCGGCGGCATCACTTGGACCGCAGGGCTTACATCCTCAAGCAATAGCACGCTGCCTTTCTGGTACTATCTCAAGGGAGACGGCACTGTCGTCTATGGCGGCGATATTACTGTTGCCAATGCTCAAGTCATCAAGCAGGCCGATGTGTCGCTTTCGGGCACCAAGGAAGTCAAGTCCAAGACGCTCGTTTCGTTCACCTCTACAACCAAGACCTTTACGGCCGATGCGGCCATTAAGATTAAAGATGGCGATGATGTAATTAAGACGGTTTATCTTACCAGCGTAACTTCCGCTGATGATACCACCCTCACGACCGATGATGATGTTGGTGCGTGCGAACTCGTCCAGACTTCTACTGGTGTTGTCCTTTACTATGTTGACGGCGATCCCGCAGAAGTGGTCGTAGTCGAAAAGACCTACAAGCCTTCCATTAGCGTCAACTTCACAACCGGCACTGCGCTTTCAACTGCCGCTGATGTTGGTATTGGCGACTATGCCATTCCTGGTACTTCCTGGAACAATCTTGTTGGCAACAATGGCTCGCTTACGACAGTAACTGGCGTGGATTCCACGGGTACCGCTTCCACCATTTCTGGCGCAAAGGTTACTATTTCTGGCACACGTGGATATTATAATAGAAGCGGTCTTTCTGCGGCAACCGAACTTCGTGAGGGTTATATTGATGATAATAATGGGAATCCGACTCCTACGGTGGTAGTGGAGGGCATCCCTTACTATAGCTACAAAGTTGTTATCGTTTGCTCCAGCGACAACAACGAAACCAAGTTTGGTTATATGACGGTCAACGGTACATCGTATAAGGGCGACCTGGAAAATACTACAACAGTTGTATGCGATGGCGCGACGATGGATATATGGGGCTCTGCGAGCGACACGACTTGGACCGAGGGTGGTAACTATCTCGTAACTCCCACGCTTGTTAATACAGACGGCAAGCTCACGATCGTAAGTCATCGTTTGTCTGGAAGTCGCGCTGGTCTAGCCGCGATTCAGATTGTAGAGGTCAAGGCCGAAATCGGCGAGAATGACCTTGAGATTCCCGTCTCGGGCGATACGACTTACACGGTCAGCGAGGCGAAGGAGCTTTCCGGCACCGTCTATCTTACCGGCAGCGGCACGCTCACGCTTGACGGCAATGCCAAGATTTCTGCTGCTACCATCGAGGTTGGGCCACTGGTAACGCTAAATGTCAACGCCGATCGCCTCGACGCGACGACCTTCACCGGTGCAGGTACGGTTGTGTATGATGGCTCTCAGCCGGGCACGACGAAGGGATTTGATGATTCGTCAGCTTGGACTGGAACCGTGTGGGTGAAAAATGTTGGAGATACTTCAAGAGGTGAAGCCACAGACTCTAAAGTATCCACTTGCCTTGGTAGCAACACAACTGATGCATCTAGTAATGATTTGAACAAGTGGGGCAACAGCAGTTCTTTTGTCAAGTTCACGAATGTCCGTGGATATATGGCTACTGCCAATGTTCCATGGACGCTTATTCTTGAAGATGATTCCTCTAATTATGCTTGGTACAATAATGAGGGTTGGACGGCAAGGACTATTACCATTGCAGGATTGAAGGGTGATGGTACTTTCTGGGATATCAACGATGGCGGCTGCCGTCCGTTTTTGAATTTTACGGACGCCTCGCAGTTTACTGGTTCTATTAAGGCGTTGGGTAAGCAGGTGTTCCTCAACGGCGCTGGTAGCGGCAACGCTACTGACCTCTCAAGCGGAAGAATAATTGTTCCTGCTGATCAGACATTGACTGTCGCGGCAGACAAAACTTGGCATACTCGCAATGGACTTGTGGTAAATGGAACCTTAAATGTAAACGGCGCTTTGGATAGCGAAAGTTCAACCAGCGCTGTTTCTGGCGAGGGCACAGTTGTGTTCAACGGCAAACTGCCTTCTCCGACAGGCGATGCCTGGTGGAAGAACAGTGCTTGGGATGGCACGGTGCAGGTGGTGAGTGTCGTCGACCTTGTTGGCACAACCTCTTTTACCGGGTCGCTTTTCAAGCCAAACGACTATGGTAATACCGATTCAACTCTTGAACTTAAAAACTGCACTGGTTGGTTGCCTGTCGGGGAAGTGGAAGGCGACAATGTATGCACTGTGCCGCTGAAAATCACAGGTACGCTGACTATTAACAACGGTTATTCAAATAAGAGCTTCGTTATTAATAAGTTGAGCGGGAATGGTGCCATATACACCACAAGCAATCTTGCGACTGTCACGATTCATGTTTTGAATGCTGATGACTTTACTGGCTATGTTCAGCTCAATAAGAAGCGCGTAGTGTTCGGCGAAACAATCCCGTCGACATATGTAGATGGCCAGATTTATGTCGGTAGCGGCTTCTCGCTTACAGTGCCTAATTCAGATGTGGCGTGGTATGGTACCGGCGGTATCACGGTTGATGGTGAGCTCAAGGCTGTTGCGCTCAGCAACTTCGGCGGCGGCACGACCATTACCACAACAGATAATGGTGTATTCACGCTGACCAGCACAGGCAATGGTAACGAAAGCGAGACAGATACCGACTACACCCGCATTAAGGGCACTGGTTCGCTCAAGTATGAAGGTTCTGGTTGGCGTGCGCTTTCGACCAACAACTTTCCAACGGCTGTAACGCTCGTAAACGAGCAGGCTGGGGATATCCTTCTTTCGCGTGCGCTTACTTATACTATTGGTAGCCTCGCAGGTTCAAAGAACTTCCAGGGTAATTATGGCAGTGGTTCTCGCTACCTCAACATCATCCAGAGTAAGGATACAGAGTGGAGTGGCAATGTTATAACCGACAGCAGCAGTCGTTTGGCTGGGTTTACCATAGACGCCGCATCTACAGGAACGCTTACATATTCTGGAACTGGTGCTCTTGCTGTGCCGCTTACCATCAATGGTGGTGCGGTCAACATCACCGGTACCTGGAAGGGCAATACGACAGTTGCAGGCACGATTGGCGGTACTGGTACGATCACTGGTGCGTTGAACTTCAGTGCTGGAGCTACATTCAAGGCGTATGCTACGGATGATGCTGATGGTCTCGTTGCAACCTCCGTCACCTATCCTGAAGAAGGTACGGTTACAGTCGATGCCAGCGCAATAGAGCCTGAAGACGATGTTGCGCTCCTCAAGGCTACAGGTCTTGATGCATCCAAGTTCGCGCTCACCGGCGCTCCTGAAGGTGCTACGCTTGAGGTTGTTGACAGCGTCCTTACCCTGAAACTTGCTCCAGCAACCGTAACCATCACTGTTCCTGTTGTTCCCAATACGACCGTGACTGTCAAGGTGGGCGATTATACGATTCTTCCGACCTCAGAAGGTGCTAACACATACGAGGTTGAGCCTGGTTCAACGGTTAATGTCACCTATGCAGCCGCATCTGGTTACGATATTTCGGGCACAACGGAGTATGCGATTGATACCAATTCCGCAACCACTTTCGACCTTGATGAGTCAACCAAGACTACTGTGCATATTGCAGCTAGGTTGACCAAGAGCGAAGGCGAACCCGAGACATATAGTGCAGTAGATGCGGCAATAATGGCACTTTTGGCCCTTGCAAAGACCGATGATGCAGCGTATGTGGAGGTTCTCGACGATACTCCCCCATATGCTCAGTCCGAGCTCAATGTATTTGGTATTGCCTACAATTATGAGGATAATACGTATGTCTTTGCAGCGGCAAAGATTGGAAGCACCTGCTATCCGACCTTGGCTGCGGCGGTTGGCGCTATACAGGAAAGCGGCACAGTTACGGTCGCAAGGAATGTAACGGTAACCGATGGCATCGAGCTCACGGGTGACGTTGCTTTGGATATGGCCGGCAAGACAATCACCTATAGCCCGACCTATACGAAGGCTGAATATCTGCCGCTCTTCAAGGTTCCTGCTGAGACCACGCTTACGATTGATGGCGATGGCTCGATTGTCGGACCTGCCAATGGTGCGGTATACGACAGCAAGGTCATCATTTCGGTGTTTGGTACGCTCAACTACCTTAACGGTACGATGACGGCAACTGGTACCGGCTCTGATGGTATGTATGGCGTATATGTGCTTGATGATGGCACTGCGGTGTTTGGCGATGCTCAGTCTGGCACTGGCCCGACCATCACTTCGCACTTCGCGGCTATCGGCACGAACAACACAACAGCGCCTGCGACCATTACGGTCTATGGCGGTGCTTACACGGCAAATGCCACGCCGACCAATAACGAATGGTGGAGCTACTTCTGCGCGCCTGTCTATGCGGCGTCGAACGGCAACTACACATTGGCTGGCGGCACATTCACTGGCTACTATGGCGTGTCCTCGCGCTATTCAAACACCACGCAGACTATTGCGCTTTGCGGTGCAACGCTTAATGCGAGCTCTGGCACGCAAGTCTTCGTAGACACCAAGACTGGCACAGCACAGGAAAATCCTGTCCGCACAATTACTTCTACTTCGAATGCAGTAACAGTTCCTGCCGACTGGAAGTGGGTTGCAACCGAGACCGAAGGTGTTTATGAACTCGTTGAGGATACAACTACTCCGATCGAGCCTGGTACTACCGGAACCCCGTGCGATACAAAGGCTGATGCTGAAGCTTTGGCTGAAAAGACGGTTGTTGCTGTTCCCGATGCAGTTGCTGAAAAGTTGACTGAGGCTCAGCAGGCCGCTTATAAGGACCTCTTCGAACCCAAGGTTGTTGAGGTTAAAGACGGCGAAACGACCAAGTATGTCGTTTCCGTTGAACTGACAGCTGATTCCGTTACGGCTCTTCAAGGCGCTGTAGCCGAGCCGTTCGATGGTGACGGTACGGATGACCTCGATATCGGCGCTCTTGCGACGAATACTCAGGAAGTAAGCGTTGCTGCAAAGCCTGGTCTCTACTACGGCGTCTATACAACGGGTTCCTTGACCACTGACTTCACTGCATCTTCTTGCGTGATGGCGACTGGCGATACGGTTGCTCTTACCTTCCCGAAGGGCGGAACAACTCAGTTCTACAAGGTGTTCGTCTCGGTAACCCCAGTAGATGTACCTCAAGAATAAGCTTGAATAAAGCTTGATTCCAAACCCTAGGAGCCGCTAATCCGGCTCCTTCGGTTTTTTATGTTCACATGAAGCCCTCTACATGCTCTACATGTTCTACATGCCGTCGCATTCTGCGATGTCAACACCGAGACATGAAGCCCTCTACATGCTCTACATGTTCTACATGGTTTTGTAATATAGGTGTAGGCTCTAGTTGTAGTTGTAGAGAGGAATCGGAAAGTTTAGTTCGAGTTTCGAGTTGGAGTTGGAGGAAGGAATTGTTTTTTTTATAATTAAACATGTAGGACAGGAGTAACAGGTAGGGCGGCCGCCCCGCGGGCGACGGAACCCAAACAACCTCAGCGCCACAGCGCCTTGAGCGCGAGATATAAACCCAAAAAAATCGACAATTCCACTCTCAAACCCTAACTACAAACTCCAAACATATAACTCCCCCTTTACCCTATATCACCGTTTCTTTTACACCACAGCCGAAATTTCAACAATTTCCCCCTGACCTATTGCACCATTGGAGAGAATATGGTATAATACTGATGTTACAGACATGTGTATGCTGGACGAGATTCGGGCGAAGCGGGACGAAATCTACGCTATCGCGAGGAAGCACAAGGCCGAGAAGCTTTGGGTCTTCGGTTCTTGCGCCCGCAGGGAGGAGCGCCCCGACAGCGACGTGGATTTACTGGTTAGTTTCAAGCCGCATACAACCATTTTTGATTATGTACATATGCAGGATGACATCTCGCGACTTCTTGGATATAGCGTTGATGTGGTCGATGCCGATGCTTTGTCGCGCGAGAGATATTTCGCCCGTGAAGTGCAAAAGGAAATGGTGGCGATATGATGAGGGATGCACAGCGTATTGACCATATGCTCGACTTTGTCCGTCGAGGTCTGCAGATTCTCGACGGAATCGATGATTCCACATATCTGAATTCCATTGGTTTGCAGGAACAGGTGGAACTTAACCTGTTGCATCTTGGCGAGGCGGCGGCGAGAATTTCGGATGAGCTAAAAGATTCCCACCCTGAAATCCCGTGGCACGACATGATTGGCATGAGGAATATTCTGGTGCATGAATACTTTCGGATTAAGCCAATTGTGCTTTTCGAGACTGTCAAGACCCAATTCCCGACATTGGAACGCCAATTGGATGTTTTGCAGGGCGAGTATCCATTATAGGAATTGTCGATAAATCATAATTTCTTGAAATCGTGAAACTGAAATGAAAGGAACGTCGCAACAGACAGTTAACGAATAAAGGCGGGAGAAATCCGCCACCCTCGACAACGAGGTCAGACAATTTGCAACGCTACAAAGCGGTAATCTGGGAAATATGGTATAATACCGGCGATCTCAACATAATAGGGGGGATCCTCTTGAAGCGAGGAAAGGTCCTCGTGTTAGTGGCGGGAAGAGATTTTCGCCACTTTCGTTTTCATGAAGGTGTTATATGGAAAAGAAATCTCCTGTTTCTCCTGTCCACCATGCAAAAATGAATATCCGAACAGCGGCCTGAGGCGCGCGCGCCCTACCAGGGCGAAGCACTCTACATGCACTACATGTTCTACATGGTTTTCTAACATTGAACAGAAGAGTCGATTCCATAACGCCGTTTCTTCTTTAGCACATAGCCAAAAAAATGGGTAAACTTCAGGGGGCATCGCCCTTGCGCCGTAGCGTAAGATTTGCTATAATATGTCGCATCATGACAATTCTAGCAAACATTAGCCTGATTGCCGCAAGTCTTTTGAGATTTCTCGATCCCTATACTAGCGTTTATCAAACAGATAACGACCTTGAAGGAAGGAAAATGGTTTCAAACCCTGGCTATTGGCCGATGATGCAGGGGCTTAAGGACCCTTTGTCGGAAATACCTTCACCTTGTCTTGTGCATACCCGATTTGAACAAAGCCCAACACCTTTCGCAGATTACGATAAAAAGAAACCAAGTCCTTTATTTTATTTAAAGTAAACCAAGTCGGCTATCTTCCTGATAGACCCAAATATGCGTATGTCGGCGCTTGGCTCGGACCGAATTTTGGCGCGTGGAAACCTCATGAGCCCATGAAGAATTGGCGCATTCATAATGCAAGCGATGATAGTGTAGTTTTCGAATCGCCTTCGGCGCCGCTTTTGCGGGTTAAAGACGAAATATTCAAAGGCGTTTATGCAACAGGTGAAGAAACTTATGAAATGGATTTTTCATCGTTTACTCAAGAAGGAGAATTTTATATCGCCATTGATGGTGTAGGGCGAAGCGAGAATTTCCTGATTTCTTCGACTAGTGCCGAGGATGCTTTTAGGGTTCACATGCAAGGTTTATACCAAAAACGCTACGCGATTGCAAAAGAATTGCCCTATACCCATTGGCAATCGAAGGCGTGCCATCAGCGCGTAACGAGAGGGACATTTGCTCCAGATGAAGGGAAGCTGGAGCCTGGTTGTAAATGGTTTGATGTAATCAGAGAAAATACCAATTGGGATGGCGGCGAAAAGATTACGGCCATTGGCGGATGGCATGATGCGGCAGATTACGATAGGCGGCCGCAACATCTTAAGATTGTGAACGATCTATGCGCCGTATACATAATGAAGAAAGAGAATTTTCGCGATAATCAACTCCTAATCCCAGAAAACGCCAATGGAATTGCCGATATACTTGATGAAGCAGAGTGGGGGCTTAGGCATATATTGGCCGCTCAGCAACCTGATGGCGGAGCTGGAACATGGATAGAAGGAACCCGTCACCCGCGTCCCGGCAATATCGCTTCGACCGATGGAATCCAGTATGCGGTTTCTAAAGCGACTCGCAGAAGTTCTTTAATGTATGCCGCAAATGCCGCAATACTTTCAAGATGCAACGAAACTTTTCGCAAGAAATATCTCGAATCGGCTATCCGCGCGTGGCAATTTGCCGTAACTACGCGTCCACGCACAGATGTATTCGAGATAAAGAAGACAAAACATAGATACTTGACCGAAACATCGCTCGTCTATTGGCACGAAGACGAAAATTTGCCGACTGAATATCTCGTAAAAGCCGCTGTCAATCTATCAGCTCTGACGGGTGATAAGAGCTATATCGAATATTTGATGAAAAACAAGTCTAAGCTTCTTAGCGATGTAAAAGTAAAATCGTGGAATTGGCCAGCTCTTCTTTATTCCGCCGAAATGGCTCTAGGTACGCCAAGCGAGATGGATGATTATTTCAAAGCTTGGAAAACGCGCGTCCAAAAACAGGCAGATGAAATATGCGCGCAAATGGAAAATTCCTACGCCTACAGAATCCCATGGCCTAAAATCAGCCAGAAAAAAGCCGATGCGATGGGCTGGGGCGAATCTCACCCATTGAGAAGGGCGCAATATCTAATTGCGGCGCATGGAATCAGCGGCAATATAAAATATCTAGATGCCGCATCGTTAGCCAATGATTTCCATAATGGCTGCAATATGCAGGGCACGACTTATACAAGTGGACTAGGCAAGGTATATCCCGTAAAATTTCTCGATCTACCCTCGTATGTCGATGATGTCGCAGAATATACCCCGGGAATTACCCCATATCGCTGGACTAAAAAGATTCCTCCCAGGGCGCTTGAGCTCGTTTGGAGTAAGGATGAAAAGAGGGCTTCTTGTTGGCCGGTCTGGAGGCGTTGGTGGAATTTGGAATATCAAACGGTCGCTGCGAGTGAATTTACGGTATGGGAAACGATTGCCCCTGCCGCAAGCGTTACAGCATACCTCATTACGCCATCCAATACCACGCCTCCACCGGCAAGAGTTGGCGAAAAAGATATAACAAAACTCGGCGGATATTGGCTTTTGCCGTAAGAAATTTGCAAAAAATTTGCAATTAGCTAACAATTTCTAATAGTGTCCCTTGACATACCCTACGGGGGTATGGTATAATATGCGGCGTCAAAAGGATAAAGAGTATGAAGAAGTGCATGGAAGATGTGACATCGCTGCAACTGAGGCTGAAGAAAGTCGTCGGTCAGCTAAACGGCATACAGAAGATGGTTGCAGAGGACGTGCCCTGCGAGGATATCCTCACCCAGCTCAACGCGGTGAACGGAGCCTTGCACAAGATCTCGTTCATCATCCTCGACGGACACCTTCGCCACTGCGTCCGCGAGGGCATCGAAAGCGGCAACGCAGACGAGACGATAGAGGCGTTCGCGGAGGCGCTGGAGAACTTCTCGAAGATGGCATAGGAGCGCTCAAATGGGATCATGTTGCGGAGCGAGCGCAGAGGCAAAGGCGGCGGCTGTCGCGGACGGCGGCTTCTGGGCTTGGGCGGAGAAGGTGGCGTCGTCACTTGCGAGCTGGCCGTCAATCGCGATGTCGGGCGTTGCGCTTCTCGCAAGCTTT
>JAFSMR010000072.1 GCA_017447805.1 Kiritimatiellia bacterium | reverse complement strand
TTTCGACCAATCCAAGAGTTAGAGGTGTCTAAAACCATTCCGCTTTTGCTTTCCACAAAAATTCCGCTTTTGAAATCCACGCGACAGGTACTGCTTCAATGGCGTCACCCCCCTTGCGCGCATGAGAATAATATGTTATAATATCGGCGTTGTTCTTCGAAATCCGGCACAAATTCAGATCAGGCAAAGCTGGTTATACCCGTTATTCTTAACGGCCAGAAACTCATCAGCTTTGCCATAGTTCAGATTTCGATGATAGCAAACTAAATCATCAATAGAGAGTTTCGACAATTTCGCTTTGCCATAGTTCAGATTTCGATGATAGCAAACTCGTAAGGCCGAGGGCGTTAGTCGCGGTGTAGCTTTGCCATAGTTCAGATTTCGATGATAGCAAACTGTTAGAAAAACACATTCGTTTAATTCACGCGCTTTGCCATAGTTCAGATTTCGATGATAGCAAACTAAGGTTGTCGAGTCTTTCAATAACGTCTTCGCTTTGCCATAGTTCAGATTTCGATGATAGCAAACTTGCTTTGTAATATATTTTGCTAGATACTGGCTTTGCCATAGTTCAGATTTCGATGATAGCAAACTATATTACCCATCTTGTCAAGTACTTTTCGCGCTTTGCCATAGTTCAGATTTCGATGATAGCAAACTTTGAGAAAATTGTCTCATAATCGACGCAAGCTTTGCCATAGTTCAGATTTCGATGATAGCAAACTCAATGAGGGGGGGCATTGCGACCAATGCCTGCTTTGCCATAGTTCAGATTTCGATGATAGCAAACTACTGCCATGAAACTACGGTAAATCCAATGAGCTTTGCCATAGTTCAGATTTCGATGATAGCAAACTTGTCAGTGTATTGACGCTTTTCAAGATTTGGCTTTGCCATAGTTCAGATTTCGATGATAGCAAACTTTCTCTCCTTGAGGAGATATGCAGGAAAAGCTTTGCCATAGTTCAGATTTCGATGATAGCAAACTAGCCTGTTACTGCTGTAGCTATTGTATTTGCTTTGCCATAGTTCAGATTTCGATGATAGCAAACTAGTTCATTCGACTGGAGCTGAGGAAGTCGAGCTTTGCCATAGTTCAGATTTCGATGATAGCAAACTACAGACATAAAGCTTCGATAAATCCAATGAGCTTTGCCATAGTTCAGATTTCGATGATAGCAAACTCATTTGCGATTTTTAAATCAATATAATCAAGCTTTGCCATAGTTCAGATTTCGATGATAGCAAACTCGCTTCCCCGTCGTCATCGCCGCGACGCTGCTTTGCCATAGTTCAGATTTCGATGATAGCAAACTCTCAAAAAGCCTTTGATGAAGCGACCGCAAGCTTTGCCATAGTTCAGATTTCGATGATAGCAAACTTACTCGCACTGCGTTTTCAACAGGCGTCAGCTTTGCCATAGTTCAGATTTCGATGATAGCAAACCCCGGCGGCGACATCCGGCGACCGCTCGACGGCTTTGCCATAGTTCAGATTTCGATGATAGCAAACCACAGCGCGCTTTGCGTCGCTTGGCGCTACGGCTTTGCCATAGTTCAGATTTCGATGATAGCAAACCGAGCAAGGCCCTCGCCGTGATCGAACTGAAGCTTTGCCATAGTTCAGATTTCAATGAGTTGCTACCAAAATTGCATTTGCTCTGGGATTTGCTCAGGATTAACTTTCTTGGCAGGGCGCCCCATGATAGAATACGCCCTTTCCCATTGAGCTCGAGTAATAAAAATTGCACGAACAGATCCATCGTTCGGAACATTTTGTTCGAGTCGGCGCAAATGGGTTTGCTGTCTTGCGAAAGTTACACATGGTCTTGCGTAGACTGACCACTGAATCATATCATATCCATCATCAAGCAAAAACTTTCTGAATTTAGCCGCTCTCTTCCGCTCTGCTTTGGTCAGCACAGGCAAATCAAAACAGACCATCAACCATCCCATTTTGAATTTCTCCGTATCCATGGCTCGTATTTGGCAGGTTTTCCAAATAGTAGGGCTTCACGATAGCTTTTCATGGTCTGCTCTACTATTTTATCTAGTGAAATCGCTCTGGCTTTACGGAAGGGAAATCTCAATTGCATCAAGCCCTGTATCATCGTTTTAAACGGCTTTTCAACCCTAAAGGATTCCTCTGCTCCATTAGAATCTTTAATCCATTTATAAATTTGCTCGTCCACCACCGGCCTGAAAGGCTCCATCATATCATAAGCTAGCGGCAACGAGCGCTCTCTCACCATGTGGCCCATTCCATAAAGTGGATCCAATCCGCAAGCTAGCAGCTTCTGCTCAATTCTAAGCAACAATACTGCATAGCCATAATTCAAAAGACTGTTCAGCCCATCGCTTTGGGTCAAGCGCCTAAAGCCCTCGATTTCTAACGCATTGGAAAATAAATTCCAATAGATTCGCGCGCAGTTGCCTTCCTTAGCAACCGTATCGGCATTCATCGAAATGCGAAAATCCGCAAGAGCCTGTTCGTCTACATTCGGAATACGAGAGAGAAATTCATATTGATTAGCGCATTTTGCATCAATCGTAGCTTGCCACATAGAACGCAAACATCTTTTTGGCATCTGGATTTGTGCTCTCGTAAGAAGAGTATCTGAAGAGCGCTGAACCGGCAAAACCATCGAAACGGGTCTAAACTTTTCGCAAAGTATAACCGCTATCTTTTTCTTTGCAGCTTCAATCAAAAAACTGCTATGGAGGTTGGCCGAAAAGCAATTGATCAAAATAGCGCCGATATCTTCCATCGGGAGTTGCTTGGCGCCAAACTCGGAATTACGGCAAACAAGCTTTCCATCCTTGACAGAAAGAGCAGAATTGTTTGTAGATATATCAATTATGTGGTAGGACATAGCGAGACGCCTGTGTATCTCGGCTTCAGCACCTCAATGCCGGTTTTCATAAGTGATTTAAGCGACACTTCCCTTTTTGAATACGCTACCTTATCCATCAGTTTTATTGCGTTAGGCTTGATTATATCTAACTTCGGTTCTTTTGATGCATCCTTTACAGACATAACTCGCCATACGCCCTTGTATAAACCATCTTTCACATTTATTAGATCACCTCTTCGCAACACCTGGGGGAGTTTCCCGCCATTTGACTCTTTAATTTTTGTAAGGGTCCCCCAAACTTTATGATAACGAAGAACAACCGGCTCTTCAGTAAGCGCGATTCCATAATTGGTATTGTATAGCAATACACCCTTTATATTCTTGAGTTTACCTTGCCCGTTCACCGGATTTATACCGAAAGTTTTGGCTATTGGCACAATATCGCGTTTTTTATCTATCTTCCCTGTCTTTTTATTGCGGGATCTTTGCCTGATATAAACCTTATTGCCTTCTACCTTCTCGACACCCCAAGTCAATTGATCAACTCTCAAGCCATTCTTTTCCTGCGGTTGATGGACGACAACGCGCTGTTCGGCTAGCGCCCGCTTAATGGAAGCGCGAAGATATTGTGGCAATTCTACAATCTGCGGCTCGTTATTTGCCGTAAATCTGAACATGCCCGTAGAGGCAAGCATCGTCTTTTCTTCATTTCTTACTCTACGCTTACACATCGTCGCCCAGAAAGTTCCGTCTCGCGGTATGAAGGTTGCCGCGAGGCCTAGCGTTATTGCGTCTACTGCATGATGCATGTGGGTTATCCCGCGAATATCCTGCTTAAGCCTCAAATGACCATTTTCATCCTTAACGCGTCCGTCTATTTCGGCAAGAACTCCTAAAATATCCCACTTGTTGCGAAGCATCGCCGTTACTCGCCCAGGTATTGATACTATTTGCGGCATGCGTCCGCATTTAGAGAAAAATCCGCGAATCGCCTTTGCTGCTAAAGTAGTAATATATGAAGTTCGCGTAAGCATCCCTTCTGTCATTCCTGCCTCGTCGGACTTCAATTTGAGAAGATTTTGCTTCCTGCGCTTCTGGCGGTTTCTATCATCGTTATGGCCAAAAAGTTTAAGTTCCTCAACAAACTTTTTATATGCCTGTTCATAGAAGATTACTCGATTGTCGCAACCCGGAACCCTCATACCGCCGCAATCGCGAATAAACTGCAAACCAGTCCTTGCCCCTTTCATTTTATTAACTTCCGAGTAAGTCAATACTAGCGAATCCAATGAATCTGTAAACCTTTCGCTACGCGGCAAAATATGGTCTTTATCGATGCAACCAGGTTCACCATCAGACTTGGATACGATACTTTGAATATCATATTTGTCCCCGGTATAAGGGCAACGCCATCCCATATCTTCGGCGATTCTCACTTTTCTTATGAGTCCTGGAGAAACAAGGCGCACATCAATACCTAGATGGTCGGCCAATTTTTGCGCGGCGGCATTGTGCTGCTCGGTCTTTTTTCGCATTTCGGCATCGATATCTTTATTCGTCATTCCCGACATATCTTTAAGATCTCGCGCCATCTCGATTGTCACTTCGCCGACTTGTGCGGGATTGTTTTGGGCATAGTCGTGCACGATATCTTTCAGGAGTCTAAGAAGAATTTTAACGCGATGTCGAATAAGATGATTATTTGTTTCCTTGTCGATATCCTGCTCTAAAAGGGCATCTTCCTCCACGCAGTTGCGATAGAGAATCTCTCCTTCCGTCGTAGGGTCAGCGCCTCGATACACGGTTTTGGCCGCTTCGCGGAGGACTTCTCTGGAATATGGAGCACGTCCTGCCGGTAAATCGGCCTTTATCGATGACTGCAAAATTACGCTAGAAGAGAGTTTCTTAGCTTTACCTTTTTGTTTTTTCGGATCGGCCAGTTCAATGACGCGCGCTCGTGTCGTTTCATCTACCTTATTTGCAATCGCTGCTAAAGAGAGGCTTTTGCCGCGGAATAGAATATTGGCGAACTTGCGAAAGGTTTTTTCATCGAGCACCTCACGCAACCCTTGCTTTGCCAAAGCATAGACGCCGGGGAATCTTGTAAGAGATGCATCTGCTTCAGGTGTCGTCAATAGAGAATCCACATTGCTGGCGCTTTCGCCCGTTGTTTCGTTTATCGCCTTTTTGAAATCACCCTTCGTAAAACCGCCGACTTTCGATACGAGCGTATTCAGTTTCGCTATTTCTTCAACTGACAATCGCCTGCTTTCTAGACCTACCCGCACATTCGCAATCATTCTCGCCCAGCGGTATTCAAGGAATTCCGGTGTTGCTTTCGAGGGGAGTTTTTTACCGCTGACCGGGCAATGGCCTATGATTCTATTGTCGAAGCGAGGAAGAAGTTGACCAAACAGCACTCCTCCCCAATACCGATTCGGAACGCGAAATGGCAAATCGGATTTATGCTTCAAAAAGTTCTTCTCGCGCAATGGATCTGCTATAAGTGTGCGGATAAAATCGTCTGTTATGCCTTTAAGTTTTCCTTTGTGAGATTCCAATATCCTCTTAACTTCGTCAACTACGACTTTCCTGTCGAACGAAACATTGTTCCCTTTGAAATATTCTCTGGAAGAAATTTGGTACCCGTTTACATCGACTCCCAAATAGCGGCACACTGTTTCCGCCATCGTAGAAGTCCCGTATTTCTCCATCATTTCACGTGAGGCTTTGTTTTTTTTGATATCGTCGTCATCTTCTTGCCTGTTCTTCGCAGAAACGAGTGCGTTACCATCATACCCACGGTTATGAGCATACCACCTCAACACACACCAAAGCTCTTGCCACGAAAGTATTTTTTCACGGGAAAGCGCTTGCGCTGCCAATTTCCATGGAGCCGCCACTGGGTTTGCGTTAAGCTCGTTTTCCTGAAGCACTCCTATTGAAAGTATCATTGCCTTCATTCTCGCGATTCTCTGACGAGTCGCCCTAATATGGCGCCTTTGACGACGAAACACTCTGCGAGCATTCGCAAGGCAATCATCTGCAGGGAACAGCACAACACCCGTTCCAGGAATAGTAAGAAATTCCTCTTTGTTTGGGAATGTGCGCGTGACGCACCATCCTATTGAATCATGCCCTACATCCAGGTGAATACCCAAATCGCTTTTCTGAATTTTTTTTACATTCGCACTTGCCATGACCTACTCCTTTGTGATATAATATCGGCGAACTATGACAAAGTTAGATAACGCAGACCGTGTCTACTAGCCGCCATGCGGTTACACCGCGTTAATAAGCGTTGTCGAGGTGCGACCTCACGGTTGCGCCTCTTATTTATTGGTAAATCACTCTGCTTAACCACCATACAATGCCTTCAATTCGCCTATTTCTCATTATCTTGCCCTGTATTATACCAAATTCGGCGCTTTCGCGCAAGGGCGAAGCTAAGGTAGGCAGTGTGCCCTTCTCGGCTATCTTTTCATTATTCATTTGCCCCTCCTTATTGCTGTTTCAGACCATATTGCGTTAAAACGTGGATTTGCGTGCAGGAACTCGTCGACAACAGACCCCCGTGGAGACCCTATGAAGGCCATGTATGCCCCTGATTTTGTTTATTGGTTCACTTCCCAATGACCGAAGCGTTTGCCGCCGACTTTTCTCAAGCGTTGCGCGAGCCGTAACCTTCTTGCCGCTTTCTCGACACCGCGCTTGGCGAGTCTTGCCTGCGACTCTGCCTCTTTATCCCGTACTCTCGTACTCTCCTGCACTCGGCCTTCCACTCTTCGTCCGATAGCGGATGCTCCCGAGAGTAATTGTCGGCTTCTTGCGCCAGTCTCTGGTTTTCCTCCCATGCCATTGCTCCTTCTTTGCTCGGGAAGTCGATCCCTCTGTGCCTGTAGCTCATTACTAGGTTCCTTTCTTGCGTTAGTTTCCGGCAATATTATATCATACGCGTCAAGAGGGAACACTATGACCCCATAGTACTACCCTATCGTAAAATCAACATTAACGAATTTTGCAAAATGCGTTAGGAATCGAAATGCAGTTGAAAAAACAGGTCTTATTTTCCCGGTTTGGGATAAACTAGTCGGCGAATGCGAGCTTTTTGATTCTGGGGATTTCGCCGGGGTCGAGTTTGGTGAAAGCGAAGCATTTTGCGCCTAGGTCTTTCAGCGACGCGCCGATTAGGTAAAGTTCTTTATCGTCCACAATCAAAAACCGATCATGGAAGGCTTCTGTGTAGCGGAGAGTGAGTTTTGGATACTCGGCATTGAAGCTATCGATATCGGCTTCGGAAATAGCATGGTGACTCACGCCTTTCTTGAAATGCTCGGATGTAATAAATGTAACATTCACCCCTTTTCGTTTCTTAGCGAAGAGGTCTAGAGTCGCCACTGTTGCCCAGTTATCGATGAGTATTAGCGACTTCTTGGCACCTGCAATAAGTTTCAGCACAAGCGATCTAGCATCCCACAATTGCCCCTCGTAAAACACGCCTTGCAACGGCGGCGTCTGCGTCTGCACAAAGAAATCGACTTTATCTTCCAGTGTTGCGATGCGCTTATCATGGATAGCCATGTTGCGATGCATCGTTTCCTCAAGCGCGTTCATTCGGGCATTAACCGAATACCCGCGAAGCAGATACTCCTTCAGAATCTTTGTCGCCCATTGACGAAATTGTATGCCCAACTTCGAATTTATGCGATATCCAAGCGATATAATCACATCAAGATTGAAATACTCGATATCTCGCGCAACTTTACGTCCAGACTCTAGTCGAACTGTTCGAATTTTTTGAACAGTTGCCGAATAATCAAGTTCATGGGCGGTAAATATGTTCTTGAGATGATACGAGACATTGGATTTTACTACACCAAATAAAACACACAACTGCGTCTGCGTAAGCCACACAGTCTCGTTTTCAAGCCGAACATCCAACCGAACAGTCTCACTGGGCTGGTAGACGACTATCTCATTCTTTGTTTCCATTTTTTCTGCGTGGTGTTATACCAAATTCCCCGCCGACGCGCAATAGGGAAGAGGAGGTTGGCGGCACTTCACCGCACACCGCATTTTTATTCGACGATAGGAGCGTTTAGCGCGACTGGATTTTGATTGACGCCGATCGCATTATTGGGATTGATTACGCGAATCGCTTCGCCGGAAAGTTTCGCCACCAAAGTATCGGCAAATGTCGCCATCGGCAGAGCATCCATATCGGAAGTATGATTCTGCACTACTAGCGCGACTTTGCGCGGCACCGCGTGAAGCATTGCATTGCGGCTGACGGCAACATTATATCAAATATTCACGCTTATCTCAATGGGGAATATGGAAATTTCTCGTTTATGTCGCGTGGATTTCAAAAGCGGAATTTTTGTGGAAAGCAAAAGCGGAATGGTTTTAGACACCTCTAACTCTTGGATTGGTCGAAAATACCGCCCTCGGGCGCACTCCATGTTCAGGCTTGTTGAGCACTATCGAGAATGT
>JAFSMR010000071.1 GCA_017447805.1 Kiritimatiellia bacterium | reverse complement strand
ACATTCTCGATAGTGCTCAACAAGCCTGAACATGGAGTGCGCCCGAGGGTGGTATTTTCGACCAATCCAAGAGTTAGAGGTGTCTAAAACCATTCCGCTTTTGCTTTCCACAAAAATTCCGCTTTTGAAATCCACGCGACAGCATTATAAATTTAGAGCGCACCCCCTAGCCACAGAGCATAAAATTTGGTATAATATGCCACCATGAATGCGTGTAATAACTCCCGCGTTGGCGGATATAATTGTGTAGTGTGCATTAAGCAAGTGCCAGATACGAAGAAAGTTACTGGCGAGGCAATGAAAGCCGATGGAACTATTAATCGTGCGGCTTTGCCTGCTATCTTCAATCCTGAAGACCGTAATGCACTTGAAGCAGCCTTAAAAGTCAAGGAAATTTATGGCGGCAAAGTAACCGCCATTGCCATGGGCCTGCCAGCAGCTTGCGAAATTCTTCGCGAAGCTCTGATGTGCGGCGCCGACGAGGCTTATCTTGTTACGGACCGTAAGGCAGCTGGCTCTGATACTCTTGCCACGAGCTACATCCTTTCTTGCGCCGTCAAGAAATTCAACCCCGACCTCGTATTCTGTGGTCGCCAGGCCATTGATGGCGATACGGCCCAAACTGGCCCCCAAATCGCCGAAAAGCTCGGCTTCGCCGCTATTACCTATCTCGAAGACCTCGAGATGGATGGCGACTGGGCAATTGCAACACGCGATATCGGAACAGGTATAGAAAAGGACCGCGTAAAGCTACCTGCCCTTTTCACTGTTACCGAAAAATTCGGCGAGCTTCGTCCTTTCAATGTCCATAGGGTAATGAAATACAAGAAAGCGAAAGCGCCAATCGAAAATGGTGGTGTTGCCCCCGAGGGAGATTTCGCGATTGGACAGCTTTCGTGCGATGATATTGGCGCCGAAGCAGATCGCTGCGGGTTCGCCGGTTCCCCGACGAATGTGAATAAAATCGTCTCGGTCGTTCTCGCTGGCGGCGATTATAAAGATGTTGCGCCAACCGATGAAGGAATCAAAAACCTCGTCGATGAACTTATTGCCGATCACACGATAGGCTAAAGAGAAGGAGTTTTTCAATGTTGGAAGATAGATCAAAAGGCGAAGTTTGGGTATTTGCGGAACAAGAGGAAGGCGTCTTGAGCGATGTTCCGCGCGAACTTCTAGGTAAAGGCAGGGAGCTTGCGGATAGGCTCGGCGTCCCTCTCGCGGCAGTCTTAATGGGCGACAAAATCGAATCTCTCGCCGCGACTCTCTTCGAAGCAGGTGCCGATAAAGTTCATCTAATCGAAGACCCCGAACTTAAGCTTTTCCGCGGCAAGGCCTATCGCCACGCGCTGGTGAAGGCGATTAGGCAAGTCGAACCGCAAATCGTGATTTTCGGCGCCACGCACATGGGGCGCGACCTCGCACCGGCAGTCGCAAGCGAACTTCGCTGCGGCCTTACTGCCGACTGCACCGACCTGCAAATCGGCGAATATACCGATAAAAAGACAGGCGAAGAATTCAAGAATGTCCTTCTCCAAATTCGCCCGGCTTTCGGCGGCAATATCATCGCGACAATCGTCAACCCGCGCAACTGGCCGCAAATGGCGACTGTTCGCGAGGGCGTAATGAAAGCCCTCCCGGTCGTCCCCGGTCGCACAGGTGAAATCGTTCGCCATTCCGCCGGGCTCGAGGGCGTCGAAATTCCTGTCGAAATTCTCGAAATCGTCCGCCGCCATTCGAGCGTAAATCTAAAGGGCGCGCGAATCATCGTCGCCGGCGGTGCAGGCGTTGGCTCGAAAGAAAACTTCAAGCTACTTCATGAACTGGCCGCGGCAATAGGCGGCGCAGTCGGCGGTAGCCGCGCGGCTGTCGACCTCGGCTATCTCGAGCACGAGCGCCAAATCGGCCAAACCGGCGTTACCGTTCGCCCGGCGCTTATGATTTCTTGCGGCATTTCCGGCGCCGTGCAACATTTGGCGGGCATGCAGGATTCTGCGAAAATCATCGCTATCAATACCGATAAAGACGCTCCGATTTTCAAAGTTGCCCACTATGGGATAGTCGGCGATCTTAATGTTGTAATACCTAAACTCATCAAAGCAATCAAGGGTTAAGAATATGTCAAACTTTTACACAGATAACCCAGACATCGAAAAAACATTGGACGCTCTCGACCTCGGTGAAGTCGCGGAGCTTTGCGAAGAAGGTTTCCGCTTCGCCAAAGATTTCGATTTCGCCCCGACTTCTCGCGAGGATGCGATAGATAACTATAAAAGAGCGCTCAAAGTATGCGGCGATATATCCGGCAACAGAATCGCCCCCACCGCCGAAGAAACCGATAAGGTAGGCAATATTCTCAATGAAGATGGCTCAGTTACTTACGCGCCTGGTATCGCCCTCGCTATCAAGTTATTCGGACGCAGCGGACTTTCCGGCGCAACCATCCCCTACTATCTCGGCGGCTTGAATATGCCATGCGTAGTCCTCACTGCCTGCAACGATATCGTAAGCCGCGCAGATGCCGCCTTGATGAATATCTTCGGGCTCCAGGGAATCGCCGAAACAATCAATCAGTTCGCTAGCGAAGATATCAAGAAAGAATATATTCCGAAACTTTGCAACGGAACCTATACCGGCGCAATGGTCCTTACCGAACCAGATGCCGGCAGCGACCTCCAGAGCGTAAAGACCGTCGCCTATCAAGATGAAAACGGCAACTGGTTCGTAAATGGCGTGAAGCGCTTTATTACAAATGGTTGCGGCGAGGTGCTCCTCGTTCTCGCGCGAACAGAGCCAGAATTCAGCGATGGACGCGGCCTCAGCTGTTTGCTCGTAGAAAAATGTCCGCAGGTAAGAGTCCGCCGCCTCGAACACAAGCTCGGCATCAATGGCTCGCCTACTTGCGAACTAGTATTCGATAATGCGCCTGCGAAACTTATCGGACAGCGCAAGCGCGGCCTCATTACCTATGTAATGTCGCTTATGAATGGCGCGCGCGTCGGCATTTCCGCACAAGGCACGGGTATTGGAGAAGCCAGCTACCGCGCAGCTCGCGATTATGCCGCTAGCCGTAAACAGTTCGGGGTGACAATCGATACTTTCCCGGCTTTGAGGGAACTCCTGAGCGATATGTCGGTCGATTTGCAAGGTTCAAGACTCCTCGCCTACTATTCTTCAAAATCCGTAGACCTCGAAATGGGTCTCACGAAGAAGTTTGAATCGCTCAAAGGCAAGCCGGAAGCACAGGCCGTCCGCGCACGCATGAAACGCTATGCTGCGTTTAATAAGATGCTGACGCCAATGGCAAAATATTTCGCTTCCGAAATGTCCATGAGAACTTCAAATGGCGCAGTAGCAGTCCTCGGCGGCTCTGGCTTCATGAAGGATTATCCAGTAGAACGCTATTTGCGCGATAGTCGTATAACTACGATTTACGAAGGCACCTCGCAGCTTCAGGTCGTCGCAGCGATTGCAGGCGTAATGGCAAACCTCTACAAGGAAGTAATTACCGATATCCTCGATGGCGTAGAAGTTCCGGCGCACCTCCTGGAGGCTGTCGCGAAAATCAACGCCCTCGCAGATGAAGTCGATTCAGCGGTGGAATTCGTAAAGAACCATCCGGAGGGCAAGCTCTATCACGACCTCCACGCTCGTCAGCTTGTCGATGGCGCAATCGCTGCGATTATTGCAACTCTATTCGTGCGCTTCGCCTCGAAGTTCCCGGAAAAGGAACCCGCGCTCGATTACTACATCAAGGCGAAGTTCCCGCAAGCCTATTGCGAACTCGCGAAGGCTAAGAGCGGCTTCACCGCCTCCGCGAGAAACTTCGAAGCTATCGCGCCTATGCCGATTAACGAAGACTAATCAAAATTAAGTCATTCGCATTTATAAAGAGCCGGTCCCCCGGCTCTTTTTTCTCACCGCCGCGCTTCTCACGACCGTCGGACTAAATTAACAATTCCATTCTTCAACTTCCAACTCACCCACCCCCAACTCACCCACACTCCAACTCCAACTCGAAGCTTGAACTAATCTCTCCCAATTGGTTATTGGCATTGGGTATTGGCACCATTTTCACATCGGTAACATTAAACATCCTCTCCACCTCTACACCTCGTCGCAATCCGTCCAGAACTCAATGAGACCTGCATCAACATCGGGCGCAACCGTCTCGGCAAATTGCTTAAGCGCAACGGACTTCTCGTCGAGCCCCGGAAAGTATTCCTCTGTCGCACGACCAAGCAGGATCCGTCTCTCGTGCCGTCGCCGAACCTTGTCAAGGACATGATGCTGACGGCACCGGACCAGGCGATCTGCTCGGACATCATGTACATCTATACCGATGAAGGGTTCATCTACCTTTCGCTGTCGATGGACATGTTCGCCAAGGACATAGTCGGCTGGGCAATGAGCGATACGCTAGAAACCGAGGCCGGGCCGCTGGCGGCGCTGAAGAAGGCGGCGAAGGCAGTTGGGCCGGGCAAAGCCGTGGTCGCGCATTCAGATAGGGGCTACCAGTACGGATCGCACGCCTACCGCGAGTTGCTGAATGCGCTTGGCTGGAGATCGAGCATGACCGAGGAGTTGCACTGCTATGAGAATGCCATGGCGGAACGGCTCAACGGCATTCTCAAGGGCGAGTACTTTCTCAATCGACACTTTAAAACGAAGGCCGAGGCACGCAAGGCAGTTGAGGAGGCGATCTGGATCTACAATCACCGCCGGATTCACGAAAAACTGAACTACAAGACACCTGCAGCATTTCGCGCTGAGTGGAGGGAGGTGGCATGATGGTAGCCGGAAAAGATTTCACACTGTGCCGCCCTGTCAACAAACAACACTACTCAACAACGAAGTGTCAACTTTAAATCGGGACGAGACAGGATTTGGTATTGACAACACTGGCAAAATTAGTCGTGCGCCACACCCACACACAGAGCGTTGTGTCTAGAACTAAACGCAAGTTCTGGAAGTAAACGGAAGTTTATTTGATAATTTTTGGCAATTGTCGAGGATGTATCCTGCGAATCGCGATTTATTTGGTTGGATCTGTTTTTTCTCCCCACTGGGAGCGGATT
>JAFSMR010000070.1 GCA_017447805.1 Kiritimatiellia bacterium | reverse complement strand
GAGTTAGGAGTTAGGCGTTAGAGTGAAGGTGAACAATGGCGACAATTCCTTTCTCTTTCCTCCAACTCGAAACTACAACTGAACTTTCTGAACGGCGCGTAAGCGCAGCCGCAAACTGCAAACTCCAAATTGCAAACTGCAAAAAAAGTGCGCGCGATGGGGTGAAGAGGGGCGCACGGGGAAAGAAAAGTGTGGAAATTTATGCAAAAAACGCAAAAAATGCACTTTTTTTCGATACCCCCTTGCGCTCGGGGGCAAAAAAATGCTATAATATGCACTCATTCGACCACTCAGAAAGAGTAAAACAAAGATGAAAGTACGTAGTTCTGTTCGTCGCATCTGCGAGAACTGCCGCATCATCCGCCGTAAAGGTGTGGTGCGCGTGATCTGTACCAACCCTAGGCATAAACAGCGCCAGGGATAAAGGAAAGTAAGAGGAAAAACAACTATGCCTAGAATGATGGGTGTGGATATACCGGGACGCAAGCACATTCGCTTTGCCTTGAGGTATATACATGGAATTGGGCCAAAACGCGCCGATGATGTTTTGGCGGCTTGCAAAGTCGACCCTATGAAGAAGGCCGACGATGTTACACAAGATGAGATTCACGCGCTGACTACCTATATACAGGATCATTTCCGTGTAGAGGGCGATCTTCGTCGTGAAGTTTCGCAGAATATCCGCCGTTTGATTTCGATTGGTTCGTATCGCGGCTTGAGGCACAAGAAGGGCTTGCCTGTCCGTGGACAGCGCACGAAGACGAATGCACGCACCCGCAAGGGCGGCAAGAGAGTCTCTATCGCCCTGCCGAAGAAGGCAACTCGCTAAGTAATAGGAGCACAATATAATGAGCGAAGAGATCAAGAATGAAGCGGCTCCTGCAGCCCCCGCGGCTGAGACCCCTGCAGCAGAAGGGGAAGGCGCCCAGAAGAAGAAATCCGGCAAATCCATTCCCGCCGGCATTGCGTTTATTCGCAGCACGTTCAACAACACGCAAGTTTCGATTGCCGATGCTCGCGGTGGCGTAATTTCGTGGAGCTCGGCCGGCAAGGCTGGTTTCAAGGGTTCGCGCAAGTCCACGGCGTTCGCGGCCACGATGGTGGCGCAGGATGCGGCGAGGGTCGCAGTCGCCAAGGGCATGCACGAGTGCGAAGTCAGGATGCAAGGTGCAGGTGCAGGTCGCGAAAGCGCAGTACGCGCGATTCAGGCCGCAGGTATTCGCGTAACTCAGATCACAGATACGACACCCGTTCCTCACAACGGTTGCCGTGCACGCAAGCGCAGGAGGGTATAACAATGGGTCATTTTACAGGTCCGCGTTCTAAAATCGCGCGTCGTTTCGGCGAACCGATCTTCGGTCCCGACAAGGTTCTTGAAAGGCGTCCCAATCCTCCGGGGCAGCATGGTGCAAACAAGCGCCGCAAGAAAGTTTCGGAATATGGCGTTCAGCTTCGTGAAAAGCAGAAAGCCAAGGCAATTTACGGAATGCGCGAAAAGCAGTTCCGCCTATTCTTCGAGCGCGCGAAAGCCCGTGAAGGAATTACAGGTGATATCCTGCTTTCGCTTTGCGAAACCCGCCTCGATAATATCGTATACCGCCTCGGTCTTTCCCAGACCCGCGCAGGCGCTCGTCAGCTTGTTACCCACCGCCATGTTACTGTCAATGGCAAGGTCTGCAACGTGCCTAGCTACATCGTCCGTCCAGGCGAAGTAATTTCGGTGCGCGAGAAAGATCGCGATTTGGTGGCAGTTGTTGATTCGCTTAAGACCCATAAATCGCCGGTCGTGAACTGGCTTTCGTGGGATGAGGCAACTATGCAAGGTACGCTCCTTAGCGTTCCTGAAAGGGCAGAGATTCCCGAGAGCATCGAAGTTCAGCTAATCGTTGAATTCTTCTCTCGCTGATCTTTCTCTCTAGCAAACCTCATCATAAATCTTAATTGGAGAAAAGTAAATGCCTATCCGTTTGAGCCGTTTTGAAATGCCTAAGGGCGTCCAGAAGGACGAATCTACAGCAACCGCAACCTATACGCGGTTTATCGCTGAACCTTTCGAAATCGGCTATGCCCGGACGATTGGCAACTCGCTTCGCCGCGTGCTCTTGAGCTCTATCGAGGGTGCGGCGATCAGCGCCGTCAAAATTCGCGGCGTGAACCACGAGTTTTCAACAATACCCGGTTGCGCCGAGGATGTTACAGATATCATTCTGAACCTCAAGCGCGTGCTTTTGAAGACTTTCAATCGCGAAAGCCAAACCATATATCTCAAGGCCAAGGGACCTTGCGTAGTGACTGCCGGCGATTTCGCCGAAGCCAACAGCATTCAGGTTCTCAACCCGCGCCTCGAGATTGCGACGCTCGATGTAGATGGCGAAATCGATATGGAATGCGAAGTGAAGACCGGTCGCGGTTTCTGCCTCGCAGACGCCAACAAGAAGCCTGATCAAGAAATCGGCAAAATTGCAATCGATTCCATCTTCTCGCCTGTGACGAGAGTAAACTTCCTTGTCGAGAATACTCGCGTCGGTCAGCGCACCGACTACGAGAAACTCGTTCTTGATATCTGGACCGATGGTCGTATCGACCCTGAGTCGGCGCTTAAGACCGCTGGCGCGGTTCTTCGTCGCCATATCGATGTATTCGTCGATTATGCCGGTGAAGAAACGCTCGAGTTCGAAGATACCGAGAAGAAGGATGCCGACGAGCGCGAAAGGCTCAAGAAGCTGCTTAACATGTCCGTCAACGAGATTGAACTCAGCGTTCGTGCGGCGAACTGCCTTAACAACGCCAACATCTCTACAGTCGGCGAACTCGCGAAGAAGACCGAGGCAGATATGCTCAAGTATCGCAACTTCGGCAAGAAGTCACTTACAGAAATCAAGGCGAAGCTGGTACAGCTCGGCCTTTCGCTCGGGTACAAGTTCGACGAAAACCTACTCGATTCGAAGAAATAAGGAAGAATTGCAATGCGTCATCAGAGAGTAATGAAAAAATTCGGGCGTTCTACCGCCCACCGTGCGATGCTCATGAAGAGCCTCGTTACAAACTTGATTCTCGCCGAATCAATCAAGACGACCCTCCCGAAGGCGAAGGAAGCCCGGAAGGACGCCGATAAGATTATCACGATCGCGAAGAAGGGCGACCTCGCAGCTCGCCGCCTCGCGGCAAGCCGTCTGTTGCAGCCCAAGGCTGTGCAGAAGCTGTTCGACAAGATCGCACCCGCGATGGCTGGTCGCAACGGCGGCTATACGAGAATCGTAAAGCTCGGCGAGCGTAAAGGCGATGGTGCCGAAATGTGTGTTTTGCAGTGGGTGACTTTCGCGCCTGAAGCCAAGGCGCCTGAGGCCGCTGACGGTAAGGAGGTGAAATAATGGCTCTTGTGCTCAAGCTCAAGAAGGGCGAGTCGGTAGAGCGCGGTCTTAAGAGACTCAAGAAGGTTCTCGATAAGGAAGGCCTTCTGAAGAAGCTCCGCGACCAGCGCTATTTCGAAAAGCCCTGCGTCAAAGCTCGCAAGAAATCACAGCGCGCACGTATCAGAAATCGTTCGCGCCGTGGCCGTATGGAACTCAACTAAGAGATTGGTTCCGTCAAGCCTCGTGCTAAAATCCCTCAAGCTTAGG
>JAFSMR010000069.1 GCA_017447805.1 Kiritimatiellia bacterium | reverse complement strand
CGGATGATGACTCGCTCGGCATCTTCCGGCGCATCACCCTTGTGGCGATATATCGGTTTTGTTTCGAAGAGCAAATATTTTGAGCCGTGCGCCTTGCCGGAGGCAGGATACTTATAATCCTTAATCAGCTCATCTCTACTTTTAACGCCGACAAATCCAGCTTTGTAGGTGCGCTGGTTTTTCGTGCCGTTGAAAAGCCATAATTCGTTGATTTTCGCAAAATCCCGCTCGGAAATCTTATCTTTATCGGAAATCGGATAGTTATACCACCCGCGCCATTTCGCAAGCTGCCCCTTCTTATAGGTCCCTATCAAGACCACTCTATCATTCTCTGCCATAACGATAAATTCTATTATTGATTGTTCGCTCAATATTATACCAAATTCCGCTCCGCGGCGCAAGGGGCACTGCGCGAGACACGAGACAGGGAACACGTTTTTTTATTCAGCATGTAGGAATTAGGAATTAGAAATTATGAATTAGGAATTGGAAATGGCAACAATGGCAACATTAAACAACCTCTGCGCACTCAGCGACTCTGCGACTCTCGGGTTAACAACTACAAACTACAACTACAACTACGGCGGCCGCAATAAATTGCAGCCCTCCCGCTCTGCGACTCTCGGGTTAAATAAAAACTGCTAACTACTAACTGCTAACTACTAACTACTAACTGCTAACTGCTAACTAAATAGAAACTCTGCTACTTGAGCGTCTTGAGCGCCTCTCGGGTTAAAAATATTACACTTATTTTGACCTCCACAATAACACTGCAATGCCATTTCCAGTGAAAGCATAAGGCATATATTTGAGATGTTTACCTCTACCTTCGTTTAAGGTGACAATTTGGCACCTTAAACACTCATCCTTGGAAAGTTGAAACATAAAATCGGCAGGAAATCTTGCATGTTGGAAGATTTTAAGCTTGAATATCCAAAAACCATCACCGCCCAAGTAAAAGTTCCATATCTCTAAATCGTATAATCAACATTAACGGTTTTTGCAAAAACCGTTAATGATTGGAAACAACGTGTAAATTCCCTTGGGGTGACAGGATTGTGGTCATTAACGCACTTTGCAAAAACCGTTACTGATGCTGGATTGTTATTCGTGTGTTATTTCTTGACCCCGTAGTTTCTCAAGTGAGAATTTAGGTCTTGTATCTCACTTGGGAATTGTGTTTTAGACAAAAGATTCGAGCAAATTGCGGGCTTTTCGGCAGTTTTCCGGTATTTCAATTTTTGGGAAACGGGTCTTGCCCGTTTCCCCGATTGGCAGCATTTTCACATTGGAAACTTCTACAACCTTCAACATTCAAAACCTGCAACCTTCAACGATACGACCATGGTTGCAAGTAGCGTCAGAATTTTGACGGTGGTTGCGACCGTGGGCGAAGGTAGCGTCAAAATTTTGAACCTGTTTGCGTCCTGGGCGAAGGTAGCGTCAAAATTTTGAACCTACTCGCGCCCTGGGCGAAGGTAGCGACAAAATTTTGAACCTGTTTGCGTCCGTGGACGAAGGTAGCGTCAAAATTTTGACGGTGGTTGCGACCGTGCTCGGAGGTACCGTCAAAATTCTGACGCTGGTTCCGACCGACATATCGACGAGCGGCACACTGAATATGGCAATGCCGTTGAAGGTCGAAGGTGTACCCGCGAGTATATTTATGGCAGCAATATGGTGGTTGAAAAGCTGCGAATTGAAGCACTATCCCTTAACAGTGCTAGTCTTTGGTTTGTGGTTTCTATTGTTTGCAATTGGTTGTATCAAAAAGTTATTCAAGTAAACGAAAAAAGTTTAGAGTCGCTAAAAGGAGATGCTTAAAGTTGTAGTGTTTGGTTGTAGTTGTAGAAAGGAATAGTTAATTCTTTCCGGTTCACCGCCCTGCGGCCGCCTTGTTCATCCGACCATCCGACCATTTGCCCATCAGCCCATCCGACCATCCGAGCGCGCCGCTGAATCTGCGGCGCGGCCTGGATATCTAAAGCAAAAGCGGGCGTGATCGTTAACTAAACCGACCGCCTGCATGAAGGCATAAATTGTAACAGAACCGAGGAATTTGAAGCCGCGCTTCTTCAACTCCGCTGCTATACGATCAGAAAGTTCAGTGCGCGCGGGAAGAATCCATTCATCTGATTTTGCGTTATCTGGATTAAGCAATTGTTTGCCGTCCGTAAACGCCCACAGCCATTTTGAGAACGTGCCCCTCTCGCGGCGCAGTTCTATAAAACATTTCGCGTTATGGATGATTGCTTCGACTTTCCGGCGAGAGCGGATTATTCCGGGCACTGCCAGAACTCTTGCAATATCACCTTCGCCGTAAGTAGCGATCTTATTGAAATCGAAATTCTCGAACGCTACGAGGAACGCTTCGCGTTTCGACAAGATTGTATCCCAACTAAGCCCGCATTGGAGAACCTCGTACATCAAATATTCAAATAGCTTGCGGTCGTTCCGGCATGGCGTGCCCCATTCTTTATCATGATAAGCGCGCTCACGGTCGTTCAATTCAAAATATGGACATCGTATTTTTTCCATATCTGGCTATTGCGCTAGCAATTTATCGTAAATAATTTTATCGCGGTTCAAAAAGCAGCAAAATACGATTTCGATATTTTCGTGCTGAGCGAGGAACGCTTTTGCTTCGCTACAAGCAATTTCGGCAGCTTCCTCGATCGGGTAGCCATATATGCCAGTAGAGATACATGGGAAAGCTATCGATTTGCAATTGTTTTCGAGCGCAAGCGCAAGAGAATTTCTGTAGCAGTTTCCCAGTTTTGCGCTCTCGCCGTGTTTGCCATCAAGATACACTGGGCCGACAGTATGTATAACGAATTTTGCCGGCAGTTTGAAGCCGGGTGTAATGCGCGCTTGACCTGTCGGACACCTCACGCCAGGGCGCACCTCTGGCACCTTCAGGCAAGCTTCGAACAATTCATCGCCCGCGGCATCATGTATTGCGCCATCAACGCCCCCGCCGCCAAGCATAAGCTCGTTCGCAGCGTTGACTATCGCATCGACTTCAAGCTTCGTAATATCGCCTTTGATTGCCTTTATCATAACATGAACTCCGCTTTTTCTCCCGGCGCGGCTGGTTTCGCACCCCGCGCACCACCGCTATTGGGAATTTCCGATGCGTATTATATCATCTATTCCTCTAAATGGCAATAGCCCAATTTAAATCTTGGCGCTTACTACCCGTTAGTGTATTGCGCTAGAGGTGGAGAATATGCTATAATATGAGGCATGAAAGGGAAAATAATGAAATTCGCGGTAGGTGTTTTAACTGTTGCAATCGGGGCATTTTCATCGTTTGCAGGTGAAATACTGAATTTGAATAGCGATTGGCAATTCAAGAAAGAGGGCGAAAGCGAATGGCGGCGCGTAAGCGTTCCGCATTCCGTCAACGCGCAGGAAATCTTCGATAGTCATACCGGCGCGTGGGGCGAGGATAGCTTTTGGAAGGGGGTAATGAGCTATCGCAAGAAGATTTGGCTCGATAAAGTCCCGGCAAAGGCGTTTCTTGAAATCGAGGCCATTCGACAGACCGCTAGAGTCGTCGTGAACGGGAAAGATTGTGGATTTTATGATGCCGGGATTTGTGCAATCGGGTTTGATGTAACCGAGGCGCTGAAGGAAGGCGAGAATGAAATCGAAATCATCACCGATAATTTAATGATGAACGATAAAGGCGGCGCCGATTATCAGTGGAACGAGGCTTCGTTCAATCCTGTGCAGGGAGGCCTTACGGGGAATGTAAGACTGCATTTAAAAGATAACAAATCATATTTCACTTTGCCGCTATATTCAAATCTCAAGACAAAAGGCACGTATATCTGGGCGGACGATTTCGATTTGGAAAAAGGCGAGGCGACAATTCATGTAGATGCCGAAGTTGTTTCGGATTCTCCATATTCCATTCGCTTTTCGCTTTCCGGTCAAACTTTCGAAGGCGACAAGGGCAGGGTTAAAGACCTCGTGTTTTGGTCGCCGGATACTCCGCATCTCTATGATGTCGAGGTCGAGCTTTTGGGCGAAGGCGGCGAAATATTGGATAGCGAGATAATCCGCACGGGCTTCAGGAAGATAGATTACGATTTTTCGAAAGGCGGGTTGTTTATCAACGGCAAGAATTTTACTCTCCCTGGCTATGCACAGCGCGCAGTCAATTGCTGGGCGGCGATAGGTTTGCCGACCGATTGGATGATGGATTGGGAAATGGCGCTGGTGAGAGAATCGAATGCCAACCACATCCGCTGGATGCATGTAGCGCCGAAACCAAATGCCGTAAGAAGCTGCGATAAAATGGGTGTAGTAGTAACCTCGCCCGCCGGAGATCGCGAAATGCAGACGAAGGGCAAATATTGGCATCAGCGTGTAGAAGCGATGCGCGATGTAATCATATATTTCCGCAATTCGCCATCGATATTCTTCTGGGAGGCGGGCAATAACCAAATCAGACCAGAGTGCATGCGCGAAATGAGGCTTTTGAAGGAGGAGCTAGACCCCAATAACGGCAGGTTTATGGGCTGTAGAACGCTTAACACCCCGGAGCAAATCGCCGAGGCCGAATATGTAGGCACGATGATAAACAGGCATGATGCCGAAGCATTTCGTTCGATGACAACAGTCGGTAAATTCATCCCGATTATGGAAACGGAATTCTGCCGCGAGGAAGCGCCGCGCAGAGTTTGGGATGATTATTCCCCGCCTGATTTCGATTATGTCAACCGCTGGCTGGGAAGAGGCAATCGCGAAAATGGCTTCGACGCCCACGATAAGACGCAGGAAGACATTGCGCGCTCTAATGCATCGGATGATGGATGGACGTATTTTTGGGGTAATCGCGTAAATGGCAAGGCGGGTAAATATTATACTGGCTGGGCGATGCTTTGCTGGTCTGACCAAATCGAGCTAGGCAGAAATTCCGCATCGGAAAACAGCCGCGTATCTGGAAGGGTGGATGCAGCGAGAATCAAGAAGGAAAATTTCCACGTCCTCGCGACTCTCCAGAGCGAGCTTCCGAAAATCAAGATTCTCGGCCATTGGTCGTATCCGCCCTTTACCGATGAAAATTATTGGTATAACAATCGCCGCGATACGGGGCATCATTGGGAGTGGACAGATGAAAAACTCCGGCGAGATCCAGAGCACAAGACAGTATATGTAATTGGCTCGAAGCATATTGCGTCAATCGAGCTTTTCGTAAATGGGGTATCTAAAGGCGTTGTCAGCGAGACCAAGAATAGTCCTTTTATTTACGCTTTCGAGAATATCGACATAACGGAATCGGGGTATATAGAAGCCGTCGCGCGCGATTGTAGCGGCAAAGAAATCGCGCGCGAAAGGATAGAAAGCGCCGGCACGCCGGCTAAAATAGCCGTAAAGACTACGGTTGGACCCGAGGGCTGGATAGCGGATGGCAGCGATATCGCAATGATCGACCTTGATTTGGTCGATGCACAAGGGCGGCTTATCCCTTGTGCCACGGAAAAACTGGAATTTTCGATTTCAGGCCCGGCGATTCTCATGGGCGGATATAATTCCGGGACTTTCAAAGGGGATGAAAAGCGTCCGTCGCCAGTAGGGGAAAATTGGGTGCGCTTCGAGTGCGGCCAGACGAGGGTATTCTTGAAATCTCTCTTCGAAGAAGGCGATGTGCAGTTGAAAGTAAAATGCGAAAACGGTTTGGAGACGACGGTGAATCTTCGCACAGTCGACAAAAAACTTCCCGCGCCGCAGGCTTATCCCATAAACGAGCGCGATTTTACAGTCGTGCCTGTATCCGATGCGGTTAGAGAGTACAATCCGAAAGTGGGCGATTTGCCGATCTACTCGATTTTGGTAAACGGCAAAAGAGTCGTCTTCAGCCGTAAAGGCGCCAAGCCCGTTAAGCCTGATGCGAATACGGGGGTCGTCGCGCCGTTCATGCCGGTTTTGGAAATGATGAATGAAGAAGGTGCGGGGTTGAAGATCGAAGCTGTAAAAAAACAAAAGAATAACAAGCCGTTGCCGGAATATCTCAAAGGCGCAAATTACCCATATCTAAAAGTAACAACTTTAGACGCTCATACGATCGAATGCGCGGCCGGTGAAACGAGCTTGATTTATGATGAAGGCAAGGAGAAGAATCTTGCAAATTGCGAAATGCATGAAGATGGACGCCATGAGCTTGTCGGCGAACTAATGGCGCTTTTGCAATATATAACAAACGCAAAAGTCGATATTGACGATGTTCGCCATGTCATTTCAATCGAAATCGTTAAATAATAGAAGGAAGGGGAACTATGAAAGCCAAAAATATATTATTATTCTCTAGCATATTGTTCGCGCTTGCCGCGCTCGGCGACTCTACGCCCATAGGCAAGCACAATTTCAATATCGATTGGAAATATGCGAGGGCGAAGGAGGGGTATATCCATCCTCTTCCAAAGGCTGTCGCCGCGATGGAAAAGGATGGCAAGCCATTCTACGCGCCGGACTACGACGACAGCGACTGGCAGACGGTAAGCGTGCCGCATCCCGTGAACGCGCACGATGAATTCGACGAAATAATCACTGGACCCGGCGAAGCGAATTTCTACAATGGCCACAACTTTTATCGCAAGCATTTTACTCTACGCGGGGTGGCAGGAAGGAAGTTTATCGTCGAATTCGAAAGCGTGCGGCAGGACATCGTCCTCTGGGTGAACGGCGAGATGGTCGGCCATTACGAAGCAGGAATCGCTCCCGTCGGGTTCGATATTTCCGCGCAGGCGAAGGAGGGCGAAAATGTAATTGCCGTAGCGACATCGGGAGGCGCGCCAAATCTCACGGCTAAAATCGATACCCGCGAGATAAAGCCTGGCAAGGGGCCGCTCGACAAAAAGCAGAAGGGCGATAGACCCGGCGCCGGCTTCCAGTGGAACGGCACGATTTTCAATCCCGTGCAGGCGGGCCTTACCGGCAATGTGAATCTTTACGTAAAGCCATCTTGCTATTTGACGCTTCCTCTTTACAACAATCTCAAGACGACGGGCGCGTATGTCTGGGCGGATAATTTCGATTTCGAGAAGGGCACGGCGCGAATCCACGTGAAGGCCGAAGTGCGCAACGAGAGCGGCGCGAAAAAGAAGTGCCTGCTGCGATTCTCCGTGTGCGAGGCCGGCACGACCGGCGGGGCACCGCGGTTCAGCGGAAAGTCTTGCGTTATTCCTCCGGCAAACGACGCAGGGGCGGTTTTCGCATCGGCGCTCGAGCCGGACGTTTACGAAAAGAACCCGGCACCCACTCGCGTAAACACGCCGGACGTCACTCGCGTCGAAGCCGATATCGAGATGAAAAACCTCGTCTTCTGGTCGCCAGATACGCCGCACCTCTACGACGTAAAAATCGAACTCATGGATACGGAATCGAGCCCCGACCGGGTCATTGACAGCATGGTCGTTCGCACCGGATTCAGGAAGATCGAGTATAGCGTCGAAAACGGCCTCACGTTCAACGGCAAGCCATTTTGGCTTCGCGGCTATGCGCAGCGCTCGACCGATGAGTGGGCGGCGATTGGCGTTGCGCCGGATTGGCTGCAAGATTTCGATGCTAAGCTTCTTCGCGGAGCTTCGGCGAATTTCGTCAGGTGGATGCATGTTGCGCCAAAGCCGGCGCCTGTCAGAGCGTATGATAAATATGGCGTCGTCAATGTGTGCCCGGCGGGAGACGCCGAAAAGGAATCATCCGGACGCAACTGGCGCCAAAGAGAAGAAGCGATGAGAGATGTAATGATTTATTTTCGCAATTCGCCCTCGGTCGTATTTTATGAAGCCGGCAATAATCAGATTTCTCCCGAGCACATGAAAACCATGCGAAAGCTGCGCGAAGAAATCGACCCGAATGGATATCGCTTCGCGGGTTGCAGAACGCTCAACACTCCCGAGCAAATCGCCGAGGCGGAATACGTCGGCACGATGGTGCACCGCCACGATGTCGCGGCATACGAGTCCATGAAAAAGGTCGGAAAGTTCATGCCGATGGTCGAAACGGAATACTGCCGCGAAGAGTCGCCGCGAAGAGTTTGGGATTTGTATACTCCGCCGGATTACGAATATGATTGCCTGTGGATTGGCGGCGGCGCGAAAAAACCTCTGCGCGACGTCTGGAATCTTACTCAAGAAGAATTCGCTCTTGCCAATTGCGGTTCTGCAGATGGATATACGTATTTCTACGGCAATCGAGCGACGGGGAATCTAGGCAAATATTATTCTGCTTGCGCGATGTTATGCTGGACGGATTGCAATCAGCATGGACGCAACCAGGGCACGGAAAACGCCCGCATGTCCGGCAGAGTCGACCCTGTGAGAATTCCGAAGGAAAATTACTATGTCCACGCTACGATTCAAAGCGATGAACCGCGTGTGAAGATTCTAGGCCACTGGAGCTATCCTGCCGATACGCAAGATAACTACAACTACAAAGTTCGCGAATTCAATGGCGACTATTACGCGCCCACGGGCGAGATAGCGCGGCGGAATCCGAAGAATAAAACGGTTTATGTAATCGGCAGCGTGCATTGCGCTTCGGTGGAATTGCTGGTTAACGGGAAATCGAAGGGCATCTGCGACAAGCCGGAAAACGTGTTTGTCTTCAAATTCCCGAATATCGATATTACCGAGCAAGGCTATATAGAAGCCTTGGCGCGCGATAGCGAAAATAAAATCATAGCGCAAGAGCGGATTTATACCGTAGGCAAGCCCGAGAAGCTCGTAATGAAAGCGACTACAGGCGAGGATGGCCTGCGCGCCGATGGCAGCGATATCGCCATGATCGATATTTCGCTCGTCGATAAAGAAGATCGAGTATTGCCTTATGCCGATTCTAAAATAAACTTTACTCTCACAGGCCCCGGAATATTCATGGGCGGATATAATTCCGGCACCGCGCTCGCTGCTTCGCCAATCGGCAAGAATTGGGTAAAGCTCGAATGCGGCGTAAATAGAGTATTTGTGAAATCCACCCGTCAAGATGGCAAGATTCTCCTTAGAGCGGAATCAGAGGATGGATTTAGAGCTGAAATCGAGCTTGTCTCGAAGCCTTTCGCGATAGAGGGAGGCTTCGCCAAAGCGTCGCAGCAGTCGGCGAAGCCGAATCAGTGCGATTTCACGCCGAAGACGAATGCGGTCGCAGTCCGCGATTTAGGCGCGCTTGCCGCGGGCGCAGAACCTTGGGAAGTCTATGTCGAAGGCGAGAAGCTGGTGTTCGAAGGCGCTGTTCAGCCAATGAAGCCTGATGCGATGACGGGTGTAGTTTGTGAATTCGTGCCTGTCCTTGACGCGCTGAAAGCCGCTGGAGCGAAGTTCGATTATTCCTATAGAGTAAAGGCGGATGTTCCGAAATATCTCAAGCCCTGCAAACCGCCGATTTTGATTCTTAAGGCCGGCGGCCACACGCTTGAAGCGATTTGCGGCGAAACGCAGCTCGCGATAGATGAAGATAAATCCGCAAGAGTTTTGACTAACTATGAAATGATATCTGTCGGGTGGCGATTGATTGGAGAACTCGCGCCAGTGCTCGCCATCATACCAGATGTCGAAATTTCTGCCGATGATGCTGCCAAGAGGCTGGATATTCACCTTCGCCGCTAGCCTGTTCAGAACGAGAGAGGATTTTTAGTTAGCAGTTAGCAGTTAGGAATTAGGAATTAGTAGTTAGCAGTTAGCAGTTTTATTTATTTAACCCCGAGAGGCGCTCAAGTAGCGCAGAGGTTGTTTAATGTTGCCATTTCCAATTTCTAATTCCTAATTTCTAATTTCTAATTT
>JAFSMR010000068.1 GCA_017447805.1 Kiritimatiellia bacterium | reverse complement strand
TACAATATCCATGTCCGAAAGTAAACGCTAGTTTCCTTCCTAGGAAGGAATGAAGGTGAAAGTCCTACATTTCAATCCCACCCAGTATTCTCAAGGACTAAACGCAAGAGAAACTTGCATTTACATTTGGACTTCGCAAAAAAGAAAAATTTTGAGAAATTTTCATTCGTCCCATTGCCTTTTTCGGCGAAAAAGTGTATAATTTAGGGCGTGAATAATGGGAATAAAGAAATAAAGTACTCGCGGATACTTCTGAAGCTATCCGGCGAGGTTCTTGGCAACCGCGAAACAGGCGAGTGCATAGACCCGACGAAGCTTGATTTCATGGCTGAAAGAGTCAAGAAAATACAGGCTTTAGGCGTGCAAATCGGCATTGTCCTAGGCGGTGGCAATATCTTCCGCGGGCTTACGGGGGCTGGTAAAGGGGTAGATAGAGTAACTGGCGATTCGATGGGAATGCTCGCGACTGTAATTAATGCGCTGGCTATGCGCAACGCCCTCGAAGCCATCGGCGTGAAGGCGAGGGTGATGACGGCGGTCGAGATGCCGCGGATCGCCGAGCCGTTCATTCAGCGCAAGGCGATGAAATATCTCGAGCGCGGCGAGATCGTAATTTTTGCTGGCGGGACGGGTAATCCATACTTTTCGACCGATTCTGCTGCGGCGCTTCGCGCTAGCGAAATCGGCGCGGCGGCGCTGCTTAAAGCTACGAAGGTCGATGGTATTTACACTGCCGACCCCAAGAAGGACCCCAATGCGACGAAATATTCTTCGCTACGCTACGAGACGGCGCTTGAAAAACGCCTCAAAGTAATGGATTCGGCGGCGTTTGCTCTTTGCATGGAAAATGCAATCCCGATTGTTGTGTTCGATTTCTTCGATGGTGAAGCGCTAGAGAAGGTTATTTGCGGCGAAGAAGGCGTTGGAACAATCGTCGGAGACGATAAATAGAATTTAAGAACAACTACGAAAAGAAAGAAACTCAAGATGAATACAGTAGATGAAGTTTTAAATGACGCCAACTCGAAATTGCAGAAGAGTTTCGATGCTCTCAAGGCGCAGTTTGCCGGGCTCAGGACCGGCAAGGCGAATCCTGCAATGGTCGATGGCATCAAGGTCGAATATTATGGTTGCCCGACGCCAATAAAGAATCTCGGCACTATTTCAACCCCCGAACCGCGTCAAATCAAGATTACGCCTTTCGACCCTACGGTTTTAGGCGAGATGAACAAGGCGATTTTGGCGGCGAATCTAGGCGTCACGCCCCAGACCGATGGCAAGGTTCTTCGCATAACGGTGCCAGAGCTCAACGAGCAGCGTCGTAAAGAAATTGTGAAGTTGGCAAAGACTCAGGCGGAGGCGCAGAAAGTCGCTATGCGCAATATCCGCCGCGATGCCAATGAAGCGGTAAAGAAGCTCGAGAAAGACAAGAAGATTTCCGAGGATGATCTCAAGGGTGCGCTCGATAAGATTCAAAAGGCTACCGATGGCGCAATTGCAAAGATTGATGCGGAACTCAAGACTAAAGAAGCCGAAGTAATGGCCGTCTAAAAAAAGAGTGATTTCAGAAAGGAGCTACGATATGGCAGAACAACTTAGTCCGATAAGTGCAGCAAAACCCCCGGTGGCGAATCCCATTTCACCCGTAGCGGGCGAGCATGCAGCAACGCTAAAGCTAAAGCCAGTAATTCGCAAGCCGACTCCTGGCGGGGCCCCTGCGGCGCCGGCGGCCAAAGTGCCGGTAAAGCCAATTGCTCCGGCAGCGGCTCCTTCTGCTGGCATTCCGCCGGTTAAACCGGCGATTTCTCCCTCGCCGGCACCTTCGGCCCCTGCAATGGCGCCTAAACCAGCTGCCGAGCCAACGAGGGCGGCGATTGATCAGCTCAAGAGCGTAACGCAACGTCTTAAGGGAGTAACGCAGGAAATCCCCCAGCAGGCGATTTTGCGTAAGACCGGCATAATTTCCGAACAAGCGCTTACCGAAGCCCAAAAGCAAGCTTCTAAGGCGAGGACGGCGCGAATATTCCTAGCGGATGCGATTGGGGCGGCTCCCGTGAAGGAGAATGCGCCGATGAAGACTATTCGCATCAAAAGGCCTGTCGATATTGGCACATCTCCTGCCACCAAACCTGCGGCACCAGCGGCGCCGGCGCCAGCACCAGCAGCGGCGCCAGCGGCGAGTGAACCGGAAACGACAGTAACTCAGCGCAAGACCTTGAAGATTGCGCGTCCTGGGACGCCTGGCGCTGCGAAGCCAACGGCAAAATTCGGCGTCAAGAAGCCGGGCGCTAGCACCATTGCCAAACCTGCCGGTGATAACGCCGAGGCGCCGAGCGCGGATGTAGCAGATATTCCAGATATCCCCGATATGCCGGCTGTCGCGCCTCTCGCGCCTGTCGCCGCAGGCGAAAAGGATGTTCCGGCATTCGTTGGAATTTTGAGTATCGCTGTTCAAATTGCGGCTTGCGCGGCAATGGGCTTCTTGGGTTGGCTACTCTATAACGATACTTTGATTTCACCTTTCTGATAGAATAAGGAATGCGCAAAGTATTCGCTATCGTCCGTGCGACGATGCTTGAAATTGGATGTGATGCGCTGGCGCTGCTGATAACAATGGCGGCGCTTGCGGTTTCAACATTCGCGCCAGCTCTTCATTATCACCAATTCGGCGAACCGACTAGAATGGCTAGGGAAGCGGGGCTTTCTGCTATTCTCGTCGGGGGACTGGTGTTTTCCATCTTCGGTGCAGTGAGATCCATTAGGCGTGAAATAGAATCGCTTACGATACAAATGGCGCTCGCACATTCGATATCGAGAGGAATGTTCCTCGCGGCAAAAATGCTCGGCGTATTTTTTGCGTATCTATTGTTTTTCGTAACGGTTGGCGCTAATAGTATCGTAGCGATAAAAGGCGCGCAAATCGGAGCACTCGTCGCAAAAGGCGATGTATCAAGAGTCTGGGGACCTAGCCTCGCTACGGGAATTGCGCCTATAATTCTGCCTTTAATAATTGCGGCGTTCTTAAATCGTTTCGCAAGATTCCGATTCACGAGGACTGCCGTTATCCTCATGGCGCTTATATCAATCCTAGGCGTGTTTTACAGATTTGATATTTCTCTTATCGTTAGATTTTTTGCGCCGGCACTTGCTCTTATGCCGCTAGCGATATTTTTTATCTGCCTTTCCGGCGCGGCGGCGAGTAGGCTGAATGCGAATTCCGCGCTTTCTCTTTCGTTCATCGTTGTGGCATCATCGCTTTTCCTTTTTGGCTCGCATTATTTATCTGAAATCAGCGCGCCGGGCGCGTCGGAAATTCCGTGGGGTTATATCGCCATGCTCTTCGCGGCAGATTTGATTTTATCATGTGCTGCGCTTCTTGCAGGTATCGCACTCTTCGACGAAAGGGATTTATCGTAAAAATGGATCAAGATAACAATCAAAACAAACAAGAGGTTGTCGTTTCTTTAAGCGATATATCTAAGACTTTTCGCGATTTTTGGCTTCGCCCGACAGTTAAAGCCGTGGACCGTTTGAATCTTAATGTAAAGCGAGGCGAGATATTCGGTCTACTTGGCCCCAACGGCAGCGGCAAATCGACCACTATAAAAATGATACTCGGACTACTTAAGCCGGGGAGTGGTGAAATTCGTCTTTTCGGCAAAGCGCCTACTTCAGCAGAAGCGAGGGCGAAATTAGGTTATTTGCCGGAGCTTAGTTATCTTCATCCATTCATGACCGCGCGCGAGACGCTCGATTATTACGCAGGCCTTTGTTCGCTGCCGAAAAAGATTGCGAAAGAAAGGTCGAACGAGCTACTCGAAATGACGGGCCTCCAAGAAGCTGCGGATCGTCCGGTCGGCGGATTTTCTAAAGGCATGGCGCGAAGAGTCGCGCTAGCGAGTTCTCTCATCGGCAAACCGGAATTGCTCGTTCTCGATGAACCGACCTCAGGCCTCGACCCTGTTTCTACTGATGAAGTAAAAACTCTAATCAAGACATTGGCTAAAGGCGGCATGACAATTCTCATGTCCTCGCACCTGCTAGCCGATGCGCAAGATGTTTGTTCGAGCTTTATGATTTTAAATCACGGCAAAACAGTAGCCGAAGGAAGAGTAGGCCAAATCAATGGCGATTTAGGCGCATTCTTCTTATCGAAAGTCGGTGAAGGTAGAGATTTTAAGATTGCACCGTTCCTTTGTGTCGAAACTGTTCCCGGAGGCGCAAAGTAAAATGGGGTGTTGCGCCGTGATAAGAGCTTTTTGCTCGATCTTTCTGCTGGAGTTCCGGCGTTTCTTTCGCTCGAAGGCATTTGCGCTTTTAATTATTGCCTCGACAGCGTGGATGATACTTTTGCCGTTTATTCTAAAAAGCGATGGCACGGCCGAAGGTGCGCGTGAAATTTATATGCGCTATTCGCTAGGCGGAGTTTTTGCTCTTTCGGCAATAGCCTTGGCTTCATCTGCGGCATCGTCGCTCGCGAGAGAGCGCGAAGAAAAGCGTCTTCAGCTTTCGATGATAAGACCTGTCTCTTTGGCATATTTGGCGCTCGCGAGAATTGCGGCATTAGTTTTCATCGGCGCGATAACGCTTTTTGTCTCTTCTTCAATCCTAGCGTTCAAGACTCGCGGGACGTGGCGAAATTGCTGGCATGTTCTTGATCCGGTTCTCGAAAGCGCTTCTGAAGAAGCTGAAAAAGAGTATGCGCGATATATGGCTGACCCCGATTTGCCGGAAGAAATCAGAAAAAGCGACAAAGCCGTTCTTATTCGTTTGCTTACTCGCCATGCGTTTGAAAGATATGAAGCTATTCCCCCGGGCGGCAAAGGCGGATGGATTTTTGATGCGGCTAAATTTTCTTCGCGACCCTTGGCTGTAAGAATACGTTTCACGAACGATTACAATATTCGCGATGATGTGAAAGGAGTTTTCTCGTTTGGCTCTCTTAAAGGCGAAATCGACAATATTACTCAAGCGATTGCAAAAATACCCCTTGATAAAAAAATAAATCGAGAAGAATCTTCTTCGCTTCGCGAAGGCCAGCTCGATTTTGAAAATCTCGGCAAGAATTCTCTCATGCTCCGCCCAAGAAGAGATATCAATCTTCTAGCCGAAGCAGATTCTTTCGCTTTCAATCTAATTCGTGCGAATTTGGAACTAATCGCTATTCTTGCTTCTCTAATTAGTCTAGCGATGTTCCTTGGCGCCGGGCTCGGCAGGTCGGTCGCCGTCTTTACCTGCATTACCTTTATGTTTGTCGCAGTTGCTTCAAGCGACATTATTTCGGAATGCCCCGATCCTCTTGAAAGCGACAAGGTGGATAAGATGAGCCTCGCGATAACAAGAGCAGTCGATTTTGTCGCGCGGCCCATCAATTCGCTTCGTCCGCTAGCGGCGCTTTCTCTCGATGAATGCGTTGAAACGAAGGAAGTAGTCAAGGTAACAATAGTCGATATATTGCTTTTACCTTTACTGTTTTCGCTCCTTTCTGCGTTCGTTATCGCCCATAAGGAAGATGGTGTTTAGAGAAAGTTCTAGTAGAAACGAATCAGTAAATATGTTATAATATACCCAACCATCGAAAAAAGGAGAAAATGTATGGCGTGTAAATGTGGCAAGTGTAAGTGTAGCGAGTTCATAGCGCCTTTTGAGGCACTTGGACAAATCGAGGAGGCGCTTGGGCCAAAGAATGATGTGGTCGCGATTGCCTGGGAACGTGAAGATGGTAAAGTCTTCCGTTACGACCTCGATATCCCTAAACGCCTCGACAAGGATGCCGCGAAGTTTGTTTCGCATGTCGTGGACCGTATCGCGAAATTCATCGTGTGGTCCGCAGGCGGCTGGAAGCTTACTCTGGCAGGTCCCGATGAAATCGTTCAGCCTGTAGCCAAGGCCTACACGAAGAAGGGCGCGAGAAAGTTCGATTACGACTTCTTCTCCGATCTCTATCGCCGTCCTGTTGAAGCGAGCGTCGTGCCGTTTAAGAAGATGCCTGAAATGAACGAAAAGCCGATGAAGGTAAAGACAGTCGCAGATGGTTGCCGCCTTGGCTTCGATCTTGGCGCGAGCGACTTCAAGCTTTCTGCCCTCAAGGATGGCAAGGTCGTATTCACGAAAGAAGTCCCGTGGGATCCTAGAAACAACCCCGATCCTGAATATCACTACTCGATGCTCACGGCCGGCCTCAAGGAAGCCGCGGCAACATTGCCGAGAGTCGATGCAATCGGCGGATCTACGGCAGGCACGCTTGTCGGCAAGACGATGGGCGTTGCAAGTCTCTTCCGTGCGATTAAGGAAAAGAATCCCGAGAAATATCCTATCGCGCAGGAAATGTTCCTGAGAATCGAAAAAGATTGGGGCGTTCCTTTCGAAATCTACAACGATGGCGATGTTTCAGCGCTCGCCGGAATGATTACTATGGGCAAGAAGGGCATTCTTGGCGTAGCAATGGGCTCTTCCGAAGCTGTAGGTTATATCGACCAGAATGGCGCGCTCACGGGCCGTATTACGGAGCTCGCATTTGCGCCTGTCGACTTCAACCCGAATGCGCCGTGCGATGAATGGTCGGGCGATTATGGCGTTGGGTCAATGGCGTTCTCGCAACAGGCCGTCAATTGGCTCGCGGAAAAATACGGCTTCAAATTCCCGAAGGAAATGAAGCTCCCTGAGCGCCTGAAAGTCGTTCAGGCTGCGATGGAAAAGGGTGACCAGAAGGCGCTAAAGGTATATATCCAGATTGGCCGCTTCCTTGCCCACGCGATTCCGTGGTACAACGAATTCTATGATTACTCGAACATGATGCTTCTCGGCCGTGTAACAAGCGGACTCGGCGGCGATGTAATTCTTGAAACCGCCAAGGCGATGCTTAAGGATATCTATCCTGGCTGGGCTGAAAGAATCGAACTCATCGTACCCGATGAACACTTCCGCAGACTCGGTCAGTCGGTCGCGGCCGCGCAGATTCCTGTAATCAAGAAGGGCGGCTGCGCCAAGAAGGGCTGCAAGGCAAAGAAATAAGCCTTGAAGAGCTTTCTTTAGTTAGAGGGCGGGGCCTCTTCCTTTTCGAGGGAAAGGTTCCGCCCCGATGATTTAAGCAAGATTATAGAAATAAGCGACATCACGAATTTAATGAAAAAGGCTTGGAGTATATTGCCGGAAGAATGGAGAGAAATCCTAATCTCGGCCTCGGTTCGTCCCTTTCGCGCGGAGCAGATTTTGCATTCGTTATATCGAGATTGGATAGAAGATTGGGATATGGCAACGACTTTGCCAAAAGACCTTCGCGAAAAATTGAAAGAGGAATTCCCGATTACAAAAGCCCTGGTTAAAGCGGTTGCGAAATCTGGCGATGGAACAGAAAAGCTTCTGGTCGGGTTTGAAGATGGTGAAGCGGTAGAGACAGTATTGATTCCAGCAAGAGACCGTTTTACACAGTGCATTTCCACGCAAGTCGGCTGCGCTATGGGGTGCGTATTTTGCGCGTCCGGTTCGCGAGGCGTCGTGCGGTCGCTAAAAGCAGACGAAATTGTTGCGCAATATATGCTCGCAAGGAAGCGCGGCGAAATAACGAATATCGTAGTAATGGGGATGGGCGAGCCATTCGCGAATTACGATGAAACTTTAAGAGCGCTGAAACTGCTGAATGCGGGCAAGGGCCCGAATATCGGCGCGCGGCATATTACAATTTCCACTTGCGGCGTTGTGCCGGGCTTTGAAAAGTTGGCTTCGGAAGGATTTCAATTCGAACTATCCGTTTCACTTCATGCGCCTAACGATAAGCTAAGAAGCGAACTTATGCCAGTGAATAAACGTTGGCCAATTAACGAGCTCGTTGAAGCTTGCAAGAATTATACTCTCAAGACGAAGAGAATTATCACATTTGAATATACCCTCATTAAGGGAGTAAACGATTCGCGCGCGCAGGCAGAAGAGTTGGCGCGTCTTGTCAAGCGCGTACCGATGGCGAAGGTGAATCTTATCCCGCTTTCGCCCGTCGAACATAGGCCAGACTTTAAAACACCCGATGAAAAAACTCTTCTTATGTTCCTTGATGTGCTAATGAAAGCCAATATTCAGACGATGCTCAGGCGTTCGCGCGGCAAAGATGCCGCCGCGGCTTGCGGTCAGTTAAGATTAAGAGAAAGAGAAAAGCTTTAAACTACCCCTAGTCAACAGGCGGAAAAAATGATAAAATATCCGCTACTAATTCAAGGATTGGAATTATGATAGACATAAAGAAGCTCAGAGATGATTTTGATGCAACCGCTGCCGCCCTCGCACGCCGCGGTGTAGAGAAAGAAAGGTGCGGAAAAGCGAGGGATTTAGACGCAAAGCGCCGTGAATTGTTGGCTGAAACAGAAGCGCTGAAAGCAAAGCGCAATTCTGCCTCCAAGCAAATCGGGCGAATCGCCAAGGAAGGCGGCGATATTGCGGCAGCCAAAGAAGAAATGCGCAAGGTAGGTGATAGAATTGCCGAAATCGACCGCGAGCTTGCAGAGGTCGAGAAGGAGTTGAAGGAAACTTTGCTCATGATCCCTAATTTGCCGGCGCCGGAAATCCCTACGGGACTTGATTCGAGCAGTAATCTCGAAGTTCGCAAAGTCGGCGAATGGAAAGACCCCGATTTCAAGATTCTAGACCACATGGCAATCGGCGAGAAGCTGGGAATTTTCGATTTCCCCCGCGGCGTTAAACTTACAGGCACGGGATTCCCGATTATTCTTGGCCAAGGCGCAAAGTTGCAAAGAGCGCTTATTCAATATATGCTCGATGTGCACTGCCGCGAGCAGGGTTACACTGAAATGTTGCCGCCTTTCGTAGTCAATTCCGATTCCATGACAGGCACAGGACAACTTCCAAAATTCGCCGAAGACCTTTATCATTGCCAAATCGATGATTTTTGGCTAATACCTACTGCGGAAGTCCCCGTTACGAATTATTATCGCGATGATATCTTAAATGTCAAAGATTTGCCGATTAAGCTAACGGCTTATACGCCTTGCTTCCGCCGTGAGGCGGGGTCTGCCGGCAAGATGACGCGTGGAATGCTCCGTGTGCATCAGTTTGACAAAGTCGAAATGGTCAATTTCGTCCATCCCGATACTTCCTTCGATCAGCTTGAAATCCTGGTAAAGGAAGCCGAGGCGATTTTGACGGGTCTTGGGCTCCATTTCCGTGTTCTTCAGCTTTGCTCTGGCGACATGGGCTTTTCTGCGGCGAAATGCTATGACCTCGAACTTTGGGCGCCCGGCGAACAGCAGTGGCTTGAAGTATCGAGCTGTTCTTGCTTTACCGATTATCAGGCGCGTCGTTTGAATTGCCGCTTCCGCGATACTGACGGCAAGACGAAATTCGTCCATACCCTCAATGGCTCCGGCGTCGCTTTGCCGCGTTTAATGGTAGCTCTCCTAGAGCAGCACCAAAACGCAGATGGGTCTGTTACGATTCCTGAAGTTCTCCGTCCTTACATGGGCGGGGTTGAAAAACTGCTACCCGTAAAATAATAAAGATAAAGGCAAGAGAGAGATGCCTAAGAGTATTGTTTTCGGGATTTCGGCGCTTGTTGCGATTGTTGCATTTTCGTCAAGAGGCGGCGAAATCATATTCGATACGCGCCCAGCTTCTTCACACGATAAGGCGTGGGAAGCTGAGCGCTATCCTATCGGCAATGGCCGTCTCGGGGCGATGATTTCCGGCGGTGTCGAAAAAGAATCTATCCAGTTTAATTGCGATACGCTTTGGACAGGTGATTGGAATCTTTCAGGCGCGGTTGGCGAGAAGGAAAGCGTTGCTACGGATAATACTCTAGGTGATTATCAGAATTTCGGCGAACTTGAAATCGAATTCATCAATACGCCTAAATCTTGGTCTGAAATATCTTCATATTCGAGAGCGCTTGATCTTCGAGATGCCGTTCATAAGGTGCTTTATTTCAAAGCAGGCGGGTATAAAAACTGCAGCTACTCTCGTGAGGCATTCGCTAGCGCACCTAAAGACGTACTGGCGTTTCGCTTTTCCGCCGCGGAACCATTTTCGGCAAAAATCACTCTCGAAGGTGCGCACGCCGAAGATGTCTTGACTCAAGGCGCTTCATCGCTAGTCTTTTCGGGCGAGCTGGTAAATGGCTTAAGCTATGCCGCCAGGGTCGATGCCTCGGCGAAAGATGGAAGCATAAAAACAAGCAAGGCTTATCGCGTACATCATGGCTATTTTAATGTAATAGAAGTAGAAGACACTACCGAACTCGTTGTATATCTAAGAGCAAAGACGAGCTTTACTCTTGAAGATAGGATGTTTGGCCTTGGCGAAAAATGCGAACAATTCAACGACGAGTTTCGCGCCGATTTCGATACCTTGAAAGAAGAACATGTCAAGGATTATCGTCAATATTATGATAGGCTTAAACTTCGCCTCGGGAATCGCTCGGAACATCCGGGCGGAATAGAGGAAGAGTTGCAGCGTCATAGATATTTGCGCGATTCTACGCGTGAAGCCGTGCTCGCGATGAAAGCCGGCAAGCCATTTGACTGGGATATCGTTGAAACGCTTTTCAATTTTGGCAGATACCTTCTTATTTCATCAAGCCGCCCCGGCACCATGCCGGCGAATTTACAGGGCGTTTGGAATAATCGCAATAAGCCGGCTTGGCATTGCGATTATCATACGAATATAAATCTTCAGATGAACTATTGGGCTGTAGATTCTGCGAATCTCGGCGACCTTTGGCAACCGGTGATGGACTGGCTGAAAGCTGCCAATGAAACTGTAGCGCTGGAAACCGACCTTGCTTTCCCCGGCGCTAAGGGTATTGCATATAGAACTTCCGTTAATGCATTCGGCGGTGGCGGTTGGCGATGGAATTTTGCAGGTGCCCCATGGCTCGCCGCGATGGCTTGGGATCATTATTTATTCTCGCTCGATGAAAAGTATTTACGCGAAGATGCCTGGCCTCTGATGAAAGGCGCTTATGATTTTATCATCCGCCATCTCGTCTGGGGCAAAGATGGGGAACTTTTGGTAAAACAGGGCTGGAGCCCTGAGCATGGCCCGATAGAAGATGGTGTAATGCACGATCAGCAAATATTACGCGAACTTCTCATTGGTGTAATCAAGGCTGCGAAAATACTCGGCGAAGAAAATACTGCAAAAGAAGCGCAAATCATCCTTTCCAAACTCGGCAAAGATAAAATCGGCAAATGGGGTCAGCTTCAGGAATGGCAGGTAGATCGCGATGTCCAAGGTGACGACCATCGCCATACTTCCCATCTCTTCGCGCTCTACCCCGGAACTACGATAACGAGAACCCAAACGCCGGAGCTCGCGAAAGCGGCAGAAATTTCGCTATTGGGCCGAACGACGAATCGCGATTCACGCCGTAGCTGGACATGGCCTTGGCGCGCGGCTCTTTGGGCCAGGCTCGGGCAGGGCGATAAAGCGGCGAAGATGCTGGAAGGGCTCGTTTGCTACAATCTGCATCCTAATCTTCTTGCTACCCACCCGCCTTTTCAAATCGATGGCAACTTAGGCATGGTCGCAAGCGTCTGCGAAATGCTCGTGCAATCTCATGAATATACTCCAGAAGGGAAAATTCTCATTCGCATTCTTCCGGCGCTACCTTCATGCTGGCCTGATGGCAAGGTTGAAGGGCTGTGCGTCCGCGGCGGCGCGACCATTGATATCGAGTGGGCCAATGGGAAATTGAAAGGCTATGATTTTCATGGCGATAGTCAAAAATACGAGGTAATAGTTCAATAATGTGGAAGAGAGCTAATTGGTCGGGACATCTTGCGTTTGTGCTGGCGGCTAGCGCTAGCGCAGTAGGTTTAGGTAATATTTGGCGTTTTCCTTCGCAGGCTGCCAGCCACGGCGGTGGCGTATTCCTATTGGCCTATGTGATATTTTCGGTGTTTTTCGGCATTCCTCTTCTTATAACAGAAATTGCCCTTGGGCGAAAGACTCGTCGCAGCCCCAGCAGAACTTTCCGGCGCCTTAATAGGAAGTGGTGGTTTGTCGGGGCGCTCGCGATGATTATCCCTGTTATTATTCTTCCATATTATAGCGTCATCGGAGGATGGGTCGTTAAATATTTTATCTCTTCCTTTTTTTCCGGCACGGCTGCGATTGATTTCGATTCATGGCGCAACGACATTATGGGCGTTGGTGTTTGCACATTCGCGTTTCAGCTATTGACTTTTGCGCTAGTATTTCTTGGAATAAAGCAAGGCATTGAAAAATCCAATAAGATTATGATGCCGGCGTTGATTTTGCTGACTATCGCAATAGCGGTTTTTGTCGTTTTGCAACCTGCTAGTCGCGCTGGCATTCGCTATTATATGATTCCCGATTTTTCGCGTCTGTCATCTGGCGGGGCATCCGGCGCTGCAGGGCTGGCGAGAACTCTTCTTGCTGCGATGGGACAAATGTTCTTTTCGCTTTCTATCGCTATGGGTATTATGATAACTTACGGCAGCTATGTAAGAAAGGATGATTCAATTCCGAAAGCTAGCGCTCGAATCGTGTTTTTCGATACCTTTGTCGCGCTTTTGGCTGGTCTAATCATTATTCCTGGCGCATTTGCCTTCGGCGGCGCAGAGCTAGCGCAGAAGGGTGGATTCCAGTTGATGTTCGTTTCTCTTCCAAAGATATTCTCCTCGATGGCGTTCGGCAGAATAGTTGAAATCGCATTCTTTACATTGGTTTTGTTTGCCGCTTTGACAAGCTCTATATCGATTGCTGAAACTGTTACATCCAGCCTTTGCGATTTTCTTCTTATCAAACGCCGCACCGGAGCAATTATCGTGTTTTTGTATATGTTCTTAGCATCGATTCCGAGTGCTCTATCACTTAAAGCTTTGGGTGCATTCGATTTTACGGCGGATATTCTGCTTATGCCGATTTGCGCATTTCTTACTTGCTTCTTCGTAGGTTGGGTAATAAAACCAGATGTAGTCCTGGATGAAATCGCCGAATCTCGTCCGCATGCCAGAAAGCTATATACAATATTCATTCGTTTTATCGCGCCGATTTTTATAGCTGTCATATTCGTCTCAGGGCTTCTCGATTCCTTCGGCATAATCTCGCTTTAAGCGCTCCATCTGCACGCCCCGCGCCGCCGTTCAGATGTTCTTTTTAGCATGGAGAACAGGAGAAACAGGAGATTTCTTCAGGTGATTTGCTTTCCCGATGTGGAGTAGTTCGAGTTTCGAGTTGGAGTTGGAGTGTGGAGAATGTTGCCAATGTGAAAATGTTGCCAATAACAAATACCAATAATCAATTGGGAAATGGAGAGTTTAGTTGTAGTTTGAAGTTGTAGTTGTAGAGTGGAATTGTTCATATTGTTCGATAGGGCGGTCACCCCGATCACCGCGAAGGTTCCGTAAGAAAAGTGGCGGAGGTTTCGTTTTTGGTCGATAGCTCCATTGCATTGCGGTGGCCCTATCGACCATGGTAGATAGCTCCATTGCAATGCGGTGGCCCTGTCGACCATGGTAGATAGCTCCATTGCAATGCGGTGGCCCTGTCGACCATGGTAGATAGCTCCATTGCAATGCGGTGGACCTGTCGACCGTGGTAGATGGCTCCATTGCAATGCGGTGGACCTATCTACCAAAGATTTCCCCTCCATTAGGAATATTTCGAGGTAAACAACCATTTATAGGGGGATATTTGAGGTTTTTGATAAGTTTTCAAGTGAGAATATAGGTCAAGACCCAAATTCTCACTTGGGAATTACGAAGAGAGGTTGAATGGTAGGGAGAGCTGACCGACCCTAAATACCTGAACTTCTGAACAGACGCGAAGCGCCGCCCAAAAATGCTGAAAATAGCTTGGCCATATTGAAATACGAGGCAAAATTTGCTATAATATCGGCGTTTACGGTAGGAGTAATAAGATATGGCAAAATACCTCGATCCTAAGGCGGATGTGACCTTCAAGAAGGTTTTTGGCGAGCATAAAAATCTCGTCATGAGCCTACTAAACGCATTGTTGCCTCTTGACGAGGGCAAACAGGTAGAGTCGATAGAATATCTGCCATCGGAACTTGTGCCGCGCACCCCGACGAGCAAGAACACAATCGTCGATGTGCGTTGCGAGGAGACTGGCGGGCGCAAGTTCATTGTCGAGATGCAGATGAACTGGACGGCGGATTTCCGCGAGCGCGTCCTTTTTAACGCCTCAAAAGCCTATGTGAGCCAGCTTGGGCAGTCAGAGAAGTACAATCTGCTCCAGCCTGTCTATGCGCTCAATTTCGTCAACAAGAACTTCCAACCAGACAAGGACGACTACTACCACTACTACAGGCTGGTCCACTCTCAAGACAGTGGCGATATTCTTGAGGGGTTGCACCTCGTTTTCATC
>JAFSMR010000067.1 GCA_017447805.1 Kiritimatiellia bacterium | reverse complement strand
GAAGTTTTATTCCTTCCGCGAGCAGTTCTTCCGGCTCATGCTTTAACATTCGCGTCATCATGGCAAATCGCCCCTTTCCTTCTATAGCATACGTTATCATTCAGCGAAAATCAAGCAAATCTTTTGGACGTTTACTATAAGATTAGCGCTATCGAAACTCTGCTGGGAGAATACCGGACGCTTCAGCAGGATGCCACTAAAGTTCTCGGCGACGGCGACAGTAATCTCAATCAGCTGAGAGAAAGCGTCAATAAAAACATCAAGGCTGTGGAAGGTTAGCGTCAGTTGCTCGAGAAAAGCAAGGCAATGCTGAAGAAGCAGATGGAGCAGTTGGGAATCCTTTCCCAGAATGTCGACACGATGTTCAAGGAAGGCGCTCAAACGGCGAAAACGCTCTTCAATACCGTCAAAATCGTTGGCGATTTGGTCAACTGATACCCGGCGACGTGGACAGCCTGCTATACGCGAAACCGCTTTCCATTCAGCAACACAGCAACGATATACGCGAGGAAGCGCGCACAGCGCGTTTGCTCTGTGACCAGCTTCGATTGGCCCGGCGGCTTGCGGGGCCAGCGGATCTCGAACGCTATGACACGCTAATCCGGCAGGCGGAGCAAATCACGGCCTATCTCCAGTCAATGGCCGACACAGTGGATATGATGAGTACGGACCTTGTAAGACTTTCCAATGAAATTGGACTCATGCTGGAAGACAGCCGTAACTGGCATGACGGATTCGGATTCACCGTATAGGTTCCGCGAAGGGGCATCGCCTGACGGCATCGCTCCTTTTGCGAATTATGCGCATTGCGCGAAAAGCATGGAGAGGAAATTTACATGGGCATTGAGCTTTTTATCGCAATTTTTCTTGGCGTGATTGCCCTTGCTCTCGTCGCAATTCTAATTGTTTTCCTGATATGGTTCATCAAGAGGAAAACGCCCGCGACGCATAATCCCCGTGACAATTCCCCGGAACAGAGCAGTAAAACGGAGTTTGTGGGAGAGTATACCGTTAAACTGAGCGCGCAGGATTCGGGAGAATCGTGGACAAAAACCGTCAAAGGAGACATTTATCTCGGACGCGATGAGGACTGCGGCATACGGCTCACAGACGGAAGCGTTTCCAGAAAACAATGCAGAATTTCCAGCGCAGGTCAGGGACTTATCATCACGAATTTGAGTGAAACGAACAAGACCATCCTGAACGGAACTCAAATCACAGGGAGCAACCCGTTACAGTCCGGCGATAAGCTGATACTGGGGCGCATGAAAATACGCATCGATTATATCCAGTCGGTTGGCGAACCCGCCGCGAGCGCATTGGAAACTCAACCCGCGCCTGCGGAGGAGCGGAACAACGTCTTGGATTTAGACCAAACAACGAGCAAGGATTGGTGGTAATCCTTGCGCGGTTTTGAGGGAGAGTCAGCATGAGAATTGAGTATTCCGCTCGCTCTCACATGGGAAGAGTAAGGAAAAACAATGAGGATAATCTCTTTGCAAATCAAATTACGCTTCCCGAAGGATTAGAAAACAGACCCTTTGCGATTGACGGAATTGCCGACTTGCCTGCCGTCTTTGCCGTATGTGACGGCATGGGAGGCGAGGAGCATGGTGAAATCGCTTCAAGAATCGCCGTTAATACGCTCACTCTTCACTATGAGAGTTTTTGCCGCACAACAGAGCGTCAGATTGCCAATGAAGTGGCCGCTTATGTGAACAATACGCATGAGGCAATCTGTGAATCCGTAGGACGTGATGTGCGAACAGGCGCCACACTTGCCCTTTCCATTATCATGAACCGCGGGGCATTCTGTTTTAATTTGGGCGATTCAAGAATTTACGCGATTCGTAAAGGGAGACTTCAAAAAATCACTCACGACCACGCATGGATTGCCGAGCAACAGGCGAAGGGAATCCAGCTTTCTATGGAAGATATCAGAGCAAACCAGCATAAAATAACTCGCTGTATTGGCACAGGCGAATCGCAGAGCGCGGAGGAATATAATCTGATTGGCGGGAAATGTCGATTTCTCCTGTGTTCAGACGGATTGACGGATATGGTGAGCGATGCTGAAATCGAGCGCATTTTATAGTAAACGTCCAAAAGATTTGCTTGATTTTCGCTGAATGATAACGTATGCTATAGAAGGAAAGGGGCGATTTGCCATGATGACGCGAATGTTAAAGCATGAGCCGGAAGAACTGCTCGCGGAAGGAATAAAACTTC
>JAFSMR010000066.1 GCA_017447805.1 Kiritimatiellia bacterium | reverse complement strand
TCGCTCTCGATTGCGGCGTGTGCGGGGAGGACTGCGCCACAGAGCGAAATAAGATTTTGGGAAAACCCTAAACTCCGCCGAAAGATGCTGAAGCATGCGGGTGACGCCGGTTTGTCGGATTTCCCGAACCTCGGCAAAAATCAGATTTTGCCTATATCTGACCTAGACTCTTCTAGACAAGCTTGACTGGTGACAGGCAAATATGATAAAATGCGCGCACAACGATGAGAAAGCGTTATAAATGGCAGTATCTTACGATAGGCTTTTGAAGAGATTGTATTTCTTAGGAATGTTGAAGGTTAATCCTCGATGTGCCACAGGCATTCCTACGGTCAGTTCATTCTATGTGGTGCTTCCAAGATTGAATATGCGATCTAGTGATTTGACATCAAATCGACTCTTGACTGGGCCCGAGTCGAGGCCCGAGTTGCAAAATAGTGACATTCGGATCAAGATACTTGAAATATTGAAAAATGGGCCAATCGGGAAAGCAGGAATTTTAATCTATTAGGACACAAGGGCCTTTCTGTCTCAACAAAAATGCAAATTAAGACTCTCCTTGAATCAGGGGTGATTGAGCGAACTATACCAGATAAACCCAATAGCCGTTTGCAGAAATACCGTCTTGCTGACAAGGGGAAGAGAAAGAACTCTATAAAATACGGCCTCTGTAGCCGTTAAGATACAACTGACAAATATGTGCAAACCACTATCGAAAACTATTGAGATGATTGCATCCTGCATTGCAGCAGGCAGGAAGTCCGATGCAAAATCTCTTATTGAGGCCGATTGTAGATTTATTCCATCAAGGGTGGCCGGGCGAGCATATTCGGTAAAGGAGAAAATCGCTCAATTTTCGATAGATAGTTCGAGGACTATGCCTCCGCCTCCATCAAGATGGTAGCAAAAGGGGAGAAATGCGATTTTTCAAAATACGCCATTGACAGTTGGATAGTCGGTATGGTATAATATGCGGTGTTTGATAGCAAAGGTATGCATTAAATGTCGATAATTGCTATAAAATCAGTGAGGGATTGGGTTGAATACCGTGAGATGTCCGGGCATTCTTCTTTTTCACATGCCGAGGTGTGCGCGGCATTCCCTCGTTTTTCTGCACATGCTGTGAGCTGTGAACTTAGCAGGCTTGTCAAGGCCGGAGTGATTGCTTCTGTCCATAAGGGCTTTTTTGTAACAATTCCGACTTCATACAAGCTGACAGGAATCGTCCCGCCGTTATTTTATATAGATGATCTGTTTAAATATCTCGGCAAGCCATATTATGCAAGTCTCCTCACCGCAGCAAAGATGTGGGGCTCTTCTCATCAGATGGCTCAGGTAGAGTTTGTTACGACTGTAAAACCCTTGATTAATATGTCAAAGGGGAAGCAACAGACTCTCAAGTGGGTATACAGATCATCGATTCCACAGAAGTTGATTTGTGTCCGAAATGGCGAAGGAGGGGTCATACGATATTCATCGAGCGAGTTTACGGCGTTGGATCTTGTGCAGTACGCGCATCTTGTCGGTGGGCTAAGCTCCGTGGCGACTGTCTTGTCTGACTTGGTGGAGTCTGTCGATTTCTCAAAATGCGATAACCAGACATTGTTTGGGGCGGTTAAGGGGACGGTTGTGCAGCGCACAGGTTTTATTCTAGAGACAATACTCGGCGAAAGTGAGCACGCAGACGCGCTTTATGAGGCTTACAGAGAATATGGTGCGAGACCGTCTTGGACGGAACTTAATCCTACGGCGAAAGGCGAAGTCATAGGCCAAAATGAACGTTGGAAAATACGAATCAACTGCAATGTGGAGCCGGACGAAACATGATTGCGCAGAAATACATACTTGATTGGAAGGTTAGCTTTCCCTGGATATTCATGCATCAGGTAGAGCAGGATTTGCTCATATCTCGCGTTGTGATTGCAATTTATTCAGATCCATTTCTTGCTTCACGACTTGCTTGGCGAGGTGGAACTGCGCTTTATAAGCTTCATGTGAATCCATCGCCGCGCTATAGCGAGGATATTGATCTTGTTCTCATAAAGGCGGAACCTATGGGGCCGATTCTTGATCGTCTGCGAGAGGTCCTCTCGTTTATTCCCGATATGCAGGTTAAGGGAAGACGCTATAATCATGTGCTTAAACTACGTTTTACATCCGAAGTCGAACAATTGCCGTGTAGAATCAAGGTTGAAATAAACTGCAATGAACATTTTACCGAACTTGGTTTCGAGAAAGTTCCTTTCTCTGTAGATAGTCCGTGGTTTTCTGGCTCATGTGAGGTTACGGCGTATCGTTTCGAAGAGATGCTTGGTACGAAGTTCAATGCTATCTTCGGTCGAAAGAAGACGAGAGACATCTTCGACATGGATTATGTGTTACGACAATCTACTCCTGATGTGGAAAAGGTGTTGCAATGCTGGCGTCGCTATAAAACGGAACTCGGTGAGGCTCTTCCGAGTTGGCGTGAGTATGTGCTGAATGTAGAAGATAAACTTCAGGATAAAGAATACAGAAGAGGCATGGATGCTTTACTCCGTCCGGGAATTGAATTTGATATTGATTCGGCCTGGGCAAACTTAAGATCCAGCATAGTCGATAGGTTGATGACACCAGAAGATCGCCGTAAATCGCAAGTCCAAAAGATTTGGAATTGATATTGCAAAGATGGTCGGTGTGGCTTGCGTATTGGAGAAGGGGTATAGACCTTTTGCATTGCCATAATCAATTTCGAGAATGCCAAAACAAGCGCTTGTTTTGACATATTCAGTTTTGATTCCGATGATGCAAGCGCTTGTTTTACCGGAATTGATTTTGATTCCGATGATGCAAGCGCTTGTTTTACCGGAATTGATTTTGATTCCGAAGGTGCAAGCGCTTGCATTGCCATATCTGGTTTTGATTCCGACCGTGCAAGCGCTTGTTTTGTCATGTTCAGTTTTGGTTATCAAAGTGCAAACAGCTCCTCATTGGTAGGTAGGGAAATGTCATTCAATGTCCATTGCTGTCAATTTGATGGCGAAATCGGTATTAAATTGACAAATAACAAATAATTCGACTCGCATTTCCCTGTTGACATAAGTACTTAGAATTTGGTATAATTCGGACTGTTTTTAGCACTAAAAAGGAGGAAGTATATGGTCACGATGCCTGTCCAGGAGGTAAAAAGATGTGGGATGTCGGTTCTGGATGAATCACTTGCCTCCGGACCTGTCTATGTAATTCGCAACAACTCTCCCAAATATGTCGTCATGTTCGCTGAGACATTCCACGAAATGGAGAAGTCTCTTGCGGACGCCAGAATTGCCGCGTCGGAAGCCGACATCAGAGCTGGGCGGGTGACAAGAGGAACAGCGGACGAACTTATGGACGAGCTAGTTGGGGGGTGAACCATGCAGTTTTCTCTCGTATGGACGGATACCTTCAAGAGAACAGCAAGAAAGTTTCTCGGCAAGCATCCCGACCTAGCGGCTACATTTTCGCTCGTACTCCACAAACTTGAAGCGAATCCAAAAGACCCCGAACTGCGCCTTCACGCTCTCGCAGGGAAGCACAAAGGTAAACACGCCGTCAGCCTGACATACTCGTATCGTATTGTCATTCGCCTCGTTATGATGGATTGCGAGATTTATCTTCTTGATGTCGGTTCTCACGACGAGGTATATCAATAAAGAGTAAAAGGTAAAGTACATGCCTTCCACAAAGCTAAAGAAAGTATTCTATGATACTAGAAAGCACAATTGCCGGGGCGTGGTATCCTGAAACGGAGCGGGGTATCTGCGAGATGGTCGAAAAATGGGAGTGTTCAGCTGCGGCCTCCAGCGCCGAGCGAGCGCGGGTTCCCAATATTCTCATTTTGCCGCACGCCGGTTGGGCTTATTCCGGCGAGACTGCGTGGTCTGCCGTGAGGGGAGTGAAAGGCGCATCTTTCCATCGCGTAGTAATTCTTGCGCCTAGTCACCGCGCATGGATAGAAAATCGTCTCGTTGCGCCAAAAGCTGAAGCTACCCGCACGCCGCTAGGCGAGATAAGAATCGATCACGATTGGCTAGATAGTCTCGCACTCGTCGCACCAATTGCGCGCAATGACCGCGTTCATCACGCCGAGCATTCCGCGCAAATAGAATATCCGCTCCTTCAGCTCGCGCTTGGCAGCGACTTCAAAATTGCGCCGCTCATAGTCGGGTCATTGGGCCCGGACCAGATGGGAATGTGTGCGCGCGCTATTGATAGCCTGATAGACCCAGAAACCCTTGTTGTAGTTTCTTCGGACTTTACCCATTACGGAAGCGATTTTTCATATACGCCTTTTGGAACGCGCGTCGGCGAAGATATCCGCCGACGCGTCGCGGTGCTAGATGCTGAGGCGTTTAGATTGATTGAGAAGGGCGATGCCGATGGTTTTGCCGCCTTCATTAAACGAACCGGTGCTACGATTTGCGGTCATACTCCAATTGAGATAATCTTAAGGGCCTTTCAAGGACGCCTTTCGCTTGTTCGCGAAAAATATGCGACTTCTAGTGATGATACAGGTGACTATTCCCGTTTCGTTTGTTATTTAGCGGCGAGCGGCAATGTCGCGCCGAGGGGCGAAAACGAATCTTTGCTTTCGGCTGATGAGCGAGAATTTCTTCTTCGACTTGCGAGAGAGTCGATTACGCGAGCAGTGCGCGGCGAAACGGCCGGCGCAACATTGCGAAATTTAGTAGCTTGCGCTCCTAAGCCTACTCGCGCGAAGATGGGCGCATTTGTCACGCTGAACGATAAAACTACTGGTGCGCTTCGCGGCTGTATAGGTGAAATCCTTCCGATGAGACCGCTCGTTGAAGCCGTGGCGCAACGTGCGGTCGATTCAGCGCTTCACGACCCGAGATTTCTGCCCGTAACAGAATGTGAGCTTGCAAATCTAAGGGTGGAGGTCTCTGCATTAACTGCACCAAAGCCAGTCGCTTCATGGCGAGATATTGTTCTTGGGCGCGATGGAATGACGCTAGAAAAGTCTGGATGCTTTGCAGTGTTTCTTCCGCAAGTTGCGCCCGAACAAGGTTGGGATTTGCAGACGACTCTTTCATATCTTTCCCAAAAGGCGGGGCTGGATGCCGATGCATGGCGTGAGGGCGCAAAATTCGAAACATTCCAAGCTGAGGTATTCCATGAATGAACTCGGGCGAGTCGTGTGCAAAACATGTCCGCGCCATTGTAGCCTTGCATCGGGCGAAATAGGATTTTGCCGTGCACGGCGCGTCGTGGGTAGCGAGGTCGCTTGCGCGAACTATGGAAGAATTACATCGCTTGCGCTCGATCCAATCGAAAAGAAACCGTTCGCATTCTTTCATCCCGGTAGCAATATACTTTCAATAGGGTCTTACGGATGCAACATGCGTTGTCCCTTTTGTCAAAACGATTCAATTTCACAATGCGGTGAAACTGATATAGCATGGAGAAATTTTTCGCCTGTGGAGATTGCAGATATCGCAAAATCGCTAGTTTCTTCTCATCGCAATATTGGGCTAGCATATACTTACAACGAGCCGCTTGTCGGCTGGGAGTATGTGCGCGATTGTGCGCGTGAGACGAAGAAAAGGGACTTAGCGAATGTCCTTGTTTCAAATGGCTGCGCATCGGAAAATGTCATTCGCGCTATAGCGCCTCTTATTGACGCCGCCAACATCGACCTCAAGGGGGCGTCACAAGAATACTACAATTGGCTCGGCGGCGATTTCGAGTCTGTTTGCCGCACAATAAAAATACTCCACGAATTTGGTTGCCATGTCGAGATTACAAATCTGATTGTCCCAGGGCGCAACGATAAAGACGAGGAGATTGAGGCAGTTGCAGATTTCTTAATATCTGTTTCGGATGATATTCCTCTTCATATTACGCGATTCTTCCCTTGCTGGAGAATGAAGAATGAGCAACCTACGCCAATAGTTGATGTTTACCGACTCGCAGAGATCGCACGCCGCCGATTAAAGCGAGTAATGGTCGGCAATGTTTGACTATAATAAACATTTTCCAACCTCTAGGCTACTAGGCACCGGGAGCGAAATATGATATAATTACGGCAAATAATCTCATGTAACTGTAAGGAGTTGTTGATGAAGATAGCATTAGGCTGTGATCATGGAGCATTTGAGCTTAAAGAGAGTCTAGTTAATGGGCTCACCGGTATGGCAATAATTGAAGATTTTGGCACATTTTCGAAAGAAAGTTGCGATTATCCCGATTATGCGCAGGCTGTAGCGCTGGCAGTTTCGGCGGGTGAGGCAGATTTTGGAATTGTGTGCTGCACATCGGGTATAGGTGTTTCGATGGTCGCGAATCGCTATCAAAATGTGCGCGCGGGGCTTTGCCATACCGTGGACGAGGCAGTCATGACTCGTCAGCATAATGGCGCAAATGTGTTGGCGTTAGGTGCCAAAGCTGTATCTCCCGAATACGCGCTGGAGATTGCCAAGGCGTTTATTTCGACCCCGGTAGATGAATCGGAACGTCACGCTCGCCGTCGCTGGAAGCTTGAAAGGGGGGGACGTTTGAGCGATGTTTCGATTCTCGCCAGCGCCGACCCGGAAATTTTTGCGACAATCAAGGCGCAGACGAAGCAGGAAGACGAAGAAATCAACTTGATTGCCAGTGAAAACTTCTCGTCGCGCGCGTGTCGTGAGGCCGCGGGCTCGGTATTGATGAACAAATATGCCGAGGGCTACCCGGGCAAGAGGTGGTATTCCGGTTGCTTGCCGGTAGATGCGGCGGAAGAACTCGCCCGCAAGAGAGCTTGCGAACTTTTTGGCGCAGAGCACGCAAATGTCCAACCGCATTGCGGAAGCGCGGCGAACATGGCGGTATACTTCGCGCTTATCAAGCCTGGCGATACTATCCTTTCTCTCTCGCTCGATCAAGGCGGCCACCTATCGCATGGCTCGCCAGTGAATTTTTCGGGTAAGCTCTACAATATCGTGCCTTACACGGTAGATCGCGAAACGGAGAGGTTAGATTACGACGCGCTCGAGAAGCTAGCGCTGGAAACCAAGCCCGCTATTTTGCTAACTGGCGCAAGCGCATATCCTCGTACGCTCGACTTTAAGCGCATCCGCGAAATATGCGATAAGGCCGGCGCAATTATGATGGTTGATATGGCACATATAGCAGGGTTGGTGGCAGGAGGCGCGCATATCTCGCCTGTCCCTTACGCTGATATTGTAACTTCCACAACCCACAAGACTCTCGGCGGACCGCGCGGCGGACTTATACTTTGCAAAGAAAAATATGCTAAAGCAATAGATTCCGCAGTGTTCCCGGGTATGCAGGGCGGTCCTCTTGAAAATATAATTGCCGCGAAGGCGGTGTGCTTCCGTGAATGGATGCAGCCAGAAAAGAAAGATTATGCCGCACAAGTCGTCAAAAATTGCGCGGTTCTCTGCAAGACTGTTCAAGATCGCGGATATAGAATCGTCTCTGGAGGAACAGATAACCATCTATTTCTCGTGGATGTCAAGAAGCGCGGCATGACTGGCAAAGACGCCGCGGCGGCGCTTGATGCGGCAGGAATAGTAGTCAACAAAAACACCATTCCTTTCGATACGGAATCTCCATTCAAGACATCCGGCATTCGCGTGGGCACGGCGTCCGTAACGACACGCGGAATGAAAGAAGCCGAAATGATTAAAATCGGCACATGGATCGCGGATGTACTAGATAATATTGCAGACGAAACAATTCAGCAAAGAGTAAAGAAGGAGTCCAAAGCGCTTGCACTGAAGTTTCCTGTTCCGTAATGACGACGAACGAACAAAAGAGAGTGGCAGTTGTTGCGATTGTCGGCAGAACCAATGCCGGCAAATCCACTCTTGTCAATGAACTAGTAGGCGAAAAAGTTTCGATTGTTTCCTGCGTAGAGCAAACGACGCGAAATACCGTTCGCGGAATTGTCGCCGACGAGCGTGGCCAGCTCGTGCTACTAGATACTCCCGGGCTTCACAAAGCTGTAGGCGAGCTTGGGCGGCTACTCAATAGAATGGCGCGCCGCTCGGCCGCCGGCGCGGATATTCTTTGCGTAGTGTTCGATGCTTCAGTCGAGCCGCAATTGGAAGATATCGGCTGGATGCAGCGAATCGCAAAAGAAAGACCTGAAAAGGTTTTGTTCGTTCTCAACAAGGCCGATAAAACGCCTTTCTTCGAAAAAGAATTTCGCGATGCGTGGGTTGAGGCTAACGCTCAAGGCGCAGAGGAGGCGAACGGCGAAGGTAGCGGCAAAAGCGATACGAAGCCAACCGAGCCAATTTGGGTGAAAGCGATTGCGACATGCGAAGGCGGCGCAAAGAGCGTTCTCGATTCGCTATTTGAATTCGCGCAGCCTGGCGAGTTGCTCTTTAGCGAAGAAATCGTAACCGATTATCCGCGCCGGCTTGCCATAGCCGATACGATAAGAGAAAAATTCCTATCCCACCTTCATCAAGAATTGCCACACGAATTCGGCATAGTCGTAAAAGATATCAATGAGGTCGAAGCGTGCGGTTCTTCTCGCGGAGAATGGTTCGTCAAGGCGGATTTGCTGGTGAATAGGCCATCGCAAAAGCCAATCGTAATCGGGCGCAAAGCCGAAACGATAAAGAAGGCGCGACAAGCCGCCGAAAGGGAATTGAAAGAAATATTCGGCGTAAAAATTCATCTTGAACTATGGGTTAGAGTGGAGCAGGGGTGGATGAAAAATCCACGGATACTTTCCGAAATGGGCTATATGGGCGCGGAGATATAAAAACATGAAAACGATTTCGATAGTTTTGATGCTCGTTTTGTCAATATCCATCTTGCGCGCGGATGAGTTGCAGATTGCGAAAGAAGCTTTGAGGGATGGACTTTGGGATGTCGCTAGATCTCATGCCGAAAAATTAGAAAGCGACGAAGCTCGTCTCGTGATACTCGAGGCTTACTCGAAAGAAAAACGTTGGAACGACGTATTGGCGTCGCTCGATAAATGGCGCTCGGAAGGGAAGGTCGATTCCGCCGATGCGTTTATATATTACCGTGCGCTTGCACTCGCCGAAAACAATGAGACTGGCAAGGCAAAGAAAATTCTTGATGAAGTAGAATTCAAAACTGCCGAATACAAGGAGCTTTCCGCTCGATTGAAAGCGCAACTATATTCTGCAGCCGGCGAAAGCAAAAAAGCCCTCGAAGCCATCGAGCAAAGTAAACTCGAAAATGCGAGTCTTAACGAAAAAATTTCCATTGCCGAGATAATGTATTCATCCGGCAACAAAGAGGGCGCAAAAAAAATATGGCAAGAAGTAGCCGCGCATACCAATGAGCCCGGCAGGGCGTTTGCCATCGCCGCCGCTCTTCTCGAGGATATGGAGCTATTGAAGATAGCGGCAGAAAATTCGAAAAGCGAATCTACAAGGCGTTTCGCGGCGCTCAAGCGCGCGAGATTGTTGATTAAAGATGCCGCGCATTTTGAAGAAGGCGCAAAGACGATAAAATCGCAAGTTCGCGATGCCCCAGATTCAGAAGGGGCGTTAGATGCCGCTATCGCGCTTGCTGAGGCATATTTGGATCGAGAATCCTGGCAGGAAGCAGCGGATGCTTTTCGCAATATTCTGGAAATCTGGCCGGAAGCTTCCCGCAGGGCTAATGTGCAAGAAGGCGCAGGTTGGGCGGCGAGAAAACTCGGCAAAAACGAAGAAGCGCTCGAGGCGTTTTCCAGAGCGGAGGAGATGGCTACAGATGACGAAGCAAAAGCCATGGCGATTTTAGAGACAGGCGATACGCTTTCGGACCTTGCGAAGGGCGAGGAGGCAATGGTGAAATACAGAACAATACTCGATAAATATCCAGAAACGAAAGCCGCGAACAAACTCAAGGAAGTAGTAGAAAAGCGCGACCTCGAGACGAAGGGTAGAAAGCTTTATCGCGAATATAGATTTGCCGAGGCCGAAAAGGTATTCGCAGAACTCGGCGAGAGCGACCCGGAGCTTGCGCCAAGGGCGGAATTTCTGCAAGTTCTCTGCTTATACGGTCAAGGACAAGACACCGAAGCAGAAGAGCGCGCTAAAAAGATTTCAGAATCCAGTAGCGATCTTACGATTAGGGCCGAAGCCACACTGTGGCTTGCAAAACTAGCCTTTAATTCCCAGAGATGGGAAGAAAGCGTAAAACTCTTCACGCAATTCGCCGAGATGTCGCCGGATTCCCCGCGCGCCGCAGGTTCTCTTGTTTGGGCGGCTAGGGCGGCGTTTTCCGGCAGCGATTTCGCAAACTCGGTAAAGATGGTTTCCACATTGCTCGCGAGGTATCCGGATTCTTCGGAAAAAGGCAGGGCTTATGCTGTTCAGGGTGAAGCGTTGATGGAGCTCGGGCGTTACGACGAAGCGGTTTTAGTGTTCGAGATGGCGCTTCTCGAAGGCGGACTTACCGCCGAAGAGCGGCTTAATGTGGAAGTTCTCAAGGCCGATGCATTATTCTCGATGGGGGCTGATAACCCTGCCAGATATCGCGCCGCGCTAGACGCCTATCGAGCGGTCAGGCAAGGTGAATCGCTTTCGCCTGGGATGAGACTTGCGATATCTTTCAAAATGGGTCGCACCCTCGAAAAGCTCAAGAGAATAGACGAGGCAATAGACCAATATTATGCAGGCGTAGTTCTCGCTTATCGCGAAGGGCGTCTAAAAGGCATCGCGTTCGATGATGAAGCCAGGGCAGCATTTGCAAAAGCCGCCTTTAGACTTGCCGACGAATATGAAAGCCGCGGAAAAGATTTTCAGGCTATGCACATTTTGGAGCTTGTGATTGCTTCGGATGTCCCTGCTTCCGACGAGGCGGAAAAGAGGCTTGAGCGCATTCAGACGAAAGGAAAATTGCTATGATGGCATGTGGTGGAGTTTTCTGGATTCTTGTGATGTTGGCTATAGCGGCAGTAGCCGTATTTTTCGAGCGTCTCTTCGAGCTTCGTCGCTCGCAGATAGATTGGCAGGATTTCATTAAAGGAGTAGTCAATATCCTCTCGCGCGGCAATATAGATGAAGCGCTTGCGATTTGTGAAGATACGGGCGTACCGGTCGCCAATGTCGTCGCTACTGCGATTCGCCATAGAACAGGCGGCGCGAGAACTCTTCGCGAAGCCGTGGATGCGCAAGGGCGCGCAGAAGTCGGGCGGCTTGAGCGACGACTCGCTTCTCTCGCGATTATGGGTCAGGTTGCGCCGCTCCTCGGTCTTCTCGGTTCAATTGTGGGCTTGATAAAAACAGTCAAACTCGTAGATTCCGGCCAGCTGATCGCCAAAGCGGCTCTCATGTCTACCTCGATGGAAGCTTTGACGGTTGCCGCTGCGGGCCTTGCCGTAGCTATACCGATAACAGTAATGCACGGGTCTTTGCGTGTAAGGATGGATCGCCTCGTTGTCGAACTAGAGGCTGCCGCTACGACTATCGTTGGATATTTGAGCCAGAAAGAAATTCTTTCTTCGCGCGAAAAGGAGGTCGCGAAATGAAATCGGGGTGGGGATGGAGTCTTCGCCCGGGGAACGATTCTTCACGCCGCGGCGTCGGCGTCGAATGGCTAAGGCCAACGGTTGCCGCAGCGCCTTGGATTACGATTGGCGTTCTTTTGCTTATGATGTATTTCGCGAGCGGAACAATGATTGCTTCCGAAGGCGTGCTGTTTGATTTGCCAGAGGCCGATTTCACCGATGGAGAAAGCACATCTTTAGTTGCTCTTGCGCTTCCTATGCAACGGCAGACGCTTCTCTTTTTCGATGATGCGAGATTTGTTCTGGATGACGCGCATTCGATGGATGCGTTTTCCGCCCAGCTCGCGGAACAGGCAGAGAAGCGCCGCGAAAAGACGCTGCTGATTCTTGCCGACAGAAGGATTTCAACAGGCGAACTGATGAATCTTGCCATGAGAGCAAAGAAAAGCGGAATAGAGCGTATCCTTTTCGCAGAGCGTCATAATGAGGAAGGAAAGCCCTTTGAGCAGTGAAACCTATAAGCCCAAGCGTCATTTGCGCAATGAGATATATTCTCTTGCGCTAGTCATGCTTGCGCCTTTGGGAATCGCGCTCATCTTCCCTTATGAATCGATAGGCTGGCGGGCTTCGGAAAAAGCCGATGAAATTTCGACTCAAAGCGCGAAATCTTCATGCGCATTTATCAGGCTTGGGCCGAAAGGCGAAGAGGCGGCCGTTTCCGCTACTCGTTCTTCCATGAAGACTTCCGCCGAAGGGGTTGTTGGTGGAAGAATAAGGGCCAATCTTTCGTTGAGCGAAATCCCTGAGGAGACTGGCGATATAGCTGATATATCCGATCGCAAAGGCGCTAATGAAGAGCGACAAATCGTGAAGAGGCTTATCTTGCCTCGTCCTCCATCGCTTGCTGCGCCCAAAGCGGAGCTTATCATCGCCTCGCCTCCATCGCCGGATTTGGGCGATCAAGAAAAGGCGAACAAGCAGAAATTCGATTTGTTGGAACTAGATGAATAGATAAAGTTAAACCACACGTAAGAATTTTGAAAATAAGAAAGGATGAACAGCAAAATGACGAACGAAGAAATACTCAAGGCTTTCAAAGATACTGGCGCCTTGCTTGAAGGACATTTCGAGCTTAGGTCTAAGCTTCACTCCAATCGCTATTTCCAGTGCGCAAATGTCCTTCGGTTCCCGCGAATCGCAGAAAAACTCTGCGGGCAGCTTGTGGAAAATATGAAGGCTGCCGGCGTTCTCGGTAAGATAGATGGTGTAATTTCGCCAGCTGTCGGCGGCATTCTCGTAGGTCATGAAGTAGCTCGTGCGCTAGATACGAAGTGCATCTTCGCCGAGAAAGTCCAGGGCGAAGGCGTTGATGCAACAGGCAAGCCGAATACAGTTCTTGCCATGCGCCGCTTTGCAATCAAACCTGGTGAAAGATTGGTCGTCGCCGAAGATGTCGTCACAAAGGGCGGAAGAGTTCAAGAAACGATCGACCTCGTAAAAGCCGCCGGTGCCGAGGTCGCAGCCGTCGCTTTGCTCGTAGATCGTTCTGCGGGGAAGGTGAACTTCGGTTCTATTCCAATGTTCTCTCTTATGCAAATGACGCCAGAGACTTGGACAGCCGAGGAATGTCCTCTTTGTCGTCAAGGGTCTAAACCGGTTCATCCAGGATCGTGAAATGTATGAAAACAACTAGAGGATTGTTTGTTTTCTCATTGCTTGCGGCTTTCATCGGCTGCGAGACGGTGGAAAATGCACGCAATGTGCAAGAAGCCGTTGCGCCGCGCGCAAAAGGTGAAGCGCGACTCGCACCGGAGTTGCCTGCGTTTGACGGAAGCCTAGAGCAATATGTAAATTTTGCTCTTGATAATAGACCTTCGATGAGGCAGGCGAGACTTGAAGTCGAAGATGCCCGGTTGGCTCTTAAAGAGATTGCCGCAAATGCTCCACTCGCAAGTTCTACCCCATGGACGGCTTTTGGCGCAGATGCTTCACTCGGGCATTCGGAATCCAGTACGCCGGCGCATTTCGACAAATTAAAATCGAATACCGATGGCAATGGCTCGGCTAGCCTTTCGCTTGATATCTTGATTTGGGATTTTGGGCGCAATAAAGCCAATGCAAGCGCGCAAGCCGAGCGAGTCATCGCAGCGGAACTCTCTTTAGTCCAAGAAGGCTATACGGTATTCGAGGAAGTCGCCAGCACCTATTTCGAAAGATTGGAAGGTGCCGCGCTTCTTGAAGTTGCAATAACAAACGAAAGGATGCGCTCCGAACATTTTAGACTAGCCGAGCAAAGATTGGAGGCCGGTGAAGCCCAGAAACTCGATGTCTTGAGGGCAAAACTGGATTTGGCCGAATCGCGCGAAAAAGTTGTCGCCGCTTCAAACAACTTCATGAATTGCTCGTCGCGCTTTGCCTCGAAGTTGGGTCTGGAAGCTTCGAACGGAAAAATCCTTCCGCTGGGCGTAGAAGGTTCGGCATTGGAAGGTATGTCGCATGCGTTTGAAGAAACAGGTTTTAAAAGCGCTGAGCTATATTCCTTCGCGCGAACCAACTCACCGAGCATTCAAGTCAGCCGTGCGCGCTTGAAAGCCGCGTCATACAATGTAGACTACGCGATTAACGATTTATTGCCGAATCTCTCGGCCTCGGTATCGCTTAATTGGTCTGATCCGCTCTGGACATGGCGCTGGGGGGTGAATGCCGCGCAATCGCTCTTTACTGGTTTCAAACGCACTACTGCGATAGATCGCGCGGCTGTTGCTTTGGAATCTGCCCTCGCCGATTTGGATGATGCCGAGTTAGGGCTTTCTGTAGAGATCGAGGTCGCTGTCGCCAATCGCGACAACTCGAAAGAGGCAATCGCTACAGCCAAGGCTAGCGTAGCAAGCGCAAAGGAAAACCTCGATACCGTAAGGGAACAGCTATTTGTAGGCGATGTATCGCGCGTCGAATATACCGAAGCGGTTGCAGACTACGCCTCAAGCCTTGCGAGCCTGGTAGAGGCTTTTTACGCCCATCAAATCAGCGAAGCGAAGCTGTTCGCGCTTACAGGACAAAAACCATTATATCGCAAAAGAAATTAGTCCCCCTATTGCCACAGAGCCGATAATTTGATACAATATAAGCAAATGAAAGAGAAATTGACTAAAAAAGTCCGCATCACGGATACTACTCTTAGGGATGCCCACCAATCTTTGTGGGCTACGAGGATGCGTACGGACGATATATTAAAGATTGCCGAGAAGATTGATAACGCCGGCTACTATTCGTTGGAATGTTGGGGCGGCGCTACATTTGATGTTTGCATGCGGTTTTTAAGGGAAAATCCATGGGAAAGGCTTCGTCAGCTCAAGAAAGTATGCAAGAATACTCCTCTGCAGATGTTGCTCCGCGGCCAGAATCTTCTAGGTTACAAGCATTATCCAGATGATATTGTAGAGCGCTTTGTGGCGTTGGCATGTGAAAACGGCATGGATATTTTCAGGGTGTTTGATGCGCTGAATGATGCGCGCAACCTTGAGAAAGCCATCGCAAGCGTAAAGAAGTATGGCGCACATGCCCAGGGCACGATTTGTTATACGACCTCTCCTGTGCATACTGTCGAGAATTATGTAAAGCTCGCCAAGACCCAAGAGGCGATGGGTGTTGATTCCATCTGCATCAAGGATATGGCCGGTATCTTGACGCCTGGCGCGGCCCGTGAACTTGTTGGCGCGCTAGTGAAGGCGTTGCCGGAAATGCCGATACAAGTTCATTCCCACATGACAAGCGGAATGGCCGCTGCGATGTATATGGCGGCGGTGGAAGCCGGCGCGGGGTGTGTCGATTGCGCGATTTCTACGCTTTCTTCATTCTCTAGCCAGCCGCCGACCGAAAGTATCGCTTCTATCCTTGATTCTGTCGGTTACGATTGCGGTCTAGATCGCAAGCTTCTCGGTGAAATCAATGCTTATTTCAAAGCGCTCAAGGCTAAGCGCGAACCTGCGAGCGCCGCTAAAGTCGAAGCGGTCGATGCAGGCGTCCTTGTTCACGCCATACCCGGCGGCATGATTTCGAATCTTCGTTCTCAGCTGGCTCAGCAGGATGCTTTAGATAGGCTTGACGAAGTTCTTGAAGAGCTCCCGAAGACGCGTGCAGACCTCGGCTATCCTCCGCTTGTTACGCCCACATCACAAATTGTCGGCGTGCAATCGGTTCTCAATGTGCTTTCGGGCAAGCGCTATTCGATGATTACTGATGAGACTAAGCGCTATGCGGCTGGTTACTATGGGCGCACCCCTGCGCCAATCGAACCAAAGCTCAGGAAGAAACTTTCCGGCGGCTTGAAGCCCATCGATTGCCGTCCGGCAGATTTGCTCGAACCTGGTCTTGAGGCTGCGGCTGCTGCAATCGCCCCTTATACGATAAAGGCAGAAGAAGATATTCTTTCTTATGCGCTTTTCCCTGAAGTAGCTCTTGGTTATTTCAAATGGCGCAATGAAGACCCCGCGAAGCGTGAAAAGATTCCGGCAGATGTAGAAGAAGCCGCAAGGACATCTGCCGCTACAGCCGCGCCTGCCGTTGCGAGCTCGGCGAGCGCATCGACCGCCGGCGCAACGGCTGGTAGTGCGCCTGCGGGAACGCCTGTTCCTGCTCCGCTGAACGGAACATTTTATCGCTCTGACGCGCCAGGCAAGCCGCAGATGGCTGAAGATGGCGCCGCAGTAAAGGAAGGGCAACCTGTTTGTGTCGTCGAGGCGATGAAGCTATTCAACCCAATCAAGGCGAGCGCCGCCGGGAAAATCACCTTCCTCGTCGAACACGGCAAAAGCGTCCAAAAAGGACAAATTCTCGCAGTAATTTCATAAAATCATAGGAGGCCTATATGTCGAAAGATAAACCACGTATTCTTATCGTTACACCGGAAATAACATATCTTCCGGAAGGTATGGGCAACTTGGCTGGTAAGATGTCTGCAAAAGCCGGCGGTATGGCCGATGTTTCAGCCTCGCTTGTTCAGGCTTTGTATGAATTAGGCGCGGATGTTCATGTCGCGCTGCCGCATTATCGCAGAATGTTCCATGTCGAAACGGCGCAGCTGGTTGCTTCTGAATTGAGGAAGTATAAGAGCCACCTCCCGGATGAGCACATTCATCTGGCGGAAGACCGCTGCTTCTATTATAGAGATACGGTATATTCTCGTGGCGATGGCAATATCAAGCTTGCGCTCGCATTCCAGCGTGAAGTAATCAATAATATCATCCCGCGCGTCCAACCCGACCTCGTACACTGCAACGACTGGATGACGGGCCTTGTTCCGGCGGCCTGCCGCCGCGAAGGGATTCCCGCGCTATTTACCGTGCATAATATTCATACTCAGAAGCTAACGCTTGCACAGGTCGAAGATGCCGGTATCGATGGCGCAGAATTCTGGATGAACCTCTATTATTCCTATCCGCCATATTCTTATGAAGAAAGCCGTGATCGCAATCAAGTAGATCTTCAGGCTTCAGGCGTATTTGCTTCGCACTTTATCAATACTGTTTCGCCTACATTCCTTCAGGAAATCGTAAACGGCTGGCATTCGTTCGTTCCTGATTCTATTCGCAATGAAATGCGCTCGAAATTCAACGCCGGGTGCGCGGCGGGTATTTTGAATGCGCCGGATTCTGCCGATAATCCCGCTACGGATGATAAGATTCCATTTAAGTATGGTCCCGATAACCATCGCGAGATGAAGCGCCAAAACAAGCTCGCGCTGCAGCATGCGCTCGGGCTTGAAGAAAATCCTGATGCGCCGCTCTTCTTCTGGCCAAGCAGGCTTGATCCAGTCCAGAAAGGTCCGCAGCTTCTTACAGATATCACATACCGCTTCCTCGAGAAATATCACGATCAAGGGGCTCAGCTGGCCATTATCGCAAACGGACCTTACCAGCAGCCGTTCTGGGATATCCAGAGCTTCCACGGAATTTCAAATCGCCTCGCGGTTCATAATTTCGATGGACGTCTTTCGCAACTTGGTTTCGCGGCAAGCGATTTCACTCTTATGCCTTCGCTTTTCGAACCGTGCGGACTTCCCCAGATGCAAGCGCCGATTTATGGTTCGCTCGCAATTGCGCATAATACTGGCGGTTTGCACGATACGGTATTCCCGCTTGATTGGAACAACTCCCAGGGTAATGGCTTCGTCTTCGATACCTATGATGCTGGCGGCTTGATGTGGGCGATGGAAAGGGCGATGGAGTTCTATATGCAACCTGCGGAAGTAAGGGAGCGCGAAATCCGTCGTATCATGGCTGAATCGATTGCTCGCTTCAACCATCACGAGTGCGCTCGCCAATACATTGAGCTTTACGAGAAGATGCTCAATAGGCCTCTCGTCAAGCGCGAAGCTTACTAAGTATAGTTTAGCGGCGTCTCATGACGCATCGCACCGTGGGCGGCTTAATTAAAGCCGCCCACATATCTTATTCGTTTCTAGATACATGATTTACAGCAGCAGCTTCGCCGCAATGACGAAATATACCATGGTATATTGCGATGGGGGTCTGAATATGGTATAATGTTGTGCGAAGGAGCTTGAAATATGAAAAAGATGTGGCTAATGATTGTAAGCGTGCTGATGGCGTTTGCTGTCGGGCGGGTTCGTGCCGAGGAATCGATTATAATCGAAGGCGAGACGAGCGAGAACATAGAGGTGAAGAATGATTCTCGCGCATCCGGACGGAAGGTCGCATCTCGCTTGGAGCGCGGTAAGCCGGTTGTATTCAAAGGTGTTACGGTTGAAAAAGATAGCGTTTATTCTCTGAAGCTCGAGACCTTCGATAATCAGACCAGGAAGATTTTCCTTTCGGTGAATGGCGCAAAAGCACGCGAACGTAAGATTAGTCCAGGATATGATAACACAGCCGGGGTTGGCATTTGGGAGGAGAAGTTGAAAAAAGGGGAAAATACTATAGAAATAACAGGCGACGATTTACCGGATATCGATAGGCTGGTCATAACGAGGATTTTGAGCGTCGCGGAAGCTCCTGGACGAGCGGAAGTCAAGTTGAATTCAAATTGGGAATTTCGCTGGGGTAAGAGCGGCGCGCGGCGCCGCAATGACGATTTGCGAATGACGAATGACAAAACGGACGGGTGGAAAATCGTAGATTTGCCACATGACGCGCAATTCGAGCGTCCGTGGTCCCAGAAGGATTCCAGTGGCGCAAGAGGTTTCAAGCCGATGGGGGAAATGTGGTATCGCAAGAGTTTTCGAGTTGAAGATTTGAAGGGTATAAATGTAGAAGGGCGCAGAGTGTTTTTGGAGTTTGGCGGAATTATGTGCGTTGGTGATGTATATTTGAATGGAAAGAAAGTTGGTGAGACGGATTATGGCTATTTACCGGTTTGGTGCGATATTACCGATAAGCTAAATAAGACGGGCGAGAACTTTATTGAAGTTTGGTGCTCGACTGGCAGAAGGGAAGGAAGCCGTTGGTATACAGGCGCAGGACTTTATCGAGATGCGAAAATCGTAGTAAAGCCGAGCATTTCAATCGCACGGCATGGAGTATTCGTTCGCTCTAGCGTCGATTTGGAAAAGAAGAACGCAGAAGTCGAGGTTTCGGTAGAGCTGGATGGATTTGAAAAGAGGGGCAGAAACGAAAAGCTTGAGGTTGTTGTACAACTAAAAGATAAAAAAGGTAAAATTGCTGCGGAAGCGAAGGCTCGTGCAGAATGGTCTAAGAACGCGCATCAAGAAGTATTGCTACCCAAGATGAATATTGACGATGTGAAGCTTTGGGATATCGATGATCCAAATCTTTATACTGCCGATGTGAAGCTTGTTTATGATGGCGTTGAAATCGACCGGGAGGAAGTCCAGTTCGGCGTGAGGTCGATTGAATTGGATTATGAATATGGCATGAAACTTAATGGGCGCAAGATTTTCTTGAATTCGATATCCGGACATCACGATTTAGGGTGCGTAGGGGCGGCGGCATATAAGCGCGCGATAAGACGTCAGTTTGAACTCTTAAAAAAATTCGGCTATAATGCAATTCGCTGCTCGCATAATCCTTACAGTGAAGATTTTTATGAGCTTGCCGATGAAATGGGAATATTGGTAGTTGATGAACTTGTAGATAAATGGACTGATACGAGTTATTGGTTTGGAAGAAAGCCCTTCACGACAATCTGGCCGAAGTTGGTAACAACATGGATGAAGCGCGATCGTAATCATCCATCGATCTTCGCATGGAGTTTTGGCAATGAATTGCAGATGAGAGATGATTTATGCGGCTACGCAGATGTGAACGACTGGGGCGTTACGATGTATCGTGTAATCAAGGCGTTTTCGCAACGCTGGGACACCACGAGGCCGACTACTGTTGCGATGTTTCCTTCGCGCAAAGGCGCAGTTTACAAAAACGATCCCGGGTTCAATGACGACCCTGAGGCGCCGGAGATGTCCTTGATTACAGATTTTGCATCTTACAACTATCAATGGCAAGCGTATGCATCTTATATCAAGCATGCGCCAGGTCTAAATATCTTTCAATCCGAGGCGGTAGTAAATGAACTCCAAGCGCCGTATTTAGGGATGGATAGAGATCATTCCATCGGTTGTTCTTATTGGGGTGCGATTGAATATTGGGGTGAATCGAATGGCTGGCCGAAGAAAGGGTGGAATTACGCATTCTTTTCGCATACTCTCGAGCCATACCCATCGGCGTATCTAATTAAGAGCGTAATGGACGAGTCGCCGATAGTGCGTATCGCGTGTGAAACCGGAAAGGGTTCTAGCGTGATGTGGAATGATGTTCTGGTTGGGCGCACTGAAGAAGCTTCTGCTTGGGAAGGCAAGAAGGGCGAGAAGAAAAATATTAGAGTATATACGAATACCAAGGCGGTAGAGCTATTCTTAAATGGCAAGTCGCTTGGCAAAAAATCAAATGATTCCACAGAACCTTCCATTAAGAATATATTAAGCTGGGAGGTAGAATTCGAAGAAGGCGAATTGAAAGCCGTCGCTACCGATGGCAGCGCGCAGCATTCTATTCAAACGGCAGGCAAGGCGGAGCGCTTGCAAATTGAGGTCGAGGCAAATGATTACAAGGCCGATGGCGAAGATTTAATCTATGTGCGTTGCCGGGCGGTAGATTCTAATGGTGTGCAGGTTCGCAGTTGGGAAGGCAATGTAGAGGTCGCTTGTTCCGGGGCGGCGAAGTTTTTGTGTTTAGATAATGGAGATCATTATACCGATGAATTATTTACATCTGATATCAGCGCGAAGAAAGCTAAGGAAGGTTTCATTCTCGCAGTGTTCCGTTGCGGCACGACCCCAGGCGAAGCGACTATTGAAATCAAGGCAGAAGGTTTAGGCGAAGAGAATGTAAGAGTTGAAGTTGGGCGTTTGTAGTTTGATGAGCCCTGAACAACTTAACTTCTGAACATCTGAACTATGGTTTGATAATGATGATGGTGCCGACCTTGCACATGGCGTAGAGGCGTGCGGCATTCCAATTTGTGAGACGAAAGCAACCATGCGATTCGGGTCTGCCGATGGTTTCCGGCTTTGGGGTGCCGTGTATCCCGTAGCCAGGCAGGTTGAGGCCAATCCATGCGACGCCGACAGGGTTGCGGGGGCCTGGCGGCCAAACATAACGTGAAGCTTTTTTATCTTCCGGCGTGTAGGTGTAGTTCGGGTTGGCTATGACGGTCGTAATTTTCAATTCGCCGCCGGAGGGGAGTTTCGCTTTGTTCTTCGCGATTGAGCAAGGGAATAGGGCGATGCGCTTACCTGATTTATCGTATACAGTTATACGAAAATCCGATAGCGAAATTTCGAGCTTTGCGGCAGTCGGTCGCTTTGGCGCTTTGGGGTTGGTGCGAGGCCAAGCGGAAAGTTCTTCTTCGATTGATGCAAATCGTGGTATTAATATTTTATCGCCGGGTTTTAAGCGATCCCAGTCGACATTCGGGTTCAGCCTTTCCAGTGCGCGCGCAGTCAGATGGCCGCGCTCCGCTAAGAGCTCGCGCATATTCTCGTAACCCATCGAGGATAGTTCTGCTCGCTCGGAAGGAGATTTGGGAATCGGAGTTAGAGATGAAAAATCTTCCTCTTTTAGGATTGTTTCAGTGAAAATTCCGGCGGCGGAAGGGAATAGTTTATCGTAGGCTTCTTCTGGAGAATTTGGCAATTTAAGGCCGAAATCTTCACAATATGCGCATAAAGCCGCCTGTGAGCGCGCTCCCCATTGCCCGTCAATTGCGCTGCAGGAATAACCTGCGCGGTCAAGGCAGATTTGCGTTTGCAAGGTTTTCGAATTGGAAAACAGCAATGTGGCAAAAACTAAAATTATTGAAGTCACGCCGCACAGTATACCATATTTTTGCTATACTGTGTGCTGGTACATGCAAAATTCTTTAAAAATCGAGGAACGCACAGCCTTGCAACAGAGGCAGACTTTAGCGCCGCAGTTAAGACTGGGGCTGGAGTTTCTGTCGATGGATTTTCAGCAGATTAGAGATAGAATAAATCAAGAATTTAGAGATAATCCCGCAGTAAACGATATCGAAAACAGCGCCGGCGAGCAAACGATAAGCGAAATTTCCAGAAGAAACGAGGCAGAGGAGCTGCAAGAAGATCCGTGGAATCAAGATGGATATGAAGATGAAGAGAGCGCCTTTGCGCCAGATGAAGAAACGCTTGAGCGGCGCAGGCATTTTCTCGATTCTCATGCAAAGACGGCGGAGTCGCTAGAGGAACACTTGAGAGCGCAAATTGGATTTCTTGATTTAGATAGGGTTGATGAAGAGCTAGCGGAGCTGCTGATTGGTTGGCTTGATTCTGACGGACGATTCAAAGGGTCTTTCGCCGATTTGGTGATGGTAACCGGGGCGAGTGAAGAGAGTCTTCGCAAAATTCTTTCTGAAATAATGAAGCTAGATCCACCGGGATGTGGGGCGACTACACTTGAGGAGTGCCTGCTTGCGCAGCTTGATAGCTTGGAAGATTCCCCTTATAAAAATGATGTGGCGCTAGTAATCGCCAATTATTTGCAAGATTTAGCGGCGCGCGATTATGCGAAGATTGTAAAGGAAACTGGAATTAGTGAAGAGCGACTTGAAGATATTATAGGAATCATCCGTTCGTTAGAGCCGCATCCTGGCAGAGCCTATTCTTCAAAGACCGATAACGAAGTTTACATTTATCCCGAGATTAAAGCTGTGCATAGCTCTGGGCGTTGGATTGCAAAGGTAGATGAAAGATATTTGCCGCAAATCAAGATTTCGCCTCGTTATTTGCAGATGTTGAAAAATCCTAATCTCAAGCCAGACGAGAAAAACTACATTCAAGAAAAAATCCATTCGATAGAAGCAATCAATGAAGCTTTAAATCGCCGCGGTAATACCATACAATCTATCGCGCAGGCTATATTTGATGAGCAGCAGGAATTTTTTGAGAAAGGCTTGGAAGGGCTAAAGCCGATGACGATGAAGGCAATCGCCGATAAAGTCGGGGTTCATCAATCTACTGTGTCGCGAACAGTCAGGGGTAAATATGTAAAAACTCCTAAAGGGACAGTTGAGTTAAAATCTTTTTTCAGTGCCGGAATTGCAAACGCTGAAGGCGAGCAGGTTGCCAAGGATGATGTTGTGAGACGCATCTTAAAAATTGTACAAGAAGAGGATAAAACAAGCCCGCTCTCAGATGAGACAATTGCCGAAATGTTAAAAGCGCAGGGGTTTGATGTCGCCCGACGCACAATTGCCAAATACAGAATGAATTTGGGTATAGAATCGACAAGAAAAAGGAAGGTCGGTTAGGCCTTTTTTTCGCGCCGAAAATACGCGTTTTTAGAGCTTTGACGAAAAATCGAAAAATTGTGGTTTTATAATTGCTAATTTTTAGTGTTTTTCGCCATAAAATAACTAAATAAAGAAAATTTCAAATTCCCCCTTGCATTCTGGTGTCAAATAGTGTATAATAGTGTCAGAAAATGTCAAAGCAAGTCAGTCAGAGTGTCGCAGAGGAAAGAGGCGAGGGATCGAGCGTTTTAGTAGGGCGCTATGACCACGCTTTGGACCCGAAAAAGCGTTTAACTATCCCTAGCGGGTGGCGAAAGGCTATGGGGAACCCTGATTTCGTGTATGCGATGCCCGACCGCAAAGATAGGTGTGTAAACATAATGCCGAAGGCAGAGATGGATACGCTTCTTGATACGATACGAGCGAAGGCGTTGTTCGATCCGGCGCTGAATCGCGTGTATCAGGTCATTGGCTCGATGAGTGAACAGTTAGACCTTGATATTCAGGGACGAATCCGCATTAGCGACAAGCTCCTTCAGTTTGCGAACTTGAAGACGACGGTCGCAATGGTGGGTTCGTTCAGAATGATCAAGTTATGGGATCCTGCGGTGCTTGGTCCGCAAGATAGTATTGATATCGGTGAACTTGACCGTGCGCTTGCCGCGGCGGGGTTATAAAAGGGCTCGAAAAGCGAGATGGGAGAAGTCAAACATATACCGGTTCTTCTTGAAGAAAGTATCGGCGCGTTGAATGTGAAACGCGGCGACTGGTATATAGATGGAACACTCGGACGCGGCGGGCATACGAGCGAGATAATCCGGCGCGGTGGCAAGGTTCTTGGTATCGACCGGGATGACCAGGCTTTGGAAGAGACTAAGGCGATGGGCTTGGAAGGGCTCGTCGCCGTAAAGGGTCGACATGGCGATTTGTGCAAATTGGCAAAGGATAACGGGATAGACGCGGTAGAAGGGATATTATTGGATTTGGGCATATCGAGTCCCCAGTTGGATGAGGCCGAAAGAGGCTTCAGCTTTCTGCGTGAGGGACCCCTTGATATGCGAATGGACCAGACTGGGGCGGTAACCGCTGCAGATTTGGTCAACACCGAAAGTGTTGAGAGGCTGGAAGAGGTCTTTCGCATTTTTGGTGAGGAGCCACAAGCTCGACGAATCGCAAAGGCCATCGTGGCGGAACGCGTACCTAGGCCGTTCTTGACCACGAAAGCTTTGGCGCTCTTCGTCGAGCGGCTCCTGGGATATCGCGGCGCGCATCATCCTGCGACGAAAGTTTTTCAGGCATTGAGGATGGCGGTAAACGATGAAGTCGGGGAGTTGGAGAAGGCGCTTGAAGGCGGGATGGAAATTCTTGCGCCTGGCGGCAGATTCGTTGTTATTACATTTGAATCGATTACAGATAGAATAGTAAAACAGTTCTTCTCTTCTCATGTAGGCCGTGAGGTGTCGTTGCAGCAGGGCGGTCAGAGATGGGAAGGAAAGGAGCCGCGCGCGATGTGGATATTAAAGCGCGCGGTGAAAGCATCGGAGCGCGAGGTCGCCGCAAATCCTCGCGCCCGCAGCGCGAAATTGAGAGCGATAGAAAAAGCGGCAGCATAACATAAATACAATTTTATAGGCATTTAAAAAGGAGGCGGAAGGATGAAGAAAAACAAAAAGCGCTCGAAGAGAATGAGTGTAGTTGCTCAATATACCGCCCACGCCGCTGCAATCATGATGGCGGCATTTGTCGCTGTTATCATCAATCTGCTCGCGGGTTCAAGCTGCTCTCAGTTGATGAAATCTATTGGTGAAAAAGAAAGAATCTTAGGGCGTCTTGAAGATGAGCGCATGAGAGAAAGCGCAAGGTGGGAAGAGATGAAGATTCCCGAGAAACTTGAGATCGCTTTGAATAAGCGAGGGCTTTCGATGAATTACGCAAAAGATTCGCAACGCATTAGAATGAGCAGCGATGGCAAGGTTATGCCAGGTCAAGTGGCGGTTGCGCGTGCCAACCAGCGCGCAAGTGCTACTGGTGCGGTTGCAATGAACCGCACTTCAAGTGCGAATAAGCGCTCGAGCAACAAGAAACGCAGGTAAAGCAAGGCAAGATGAAAGAAAGATTTTGCCGATATGACTTTACGCGGAGAGAAAAAGCGGTTTTGGTTTATTGTCGTTAGCTTACTTTTGTTCGCAAGCTATTCTTCCCAAAAGCTCGCTCGCTCGCATTTCGAATCTGATGCAATCGAGCCGCGTTACGAATTCGAACGTTCTGTTCCTGCCTGTAGAGGGGCGATTTACGATTCAATGGGCAAGATGAATCCGCTGGCCAAATCTGTGCCTTGCTGGGAATATAGGTTAGACCCTGTTTCGCTAACCAATACCGTTGTAAGGCCGAAGGGCGAAAAACAGCCGAGAACGAAAGAAGCAATCTGCCGTACGATTTCATCTCTCCTTGGGCTAGAATACAATAAGGTTCTGGAGATGAGCGAAAATTCATCGAATCGCTATCAGTTCCTCGCGCAATCTTCCGATCAGAAGGTGCATGATATACTCGCCAATAGATCGATTGTCTCGGGCGTTGCGATTATAGATATGAAGGAAAGAAAATATTTCCACGGTCGCAGTCTTTGCCACGTATTGGGGTCGGTGAATAAAGAAGGGGTCGGTTCGGCGGGGCTTGAATTGAAATTCAATGCTGATTTATCCGGCGTAAGTGGTCTCGTTAGGGGCTATCGCGATGCACGAGGCAATGAACTGTTCGATAAGCGCATCGAGGCCGTACCACCAGTAGAGGGAGCTGATATTTATCTTACTATCGACCACAATCTTCAATATGAAACCGAGACCGCACTAGCCGACGGCATAAAACAATTTGGCGCTGGCTCCGGGTGGTGCGTAATACTCGATGCACAAACCGCAGATGTTTTGGCTATGGCATCCTGCCCGGATTTCGATCCACTTGAATTCGGACGCACTAGAGACGAGGCGAAGATAAACAGAGTCACAAATTTTACATACGAGCCGGGAAGCGTCATGAAGGTTATAACTGCCGCGGCGGGAATCGATTCGGGGCTAGTGAATCCAGATTCGCTTTATGATACTCGACGCGATGACGATAGATATTATCGTTTGCCAGGCGATGGAAGGCATGTTTGGGAACCAAAGATGACTGTCCGCGATGCGGTCGTCCATTCTTCCAATATCGTCATCGGCAAGCTTGGTTGCGATCTAGGGCCCAAGCGGCTTTGGACCTATATGAAAGCGTTTGGTTTCGGCTCGCCTACCGGGATCGAGCTTCCTGGCGAGGAGTGCGGAATTTTGCCGCGATGGCAGAAGTGGGATAAAGTAAAGTGGTCGCGCGCACCGATCGGGCAAGGCGTGAGCGTTACAGCGTTGCAACTGGCATCGGCTTATCAGGCTATTGCGAACGACGGAATACGAATGAAGCCGCACATAGTTTCGAAAATCGTGGCAAGCGATGGTAGAGAAATCTATAAGGCCATTCCAGAAGTTGCATCGCGTCCGATTGGCCGCGATACCGCGAAGAAGATGCGCGAGGTGATGTTGGGCGTCGCTTCGCCCAATGGCACCGCTAGGCGCGCGGCGATTCGCGGTTATTCCATCGCGGGCAAAACTGGAACTGCGCAGAAAGTAATCAACGGGAAATATTCCGATTCATTGTATCGTGCGACATTTTGCGGTATGGTTCCTTCCGGTGCCGTGAAACGCGATGAAGAAGATCTCGAACCCGTAAAACCAAGAATCGTCATATTGGTAACTCTTGATTTCGATGAAAGGGCGCTTTACCATCAAGGCGGAAATTCCTCGGCTGTAATTTTCCGCAAAATCGCTATCGCTGCACTAAGGTACTTGGGCGTGCAATCGGATAAGCCCGATGAGATTATGGATTGGGAAGATGAAGAGGTCAAGTTTGATTCTATTAGGCAACGATGCGGCGAAGAGCAGGAGGAGGTAGCATGAAAACTTATTCTCGAATTCTAAAATTTTATGATGAATATGTAGATACTTATCGTTCGGAAGATGGGACGCTGCCGAAGATGATGCAGTTAAAGAGGGTGCATACAGATGGAGTTGTCGCCAACGCGGATCTAATCGCGAAAGCGGAAAATTTCGATGCGCCGCTGCACGAAGCTTCTCTCATAGCTGCGCTTCTTCATGATACCGGGCGCTACGAACAACTTAAGCGTTATAATACTTTCAGAGATAGCGATTCTGTAGATCACGCGGCATTTTCCTTCGCGATAGTTCGTGAAAAAGGATGGATCGATGATAAAGGAATAATGGACGCGATTCTTTTTCACAACCGTAGAGAAATCCCGGAAAATCTAGATGAAAGAACGATTCTTCTCTCGCAAATTGTCCGAGATTCCGACAAACTCGATATCTTCCGCGTCCTAGAAGAAGAATTGAAGAATAACGATTGGCGAAAAGATTCCCGCGCATTCTGGAATCTCGCGCCCGGTGAACCTCCGAATCCTGCGGTAGTCGAAGCGATTATGGCATCGCAACCGGTTGATTACCAGAATATAAAGAGCCTTTCGGATTTCGTGCTTATTCAAGTAGGCTGGATGGTATGCGGGCTGTATTTTCGCTCGGCGAGAGAAATTTGTTATAACCGGCATCATCTTGATTTTCGTCGTAAATTTCTGCATCAACTCACAGATTCGCCAGAGATCGATAGAATCTGCGATTTCGCGCTTGAGTCGCTTGCGAAATCCGCCGCGCCGAATCAAGATAAGGATGTTTCTAGCGAAGCGAGAAAAAGTCACGAAACCTTTTCGTTCCTCAGAAGCCTAGTGATTTTGTAAATGTGGTCGACCAAGTTGGGGTCTAGCATTTCTTCCAGGTAGGGAATTATTTTGTGTCGAACTTTATTTCGCTCGATTGAGATATCGCCGTTGGAAGCATCCTCTCGCCACTCCTCGCCATATCTTTTTAGGTACGCTTTTAGTTCTTTATCGCGGCATCCTAACAGGGGTCTAACGAAACGTATGATGCCTACTTGCGAAATCGGCTTAATGCCAGCGAGACCTTCGGGACCCGATGCTCGCCGAATTCGCATCAAAAATGTTTCTGCCACATCATCCATGTGATGTCCGGTCGCTATTGCATCAAGCTTGAATTTCTTGACGCAGTCGGTGAAGAACGCGACACGAACTCTGCGCGCGGCCATTTCAATCGACTCGCCAGACTTTCTTTCGACTTTGGCATGAATACCTTTGAAAGGCACGCCGAGTCGCTTTGCTAAAGCTCTAACGAACTTGTATTCTTCCTTAGATTCCTTCCTGAGGCCGTGGTCTACATGCAGCAAAATGAATCTTTTTGCGGCGTTTTTCTTTTTCCCGCCCTTGGTAAGAAGGAATGCTAGCGCAACAGAATCAGACCCTCCGCTTACCGCTAGGCCGATTTTCCCACTAGGCAATATCGAACGATCTATTTTCACCTCGCGAATATTATAGCAAATTCCCCCTTGCTTTGTGAAGGGGGAATATGCTATAATATCCGCCGTTCGTCTCAAAAGCGGGCGTAGCTCAATGGCAGAGCTCCAGCCTTCCAAGCTGGCTACGAGGGTTCGATTCCCTTCGCCCGCTCCAGATCGAGCCAGGGTGGCGTAATGGCAGCCGCGGCAGACTCAAAATCTGCTATACGTGAGTATGTGCGGGTTCGAGTCCCGCTCCTGGCACCAGTCAAGGTATGAGAGACGGCAGATTTCTGGAGGGGTGTCCGAGTGGTCGATGGTGCAACCTTGGAAAGGTTGTGTGGGGGCAACTCCACCGGGGGTTCGAATCCCCC
>JAFSMR010000065.1 GCA_017447805.1 Kiritimatiellia bacterium | reverse complement strand
TAACTCCTAACTCCTAATTCTGAGCGGCGGCGAGTTTTTCGAGAAGGGGTGAGATGAATTCTTCGGTTGCTTCCATGCCAAGATGAATGGTTGGTTTATTGGCGCCGTGGAAGTCGGAGCCGCAAGATTTCAGCACTTTCAGGCGATTTGCGATGCGGGTAAAGGTAATGTTTTCTTCAATGGTATTTGCTTCATAAAGAGCTTCGATGCCATCGAGGCCAGCTTCTTTCAGGCGCTTGAGTTCCTTCTCGGCCGCGTCGAAGTCTGGCCCGATATCCTTCCAATTTCTGCGCCAATATTTTGGATGGGCCATGATGCAAAGTCCGCCGGCAGAATGAATAACATCGAAAGCTTCTTCTTGCGAAGGATGATAGCGCTCTTCGTAGCAGCGTGTTTGGCGCGGGGAATCTGGCAAGAGGAATTTCGCAAAGGCCTCCTTGATGGACGGTGAATAGCCGTGGAGCATGAGCCATCTTGCGAAATGTGGACGCGCCAAGACTTCGCCGTTAGAATAGTTCGCGATATCCTCGGAGGCGATTTCGATTCCCAGACGCGAAAAGTTTTCGAGAATTTTTTTGTTCCGCTCGTTGCGTCCGGCGAGAATACTGCGGAGGAATTTCTTCAGTTTTTCGTTCTTGGGGTCGATGCCGAGGCCTAGCAGATGGAATTTATCGAAAGAGGCGCCAGGTTCTATGGAAAGCTCGATGCCGGCAATTCTTGCGCAAGGGGAGGGCGAGGGAATGGAAGCGATAAGCGAGGCGGAGGTAAATTCCTCGACTCCATTTGCGTTATCATGATCCGTCAATGCGATTGCGCGAAAATTTTTCGATAGTGCTTCGAGAGCAAGTTCCTTTGGAGAAAGCGTCCCATCGCTCGAGGTGGAATGGACATGAAAATCGACTATCATCCTATTGCCTTTTTCAAGATATCAAGCCACTCGTCGAGAAGAGAAGGGGATTTGCATTCTACGATTAGCCGCAAATAAGGCTCGGTATTCGAGAGGCGAATATTGAACCAGCCGTCTTCGAATTCTACTCTAACGCCGTCGATTTCCGAGCGGGAAATTTCCTGCGGCAGATATTTTTTGGCGGCGTCCAGGACTCTATTCAGCGCGGCATTCTTATCATCAATACGGAAATTCAGCTCGCCGGAATTCGCGTAGCGCGAAATGACGCTTTTCATTAATTGCGAGAAGCTCTTGCCTTCTTTCTTCGCGAGAGCGATTTCGCCCAAGATACGCATTGCGGCGAGCGCTCCGGAATCGCAGGAGAAAAATTCCTTGAAGTAGTAGTGGCCTGCGAGTTCGCCGCCGCAAATCGCGCCAGATTCTCTCAAGATGGGTTTGGCGAAGGCGTGGCCAACGGGCACCATGATTGGTTCTGCGCCCATTCCCTTCAAAGTTTCTATAACGCCGCGGGAAGTGCGAATATCGTGAATGACTTTGCCGCTAGTCACATTTAGCGCTCTGAAGCAAGCTTTGGCCACAAGCGGAATAAGCATATCCGGCTGGACGAATTCGCCGCGTTCATCGATAAACATGGCTCTATCGGCGTCGCCATCGAAAATTACTCCGCAATCGAGATTATGCGAGCGCACGAACTCGGCGAGTTCTTCGCGCGCTTGTGGCGCGAGGGGATTTGGCGAGTGGCAAGGAAACGCGCCATCGAGATTGGAATTCAGAAGTTCTGCTCCCTTAAATAGCGAGTCGGCCAAGATAGAAATCATGCCATTCGAACAATCTACGGCATAATTTAGATTCGCGAAAGATTCCGGGTTGGTCGCGTTTTTTTGCCATTCGATATATTTTTGGCGAAGCGCCCCTGAACTTTCTGAACAGGCGCGCAGCGCCCCTGAACTTTCTGAACAGGCGCGCAGCGCCCCTGAACTTTCTGAACCTGTTACGAGCTCTTCGACTTCTTTAAGGCCGGAAGAGTATCCGACGGGAAGGGCGGTTTTTTTCGAGACTTTAAGGCCATTATCGCTCGGCGGATTATGCGAAGCTGTAATCATAACCGAGCCATCGTAATCATCCTCGGCGGTGAAGAAGTATACCATTGGGGTTGTAGCAAGGCCCAAATCGGTAATTTGTGCGCCGGCGGCTTCGAGGCCGTTTTTTAGCGCGGCGTTTATATCATCGCTGGTTAGGCGTGTATCGTGGGCGACAAGCCATCTAGGGGGGTGATTAGAGCCGACTACCACCTTCGGCAGGGCTTCGCCGATTTTCGTGACTGTATCGAGGTCGAAATCCACCCCGAAAGTGCCGCGCATATCATAAGCCTTGAAAAACCCCATGGCGAAATCAGTCCTCTTCTTCTGCCAGGAGCTTGGCAAAATCGCTTTCGACCTGGTCGTTAGAGATAAAGCGAATCGCTTTCCAACCAGCAGCGCGCGCGCCTACGCAATTTTCTTCTACATCGTCAATGAAGATAAGCTGCCCAGGCTCAAGATTCATGCGAGATTGTTCGAGCTCGTAGATATCGCGATTCGGTTTATGCATGTGCTCTAGACCCGATATCACCATCGCATCTGCCATTTCGATAAAGTCTGCGAAATGCTCTTTGAAAAGTGGAGCGAAATCAGGCGCCATATTGGTAAGAATGCCGATTTTGCGTCCCTCGGCTTTGAGCTTTCTCATCCAGTCGCGCGTGCGCTCGTTGCGGTAAAGCCAGCTGGCGCGGTCCGCTTCGATTATCTTCGCCGTGAGCTCGTCGCTAACATCGAGAGCGGCATCGCGCCAAGTATTTTTGTATAAGTCGACAAGAGAAATATTGCCGGCGTCGTATGCGTGGCGATATTTCGCGAAGCCTGCGAGAATCGCTTCCCAAGGAATGTTATTCGCCTTTGCTGCTTCTTGGACGCGCCGGGGCATGGTGCTCGTCGTCATCACGCCGCCGAAATCGAATACTACAGCGAATTTCTTCATTAAAATCAACCTCTCTTGAAAGCGCGGTGTGCGATATCGCGGCGGTAGAACATTTTATCGAAGGAAATCGCCTCGAGCCCCGAGTAGGCTTTATCGACAGCTTCGCGAAGAGTGGCGCCGAGTCCCGTCACGGAAAGGACTCTGCCGCCCGAGGTCAAGATTGTGGAAGAGTGCGATTTCGTGCCGCAATGAAAGACAATCGCGCCGCGCGAGGCTGCTTCGGCGAGGCCAAAAATTTCCTTGCCTTTTTCATAGCTGCCTGGATAGCCGCCGGATGCGAGAATAACAGTTGCGGCGACATCGTTCTTTACCACGATATCGCTATCGGCGAGTTTGCCTGTGGCGGCATTGTATAGAGCTTGGGCGAAATTGCCGCCGAGGCGCGGGAGCACCGCTTCCGTCTCGGGGTCGCCGAAGCGCGCATTGAATTCCACTACGTTTATGCGCGAGCCGCTTTGCGCTTTTCGCGCGCCTTCCGGCGTAATCATGAGCCCGGCATAGAGAATGCCGCGGTATACGATGCCGCGCTTCTTGAGTTCGTTTACTACTGGCAGGATGATTTTTTCTTTGATGAAGGGGAGCATATCATCAGTGACGACTGGCGCCGGCGAGTAGGCGCCCATGCCGCCGGTGTTGGGTCCTTTATCTCCATCGAAGACGCGTTTGTGGTCTTGCGAGGTAGGAAGGAGCACGGCTCTTTCGCCATCGACGAGCGCGAGAATCGAGCATTCTTCGCCTTCGAGGAATTCTTCGATTAGAATTTGCGCCCCCGCCGAACCGAATTTATTCGCAACGAGCATATCATCGATCGCTTCTTCCGCTTGAGCCAAAGTCTCGGCAACAATTACTCCTTTACCGGCCGCTAGACCATCTGCTTTGATGACGACTGGCAAGCCATAATCTTTTAGCGCGGCCTTTGCAAGTGAGGCGTCAGTGAAAACTTGGGCCTTGCCGGTCGGCACACCTGCCGCCGACATAATTTCCTTCGCGAAGCGCTTGCTGCCTTCCATCCGCGCGCCGGCTTGACATGGTCCAAAGGCGACAATTTGGGCTTCTTCGAGTTTGTCGACGAGACCTTTTACGAGCGGCGCTTCCGGCCCGACAACGACCATATCGGGCTTGTTCTCTTTCGCCCACATGACGATATTTTCAATTTCTTCGGCATTTATCGCGATATTTTGCGCGATATCGGCAGTTCCGGCGTTGCCGGGCGCTACATACAAATCGTGGCGGACATCATCTTGTGCCAGGCGCCAAGCAATGGCGTGTTCTCTTCCACCCGAACCAACTACTAATATCTTCATAAGACGCAAATTCCTTTTGTTGAGATGAAACAGCCTACATTATAGCAAATTATCACTTGCTTGGCTAGGGGGCGGGAATAAGAATTAACTTATAGGCTATTGAAACCGGCCGGATAATTTGGTAAAATACACGGCCGTAAGAACAAATTAGAAGAATAGCTTATGAGCGAACAGAAGAAATACGTCTACTTCTTCGGTGCTGGAAAGACCGAAGGCAATGCTAACATGCGTGAACTGCTCGGCGGCAAGGGCGCGAACCTCGCTGAGATGGCCGGCCTCGGGCTGCCCGTGCCGCAGGGCTTCACAATCTCTACGGAAGCTTGCACGCGTTATTATGATGACGGCAAGGTCATTGGCGAAGATATCATGGCGCAGGTCATGGAATATATCGACAAGCTCGAAAAATCTGCCGGCAAGAAATTCGGCGATGCGAAGAACCCGCTTCTCGTATCGGTGCGTTCCGGCGCACGCGCCTCGATGCCCGGCATGATGGATACGATTTTGAACCTCGGCCTCAACGAGACGGTCGTCGAATCGCTCGCGGCGCAGACGAAGAATCCGCGCTGGGCGTGGGATTGCTACCGCCGCTTCATTCAGATGTTCTCCGATGTCGTAATGGAAGTCGGCAAGAAATATTTCGAAAAGCTCATCGACGAGATGAAGGCGAAGAAGGGCGTGAAGCTCGATGTCGAACTTACGGCCGACGACCTCAAGGAACTCGCCGGGCAGTTCAAGGCCGAGTATAAGGCGAAGATCGGCAAGGAATTCCCGACCGACGCCAAGGAGCAGCTCTTCGAGGCGATCAAGGCGGTATTCCGCAGCTGGGATAACCCGCGCGCCAATGTCTATCGCCGCGATAACGATATTCCTTATAGCTGGGGAACGGCGGTCAACGTTCAGATGATGGCGTTCGGCAATTTGAACGATGAATCGGGTACCGGCGTCGCCTTCACTCGCGACCCCGCGACCGGCGAGAAGAAGCTAATGGGCGAATTCCTGATGAATGCGCAGGGCGAAGATGTCGTCGCCGGCGTTCGCACCCCGATGCCGATCGCGAAGATGGCCGAGGTAATGCCTGAAGTATTCGAGCAGTTCCAGAAGATTTGCGCTACTCTCGAAAGCCACTATCGCGATATGCAGGATATGGAGTTCACTATCGAGAACAAGAAGCTCTTCATGCTCCAGACGCGTAACGGCAAGCGTACCGCGAAGGCGGCGCTCAAGATCGCCTGCGATCTCGTCGATGAAGGAATGAGGACTGAAGAAGAAGCTGTTCTCATGATCGACCCGCGCAACCTCGATACTCTTCTCCACCCGCAGTTCGATGCGGTCGCCTTGAAGAAGGGCAAGGTAATGGGCAGGGGCCTTGCGGCTTCCCCGGGCGCTGCTTGCGGCAGAATCGTGTTTTCGGCCGAAGACGCGAAGGCTTGGAAGGCGCGCGGCGAGAAGGTCGTTCTCGTTCGTCTCGAAACGAGCCCGGAAGATATCGAAGGCATGAAGGCAGCAGAAGGTATCCTTACCGTCCGCGGCGGCATGACCAGCCACGCGGCCGTGGTCGCTCGCGGTATGGGCGAGTGCTGCGTTTCGGGTTGCCAAGAAATCGTAATGGATGAAGAAAACAAGACTTTCACGCTCGGCGGCAAGGTCTTCAAGGAAGGCGATTGGCTTTCTATCGATGGTTCTACAGGCAATATTTACGATGGCGTAGTCCCGACTGTCGCCGCGACGATTGCCGGCGAATTCAGCCGTATAATGATGTGGGCCGATAAGTTCCGCCGTCTGAAAGTTCGCACCAACGCCGATACTCCTCGCGATGCGAAGAAGGCGCGCGAACTCGGCGCGGAAGGTATTGGCCTTTGCCGTACGGAGCACATGTTCTTCTCGCAGAGCCGCATCCTGCCGTTCCGTCAGATGATTTGCGCGGATACTATCGAAGAGCGCGAAATCGCTCTTGCGAAGATTCTTCCTTATCAGCAGGACGACTTCGAGCAGCTCTTCGAAGCGCTCGATGGCCAGCCTGTCACAATCCGCTTCCTCGACCCGCCGCTCCACGAATTCGTGCCGCATACCGAGGATGAAATCGCGCTTCTCGCAAAAGAAACCCACAAGCCCATTTCTCGTATTAAGGAAATCATCGATTCCTTGCACGAATTCAACCCGATGATGGGTCACCGCGGGTGCCGTTTGACCGTTACATATCCTGAAATCGCCGTAATGCAGACCAAGGCGATTGTCCGCGCGGCCATCAACATTCAGCGCAAGCACAAGGGATGGACCGTGAAGCCGGAAATCATGATTCCTCTCACAGGCGACATGAAGGAATTCAAGTTCGTCAAGGATATCGTCGTTCGCGTCGCGAATGAAGAAATCCAGGCCGCTGCGATTAAGCTCAACTATGAAGTCGGAACGATGATTGAAATTCCTCGTGCCGCGCTCACGGCTGGTGAAATCGCCGAAGAAGCGGAATTCTTCTGCTTCGGCACGAACGACCTCACCCAGATGACATTCGGCTTCAGCCGTGATGACGCCGGCAAGTTCCTCGGCGCATACTACGATAAGAAGATCTACGAGAACGACCCATTCGCGAAGCTCGACCAGACCGGCGTAGGCAAGCTCATGAAGATGGCCGTGACAGACGGCAAGGCGACCCGCCCGAAGCTTCACTGCGGCATTTGCGGTGAACATGGCGGCGATCCTTCCAGCGTCGAATTCTGCCACAAGATCGGCCTCAACTATGTATCTTGCTCGCCTTACCGCGTACCGATCGCGAGACTCGCCGCGGCGCAGGCTGCACTCAAGAAATAATCGAGTCGATTATTTCGAGACTAAAAGAAGAGGCTTGTTCGCGAGCCTCTTCTTTCCATCATTTTCATGGATTATCTAACAAACTTCTTTCTGCTCTCATTCCCACTCTATTGTAGCCGGGGGTTTGGAGGAGATATCGTAAACTACGCGATTTATTCCGCGCACTTCGTTGATGATTCGGTTGGAAATTGTCGCGAGAGTATCGTATGGTATGCGCGTCCAATCCGCCGTCATGGCATCGATAGAATCGACCGACCTCACGGCGCAGGTGTATTCATAAGTTCGCTGGTCGCCCATAACGCCAACCGTTTTTACCGGCAGCAGCACGGCGAACGTTTGCCATATCGACTTGTAGTTGGGTAGCTTTCTTATTTCTTCTTGGACGCGTAAATCGGCCTGCTGCAGAAGCTCGACTTTTTCTTTTGTGACTTCGCCGAGAATTCTTACGCCGAGGCCTGGGCCAGGGAAGGGCTGCCGGTCGAGCAGCTCGCTCGCCATGCCAAGAACGCGGCCTACCGCGCGAACTTCATCTTTGAACAAATCGCGCAATGGCTCCACGAGCTCGAATTTCAAATCTGGCGGAAGCCCGCCGACATTGTGATGGCTTTTGATTGTCTGGGAAGGGCCCTTTGTGGAAGAAGAAGATTCGATCACGTCGGGGTAGATCGTCCCTTGCGCGAGGAATCGGCAATGTGAAAATTTCCTCGCTTCTTCGGCGAACACTTCTATAAACTCGCGGCCGATTGTTTTGCGCTTTGCTTCCGGCTCCGAGACGCCCGAAAGGGCCGCGTAGAATCTTTCTGCCGCGCGCGCGATATGAAGATCGAGGCCGAGTTTCGATTTGAACATTTCTTCGACCTGGAGATCTTCTTTGTATCTAAGAAGTCCATTGTCGACAAAGATGCAATGTAGACGCTTGCCGATTGCCTTGTGAATTAGCACCGCTACGACGCTGGAATCGACCCCGCCCGAAAGCCCTAGCACTACTTCGTCATCGCCGACCTGCGCTTTGATTTTCTCGATTGTTTCATCAATCCAGCTCGTCAGCTTCCAATCTCCGCGGCAGGAGCAGATTTTGAATATGAAGTTGCTCAAGATTTCTTGGCCGTGGTTGGTGTGAACGACTTCAGGGTGGAATTGGATTGCGTAAAACCGGCGCGCTTCATTGCGAATCGCGGCATACGGGCAGTTCTCGCTTGTCGCCGAAACTACGAAGCCTTCGGGAATTTTTGCGACTCTATCGCCATGGCTCATCCATACCGTAAAGCGCTCTTCGAGGCCTGTAAAAAGGTCGTTGCCGGGAAGGGTAGTCATTTCGGTTTTCCCGTATTCGCGCGCTTTGCCGGGCATTACTTCGCCGCCGAGCGCTTGGCTCATAAGTTGCATGCCATAGCAAATTCCGAGAATAGGAATACCTAATTCGAATATTTCCTTGTCTATACCGGGCGCGCCTTCTTCGAATACGCTGTTCGGGCCGCCGGAAAGGATGATCCCCGCCGGGAGGTTTTCCTTGAGCTTCTCGGCCGTCGTCGAAAATGGTAATATTTCAGAGTACACTTGCAACTCGCGAATGCGCCTAGCGATAAGCTGGGTATATTGTGAGCCGTAGTCCAAAATTGCAATACGCTGCTTCATGGGCGCTTATTATACCAAATTTCCCGCGGCGAAGCAATAGGGCGGCTTCGCCGCGTTTCGCCGCGTTCAGGGCGCTTCGCGCTGTTCAGAAAGTTCATAGAAATTAGAAATGAGGAAGTAGGAATTCGGACTTAGGAATGGCAACATTAAACAACCTCTCTGGTACTTGAGCGCCTCTCGGGGTTAAATAAATAAAACTGCTAACTACTAACTGCTAACTAAATAAAAACCTCTGCGCACTTTGCGCCTCTCGGGTTAAAAAAAAACAACACCTTCCTGTTCTCCTGTCCTACCTGCTAAATTAAAATCTGAACGGCGCCGCCGCGAAGCGCCCCTTGCGCCGAGGCGCGGGATTTGGTATAATATCAAGCAAATAATCAACAATAGAATTTATCACTATGGCAGAGAATGATAGGGTGATCTTGATAGGGACCCATAAGAAGCATATATCGTCACAAGGGTAATGCATGAGTTGGGCGGCAAGTGTATTTTTGCATCTGAATGGAGGAAATGTGCATGAGGAAGAACGAACTAGAAGTTACAAATGCGTCGATAGCATCTAGAATCATTACGGTTCGCGGTGTGCAGGCAATATTGGATTGGGATATAGCCGAATTGTACGGTGTGGAAACACGTGTTCTAAATCAGGCAGTAAAGCGCAATATTGACCGATTTCCCGATAGATTTCGCTTTGTGCTTACCAAGTCCGAACTGAACGAACTTATCACAAATTGTGATAAGTCCCAGACCAAGCGACATTATCCAGGAACTCCCGCAGCGTTTACCGAACAGGGAGTCGCCATGTTATCGGCAATCTTGCGAAGCCCTACTGCGATAGAGCTAAGCATTCGCATCATGGACGCATTTGTGGCGATGCGGCATTTCATAGTCACCAATGCGGCTGTCTTGCAGAGGCTTGGCGCTGTAGAGGTGAAGCAAATTGCAATGGATGAGAAATTGAACAAAGTTCTTGGACAGATAGATTGCAAGGAATTTCCGGCAGAGAAGATTTTCTATGATGGCCACGAATACGACGCATACGACAAGATTGTCGAGTTTATCCGTAAAGCGAAGACAGATATTGTGATTATCGATGCGTATGCGGATAATGTCGTGCTTCAAATATTGGCGAAAAAGCGCGCAGGAGTGCTTGTGGACATTGTGAAAGGGCCAAATGCCAAGTTGACATCGCTGGATGTCTCAAAGTTCAATGCGCAATTTGCAAACACGCTTAATGTGATGACATCGGCTGCATTCCATGATAGGTTTATAATAATTGACAAATCATTGCTATTGCATGTCGGAGCATCATTGAACCATATAGGCAAGAAGTGTTTTGCGATTTCAGTTCTTGATGCCGCTAACATTCCTGCTGTGATGGCTCGAATTACGCAAACGCCATAACGAACAGGGGCACAAGAAAAGATTTTGTCGATTTCGCAATATTGCTCGAGAGCAACCCGGTTTTAGGTGAAGAATCAAGGTGAAGGTGAACAATGGAATTGTTAATTTTTTATGATTAGGCAGGTAGGACAGGAGAACAGGTAGTTTTTTTTAACCCGAGAGGCGCTCAAGTGCGCAGAGGTTGTTTAATCATAATTTCTAATTCCTAATTTCTAATTCC
>JAFSMR010000064.1 GCA_017447805.1 Kiritimatiellia bacterium | reverse complement strand
GCCATTTCGCAAGCTGCCCCTTCTTATAGGTCCCTATCAAGACCACTCTATCATTCTCTGCCATAACGATAAATTCTATTATTGATTGTTCGCTCAATATTATACCAAATTCCGCTCCGCGGCGCAAGGGGCGGCTAAAGCCGCGTTCAGGGCGGCTAAAGCCGCGTTCAGGGCGGCTAAAGCCGCGTTCAGGGCGGCTAAAGCCGCGTTCAGAAAGTTCAGATGTTCAGGGCGGCTAAAGCCGCGTTCAGAAAGTTCATAGAAATTAGAAATTAGGAATTAGAAATTAGGAATTATGAATTATGAATTAGGAATTAGGAAAGTTGGAGTTGTAGAATGGAATTGGAATATTTAATTGGAGTTTAGAATTTCTCATTTCTAATTTCTAATTTCTCATTTCTAATTCCTAATTAATTTCTTGGTCGGGGGCAGCGTCAAAATTTTGACGGTGGTTCCATCCGGCATATCGACGAGCGGCACCCTTTATCTGGCATCGCTTTTCACTTCGACCTTGCCGCTGGAGGTATTTGCCCTTAGGCTTGGGTCGTACATAGCTTCGACGCTTGCCGCACCTTGTGTGAAACTGCCTGCCGATACGACCCTCAGAGGATAATGGAACTTTGCTTCACCGCCTTCTTGCGCTTCAAAATGATTGGAATAAACAAGCATTCTATCATCGCGTGCCTCGGATCGCAGCACCCAGCCATCTATATCGCCTTTTACCAGCCAAGGATAAAGCGCAAAATCGATTCCTCCATGGACGGGTTCGAATGCGCCTGCGAACAAGTCTTCGATTACGAGATCGGAATAGCTGCGCTTTTCTTTCGATGTAAGAGTAAGTTCTACGATTACCAAATCGCCCCTCTGGAGTTTCGTCAAATCTAGTTCCTCGCCTTCAGGCGAATAGAACTTTCTCGTTATCTTTAGAGTATCGCCGGCTTCCTTCACTTCACTTACTTCCGGCAATTCCAACCGCCGCCACGAAATAAACGCGTCGCTATCGCCGGCATTGACGAATTGGATAGAGCCATCCGGCAAATCGATTCTGCGGCAATCTGCTTTCTCGCCGACTCTAGCGCCGGCATGGCGATAATATTCACCGAGCGCAAGAAGCGCGTGAGCGTTTGATTCTGTAGTTCCCCATTCAAACTTTTTAGCGTCGCGCATATTCGTAAGATATAAAACGATAGAAGGAATTTTTTCATTCTTTGGATCAAGTTCGAGCATTGCAAGCAAGATGAACGCGGCTTCTTTTACGCTCTTTGGGTCTTTGCAAGATTCGATAAGCGTCGTAGCGCGAAATCTATCGTTAATCGCGATAAAAGCCCTAGCGAGTCTTGCGCGCGAAAGCGAATCGAGCGAATCTCTCTTATCGAAGAGTACGAGCATCCTATCCTTATCAGGCTCACGCGCAAGTGCAAGAGTATGGCATGCATACGCGCTTACGGAATCTTTTTCGCTTTTGGCCCAATTCTTCAAGAAGCCGAGCACACGGGGTTTTGCGGCCTTGTTGAGAACAATGCCGGATTTTTCCGCCTCGATCAAGAAATGCGCCGCATACAAAGATACTTCCCTATCCCACGGCGCATAATAGCAATCTGGCCAAACGACGAAATCGTTGGAGCGAATCATCGATTCAACCCTCTTTACGCCAGATTCTACATACGATAGTCTATTCGAGGATGTGGAATTATCAAGCGTATTCAAAATACCGCCCGCGGAAATCAGGGGGAAAATTCTCGATGTCGTCTGCTCTAGGCAACCGTGCGGATATTCAGCAAGCCATGCCAGCGCCGAGACGAGTTCGCCGAGGCGAGAAGCGCTTACGGAGTAGTTGCTTCTATCGGAATATGGCGAGGAAGAATACACCTTGCTTTCGCCGGGCTTAAGGCTATCTACGCCAGCTTTACATTGCCAGTTTACTGCCGGTCTTACCGGCAAATAAATATGCTTGGAATGCATCTCTCGCCCGCCATTTACATCGAAAACGAATTGCGCTTCACCCATCTTGAGGGCTTTCGCCTTGAAGAAGAGCACCCTCGATTCGTTATTCGCTAGATTGATCGTGCCTTCGGATGGCGATAGCATATTCGCTTCACCTGTAACTTTAATACTATATTCGACTTGCTGATCTTGGCCGGAGCGATTTGTTATAGGTAGCGAGATATCAAATTCATCGCCTGGCGCAACGAATCGCGGCGCATCGCCTTGAGTAATGATTTTCGGCGTGACCTTCTTTTGTATAGAAGTCGAACCTGTCGCGTTTTTGCTATACGCTAGCGCCGTAATTCTTACTTCGCCTACGAACTCTGGAATCTTGAATACGACTCTTTCGCTTGTTCCATCGCCCGGCAATTGAATTTCTTGTTTCCAAAGCGCGAGGGGCTTGAATCTGCGCGATGGCTGCGGGCTAATCCTCGAAAGCAACGCAAGTGGGAAGCCGCCGCCGGTCTTTATTCCAGTAGCACGCAATATATCATCGCCGACTACCGGCAAAAGACGATGATAAAGATCGAAGAAAGGAATGAACGCGCTGCGAGATGCAGCAAAATATGCAATTGGATTAGGCGTCTTTTCATTCGTCAGAAGATTTATACCTTCGTCTACAACTGTTACAACCGCGTAAATTGGCTCCTCGCTTTCACGATTGGCGCTTATATCAACAACTATTTCGCCGCCTTCACTACCTTCGAGTTCCACCTTTGCATCGAGAGAAAGAGGAATTTCTCTATTTTCAGGCCTGATTGCGAGCACACACTCACCATGCGAACGGACGGCGAAATGATTTGCCCCGCTCTTTACTTTCTGCACTACCGAAACGGAAACATCGAGGCTGGGCGAGAATTCTTCACGTACAGAGGGAAGAATAATTTCGCTTGTGGCATTTTCAAGCTGGATTACATCCTTGTAAACTACCTTATCGCGCATCAGCGTTATAAGCGCAGTGCCGGCGAAAGGCGCTTTTACGAGCAACCGAGGTTCTTCGCCGACTCTATAAAACGCTTTATCGAGCGTAAGGCCAACAAGGGTAGGCGCAGAAAGCTTCGCCTTGATTTCACTATCATCTTCGCCGTATGCGCTCAAACAGAACGAATGCGAGAAGCTTACATTTGAATCAAGATCGCGAATAGTCAAAATATAATCGCCGGTTTCTCTCGTCGGAAGAGCAAAAATCGTATCGCCTGTCGGCAAATTTGGAATTGAAATCTTATCTGCCACTACTTCGCGGACTTTTTCGCAGTCCCAAGAAGCCCAATCGTCAGATCCATTCTTCTCGTAAGTATAAATGTATTTGATTTTCTCCAGCTTAGCCTCGAGGCGTTTCGATTCTGCGACCCTCGTGCCATCGGGGTTGACGCAAGCAATATCAATTTCGGGATATCCGATTTCTGGAATCTTTACTGAAGAAGAAATTCTCGCGCCGATATAATAATTGTAGAAATGGCAAAGCGATGTTGTTCTTGCATTCGCAGCTCTTCCGCCATCTTCGAATGCTGTCGCTTGGGCTGTTGCCAAGACCATTGCCGCGGGCAGGCCCGCTGTTTCAAATAGCGGAGCATAAAATGAATGGCGCCCGGTATCATCGAGTTTATCTTTTTTGAGCACCCTATAATTCGGCTTGAGCGCGCGAGATTCATCGCCGAATTCATAGCCTTTCCAATCTGCCGGAGCGAATGGAGCATCTTCAAACACAATCGCACCTTCGCAAACAAGCCCCTTCGCGGCGCCTCCATACAGATGCTCTGCCGAAACAGTGAACATGAAATCTTGCGGCTTTTGTCCTTCGGCCGCCTCTGCCTTTACACGAATTTGCGGCGGCGCGAATTCTTCGACTTTGAATTCACGCGAACCCAAGACGATTCGTTTATCGGTATCCTTGCCGGGAATTGATGCTTCTATCTTCCATTCGCCGCTTGGCTGGCTGCCTGGCACAGTGAACTGGTCGTAGTTGATTACGCCGTTTTCATCAGGAAGAATCGTAACAGAAGAATATGGCGCATGCTGTGGATTTTTCAGCGTTAATGTCACGGGGAATGGTTCAGGCGCCTTGAGCGTTCCATCACGAAGAATCACGCCCAGAAATATCTTTTCATCATGCCTGTAAATACCACGCTCGCTCCACAAGAAAGCTGTAGTTTCTTTTTCTTTCAGATATTCATCTCGCGCACCTTCAGGATAGGTTTCATCTATTTGCATTGAAGATCTTACAGCCATAAATGTTCTATCGCTTGCGTCTGATGCGCTCGCCACTACGCAAAACACATCACCGGCAGCTATTCTATCTGGACGGCACAAGCCCTTTTCGTCCGTTACACCTTTAGCTATAAGTACATTTGCTTTTGAATAAACCTCAACATTAGCCCCACCGACAGGATTGCCCCCGGTTAAAGATGTCACCCACACTAGCAACTCATCATTGCCGCGAACGCTCAGGGCTAAATCGCTTACACATATTACCCTATAGCGATAAGTGTTTTTCCCTTTGGAGTAATATGAAGCATCATCGCGCTCCATCCCTGGCCGCATAAGAGTAACGAGATATACCCCGTTCTTTATCGTCTCATCGCCATATTTCAGACTAAGCGCTGTTTTTTGTTCTTTATTTGGCTCATTGGGGAGTTCAAAATCTTGTATCTGCGGCTCGGATGAAATATCTGCTACATATTCTTCTTTTTGAGAGCTGGAATTAGCCCAACCTTTGTGGATTTTATTGTATTCGCCTTCTTCCAATGCGAGCATCTGAACGATATTGGCGTTCGGGACTTCCCGGATTTGCGCCCTTACTTTATCGATATTCACGCTCTTTACGGCAATTGCCCTATCACCAATCGGCGCCAGATACCTGCCTTTATCGGCAAAATTGACCATCGGCGTTTTATCCTCGCGCTTGAAAACATAAGTAAAATCTTCCGACAAAGGAACTAGCTCGGTATTTTCATCTCTCCCCACTTTCTTTTCATTTATCGGGAAGCCTTTCCTTACACTCAATGTCACATCTTGACGATGCGCAAAATCGCCACGGATAATAAGGAATGGGTAATTAATCCATCTTCTCGATACATTATCATAATCCAATTGGTAATCTAGATCATACGAAACCGCCCCGCTATTCAATGGCTCGACTTTTACATATTCGCGAACGACATCCATATCAGGCGGCAAGGAAAACTTGATTTTTATCCAATCATCACCTTCATAGTTAACGGAATAAATCTGTAGCTTCTTTTCGATTTTAGCGTTCTCTACATTGCCTTCTAGCTCTTTTTGACGCGCTGCGGCGGCCTCCATTTCTGCGTTGGCGATTTCGAGGGCGACCTTCTTATCTAACTCTTCCTGGGTAAAATTCTGCTCTTCGGCTATACTTGCCGAGTGTTTCGCCTTTTCAACCTTGAGAGCAGAGTATAATTTCACGCTTGAAACTACGCCGCCGAGCGCAACAAGAATCGCGGCACTGGCGACGCTAGTCATTACTTTCGCATATTTAGTCATTTTTATCAAATCCTTCTTTAAAATGGTTAATTTTAGCACATCTCGGCGCCCGTCATCGCCAAGCGATTTTAGACAACCTCTTAGGGCCCCAAATTATAGCATATTTCTCAGTAAAATCAATGGCGAATTTTATCTTTTTTCTTGAATTTGAAAATAGTTGGAGGGCGGCATCCTCGAGCCGCCCTCCAACTGCCACTAGCTACTTGCCTCTAGCGTTAGCCAATCTCAATTCTTCTTGCCGCCGCAACTGGTCTTTTCTTGATCGTGATGCTCAAAATGCCCTTGGAATTCTTTGCGCTAATCGTTGCAGTATCGGCCATTTCCGGTAAATCGAAGCTCATCGCCCAATCTCCTCGCTCGAATTCTGCCGCGACCAACTTGAACCCTGCGGGGTTGTTGTATTTCGAGGCGGTCTTTAGGGTCAATGTCTTGCCCTCGAGATTAAGCTCAACTTCATCCTTTGCAATGCCCGGCAACACAACTTCGAGTACATAATCTTCGGCTCTTTCGGTAAAGGTTGCCGCCGGTGTAGAATAAGTCTTTTCGTTCATAATATTCATTCCTTTCTTTCTTTTAGTCGGTTATCGTAATGCGACGCTTTCCGAGCGCTTCAGCCTTTGGTAGTTCTATGCGAAGAATGCCATCTTGGAATTTCGCATTCGCCTTTTCTGCTTCGACGCGGAATGGCAATTCGATTCGCCTGCGCCATTCGCCTTCGCGCTTTTCCTCGCCTTCTTTCACTGTCGGCGAATCTTCGATCGTAACTGCCTGAGGTTCGAGTTCAAGCTTTATATCGCTAGCGCTTTTGCCAGGCAATTCCACATCGATTATTACTGCCGATTCATCCATGAACATATTGATTGGCGGGAATCTGCCTGCAGCCCTCGAACGGATCGATTTAAACGCACGACTGTTCACATTCAGCAAATCATCGAATATGCTCCACGGATTAATATTCAATAGCGTATTCATATTTTCATTTCCTTTCTTTACTTTCGTCTTTAGTTGACACCTTCCTAATAGCATTCGCCATGCCAATTGAAAACATGTGCCAAATATTCCCTAATTGCGCCATTTTGTCCCAACAAAGGGCGCAAATAGTCAATTCGTGAATGGATTTTCGCCAAATTATTTACGACGGGTGATTCTTCCGATGATAGAAATCGCAGCTGGCAAGGCGAAAGCAAAAGCGAAAAGGATTGCAAACGCGGCGCCTTCGATAATTATCCTCCAAGGCACGATGAACCAATGTGGCATACCTGGCCACATTGAAGCTGTCTTTATCGAAACGGCCCATCCGGCGAGCGCGCCCAGCGGCAAACCGATTACAATACCGCCTAGCGCAGTGAAGAGCGCGACTTTGGCAAGAATAAAGACTAATTGCAGACGAGTTGCGCCTATTGCACGAAGCATTGCAAGCTCCATCTTTCTCGATTCAGCCTCGGCTACTAGCATCGCAATAAAGCCAATGGCAAGAATCGCCAGGAAGAAAAACGGAACTCGTGCGGCATCACCAATCAAATCTGTTCCGTGAGCGAGGGTCCCATCTGCGATTTCATCGCGCGCATGAAGACGTACGGTAGATAGAGTTGGATCATCCAGCCGGCGAGCAATTTCCGCTTCGACATTTCGCCCTGCCTGAAACACGCCGTGGTTTTCGAGATATTCTTTTTTATAATCAAGCCAAAGATGGGTCATGCGAACGATTGCGGCGGGCCTAGAATCAAGCGATTCCAGAGTATCAAAAGAAAGGAAGGCTGGCCCATCTGTCATAACCGGCATCCTGTTCATACCTCTAAGCAATCCTCGACTCGTTACCATGTGCCAATTCAGATCTACTACCCCGGCGATTGGAAGAGCGGCCTCTTCTATATTTCTTCCGGCGCCGATTTCCAGTTTCAACTCGTCGCCCTTGTGCAAATTGCGCGCACGCGACGACATTTGAGTTATTACGACCGCGCCATTTTCCGTTATCTCACGAACAGCGCTTTCATAATCGCCTTCGATAAAACGAAATTCCGGCAACCATTCCGATGCAAGCAAGAGAATATTAGGCCTATAAGCCCTCGGGCCTTTCGCTTCGGCAGGCGCTTTCTCGCCTGCGAGATAAAGTTGCAGCGCAAGCAATTCGCTTATTCTTTCAACTCCTTCGATATCGCGGAGCTTTTCTATTTCGAAACTCGAAGCTCCAGAAGGCAATATCGAGACTATTGCATCCGGCCATTCCTCGGATGGAATAAATGCTCTCATCAACGATTCACCCCAAACCTCTACCGCGACAAATGCCGCGAAACCAAGCGCAAAAGTAACAACCATTCCCTTCCTGCGAGCCGGAGTATTCTTTCGCAAATGATCTAGCGGCCCAACCCTTAAGGCAGAACTCAGCACGAGAAAAAGAGCGCAAAACACAAGCACCGGAATAAGAGAACCGACCAAGGCCACCTTGGCAAAATCGAACACCGCGCCGCCGGGAAATGATGAAGGATTTGTCATAACCCAAACATGAAGCACGGCAAAACCCGATAATACGCCGAAAACAAAGCCGCATATACTTTCGAGAAATGATTCGAGAAACACGAATTTCACAATTCCTGTTTTCGTCATGCCTGCTAGGCGCAAAAAGGAAAGTTCCTTTCTGTTTGATTCTACAGATAAAAGGAGAGAGTTGACAAGGAGGGAAAGCGCCGTCAAAATCGCCGCGATAATCAAAAGAGGCGTTGCGTAATCCATGCGCCTTTGTTCATCTTGCTTGTAAGCGGCGATTGTTTCAGGTGAAGACTTCGTCAAAAGACCTTCTATTTCGCCCTGTGGCATTTCGAGATATAGGGAAAATCTGCCCTTTTCTTCTTTGGCTAAACCATCGAGAGCTGCGGGGTTTGCGAATACTGTCGGGAATTCCCGTGGAAGTTTGATATCGCCTTCCAGGTAACCTACTATCTTCGCGCTCATCGTGCCGGATTTGCCGATGAACTTCAGCTCCACGCCTAACGCCGGCGCTTGAGCACCAAATCTTCGCATCGCTTTTTTAACGCATACGATTTCGCGCTCGCTGCTGTTTACATCAACCCATCGCCCTTCTGTAAGCGATAATCCTGCATAAGGGTTTTCAACTGGCGCACTAGCCAAAAGCGCCATCATGGGCGGGCCTTGAAGGACATGCCCGCCCGGTCTATAATCTATCGAAAGATTTATCGCTTCAAGTTCCAAATCCGGCTTGACGGCATGATTTAGATTCTTCGGTCTATTGTCTTTCCCACGAGATGCAGTTGCTTGCGAAGGAGCGCGACGGGGATTTTGCACGCCTTGCAAACGCCAAGCCGCCCAAGGTGATGTAGCGCGTTCGGCCAAAATCGGCGCCTGGGCATTATTCGTTGCAACGAGCGATGATGTAAAGACTACAGCAAGAGTTGCAATTGCGATACCCGCTGTTGCACAAGCAAAGCGCGCTTTGGAATTTTTCAGCGAATTCAATACTAGACGAAATATCATCTCGTATACTCCAAATATGCGCTTGAAATTTCCTCTGCACCATTTGGCCCTTCTAACTCCTTCACAATAGCGCCATCTTTGAGAAAACATATTCTACCGGCAGAAGATGCCATAAGAGGATCGTGCGTCACGAGCAAAACCGCGCACTTTTCGCGCTTGTTCAACTCAACCAGCATTTCTCGTATTTGACATGCAGCCTTCTGATCGAGATTGCCAGTAGGTTCATCTGCCAAAATTATCGCCGGATTGAGATATAAAGCCCTGGCGATTGCCACACGTTGCCTCTCGCCGCCAGAAAGCTCATTGACGCGCCTGGATGCCATGCCATCCAATCCAAGCTCGTTTAAAAGCTCGTCAATCCTATCCCTATCGACACGCCTACCATCCAACTTCGCAGGCAAGGCGATGTTTTCTGCAACATTCAGCGATTCGACAAGATTGAACGACTGGAAAACAATGCCGATATTTCTCCTGCGAAAAACCGTGGCTTTAGAATCGTTGAGTGAACTTACGATTGTTGAGCCAATTGTAATTTCACCAGAATCCGGCACTAAAAGCGCGGCGGCGAGATGTAAAAATGTAGATTTTCCGCTTCCCGAAGGCCCCATTAGCGCAACAAACTCCCCTTCGCCTACAGAGAGCGAAAAATTCTTTAGAACCTCTCTCTTGGCTGTCGCTTTGCCATACGAATGAAAAATTCCTGAAGCTTTCAATATTGTATTTGCCATAATTAAAACATGCCTGTCTGTTATAATCTAACGCCGCGAAAACGTTAAAAGTTCATCATTCCAAGCGCTTATTTTTCGATAAGTTCGCCGAGAACTTCCTCTATCGCCAAGCCCGCCCTTACATCGATTCCAAGTTTTGCCGAGCGCTTTACCGCGCTTGCGACAAACCGGCTCGCTTTCACTACGCTATCCGGGAAGCTCGCGCCATTTACCATATCGCCTAGAACAACAGATGAAAAAACATCCCCCGTCCCGCTTCTATCTTCACCAATCTTGTCTTCGCAATGTGCAAATGGCGTTTTCCCTCTTTCCCAGACGAAATTCATAAGCGCGCCAGCTCTTTGCAAACCTGTTATCGCGACCTTGGCTCCATTGGGTTCTGAAAGGGCCCGGGCGATTTTGACCAGGTTCTCATCCGACATTTCGGGGTCGTAATCGACATCTGCCAAAACACAAGCTTCCGTCAAATTTGGCGTAAGAACATCAGCAACATTAAGTAGACGCCGCATGCCTTTTGCAAGCTCTTCGTCGTATGTCGAATATAGTCTGCCGTAATCGCCCATGACGGGATCTATAGCGACAATCGTTTCTTTTTCTTTGAACGCTTCTACAAATCTAAGCACGTAATCGATCTGCGCCTTTGACCCTAGGAAGCCAGATTGAATAGCATTAAAATGAAGATTTAGCTTTTTCCATTCCCGGATGTAATCATCCATGTGATCGGTATAATCGGTCCACGAGAAAGACGGGAATCCTGTATGGTTGGTAAAAATTGCGGTCGGCACCGCGCAACACTGAATCCGCATCGCAGAAAGAATCGGAATCGCAACAGCAAGCGAACACCTGCCGTAGCTCGCAAAATCATTTATTACAGCAGCTTTTCTTTGCATAATGTAAACTATCTCCCCTTTGAGCATATAATATTTTTTCGCCTATTTCCCCAAGCTTCTTATCTAAAAGATTTCTTGCGGCCAAAGCCGATTCGCAAACGCCAGGCTTGCCGTCGTATAGGTTGTAGGCTTTTTTATATTGCTCATCTGTGATATTGGGCATTATTACGTTTGCCCCTGCCAAAATTCCGAGCGCTCTTCCATTTGCCGCCAGCGCCTCTAGCGCGGTTGAAGCGGCGATATTGATATCATGTAGATATAGCCGCGTTGCGGCGATCATCTTAAGTCCAAGTTTGAGCGCATGAAATTTATCGAATTCACCTTTTAACGGAGCATCCTTATGGGGAATCCAAGGGCCCATTCCTATCATATCGGCGTCGCAAGAACCAAAGAATAAAATATCTCTAGCTAAATCATTTAATGTTTGACCCGGCAAGCCGATCATTACACCCGTGCCGACCTGATAACCTAAATCGCCCAAATCCTTCAATACTTCAACTCTTCTTTCCCAGCTGTGATCGGATGGATGTAGCTTGGAATAGAGCTTTTTATTGGAAGTTTCAATCCTCAAAAGATATCTCGCGGCACCCGCTTCACGCCAGCGCCTCAATGTTTCGCAACTCTGTTCGCCTAGCGACAAAGTAACGCCAAGCTCGAGCGGCGCGATTTCTCTCAATACTTCCTCGATGAAATCTGTGTGTTTTCCCGATTCGATTTCGCCAGACTGTATGACTATCGAAGCGAAGCCAATATCTTTCGCCTGTTTCGCTAGAGCTACAATTTTTTCTTTGGATAAACTATAGCGCTCAACTGAAGAATTCGATTTTCTGATTCCGCAATAATAGCAATCTTTTTGGCATATATTCCCGGCTTCAATCAAACCTCTGACTGAAATATTCCTCTCGACTTGAAACACCTTGATTTTGTAAGCCGCTTCAAACAAAGCTTTTTCTTCTTCACTGCCGTCCCCGCAGGCTAAAAGAGCCGCAAGTTCTTCCTCGTCTAGCGACTTTGGCGCGCGGGAAGCCTTTTCCAAAATGAGAGAAAAGTCGTGCTTCATTTCTTTCTTTTCTCCTTCAAGCGACGACCATTCTATGTTCTTTGCGGGAAACTTCCGCGAGGAATGCAACAGTATGCGACTCTAGCGCCGCTTCGAGAAGCGCCGTGTAGCGCGCAGGTGAAACTTTTACGGCCAGTCTGTAGAATTCAGCCATAATTTCGCGATCGCCGCCGCCATGCGCACTGCTCGCCGCCATGGGGTATATCTCTACGCTTTTCGAGCCAAAGGGCATAATTTCGATTTTTTCGCCATCGGCGTAAATTTCACCCTTTGTGCCGAAAAATCTCGTAGTGCGGCGTCTTGAATTCGAGAAATTTTCCATCTCTAGACTCGCCGTAAGCCCGCCTTCATACTCCATCAATACGCTCTGATGATCGACGCAGTCGTTATTGCACGCGTAGACGCATCTTCCATATCTCGATTCGTCCACTACTTTGCGCATCGCCCGATTGTTTCTTTCGGCGAAGTGATATCTCAAATCATCGCTTTCGACATAAAGTTTTTCGGCGTCAAACGGGCAAGCCTTCTTTACGTCATCAGGGCAATCGATGCATCTTGCCGCAGAATTCGCCGGAGCATTTTCCTTCTTCCAATGATTAAGCGAACCAAATGAAGATACGGCAATCAGTTTACGGGAGCTAAGCCACCATTCGATCAAATCGAAATCGTGGATACACTTTTGGACAAGTTCGCTTGCTCCATCGCCCTCTTTGCCCCAATTGCCGCGGCAAAACGCATGTGCAGCTTTTGCATAGCCTACTGCAACAAGATGACGAATCGCCATGATTTCGCCGATTTTCCGCGAGCGCAAGACTTCTGCGAGTTCGCGATAATACCGCGAAAACCTAAGGACGTATCCGGTAAGCACAAGCCTGCCGGATTTCTTCTGCGCCGCTAAAATTTCGTCGCACTCTTCGAGCGAGCAGCCGAGGGGCTTTTCGAGAAGTATATCAAGCCCCCTACCTAGAGCGTCAATCGCCGCATCTTTATGAAGAAGGTCCGGCAGCGCAATTATTGCGACATCGGCTTCAACTTCAAGAGCATCTTTCCAATTTTGGAAAAGCGGCGCATTCCCAAAGGCTGTAACATCTTCACGCTTCGCAATCGGGTCGGCGATTGCGACAAGCGAGAATTGTTCGGGGTGGGCAAGAATGTACTCTCCATACACCCTGCCGCGAACCCCGTAGCCTAAAAGAACTGCTCTTAAAGACTTCATCGTTTCTTACGCGCGAAGATAAGCGCTATACGCCTTGTAGGTGTTCCAGATATCATCCTTTGCAGCTAATTCGCATGGCGCATGCATATTCATGAGAGGCGTTCCCATATCGAGAACTTTCATGCCGAAGCGGCTCATGTATTGCGCTATTGTGCCGCCGCCGCCCTTTTCCATCTTGCCGAGTTCCGCCATCTGCCAAACGACGCCGCCTTCATCCATGATGCGGCGGATTTCAGCGACAAATTCCGGACCGCAATCGCTAGAACCACTCTTCGATGTTCCGCCGGTATATTTGCTCGCGGCGACTCCTTTATGGAAGCGCGCTTCGTTGCCGGTCGAATTTACATCAGGGAAGTGCGGGTCGGCTACTGCAGTGACATCGGCCGATAGCATGCTCGAGCGTTCAAGTGCTCGGCGCACCATGATATCCTTGGCGTTCTTTTCCTGACGCTCGATTAGCTCGGCGACGGTGTTTTCGAAGAAACTCGATTGCATGCCTGTAGAACCCATCGATCCGATTTCTTCCTTATCGCACATAAGAATCGAAGCTGTTACATCCGGCACATCGTCCGCCGCATCGAGAAGCGCCTTGAGACCGGCGAAAGAGCAAACTCTATCGTCGTGGCCGTAACCAGCGATGAGAGCGCGGTCGAAACCGACTTCGCGAGGCATGCCGGCAGGGACGATTTCGAGCTCGGCGCTAAGCAAGTCTTGATCGTCGAAGCCGTAGGTCTTCTTGAGATATTCTACGAGCGCCGATTTATCGGCCTTTGGCTCGGCGGAAGGATCTTCCTCTTCTTTATCCTTCTTGTCTTTCTTGTCAGGCGCTTTATATGTAGTCCAGGCGATGACATCCAAATCTTCCGCCGGATAAAATTCATCGCGGGTCTTCTTGGCCTGGTCGTAGCCGAGGTGCGGGAGGATATCGGAAATAAGGAATACTGGGTCGGTATCTTTATCGCCGACTTCTACCTCGACCTTTGTTCCATCCTTCTTGACGACCGTGCCGTAGAGCGCGAGGGGTCTTACCAGCCACTGATATTTCTTGATGCCGCCATAAATGTGGCAATCGAAATATACATAGCCGCCCTTCTCGTAAACTGGACGCGGTTTGAGATCGAGACGAGGCGCATCGGTATGGCCGCCTACGACCCTGAGACCGACTTCGGAAATCGGCTTCTTGCCGATTACAGCCGCCATGATAGTTCTATCTTCATATCCGCGATAGACTTTATCGCCAGCTTTCAATTTCGTGAATGTGGAAATTTCACGAAATCCCGCCTTTTCGAGTAGGCGCGCGCTTTCGCTGTAGCTGCGGCGTTCGGTTTTGGCGATGCCGAGATATCGCATATATTCTTTGCAATACTCGTTCATCGGTGTATATTTTGCTTTCATGGTTTTATTCCTTTGCTTATGGTTTGAAAATTATTGAGCATCTTCTACAATTTCGATTTCGGCCATCGAGGCGAAGTCGTCGCCGTAATGGTTGTTCTTCGCCGTGAAACGCCAGAACATCGCTTCGACCGGCTCGGCTAGAACCGCCGTCTGAGGCATTTCGGTATTTGCGAGAACTCCATCGAATACGAGGCTCCAATTCTCGCCATCCATCGATGTTTCGAGCGTAAAATTCTTTACTCTTCCATTTACGCCAACTCGTCTGCCGGTGAAAGTAAAGCCTTTTATCTTGCGCGGCTTTTCGAATTTGAACGTGACGGAGTGGGGGAACGAGCCGACCGTCGTGCCGTATTGCGAATGCCAGATGGTATCCGGGTTGCCGTCGATCATAAATTCCGCTTCCCCGACGCCCGGCTCGCGACTAGTGCAAGCAATGACGCTCATTCCGGAAGCGTTCTTCCTTTCCGGCAAATCCATGAGCCTTAGCATATCGCTCTTCTCGACCGTTGCGGCGACGAGTTTTGGCGAAGATAGCGAAAGCTGAAATTGCATATCATAATCTTGATACGCCCTCAAGGTATCTCTTTCGATTGGACCAGGTCCGCAGCTCGCGCCGCCCAAGCCTCTAGTCGCGGCGAAAATGCCGACGAAAGTCTTGTCGCTATCTCCCAATTCCGGCGGATGCACAGCTTCGATAAGCTCGGTTGGATTATAGGGATTTACTTCAAAAGCAAACGGTGCACCAAGAGTGCGAATCGTCAAATCGCCTACCTTGAGTGCTCTCGTGCCCTCATGATTTCCGCAATCCTGATTGCGCGCGTAGGGGAAGTAGAACCCTTCAGCATTCATCTTCCAACGCCCGAGAAACGCGCCGGACTTCCTATCGGCATAATTTTCCCATGGGCCAAGACCAAACCATTCGACTTTTGGATTTTCTTCATCCATTTCCATCGACCAACCGACTCTCGCGAGCTCCACATTTGCGCCAAGGGGTCTTATTTTTGCCGCACATGTTGCCGTGCCTTTAGGTGAAATCGTCCAGCGCTTAGCGACTGCAAAATGGATTACTCTGTCGGGCCCCATGCCTTCTTTCTTCTGCGAAATCGAGGCTGTAGAGCCGCCAAAACCAACCATCTCTTCGCCTATGGCGCCACTCCATTCGACAATCGAAGAAAATGTAAGCGACCCGTCTTCAAGCTCTTCCACCTGTGGCTTTTCGATTTCGTTCATGGGTCTTGCAATCATATTCCTCAAGCCATGTTCGACCCATGTATTGCCAAGCGGGACTTCATTGGAAGATGGCGTTCTGAATACATCGAGCTTCAGCGGAGTCTTAAGTAGCTCGGTATTCCAAATCCACCCTAGCTTCTTTGCGCTCATTAGAGTAAGCGTTGCGCTATCGAAAGTCCACCTCGCGCCATTCGCCGAGAAAGTCCATCTTCCATTTGCCTTATCTTCCTCGAACTTGACTTTGCCTTTCTTTACTGCGATAGACGCCGCTGGCCTACCTTCGACAATTTCGATTTGGTCGTCGGCGATTACTCTTGAATCTTTCAGGAATTCGAATCTAAGCGACACGGTGCTTTCGCGATTCTTGAGCGCCTCCAGCGCCTCTTCTGGAATATTGTAAATCGCCTCGCGTTGCGGTCCGAGAGAATAAAGCTCAATGTTGCCATCGTCCTTCTCTTCGCCGTCGACTAAAAGACGCCACTTTAATTCGATTCCAGTAGAATCGACGAACCAGTTTTTGTTCTTGACGACGATTCGCTGCGTGCCGTTCGTCGCCTTGACCGACCAATTCTGATATACATGCTTTACCTCGAAATAACCGGGCTCCGGAGTGCGGTCGGAAAGGACCGTGCCATTCATTACGAACTGTCCATCATTCGGCTTATCGCCGAAATCACCGCCAAAGGCGATTATCATCTTGCCGTCATCGGTCTTTTTGTAAAGCCCTTGGTCGACCCAATCCCAAATCGTAGCGCCCAAAATCACATCTGAAGATTCGATTGCATCCTGATAATCTTTCAGATTGCCCATCGCATTATTCATATTGTGGGCATATTCGGAAATATAGAACGGTTTTTTCGCATCTTTATCGCGAGCCTTGCGCTTGACCCAAGTTACTCCCGGATACTGGCACCCTTCCATATCCGCGACTTCCCAATCGCGCTCATAGTGGGTTGGCCTCGTCAAATCGCGCGCCTTGATCGCGTCGCGCGCCGCCGCGAAGTTTTCGCCCGGCCCCGCTTCGTTTCCATAGCTCCAAATTACGATGGATGGATGATTCTTGTTTCGCTCGAGCATCGACATGTTTCTATCGACCGTTGCCTTTCGCCATGCTGTGCAATGCGAAAGCGATTCTATTCCATAGCCATAGCCGTGGCTTTCGACATTCGCTTCGTCCACTACATACAGCCCCTTCGTATCGCAGAGATAATACCAATAATCATCTTGCGGATAGTGCGAGTTGCGAACAGCGTTGCAGTTCGCTTCTTTCATCATATCGATATCTTGTTCATGCCGCCACATCGGAACCCAGTGGCCGAATTCGGGGTCGGTTTCGTGGCGATTGGCGCCCTTGAGCTTGATTGGCTTGCCGTTGAAATAGTAGCGGCCATTCTTGATTTCGGAAACTCTGAACCCGAATACAGTAGAAACCCATTCCTCGCCATTGTTCAATACAACCTTATAGCAGTTTGGCTCTTCGGCGCTCCAGAGCTTGGGGCTGACAATCGTGAAGCGCTTTTCTGCCCAGCGCCCGATGAGCTCGTCATCCCATGTATAAAGCGCTACTTCTTTTGCATCGCTGCAATCTACTTCTACTTCCCATGCTCCCTCAAACGCGCCCTCGACTACGGGATGCGCCTTTACGAAGAAATCGCGAATCTTATTCTTTGGACGAGCGAGAATCCATGTGCGGCGGAATATGCCAGATAGACGGAACATATCCTGGTCTTCAAGATATGCCCCGTCGCTATAGCGATAAACTTCAAGCGCTACGATATTCTTGCGCCCAGATTTCGGATTGTTTAGATATTGGGTAATATTGAATTCCGCTGGCGAGCGGCTATCTTTAGAAAATCCTACATATTCGCCATTTACCCAAAGATAAAAGAAACTGTCGACGCCATCGAATTTTATGTAGATATCGCTCTTTTCATCAAACCATTCTTCCGGCACTTCGAAATTGCGCCTGTAGCACCCCACGGGATTGCGCTGGGAATATGCCGTATATTCTTTCGGCGGCTCTAGCATTACATTCGACCCGCCCGGCAAATCTTTCGCAAAAGGATATCTCTGATTCGTATAAATTGGAACTCCCCACCCGCCTTCATCGCTCGCGCCAATCGCCTGCCAAGAGCAAGGAACTTTTATCGTTGGCCAGCGCGATACATCATACTCGGGATTCTGAAATCCTACTGGTCTAAAGGAAGGATCTTTCGACCAACTGAACTTCCACGCGCATTCGGAATCTAGCGATATTTGCCGCGGAGCAAACTCCGGCAAAATCTTCAGCGCCGATTTTTCATCCGGAAAGCTGGCAAATGCCGCCCTCGTCGGCTCCTTACCGAAGGATAGCCTCTGGTTGTCCTGCCACTCCTTGCCATCGATTTCACGGACTTGCCCATCATCATTATTGCCGCCAAATACTGCAAATTGAGCAAAAAATGCCAAATTAACAGCAACAGCGACTTTAGTGAACGAATATTTACGCATATAATAATTTCTACTCTTTCCCATGATGGGTATATTGTATCATATCTAGGCCTCGAAATCAACCACAAAACGGCATTCTGTCGTTCAGGCCGGCTTCAGACACGGGACACGGAACACGGCACAGAGAAGAATTAACAATTCCATTCTACGACTACGACTACAACTACGGCGGACACGGGGCGTGGGGAATGTTGCCAATGTGGAAATGATGCCATTAACCAATACCAATAACCAATTGGGAAATGGAGAGTTTAGTTGTAGTTGTAGTCGTAGTTGTAGAATGGTGTTTTCAATCTTCAATTTGGGCGGCGACGGCCACGCTTTGGCCACCCTACCATTCGTCATTCGTCATTTTCCGGCTGCCGCACCTGGAGATTCCCTCTATTTTCCACGAGCCGTTTTCATCGTTTCAGCCTTTGTTTTCACGGTTTTTATGCTCCATTCGAGCAAATGGGATTGCGGATGATGCCAGCCAATCCCAAGTAGGACAACTTGGCCTGCTGCCTTGCGGACGCCCCCACGCGGATTATCAAGCAACATCCCAATGCCCGCCCTTGGCTGGGACTTTCTTGTCAGTTTTCTTGATAGTTTTTGCCGCATCATATCACTTCTTCACGATCCACTTGCCGCCTTTGTCCGCACCCTCCCGGACAAGCAGTCCGACCTCCCGCAAGGCACGGACAGCACGCCACACGCTGTTTTCGGAGATGTTCAAAGTGCGGGCAATCTGTGCAGTATCCTGTTCTGTGTTTTCGGAAAAGGCGGCAAGTACTCGACGAGCATTGGCACGAAAATCATTTCTGTAGGCTCCCATTAGAACCTCAAAGTCGGGATTTACCCCCACTTCGGGAGCTTTCTCCATCACTTCCGGCTCTTTTACCCCCAGTTCCTGATTAACTCATGACCTCCCAGTGTCCACCCTTGTCGGAGCCTTTGCGGACGAGGAATCCCTTTTTCTTGAGACCTGTCAGAAGCCGCTCGGCCTGTCTTGTGGAGATTGAATAGGTCTCGGCTATCCGTGCAGCCGTCAATGTCCCGTCGAGCCGCAGCAGTTCCAGGAGATCGCGCTCGCGGGCGGACAGTTTTACACCGACATTTACACCGACATTTACACCGACATTCTTGAATTCCTCTTCCTTGACCCTGATTGCCTGCAGGATGCGCTCAAGCATGAAGTCGATGAACGGCTCCGAATTGCCCAGAAGCGTTGAACGCCGTATGGCGAGGTAGTAACCGCTCTGGTTCTCCCAGACGATGTTTTCGATGGGAGCGGCGTAGAATGCGTTTCTCCACTTTCCAAGAATGGCGGTCTGCCAATAGCGTCCCGTTCTGCCGTTGCCGTCCTGGAAAGGATGGATGAACTCGAACTCGTAATGGAACACGCAGCTCTTCACAAGCGGATGAGCCCCAGATTCGTTCAGCCATTTGAACAGATCCTTCATGAGCTTCGGAACCTGTGCGGCAGACGGAGCCATGTGGATGACGTTCCCCGCTCCATCTATGACACCAACCTGCTCCGTACGGAACGCTCCTGCGGTTTCGACGAGACCTCCCATCATCAGCTTGTGAACTTTGAGGAGGTCTTTCACCTTGTAGGGGTCGATGCTTTCTATCGCCTCGTATGCTGCCGCTGCGCACAAGACCTCATCAATCTCCCTTTGCGGGGCGACAACCTTCTTCCCTTCGAGAACGGCGGTGACCTGGTCCTCCGTGAGGGTGTTGCCTTCAATGGCAGTTGAGCCGTGAATCGTCTTGATGCGGTTTGTCTTGCGAAGCCGCACACCCTTGACGCCGGAAATCTCGATGTCGAACCTTTCCACGGCGGCGGATATCTCGGCGATGAGATTCACCGCCTCTTCGCCCACCTTGTACGGTGGAATGTACTTTTTGGAACTCATTGCTCGTTCCCTCCTGTTTCTGGCTTCCAATGTGGCTTTGCAGTATGCATGACCTCAACCTCAACTCCATCTATTATAGCAAGATGCCCTGCCATGCGCTCGGCGAAGTACACGGAGCGGTGCTGTCCGCTAGAACAAATAAATGCGGTTAAAATCATTTGCCAAACATCCTCTGCCAAAACAACTTTGGTCTGAAATCTATGTTGAAAAATTCCTTCGCCGCATCCAAATCCATGATTACGCTATCACGCGATCGCCTTGCGCAAAGCGTTTCCGGCAGTTCTTTCATGAGTCTATCGGCATCCCAGTTTTCGCCTGCAACATAGCGAAGCGTATTTGTCCGTGCATCTACTTCAAATGACGCTGGGGTGGCCTGCCACGCCGTCCTTATCGTCTGAATGGCATATTTACCAGTCACCTTTTCACTGAAGTAATCTTCCAGCGATAATTCACGAATGAAGTCCTGTCTCTCATCAAGACAACCGCAGAAGATCGAATAAAGGATTTCAGAAGAGACTTTGAGGATATCTGGCGATTCCGATTCGGGATCGTCATCCTTGAGTGTCTCCATCATTTCGGAAAGAGACTCAAGCATTCTGCGAAGATATTCGCGATATAGCGCCGTCCCGATTTTCTGCTGAACAGAACGAACGATATTGCTCTTCATCACCTCGGTGTTCGTCAAACCCGCCTGGACGCGGCAAATCACAGTGCGCCTTATTACTTCCGGCGCGACAGCCTTTACATCCTCGTTCGCGCTGATCACGACGGCCGGGTAATTGAGAAGATGGTCGAGCGACCCGAAATCGTCGTTCTTTATCGTCTCAATGGCATGCTGGTTGAATCTTGTATTAGTCAAGTCGTCTACAATGATAGGCGCACCCTGGACAGTCCGGCGTAAACCATCGATTGTCGTTCGGGTAAACTCGGGAGCGCTGATTTTCACCTTTTGACCAATCATCATCTTCAGCAATGTTTCGAGAAACGATGTCTTTCCCGCCTTCGATTGTCCGTAGATGAGGCCGAATACGGGATACGGGAGCGTCTTCTGGTCATACCGCAATGCGGTATCGCGCATGATGGCCATGAATGGAGAACAAAAGAACCAGTTTGCGAACTCGTAATACCGGTTCTGCATTCCGCTTGAATCGCCGTGAAAGCGCTCAAATCCCTTCATGTACATCGCGAAAAGCTCGGCATCGCGCTTGATGTCATCTTGCGCAGGGTTGAGATCGAGAGGCTCTCCATTCAAAAACACTGCATTGTTCTCAGCGTCTACGGCAAGTTGCGGATACTCGCTACGCAATTCTTTTTCGTGTTCGCTCTCCTTGACAAGTTGGCGACGCACCTTCTGTATGATATCGGGCGTAATAAGCACCTTCCCCTTTTTCTTCTCGTCCTTTGAAATCGGAATCGATGGCGCTATCTTCTTTGCAAGAGAGCGCGTATCGAGAACGAAATTCACTTCTTCGCCGACCTCCTTCGCAGGTTCGATGTAGATGGCCTTTTCGACCCTTACAGTTTCCGAAACCGGAAGCGCATCGATATTCTCCGATGCATCCGAAACCTCGATAGCCTTTTTCGTTATCGTGTCAACGCTGCCGCGTTTCAAATCCTCGTACACCTCCGCAAAGCGTTCATATGCTTCATTGGAGTCGATGTAGCAAATTACTTCGCGTTGGCGTCCCCCGAATGCATTGAAGGACATATTCGCAGACCCGAAGACAACGCGTCTTCGACCATTATCCGATTCCAAGAGATATATCTTCTCGTGCGAAAGCTTCTGCCGTGCAACATAGAGTCGAATGTTGCCATTCTCCACCCTTTCAATCATCTTGGCCATTGCCGCGGAATCTGATTTTCTGATGCGTTCCATCAATTTGGCCTGATACGCCATGATCTCCTGAAGCGTGTAGGACATCACCTCTTCGCAGCCGAAGATTATTTCGACATCCTTAAACAAGTCGACTAGCTGATAGACGAATCCGATTCCGGAGGAAAAAGTGATTGCTTTTAGACTGTCGAATCCCGAGAAGAGCTCCCTCCATGTCATCGACCCCGACTCCACATAATCGAGTTTCACAACATCGAGACGCTGCGTGGAGGCGCCTCCACTTCCCCCAAAAAGATCCATATCTGTTGAAATATCTTTACTCATATATCACCTCTCAACCTTATCACTTCACTGCATGATACCAAACTGGCCTATTATTATGATATACCTCAGAGTCTAGTTTTAATACAATCACGACACACTCCCTTGCGATTATAATTCCTGCATTCCAAAAGATCTTAAATATTCATAAGTCCCGTCATAAAACTCCGGAAGGCGCGTAGCATCTTCAGGATATCCTTCTGCATTCAACCTATGGTTGCCTTCAGGGGCACAGATTACAATTCCTTGACGGGCGCGCGTAAGCAATACACGATAGGCGTTGAGCATGTATTTCTTTGCTTCTTCATTCTTTTCTATCGTCCATGATGTACGACCATTGAACTTGTAATATCCCCAGCTATTACTATCCTTGTCATATCTAAAGTCGGCATCCCAAAGAATACATGCATAATCTAACTCAAGCCCCTGCACTTGAATCTCAGTCGCTGCATCTTCCTCTTTCCAACGATAGAGCGATTGCTTTAGGATAGAAATTTCACCAGACCAAGCTTCAATCGAGGTTGTTAGCGCAGTCCCATGGAATGCACTAGCAATATCCCCTAGGATAGCAGAGTCCTCCCTTCCTAGAAAATCTTTCAGGGTTGAGATATACATGCATCTATTGCTTTTCACTGCCGACATAACCATATCTCTTTATTTTCATAATCAGCTCTCTATCTGCCGTAGCAAACTCAAGCGAATTTATTTCATCTTGTGTTACCCATCGAATTTCCTGATGCTCAATTGCATGTGGCGTTGATCCAACTTTGGGCGAGCATTCAATCAGCGTCAAACGAATTGTTTTTTCTGGATACTCATGAACAACTGAATCAACGATACGCTCATTTTCAATTTCAATGCCAAGCTCTTCGCGGCACTCTCTCGCCAATGCCTGCTCTGGCGTTTCACCTGGCTCGATCTTTCCGCCGATAAACTCCCAAAGGCCGCCTTGCGACTTGTTTGCCGCCCTCTGTCCAACAAGATAACGATCGCCATCCTTGATGACAGCTCCAACGACTTCAGTTATTTCTTTGTCACGCATAAGGACACGTTTATCCTAATTATCGTGTTACTATGGGGTCAATCCCACAATAAGACACTTCCTTCCATATTCATTCTATGCCCCATATTATACCAAATTCCGCGCCACGGCCAGATAAAACGCGAGCTGATTTTCGCGCTACTTCTTCCGGCGTTTGGCCTGTCTTTCTGGCGATTCTTCTAGCCGCTGCTTGCGCCGCCTGTGGTAGGTTTTCGTAGTCCATCTTATTGCTCATTTGTTTTGCCTTTCTTTTTTTGCCGCGCGAACTTGCGCTGCGCGGAGATTTATTTCATCCTTATACTCAGGAAGTACCTTGTTGTTTCTAACGACTCCGGCCCTTTCTGCCATAATCATTAGACCATCAAGAAGTGTGTCGGTGATATTGGAATTGTTGATATCGGCAACCAAGCCAGCTAAAGCTTTAGTTTCGGGCGTTGCATGCACGCCTAACAATACATTATCTGGATTATGTTTGCCGCTAGTCTTGCTCATCAATAACTCCTTTCTCCTCTCGACGCCGCATATTATAACATTTTGCGGTATACCGCGTCAAGGGGGGGAAAATGAAATTTTTTTCATTTCACTCGTCAATCTCGCTCGGAGGGGCCATCTAAAAATTTACGGTCCTTCCGACCACGCTCGGCGAGAACAACAGCGGAGAAAACGGATAGTAGATTTGCGGAGGAAAATATGATATAATATCGGGCAGTGAAGCGGATTGTCATTATATTTCTTTCTCTTGTTTGCTTCGTTAGCGAGGCTAGGGCTGAGGCTTACGATACAGATGTTTCTTTACGAGTTCCCCAGCTTGTCCACTCTGAATGGGAAGAATACCCGACGAATTGGCTTGACATAGACAAGATTTCGATTGCGGAGGCTCAGACGATGACAGACGTCGATTTTAGGACAAATACGGTTTTCTACTGCTATCCGCCAAGCATGAATCAACCGACAATCTCACTTCTTGTTAGAGGTGCGCATCTCGCGCAGGGTATCCCCGCTCTTACGCCTGCGGCAGGTCGATTAAAATTCGGAGACGCAAATTTACGCAACCAATCTTTTGATTGTAACGCGTCACCCCAAATTGTCCGTCCAAATGGCTGGCCAGAACGCTCCAACTACCAAGGACAATGGTGTCATTCTGACTTGAAGGATGTCGCTTATTTCTACGTGTTCGAGTTTTATAAGAAAAAATCGCCAATTGCCAATTTGGGCGTTGCAAGAGTTCCTAAAAGGATGGTGGAGGTGGGGCAACTCGAACCCAGTGTCCAGAAAATAGGGGAAACATTATTTTGTGACGGCCCCACCTATTCGTTTTTCGGACTGACGCACCTCCGATTCTCCCTATTTTCCAAGAGCCGTCTTGGTTGTTTCGCCCATTGTTTTCAAGGTTTTATGCTCCTTTCTTACTGATGGGATTTCGGATGATGCCAGCCCATCCCAAGTAGGACAACACGCCAGCGGCCTTGTGGACGCCCCCACGCGGATTATCAGACAACATCCCAATGACCGCCTTTGTCCGGGCCGACGCGGCGGATTAGGTTGGCGTCTTTCAGCTTGCGGATGTTCTTCTTCACACCGGCAATGGAAAGCCCAGTGGCATTGGCAATCTCCGCCATTGTAATGTCTGGCATCGATTTCATGATTGACAGGATTTTCTGGTCACTTTTCTGGCTACTTTTCTGGTTACTTTTCTCGCTAGTAGCTTCATACGCCTCGCCCTTGGCCTTGAGCGTCCGGAGAATCTTGTCGAGCATGAAGTCGATGAACGGCCCGCACTCGTTGGCGGCTGTAGAGGCGCGAATTGCCTGGTAGTATTCCTGCTGGTGCGCCCAGACGATGTTCTCGACGGGCGCACCGTAGAACTCGTTGCGCCAGGAGCCGAGAAGCGCGGTCTGCCAGAGTCGCCCGGTGCGTCCGTTGCCGTCCGGGAACGGGTGGATGAACTCGAACTCGTAATGGAACACGCAACTCTTGATCAGCACCGGGTCTTCCGAATCGGCGAGCCAGGCGAAGAGGTCTTTCACGAGCGATGGCACGTTGGCGAAAGGAGGTGCCATGTGGACAACGTTTCCGGCACCGTCCATCACGCCGACATTGCAGTTCCGGAACTTGCCGGGGCGGTCGACGAGACCTTTCGTCATTAATCCGTGTGCTTTCAGAAGATCGTCGATTGAGTACGGATTGAACGATTCTATCGCCTCGTAGGCGGCGTGTGCGCCCTTGACCTCGTCAATCTCGCGCTGTAGCCCCGACACGCGCTTACCGGCGAGGATGGCCGTTATCTGCTCCTCGGTCAGCGTGTTGCCCTCGATGGCCGTTGTGCCGCGAATCGTGCGAATGTGGTTGATCTTGCGAAGGCGGACACCGTCCGGGCCTTCGAGGATGATCCTGTACCGTTCGATGGCGGCGGCGATTTCGGCGATAAGATTCATCGCCTTGCCGCTCACCTTGTACGGGGGGACATACTTTTCTTTAGATTTCATAGTGTCTTGGATTCCTCCTTCGCCTTTTGCCGGATCTTATCACTTCTTCACAATCCACTTGCCGCCTTTGTCTCCGCCTTCCCGGACAAGCAGACCGACTTCTTTCATTGCCCGAATGGCTCGCCAGACGCTTTTCGCCGAAAAGCCCAACCCTTTTGCGACGCTGGGAATATCGGCTTCCGGGGTTTCCGCAAAGGCATAAAGAACTTTCCGCGCATTTTCCCGGAAGTCACTTCGATATGCGCCCATCAATATCTCGAAATCACGATTTACATCGCCACTTATCCGGTTTACATCGCCACTTATCCGGTTTACATCGCCACTTGTCGGGTTTGCATGGACACTTCCTGCCTTTACATCGTCACTTACGCCTGTTTCCACCCCCACTTCTGGCGTTTTTACCCCCAGTTCCGACTCGTCTGCCTCAAACTCGACCATCACCTTGGTGCGGTCGGGTTCATATGACTCGAGAATGGACGGAGCGGCGAACTTCTCCTTCTCCCAGACGCCATACAGGCTCGACAGCCCCATGCCGGAACGTTCGCCGATGCGCACCAGCGAGAAGATGTTGAATATCTTTCCGTTTCGCGCATCGCTCGTGCCACCCGCGATGGCTACGGACTTGCTCATGCGCAGCGTCCCCGGATTCGAGACCTCCAGCCGCTTGGGATACTTGTCGATCACGATGCCGCGCCGTCCGTGGTAGTCCGCGTGGATGAGTGCGTTTGCCAGAACCTCGCGGAGCGCCTTGTGTACCGGAGTGTCGTCATCCCGCGTCACGTTGTCCGACGCAATCTTGAACGGCACCTTCACCCCCGCCGTGATCGACTGGTTGATGCGGAAGAAGAAGTCGAAGACGTTTCCGCTCCAGTTGGCGTCGCCCGAACACACGCGATCCGTCCAGCGGACATCCGGCGAGAGATGTTCGCGGTAGTCGAGGAAGAAGTACGGCAGGATGTTTGTAATCTCGTTGAAGTCACCGAAGCAGACAAGCCCTGCGAGCGTAGGATGCACCTTGCCGTCGCGACTGCGCACCGCCGCGCCGATCTTCATCAAAAATCCTTCGTCGGAGAGTCCACTCCACACATGGCCAGGGCGAAGCTGGCTGAAATACATCCTATACCGACGGATGGTGTCGGCGTCGAGGTCGGCAACCGTCATTTCGTCGATAACGCAATTGTCAGCCGTCTCGGCACACTTGTCACGGATCATGCCCTCGACCGTCTCACGCGAACAATGGTAGTCGCCCTCGCCGTTTCTGCGGTAGGAACCCTTGAACACGTCCGCGCCGACGTAGACCGGGCGGACAGTACGTTCAGCGCGCGGAACTTCGACAACAACGAGCTGTTTGCCGTCAACCTCGACGGGATAGACCGACTCGTTGAACAGGACATTCGCGCTGATCTTCTCGGCGTTGTTGACCGCGTTCCAGATGTCGGCCACGGTCTTCTCCGCGTCCGACACCCCCTCGATCTCGCGCTTGCCGTCCTTTTCGCGGATGCCAAGAATGATTGTTCCGCCGTCCGTGTTGGCGAACGCGCTGTACGACGGCCAGAAGTCGGCGGGAACGCCGCCTTTCGCCCGCTTGAACTCGACGGCGGCATTCTCGCTCTTTGCCACAAGTTTCTTGATCTCTTCGCTCTTCATCTCAACTCCTCTTGAAAGATTATACCACGATTCTCACTGGCGCGGCTGGTCGTCCAGTATTGTTTCGCCGTGTAGTTGACACCAATATTGACACTATTAGCTCTGCCATGCGCTCGGCACAACCACAGCGAACATAATTGCTCAATTTGTCCCAATCTTTGTTAGCGGGGTACATCAGTTCGCTCCTTTCCTGAATCTAAGGTGGAATAAATCCAAAATATCGCTCATCCAACCTATGCTGCAATGAACGAGATTCTCCGGCCATCTGGGTAGGCGACGATAGAACCACACGGCCCATACCGGAATTGCAACGAGTAGCGCCAGCACCCAATGGCATCCGACATATGTCAACGCTTCCGCGACAAGCGCAGACAGAAATGTTGCCGAGAACACGGCTCTCCATGTCCGGCGAGTGATCCATCGAGGATCGGGGTCGATGTGTCTATATCTATTTCGCATCGACAGAACCTTTCTCGTTTTCGAGTTTATAGTATGCCACAGTTTCAGAACCGCGAATCTCTCCAAAGTTCGTTTGGGTAATCAAACGAACATCGTC
>JAFSMR010000063.1 GCA_017447805.1 Kiritimatiellia bacterium | reverse complement strand
TTAGAAATTTCTTAAAAGGAACGAAATGATTATGGACGAAATACTAGATGTATACGAGCCGGATGGTAGGGCGGTGTCCCCGACGCCGCCGGGAACCAAAACGGCTGAAATAATCGAGGAAGGAGCCGAAAGCGTAAGCGCCTTTTGGCGTGGCTTCGATAGATTATACCATTGGCTGAAAGATAGGTTGCTGCCTTTCGTCAGTGGAGCGTTGGCGGCTAGCGCCGCTTGCTTTGCTTGCGGATGCTCTGCGATGGCGCCGCAAACGCGCACGCAGTCGATGGGAGTTTACGCTCTCGGCCTTCCTGCAATAGCGGTTATCACCCAAACTTCTCAGGCAACCGAAAATACTGGCGACGACACGAACAGTGCAAGTCAAGAAAATCCAGTAGATGTAAAGACGGAGTTTTGAATTAGAAATTAGAAATTAGGAATTAGGAATTAGAAATTAGAAATTAGGAATTATGAATTATGAATTATGAATTAGGAAAGTTGGAGTTGTAGAATGGAATTGAAATATTTAATTGGAGTTTAGAGTTGAAGTTGGAGATCAAATTTCAAATTTCAAATTTCTAATTTCTAATTCCTAATTTCTAATTCTGAGCGAAGCCGCGTGCGCTGGGCTATTGCGCCGGGGCGCCGGATTTGGTATAATAACTGCCCGATGGACGGCGCTGTCTAGTAAAATGCCGCATAAGAGGTGGCGTTGAGGGCGGTGCGAGTGAATTTAGAAATTGGAGAAAAAGTTTATGAAGCGTGAAGATGTGAATAAAGTGCTGATAATAGGTTCTGGTCCTATTGTAATCGGTCAGGCGTGCGAATTCGACTATTCCGGAACTCAGGCGTGCAAGGCGCTTAGAGCATGCGGTTATAAAGTGGTATTGGTGAACTCCAATCCCGCGACAATAATGACCGATCCGGTGATGGCAGACGCTACTTACATCGAGCCGCTGAACGAGGCGAGACTTGAGCAAATTATCGAAAAGGAGCGTCCAGACGCGATTTTGCCCAATTTAGGCGGTCAGACGGGATTGAATCTTTCGATGAGTCTAGCGAAGAAAGGCATTCTCGACAAGTACGGCGTGAAGGTAATCGGGGTGAATCTCGATGCGATCGAAAGAGGAGAAGACCGCGAAGTGTTCAAGGCGACGATGCAAAAACTCGGCATTGAAACGCCGCGTTCCGGGATTGTCCATTCGGTCGAGGCGGCTGTGGAACTCGTGGAAAAAGAGATTGGCTATCCAGTAGTCGTAAGGCCAGCATATACGATGGGCGGCGCCGGCGGCGGATTTTGCTATAATATCGAAGAGCTGCGCACAATATGCGCGAGGGGTCTGGATGCCTCGCTGACGCATCAGTGCCTGATCGAGGAATCCATCTTGAATTGGGAAGAACTCGAGGTCGAAGTAGTGCGCGATTCGAAGAATCAGATGATTGCGATATGCTTCATCGAGAATATCGATGCCGTCGGCGTGCATACTGGCGATAGCTATTGCGCGGCGCCATTCTTGACGATTTCCAAGGAGCTGGAAGAAAGATTGAAGCGCGATGCCTTCAAGATCGTCGAATCGATTGGCGTAATCGGCGGAACCAATGTGCAGTTCGCGCACGACCCGAAGACGGGCAGGGTGGTAATCATCGAAATCAATCCTCGCACCTCGCGCTCGTCGGCGCTCGCCTCCAAAGCGACAGGCTTCCCGATTGCGCTCGTCTCGGCGAAACTCGCCGCGGGCATGACGCTTGATGAAATTCCCTATTGGCGCGATGGAACGCTTGAAAAATATACGCCATCGGGCGATTACATAGTGCTCAAATTCGCCCGCTGGGCCTTTGAAAAATTCCGCGCGGTAGAAGATAAGCTCGGAACCCAGATGAAGGCCGTAGGTGAAGTAATGTCGATCGGCAAGACCTACAAGGAGACATTCCAAAAGGCGATCAGGGCGCTAGAGCGCGGAAGGTCGGGGCTTGGATTCGTCAAAGATTTCAATTCAAAGAGCTTGGATGAACTTCTGAAGATGCTCGCAATTCCGAATTCGGAACGTCATTTCCAGATGTACGAAGCGCTGCGCAAGGGCGCGACGAACGAGCAGATATTCGAGCGCACCGGCGTGAAGGGATATTTCGTCGACGAGATGCGCGAACTCGTGGAAGAGGAAGAGAGGATACTTGCCTATAAAGGCGGCAAGCTTCCTGATGATATGCTGGTTGCGGCGAAGAAAGATGGCTTTAGCGATAAATATCTCGCGCAGCTGCTAGGAATCGACGAAAAGACGATTCGCGCTCAACGCAAGGCGCTTGGTTGCGTAGAAACTTGGCACGCGGTCCCCGTAAGCGGCGTAGAAAACCAGGCCTATTACTATTCTTCCTATAACGGCAAGCCGGGTGAAGTTCCGGTCTCCAAGAACCAGAAGAAAGTAATGATTCTCGGAGGCGGCCCGAACAGAATCGGCCAAGGAATCGAATTCGACTATTGTTGCTGCCATGCGGCGATGGCGATGAGAAAGATGGGCTACGAGACGATTATCGTAAACTGCAACCCCGAGACGGTTTCGACGGACTACGATACTTCCGACAAGCTTTATTTCGAGCCTGTCACGGTTGAAGACGTGCTTCAGATTTACGAGGCGGAAAAGCCCGAGGGAATAATCGTCCAATTCGGCGGTCAGACGCCGCTGAATATCGCCCGCGGCTTGCAGGAAGCCGGTTGCAAGATTCTCGGCACGAGCGTAGATTCTATCGATGACGCGGAAGATCGCGATTTGTTCCATTCGATCATGGATAAACTCGGAATACCAATGCCTGAATCGATGATGGCAAGCGACCTCGATGGGGCGCTAGAGTGCGCGAAGAAGCTCGGCTATCCTCTAATCATCAGGCCTTCCTTCGTTCTGGGAGGACGCGGCATGGAGGTAATCTATGATGAAATCATGCTGCGCGAATATGTCGATAAGGCGGTCGGCGTGACACCCGATAGACCGCTTTATCTTGATAGATTCCTGTGCCACGCGCTAGAATGCGAGGCGGATGCGCTATCGGACGGCAAGGATGTGTTCATACCTGCGATTATGCAGCATATTGAGCTTGCCGGAATCCACTCGGGCGACTCGGCTTGCGTATTGCCGCCCGTCACGATTTCAGAAGAAAACCGCGCGACGATTCTCGATTACACGAGGCGCATTGCAAGCGAGCTAAAGGTAGTCGGTTTAATGAACATGCAATTTGCGATCGAGAACAATAAGGTATATGTAATCGAGGCAAATCCGCGCGCCAGCCGCACGGTGCCGCTCGTATCGAAGGTTGCAGGAACCCAGATGGCTGGTATCGCAACCGAACTCATGCTCGGCGCGACGGTGCAAGGTCTAGGCCTTCACATCAAAAAGACAATTCCTTATTACGGCGTAAAGGAAGCTGTATTGCCATTCGAAAAATTCCCGGAAGTCGACCCGGTGCTTGGTCCCGAAATGCGTTCGACCGGCGAGGTGCTGGGCTTAGCCGATACTTTTGGCCTCGCTTACTACAAATCGCAAGAGGCGGCAGGTTCGCCTTTGCCGACAGAGCCCGGAAAGATTCTCGTATCTCTTTCCGAGAAGCCCGAGGATGCGGCAGAGGCCGTGAAGAAGCTAGAATATCTTGGCTTCACGGTAGTGGCGACCGAGGGCACGGCGAAATGGCTGAACTCGCATGGCGTAAAAGCCGAAGAAGTCGCGAAGATCGGCGAGGGGCGCCCGGATGTCCTTGATGCCATCAAGAACCGCGAAGTTTGCTTGATTATCAATACTCCTTCGGGAAGACGCGATTCGCGTGCGGATGATTGCAGAATCCGCCAGGCGGCGATAAAATATCGCGTTCCGTATCTTACGACTATCGCTGCGGCGATGGCGGCGAGCGAAGGAATTCATGCTGCGATGAGCGCCAAGGGAGAAGTGCGTTCGCTTCAATCTTACCACGCATCAATCAAGTAGTGAATGGAGAATCGGTTCAAACTTTGCTCAAAATTCGCTCCGACGGGAGATCAACCTGAGGCGGTTGCCGCGCTTTATGACGGTTTGAAGAAAGGCTCCGAGAGGCTCATTCTTCAAGGCGTCACGGGGAGCGGCAAAACCTTTACGCTCGCGAATCTCATAGCAAAGTGGGGCCGACCGACGCTTGTGCTTTCGCACAATAAAACCCTCGCCGCGCAATTGTTTGCGGAACTAAAAAGTTTCTTCCCCGAAAATGCGGTCGAATATTTCATTTCGTATTACGACTACTATCAGCCGGAAGCATATATTCCGCAAACCGATACATACATCGAAAAAGATGCATCGATAAACGAAGAAATCGAGCGCTATCGCTTGGCCGCCACAAACGCGCTCATTTCGCGGCGAGATGTAATCGTAGTATCTTCGGTATCCTGCATATACGGGCTAGGCGAAAGCGAGGAATATCGCGATTTGGCCGTAACGGTAAAGCGCGGCGAAGAAATATCGCGCTCTCAGCTCGCTGAAAAGCTCGTTACTGCGCAATACGCGAGGAACGATTTCGATTTCGCGCCCGGCGTTTTCAGGGTAAGGGGGGATACTGTCGATGTTTTTCCGGCATACGAAACCGAGGGCGTAAGGATAGAATTCTTTGGCGATGAAATAGACGCGATATATTCGATAGACCCGCTCACCGGCAAGAAGGGCGTGGAAATGCCTGCCGTGACGATAACGCCGGCGAAGCAATTCGTGCTAGGCAAAGACAAATTCGAGGCGGCGTTCGCGAGAATCGAAAGCGAGCTTGAAGAGCGCCTCAAGTATTTCGAATCTAAAGGCAAATTCCTCGAGGCGCAGAGAATCAAGGAGCGAACCGAATACGATATCGAGATGATGCGGGAGCTCGGGTATTGCAACGGAATAGAAAACTATTCGCGTCCTCTCACCGGCCGCGCGCCAGGTTCCCCGCCGGAATGCCTGCTGGATTATTTTCCAGATGATTTCCTTACGATAATCGATGAAAGCCACGCTACCTTGCCTCAAGTCAGGGCGATGTACAATGGCGACCAGGCGAGAAAGCAGATGCTAGTCGATTTCGGTTTTCGCCTGCCTAGCGCAAAAGATAATAGGCCGCTCAAATACGAGGAATTCATCGGCAAAGTCCATCAGATTATCTATTCTTCGGCAACGCCCGGCGCGCAGGAATGCGAAGAAGCGGATGTAATCGCAGAGCAGATATTGCGTCCTACGGGGCTTCTCGACCCGGTAATCGAGGTTAGAAAACTCGAGCATCAGATAGATGATTTGATAGGCGAGATACAAAAGACGGTCGACAAAAAGGAATCCGGCAGGGTGCTCGTCACAACCCTGACGAAGCGCAGTGCGGAAGATTTGACCGATTATCTCAATAAGGCGGGCATGAGAGTAGAATATCTGCATTCCGGCATCGATGCGATCGAGAGAGTCGCGATTTTGCAGAGACTGAGGAAGGGCGAATTTGATGTATTGGTCGGAATCAACCTTTTGCGCGAAGGACTGGATTTGCCGGAAGTAGAGCTTGTAGCGATACTCGATGCCGACAAAGAAGGTTTTCTCCGCTCCACAACTTCGCTTTTGCAGACGGCCGGGCGAGCGGCGCGCCACGAAAAGGGCAGAGTAATTTTATACGCCGACCACAAGACTCAGGCGATAAAAGATTTGATAGCGATTTCCAAGCGCCACCGCGAAAAGCAAATCGCCTACAATAAGGAACATGGAATAACTCCAAAGAGCGTAAAGCGTGAAATCAACGAGTCTACATATATTTATAAAGCCGGCGCGAGCAAAACAAAGCTCGCGGGCGATCATCTTATTGCCAAAAGCGTGGATGCGCTTGGCAAGGGCAGTATTGCGCCAATCGACGAACTCGTTGCAGAATTGACGAAAGATATGCTCGAGGCGGCCGATAAATTGGAGTTCGAGCGCGCGGCATATTTACGTGATAAGATCAAAGAGCTCAAGAAAAAGGGGAGAGTATAAAATGGGCAATTTGTATCTGATAATCGGCAAGGACGATTTTCTCGTAACAGAAGCCGCAAAAAAGATTTTTGCAGGCAAATCGGGCCTTGAAATCATAGATTCGTTGAATTCTACGAATGAAGAGCTTCAGCTTAAAGATATCGCGCAAGCAAAGGAAAGCTTTTTGACGCCACCGTTCTTCGACCCTGAAAAAGTGACATATTGGCGAAATGTCAGATTCTTGACTGGTGGCAAGGGTGAAGATGGCGAAGAAGGTAAAGAAGGCAAAGAAAAAGGCGAGGGGCGGGCGCCTAGCGCCGCAGTAAAGGCTGCCTTGGAGGATTTCGCGACAACCCTCGCATCAATGTCGCTACCAGAAAACCAGTATTTCATCATTAGCGCACCTTCGCTTTTAATGACGAGCAAATTCGCGAAAGCTCTCTCGCAAGTTGCGGAATTTATCGTCTTCGAGACCCCAAAAGGCCAGCAGGCCGCACGCCAAGCCGTTGTTCGCGCGATCGATAGAGCGAAAGGATTGGGACTAGAATTCGCGCCGGGCGCCGCCGATTTATTCGTTACGATTGTAGGAGATGACACCCGCTCGATTTACAATGAACTGGAAAAACTCGTCGTCCTAAAGCTCGGCCAAAGCAAAGTAATCAAGCAAGAAGAAATAAATTCCATTACTTCGCCGGGCGCTGGCGTAGAGCCTGTCGTTTGGCAAGTCACCGATGCAATAAACAAACGCGATTTGGCGAAGGCCGTTTCGAAAATCCGCGAGTTCGAAGGTGACAGCGGCTTTTCGGTAATGATGACGATTGTGCTCGAGCGCTGTTTCCGTCAGTTGGTCGAAGCCAAAAGCGCAAAAGAAGCCGGAACGTGGGATGAATTCGCCAAGAACCTAAATCCTTGGGCGGCGAAAAATCTTGAAATGGATTTGGCCAATTGGACGTTGCTAGAATTAAGGACGGCGAGAAAGCGCATGATGGATTTGCGCGAAAAGGTCGTTACATCAAGTTCGCTCGATCCATCCGCGATAACGATCGAAGTAGTGCGCGCGCTTCGCGGCGCGAGAAGCGCGAGGGGGAGGGCGAGAAGATGAGCCGCGAGATTTATAATTTGCAAAAGGCCGCGCAGCATATACACATCGAGCCAAACGAGCTTAAGCATGTCGCGCAGCGCGGCGAAATCGAAGCGGAAAAGCGCGGCGACGAATTTTGGTTCGACCATCGCGATTTGGATGAATGGGCGCAGCGCCATATTCTCGCATCTTCGCGCAAACAAATCGATGCACATCATGATGCTTTGATGAGCGATATGCCCAAAGATGCGCGTGAGCGCTGGAGAATAGCCAAACTTTTCAAGCCCGATACCATTGATTTAGAGTTGGCGGCAAAGACGAAGGGCGGGCTTATTCGCGATATGGCCGATTTGGCGATTGCAAGCTCCTTGGTTTATGATGAAGAGGGGTTTTATAAAGAGCTGGTCGCGCGCGAAGAAGCCGCGACGACGGCGATTGGGTGTGGCGCCGCTTTTTTGCATCCTCGCTATCACGACCCGTATTTCTTCGAAGAGACGTTTCTGGCATACGGGCGCGCAAAGCGAGATATATTCTTCGGCGCGCCGGATGGCGAAACAACCCGCCACTTCTTCTTGATTTGCTCGACCGATCACGAGAGGCATTTGCAGATTCTTTCGCGCCTGGCGTTGATTGCCCACGGAACGAATCTTTTGGAAAGGCTGGATTCGGCGGAATCGACGGAAGAAGCTATAGAAATCATCTCGGAATGCGAAGAGGAGGTGTGCGGATGACGAAAAATTTCTGGTTCTTCGATTTGGACGGCACTCTCGCAGATACAGATAGGGATATCCGTGTAGCGTGGCTGGCCGCGCTCGACGACCTCGGCGTGGAGTGCCCGAATTTCGAGCGCGATTTCATCGCCGGACCGCCGATTGAAGAAATGGCGCAAAGACTTCTGCCGGGAATCTATACCCCCGAGCTCGGACAAAAAATCCGCTCTGGCTTCGGCAGGCATTATGATAACGATGGATTTCTCAATACATTCGAATATCCGGGCGTGCTCGATTTTGTCCGCGATCTGAAAGCGAGTGGCATGAAGGCTTATATTGCAACGAACAAACGATATGTCGGCGCGAAGGCTCTCGCGGCAAAATTCGGCTGGGATAAGATTTTCGATGGGCTATACACTGGAGATATGCATAAGGACGATGAAATCGGCAAGCTTCGCAAGAATGCGCTACTTCGGCTGATCATGAAAGAAATCGGCGCCGCGAGCGATGAATGCGTCATGGTCGGCGATACGATAAACGATTTTTCCGCGGCAAAAGAAAACGGAATCTTCTCGGTTGGCTGCGCTTGGGGCTATGGTAAAGATGAGGAGCTAGGCGAAGCAGATAAGCGAGTAGAAAACGCCGCAGGATTATTCGAGCTATTGAATGAAGAAATTTAAAAACAAACAAATCACCGCAAAAAGAAGACCGAAACAATGAAGAAAATGAAACCAATATTGCTCGTAGCCGTGCTAATTGCCGTAACTACGGCCTTCGGCAAGATCAAAATCGCGTGCATTGGCGACTCTATAACTTTTGGCCACGGGCTAGGCAATCGCGAGGCGACTTCGTATCCGGCACAGCTCCAAAAGATGCTAGATGCGAAATATCCCGGCGCGTATGAAGTAAGGAATTTCGGAAATTCCGGTCGCGGCATATATCTTGATTCAATGAGAGGAAACCAAAAGAGGGGTTTCCGCTGGATGAAGGAACATAGAGCGGCTGTCGAGTGGAAACCAGACCTCGTAATCTGCAATCTCGGCATCAATGACAACGGCGAATACATCAAGGAATATACAGGCGGAAGAAAGCGTGGACAGTTTGTCGAAGAATATCTCGCACTCCTGGGAGACTACAAAAACGAAGCCGGCGAGGCTCCGAAATTCTTCATTTGGAAGAAACTCTCGCCTTTGACCGAGGGACAGAAATTCTATCGCTCGAGCGAACCATTCCTCATGCAGAGCGACCTCGAAGAAGTCGCAAAAAGAGTCGGCGCTACGCAAATCGATATCGCCGAGCCACTGCGCGAAAAGATGGATGCGATTTTTGTGCGCGATTTCATTCACCCGAATGTCGAAGGCGCGCGCATAATCGCCGAGACGACTCTTCGCTACATCGAGGCGGAAGAAGCAGGTGCAAAAACGCCCACGCTCGCGCCAAGGCCGGAACTCAAGGGACGTGAAAGCGAAAGTTGGCTTATCGCCGGGCAATCCAATATGCAGAAAGGTTGGGGCGAGTTCAATCTTTCTATGGAAGAAAAGACGAGAGTGAAAAATGAAGCCGACCGCATAGAGAAGCTAGATATATTTTTCTGGGATTTCAATAACAATTCGTGGAAGAAGTTGACGAAAGAAAACATGCTCGCAAAATCTGCCTTCGGAACATCTTTCGCGATACGCCGCGCAGAAGCAACAGGCAAGGCGATATATCTATATTATGTCGCGGCCGGGGGTGCGCCAACAGAAGCTTTCTTGAGCGAAGCGATCATGTGCAAAGTCGATCAAAACGGCAATCAGGTGTATCCTGTTCTCGCGAAAATCGCGACGAATCGCCATAGACTAGATATGAATAAAGATTTTCCTTGCGCATGGGTAGCGCGTGAATATCCGCGCCGCTTCAGAAATATGGATGAAGGGCATTGGTGGCCGGTGTCGATTATGTATGATAATGGCATTAGTCTTTTGAAGGAAGTCGATTTCGACGGCATACTTTGGTATCAAGGCGAATCCAACGCGACGACCTGCGTGCATCCCGATAAGCCGACGCCTCGCGATTATCAAAAAGAAACGCTTCTTGCAATCGTAGACGAATTGCGCTCGGGCAAGAATACGCCCTTCATAATGATGGGGTTGCCGATTATGAATCGGCCATGGGAACAATATCGCGAAGTTCAGAAAGAAGTCTGCGCTGAAACGGGTGCGATTTATGTCGATACATTTGGCGCGGGGCTTGGTGACGAGCGTGATGTTCATCCTCGCGATAAAACGGCCTTTGCCGATATGGCCGCCAAAGCAGCCGCGCAGATAGCGCGATAGGTAGGTCGGCCGCCGGGCGGGGCGCGGTGGGCTAGCTAGATTTTCTAGTTATTCTAGCGATTCTAGATATTCTAGAAAATCGGCAAAATGGCGGCGGCGGGGCCACCGCCCTACCCTAATCGTAAAAGCGGCGGCGGGGCCACCGCCCTACCCTAATCGTAAAAGCGGCGGCGGGGCCACCGCCCTACCCTAATCGTAAAAGCGGCGGCGGGGCCACCGCCCTACCGCCTGAACTTTCTGAACATCTGAACTTTCTGAATGGCGCGAAGCGCCCTAAACTTCGCGGTATTTATCGCAAGCTTTTTTGTAGGCGGCGGAGCCAAAGAATCCGCAAGGCTTGAATTCAGGGCAAAAGCCGCGATAGACGCATTCCGGCACGCAGCAAGCGGCGAGTTCTGGTTCCTTTTCGGCAATCGCGCCAATTACGGCTTTCCAAGCGGCGCGTGTTTCGGGGCTTGCCTGTCCACAAAGGCGACGGCGAGAAATAAACATAATCGCTTGCGCGTTTGCGAAACATTCATGCATTACCGGCGCATCTTGGGTCTTTTCTGTCCTGTCTTCGCCGGTCCTATCTGTGCGCTGGGTTGATACGAAATGTTCGATTCCGTATTTATGCCTCACGAAATGGACTGATACCCAGTAAGGAAGGTCGATCCATTTCCAATTAAAGCAAAGCTTGCGAATTGGAGAATGCTCGGCTAGGAGGATGCGCTTTTTCCATTTTGCGCTAGGCTCCTTCGTGCCTTCGTCGAGACGGATGGTTGTCCTAGCGGCATCGGCGACTTCGCGCCAAGTTCCTTTGATCTTAAGAAATTTTACCTGCATGGCTACCTTCTCTCTCTCTTATCTGACTACGAAGTTAATCATCCTCTTGGGAACGGCGATTACTTTTACGATTGTCTTGCCTTCAAGGAATTTCGCGACGTCGGTATTGGCTTTTGCTATAGCTTCCATTTCCGCTGGGGTCGCGGCGACAGGAATTTTTATTCTGCCGCGAAGTTTGCCGAGAACCTGAACAGGAATTTCGATTTCATCTTCGACTAGCGCTTTCGGGTCGAATTCCGGCCATTGTTCATAGGCTAGAGTGCTCGCGTGGCCGAGGAATTGCCAGAGTTCTTCGCCGAGGTGTGGCGCGAAGGGCGCCAAGCAAAGGACGAATTTTTCCGCCATCGACTTCGGCAGATTCCCGCCGGCGGCCTTGGCCTCATCTTCGGCTTCATTTATGAAAACCATCATCGAAGAAATCGCAGTATTGAAAGCGAGAGCTTCGAGGTCCTCGCCGACTTTCTTGATCGTAGCGTTGAGCGTTTTTGCTTCTGCTTTCGTCATTTCGCGATCGCTGAGAGCAGTTTCGGTAATGAGTCTATTTACTCTCTTCAAGAAGTTGTGAACGCCTCTTACTCCATTGGTCTGCCAGGGTTTTACTACCTGAAGCGGCCCCATGAACATTTCGTAGAGACGCAGGGAATCGGCGCCGAAATCGCGAATCACATCATCGGGGTTCACTACATTCTTTAGCGATTTCGACATTTTCGCAGGAAATTCGATAAGTTCCTCGAGCGGGTTTTCCGCCTTGCCCTCTTCGGCCGGTTCGCGTCCGAAAGGCTTGCCATCGCGCCACTCGATCTTATCGGTCGGGATAAGAACGCCGCGCTTGGTCTTGTAGGCCATCCCAAGAATCATGCCTTGGTTGACTAGTCTCTGGAAAGGTTCGCTCGTCGGCACGAGGCCGAGGTCGAAAAGGACCTTATGCCAGAATCTCGCGTAAAGGAGGTGCAAAACCGCGTGTTCGGCGCCGCCGACATACAAATCTACCGGTAGCCATTCTTTAAGAAGCTCAGGGTCTGCGAAGCACTTGTCGTTAGTCGGGTCGATGTAGCGTAGATAATACCAGCAAGACCCCGCCCACTGCGGCATTGTATTTGTTTCGCGCGTTCCCTTGCGGCCATTGGAATCTACGACATTGACCCAATCGGTAGCTTTCGCAAGTGGCGGCTCGCCGGTTCCGGTCGGCTTGTAATCGGCCATTTCCGGCAGAGTAAGAGGAAGATCTTCTTCCGGCACGAGGCTCTGTGAACCATCTTCCCAATGAATCACCGGGAAAGGTTCGCCCCAATAGCGCTGACGCGAAAACAGCCAATCGCGCAGTTTATATTGCGTCTTCGCTTTGCCGACGCCGCGCTCTTCGAGCCATGCAATCATTTTCTTGCGCGCGTCATCAACCGAAAGGCCGGTGATGAAGCCCGAAGAAACCATTACACCGCTCGCGATATCGGTAAACGCCTTATCGCCGGTATATGGAACCGGGTTTGGCGAAGCATTGCGAGCTTCCTCGCTATCTGCCGGCGCGACGACCTGCACAATCGGAAGATTGAATACTTTCGCAAAATCGAAATCGCGCTCATCATGCGCGGGAACAGCCATGATCGCGCCTGTTCCGTAGCTCGCGAGCACGTAATCGGAAATAAATACCGGCAGCTTCTCGCCATTCACCGGGTTTATGCCCACGATTCCTTCCAGGCGAACACCGGTTTTTTCTTTGTTGAGCTCGGTTCTTTCGAGATCGCTCTTCGATGCCGCCTTGCGACGGTATGCGTTTACCTCATCGGCGTTCTTTATCGCCCCCTCGGAAAGCCACTTTTCGATAAACGCGTGCTCGGGGCTTACTACCATATAGGTCGCGCCGAAAAGGGTGTCGCAACGCGTTGTGTAGACGGTTAACTTTTCCTCTTTGTTTTCTACAGCGAAATCGACTAGTGCGCCTGTCGATTTGCCGATCCAGTTGCGTTGCATTTCCTTGACTCCCTCTGGCCAATCGAGAGTATCGAGGTCTGCCAAAAGCCTTTCGGCGTATTCCGTAATCTTAAGCATCCACTGGCGCATTGGACGGCGGATTACGGGGTGATTGCCTCTTTCGCTTTTGCCATCGATTACTTCTTCATTGGCAAGAACCGTGCCGAGCGCCGGACACCAATTTACCGGCACTTCCGCGACATAAGCGAGGCCTTTCTTGTAGAGCTGTTCGAAAATCCACTGAGTCCACTTGTAATATTTCGGGTCGGTGGTGTTGACTTCTCTCGACCAATCATAGCTGAAGCCAAGCGCTCTGATTTGCTCACGGAAGCGGTCGATATTCTTCTTTGTCGTTATCGCCGGATGTGTTCCTGTTTCCACGGCATATTGTTCTGCAGGAAGGCCGAAGGCATCCCAGCCCATCGGATGCAGAACCCTAAAGCCTTTCATTCTCTTATAGCGACAAAGGATATCCGTTGCAGTGTAGCCTTCCGGGTGGCCTACATGCAAACCTGCGCCGGAAGGATAAGGGAACATATCTAGGCAATAGAATTTCGGCGCATTTTTTGCATTTGCGCTATTATCTTTGGCAGGAGTTTTGAATGTCTCGTTCTCCAGCCAATATTTTTGCCATTTTTTCTCTATGGCGCTGAAGTTATATTCGCTCATAATCTTTTTGTATATCCTTTTCTTTGCCTAGAGCGCGGCGCTTTCTTCGCGCCGCGCCTTATCTTTCTTGTTCGCCCTCTTGCTTCCAATCTCGCGAGAATGGATGCAGAGTTGCATTATTGTTGCAGATTCTCGGCCTGCTTCGCTATAGCCTTTTCGATAAGGCCCGATACGTCGTTACGAGCGGCTGCGAGAGCCGATTTCACGGCGTAGAAGATCCCCTTGTGGGTAGAGTTGCCGTGAGTAATAATCACCGTACCAGGAACGCCTAGCAGAGGCGCTCCACCGTATACTTCGGGATCCATCTGCTTCTTGAGCGCATTGAATGCGGGCTTAAGCAGAAGGGCGCAGATCTTACGGAAGAATGTCTTCTTGAGCTCCGCCTTCAGCCAGCCGCCAATTGCGTGAGCTACCGATTCGACGGTCTTCAAGACTACATTGCCGACAAACCCATCGCAGACCGCGACATCAAGCTGGCCGCCGCAAATATCGTGGCCTTCGATGTTGCCGACGAAGTCGATATCGGTAAGCTTCTTTAGTTCCGGGTATGTCTCGTGGGTAAGCTGATTGCCTTTGCAATCTTCCGTGCCGATAGAAAGCAACCCGACTTCAGGCTTTTCGCGTCTAAGCACCGTCTTGGAATAGATGTTGCCCATTATCGCGAATTGCACAAGCCATTCTGGGTGGCAATCCATATTCGCGCCGGAATCAAGCAGCAACAGGGGTCTAGAAGGGGTGTTCGTCGGAAGGACCATCGCGATAGCCGGTCTCTTCACGCCATTAATCCTGCCTAGATTCAAGATTGCGCTTGTCGCGACTGCGCCGGAGTTGCCTGCAGAAACGAATGCATCGGCCTTGCCTTCTTTCACAAGGCGCATGGCTACATTAATCGAGCAATCTTTTTTCTTGCGCACCGCTTCGACCGGTATATCTTCCATTTCCACCTGGTCGGGCGCGTGCACAATTTCGATAAGCCCCTTATCGAGCGCCTTCTGGGCATCTGCCAAGCGGCGCTTCGAAAAGCGTTTGATTGTTTTGCGGATTACTTCCTCATTGCCAACGAGAAACACTTTCAGGTCGGGGACTTGTAATACCGCCTCGATTCCGCCAACGATCACCTGTTTGGGGGCGTAGTCGCCACCCATGGCATCTAGCGCAACACGTGTCATTACTTTTCCGCAGATGCGGCACTTGTTACCTTACGACCGTTATACACACCACACTTAGGGCATGCGCAGTGAGCTTTCTTAGCCGCACCACATTCTGGGCATACGCTTACATTCGCCAGAATCGGCTTCTCGAGCTGTGCTACTCTTTGACGTTTGCGCATTTTCGACTTTTTATGCTTAGGACTTGCCATTATCGCTGTCTCCTTTCAAAAATATTGATCTTTATTTATTTCTTTGGTTGATTCTTTTCAAATTCTTCAAGCGCTGCCGCTAGCGCCGAACTCGGAGCGGCCGCGCCAAATGTGCCTTCTGTCGCTACGCAGGAATCCGAACACACGGGATAGTTGGGTAACTCGAGCAAAATCGCGCTCCGCGCTTCTTCGCTCGCATCGACTTCCAATGTATTTTGATCGACTTCAAACGATACTACCCAGTCATCCACCTTGATTGTAGTATCAAAATCTTTGCCGCATCTAGAGCATACAAGGTCGAAATCCTGCTCTAAATGCCCTCTTAAGAGGAGTTCATTGGAAAAAAGCTGCGCATGGAGGTTATAGCGCACGCCGCCAAACGGGTGCACAAACTCTTCGTCGATATCAATAATATCAACTTCGCCGTCAAAATCAGCTCCATCGGGCTCAATTCGCCCGATATCTATCAGCAGCTTTTCCTGCATAGGGCACATATTATACCATATATTGCCCTTGTCTTGCAAGGGGGGGCGTGATTTTTCGAGTTTAGAGTGCTCGGGGGGGGGGGGGGGGGGTAATGGTGAGAGTGTTGCCATTTCCACATTGGCACCATTCTGTCGCTGTGAAAGCAAAATCGCGAAAATATTACGCTACCCCCTAGCAATTTGCGGCAAAAAATGCTATAATTCTCGGCAATGCTTTCGTTTTTAAAGAAAAGGAAAGGGAAACCGGTCGTATACAAACGGCCTGAGCATTGCATTTCCCGCAAGAATATTGATCCGGACGCGCTCCGGGTCCTATATCGGCTTATGCATTTAGGCTACACGGCCTATTTGGTTGGCGGGGGTGTGCGTGACCTTTTGTTGGGGCGCAAGCCGAAAGATTTCGATGTCGGCACATCTGCGCGCCCATCTGAAGTGAAGCGCGCGTTCAGAAATTGTTTTTTGGTCGGGCGGCGTTTCCGTCTTGCGCATATCAGGTTTGGAGATAAGGTAATTGAAACGGCGACCTTTCGGCAGGAATCGCAGTCTATCGGCGAAATCCTCGAAAATGCTTCGCGCGGTCCGCAAGAAGATAATAATTTCGGGACGCCAGAGACAGATGCCTACCGGCGCGATTTTACGGTGAATGGTCTATTTTACAATATAAAGGATTTTAGCGTAATAGATTGGGTCGGCGGCATGAAAGACCTAGAAAAGAAGGTGATTCGTGCGATTGGCGACCCGGATATTCGTTTCCAGGAAGATCCCGTTAGGATGATGAGGGCGATTAAGTTTTCTTCACGCCTTGAATTCAGAATCGAGCGAAAGACCCTTGCCGCAATAAAACGCAGGCATGAATGCATAAAGACTGCGAGTACGCCAAGAGTATGCGAAGAAATCTTTCGTCTGTTTTCTTTCTCGAAATCTGCTCAAGCATTCAAGATGATGTGGGAATGTGGTCTAACGCGCGATTTATTGCCGGAATTAGCCGATGCGATAGATGCAACAGGCGGTGCGAAGAGCTTGGCTTGGCGATATCTTGAAGTTTTGGATGAATTCGACGCCAAGATGTCGGAAATTGGAATAGATGTATCTAACGCGATTCGCGCGGCTGTTCTTATGACGCCGCTCCTGAAAGCACAGCACGAAAATGGCGGGGCGGTAGGCAGAAAGGCCATGGGGATAATGCTTAGGTCGCTCAAGATACCTAAGGCCGTATATTTCACATCCTCGCTTTTGATGGAAAGCCCTCGCAGATTGAGCGTTTCTCCTGTAAAAGGAAAGACGCGCTTCGTGTATAACCGCGATTTCCTCGATGCGCTAGATTATAACCGCATCATTCTAAGGGCTGAAGGGAAGAGTGAAAAGGCTTTGGATGAATGGGCAGATATTTACGATAATTCATTCGCGAAGAGTCCTTCAGATGAAACGGCTGAAGGCTAGAAGTCAAGGGATAAATACAAATTTCATAAGTCAAATTAAATCAATCGGAAGAAAGGAATAGATAGATAATGAAAATCCCAGAAGAGTTGTTGCCAGTATTGGAATGGTGGGAAAGGGAAGGCAAGAAGACAATTGCGGTCTGCGCAGTTATTCTAGTCGGCATAGCTTGTTTTTATGGCGTGAAGTGGTGGCGTGAAGAAAAGCGCGCTAAAGCGGGTGACGCGTTAATGACTGCGAATACGACAGAAGAGCTCGCTGCGGCAGTATCTGATTTTGGCGATTCTGATTCTGGCGTTGCTCTCAAGCTTCGTCTTGCAAAGAGCTATTTCGATGAAGGCAGCTATGAAAACGCAGCTGAAATCTTTGCGGAAATAGACGGCAAGGCGCCAGCTGGCTTTGAGGAAGTCCCCGCGCTTGGCAAGGTTGCATGTCTCGAGGCGCTAGGTTCGTTCGCAGAAGCTCTTCAAGCTTATGATGCTTTCGCAGAAGCATATCCGGAAAGCCCGTATGTTCTTGAAGCCAAGATTGGCGCAGCTCGCTCGCTCGCGCAGTCTGGCGATAAAGCCAAGGCTCTCGAGCGCCTCGCCGCGCTAAAGCAAGAAGTTGCCGATGATGAAGCCGCAAAAGATTTGGTCGAGGATGCTGAAGATATCGTAAAGCGCTGGGAAAAGCGTGAGCCGATTATCCCAACGAGCGAAGTAGAAGAGCTCTCGGCAGAAGTTGCCGAAGAAACGCCTGCGCCTGTCGCCGAACCAGCACCGGTAGCCGAGCCAGCACCTGCACCAGTTGCAGAACCTGTTGTTGTGCCAGTCGTTGAACCCGAGCCTGTCGCCGAGCCAGCGCCAGTAGTCGAACCCGAGACAGTCGCTGCGCCTGTCGCCGAACCAGCACCGGTCGCTGAGCCAGCACCTGTCGTCGAACCCGCTCCCGCACCGGTAGCCGAGCCAGCGCCTGTCGCTGAACCAGTAGCAGAGCCTGCGCCTGCAGAATAAAAGCCGAAACAGGAACGGCGTTAAATGACGATTGTCAGAGAACCGATATGGGATGATGCCCCTGCGACTAAGTTGCAGGGCTTCTTTCGCCATATAACGCAGTTTCTTTCGTCTCTTGGCTGGGCCGCGAGAATACTTTCAATAAGTATATTTTATTTTCCGTCTGTAATTGTCAGAAAAGATTCGCGAAGCCAACTTTTTAATCAATTATACATAACTGGCATTAGAACACTGCCTGTAATAACGGTAGTCTCGCTTTTTACAGGCATGATTCTTGCATTGCAAGTAGGGCTTGAGCTTAGGCGATTCAATCAAGAAATTTACCTTGGTGCGGCAGTAATGATTTCGCTAATCCGCGAAATGGCGCCTTTTAGCTGTGGCATGTGCCTTGCGGCTTGCGTCGGGTCGGCGATTGCGGCCGAGCTAGGCACAATGAAGGTAAACGATGAAGTCGCCGCGCTCGAAATAATGTCAATTTCGCCTATTCGCTATTTGGCATCGCCTAGAATTTTAGCGCTTGTGTTTATGGCGCCGCTACTCGGATTTTTCTGTTGCATTATCGGGACAGTAGGCGGCGGCGTAGTTGGCGTTACGCAATTAGGGGTCGATTTCGAGCAATACATGGCAAGTGCGATTTCTATTGCCGATACAAAGGATTTGTTCGTAGGCCTTTTGAAGGCGCTTGTGTTTGGCATCGTAATTGGCACTGTTTCCGTTTCGGAAGGATTTGGAACAGAAGTTGGCGCGACTGGGGTTGGTCGCTCTACCCAGCGCTCGGTAATCGTCAGCTTTCTTTTGATTTTGATGTTAGGTTATATGATTACGAGAGTTTGTTATAGATGAGCCTGATAAAATTCGAGAATGTCGTAAAAAAGTTTAATGGCGTTGCAGTTCTCGACGGCCTTTCGTTCGATGTAGAGAAAGGTGAAGTTTTAGCGCTCGTAGGTCCTTCCGGGACAGGTAAATCGGTAACTCTCAAGCATTTAGTAAGGCTTCTCACGCCGACTTCCGGAAAGATTACGGTCGATGGTATAGATGTATCATCATGTTCTTCGAAAGAGTTGACTCATATTCGTTCGCGAATTGGTTATCTTTTCCAGGGTGGCGCATTGCTCGCCTGGATGAGCGTTGCCGAGAATGTCGCCCTGCCTCTTCGAGAATGCACGAATCTAAAAGATTCCGAAATAGACGAGAAGGTAGCCGCCGCGCTTGCTTCGGTCGAATTGAGCGCTGCAGCGGAAAAACTGCCTTCCGAAATTTCCGGAGGCATGCAGAAACGTGCGGGACTCGCTAGGGCGATTGTTCGCGAATCCGATATTGTCCTTTACGATGAACCGACGAGCGGCCTAGACCCCGTAACCAGTGTAACAATCAACCGGTTGATCAAAAAGCTCAATAAAGAGCTAGGTATAACATCGATAGTCGTTACTCACGATCTTCAGGGCGCATTGAATATCGCCGATAGGATACTCCTGATAAAGGAAGGCAAGGCAATCGAATGTTCAAAGCCTGAAGAATTCGTAAATTCGCAAAATCCAGCCGTTAAGGAGTTTTTGGCGGCAATGAAAGGAGAGATAGTATGAGCACAAGAAGGAAAGATCCGTTTTCAGAAGCGATAGTCGGCTTGTTCATGCTAGCGGTTTTGGCGCTACTTGTATATTTTACAATCATAATTTCCGGCGTAGATGTCCTACAAGGGCGCCGTAAAGTCGTGGCGAATGTCGTATTTACCGATGTCGGCGGGCTAAAGGATCATGATAGCGTAATGTATCGCGGAACAAAAGTAGGCGCGGTGGAAGCTATTACATTGTCGCCTTCGAATCTTGTAGTTACCATAGAAATCGACCGTGATGTAATATTGCGCGAAACTTGCAGGATTTCAGTATGCAATCTATCGATGCTCGGCGGCAATTACCTTCTTCTCGAAGAAGGCGAAGGCGAAGTTCTTCCGCTTGATACGACGCTCTTTAAAGGCGAACAGCCGACAGACTGGATGAGAGACGTATCGAATATTGCGAAAAACATCAACGAATTCACATCTGGCGGTGAATTGAAGGCGATTGTTACCAATATCGAGGCGGCAAGCGAGAAGGTGCTGGAGGTAGTAAGCCGAATCGAGCGCGGAGAAGGGACGGTCGGCAAGCTGCTTTCTTCCGATGATACGGTATATAATGATTTGCGCGATGCAGTCGGCGGCGCGAATATCGCGATAAGCAATGTGAATAAGATTGTCGAGCGCGTAGAGCGCGGCGAAGGAACGGTTGGTAAGCTTCTTTCTTCCGATGATACGATCTACAAAGACTTGCAGAACACAATTTCGAATGCCTCTCAAATCGTCGAGCGACTTAATAGAGGCGAAGGCTTTGCCGGACGCTTGCTGGCGGAGGATGACCCCATCGGCGCAGAAGTCGATGCATCGCTTGCCGCATTCAAGGCCGCGTGCGAAAGCTTTGATGCGCGCGGGGTAACTACGAGTGCCGAGACCTTGCTTACCAACCTCAATGTCGTCGCCGAGCGCTTGAGGGATGGCGACGGGTCTCTCGGCAAGCTGATAAACGAACCTGAGCTATATAATGAAATAGAAGGTTTGGCTCGTGATGTGCGCCAGACGCTAGATAATTTCCGCGATACGACCCCTATTTCCACCTTTGGTTCGCTGATAATGGGTGGATTGTAAGAGTAGAAGAAGGGTAATAGGGATGGAAAAGGTGAATAAAGAGAAAACAAAATATTACGATTCTCCCTTGCGCGAACCCCATATAAAATGCTATAATACCCGACTGTAGATTTCGTTAAAAGAAAAACCGCCTCCCTAGGGGGGCAAGTAAGGAAGAAGGACATGGCAAAGAAGATAATGGTAGACGGCAACACGGCCGCTGCACAAATCGCATTCGCGTGCTCGGAAGTAGCCGCGATCTATCCCATTACCCCCTCGTCGCCCATGGCAGAGACATGCGATGAACTCGCGGCTCACGCCAAGACGAATATCTGGGGTTCAATCCCATCAGTAGTCGAGATGGAGTCTGAAGGCGGCGCCGCCGGCGCTGTTCATGGCGCGCTCACGACAGGCTCGCTTACGACGACCTTTACGGCGTCGCAGGGCTTGCTCTTGATGATCCCTAATATGTATAAGATTGCCGGCGAATTGACCCCGTCGGTATTCCATGTTTCGGCCCGCTCGCTCGCATGCCAGGGCCTTTGCATCTTCGGCGACCACGGCGATGTAATGGCTTGCCGTCAGACCGGTTTCGCGATGCTCTGCTCGAATTCGGTTCAGGAAGCCCACGATATGGCAATGGTCGCTCACGCGGCAACCCTCGAATCGCGCGTCCCGTTCCTCCACTTCTTCGATGGCTTCCGCACCTCGCACGAAGTCCAGAAGATTGAAGAAATCCCGACCGAAGTCATTCGTGAGATGATTGACGACAAGTATGTCGCCGAATTCCGTGCGCGCGCGCTTGATCCTGAACATCCTACGATGCGCGGTACGGCCCAGAACCCCGACATCAACTTCCAGGGACGCGAAACTTGCAACAAGTATTACGAAGCGACTCCGGCGATCGTCCAGAAGTATATGGATAAGCTCGCCAAGCTCACCGGCCGCGTCTATAAGCTTTATGATTATGTCGGCGCGCCTGATGCCGAATATGTCGTTGTCGCGATGGGCTCTGGGTGCGATACGCTTCACGAGACTGTCGACGCGCTCGTCAAGGAAGGCAAGAAGGTCGGCCTTCTCAAGGTGCACCTCTATCGTCCTTTCTCCATGGTCGATTTCGTCAAGGCTCTTCCCGCAACCGTCAAGGTCGTCACCGTTCTCGACCGCACGAAAGAGCCCGGCGCGAACGATCCTCTCTATCTCGATGTCGCCGCGGCAATCGGCCAGGGACTTCAGGATGGCGTCGTAAGCTTCAAGTATCCGAAGCTGCTCGCAGGCCGTTATGGCATCGGTTCGAAGGATTTCACTCCTCAGATGTGCGCGAATATCTTCGCGAACATGACGCTCGAAAAGCCGCTTGACCGTTTTGTGGTCGGCATCGTTGACGATGTCTCGGGTCGTTACATTCTCGGCGACGAGAGCTTCGTAGTCCCGAAGGGCGATCGCAAGGAGTGCATGTTCTGGGGTCTTGGCGCGGATGGCACGGTCGGCGCGAACAAGAACTCGATCAAGATTATCGGCAATTACACCGAAAATTATGCTCAGGGTTATTTCGAATACGACTCCAAGAAGTCGGGCGGCGTTACGATTTCGCACCTCCGCTTCGGCTCCGATATGATTCGCTCGCCCTACTTCATCAACTCGGCCGATTTCACTGCTTGCCACTGCTTCCCGTACCTCGAAAAGTACGATATGCTCAAGGCGGCCAAGCCCGGCTCTGTATTCCTCCTCGCTTCGCCTTTCAGCGCGGCTGAAATCTGGGATAATATGCCTGATGAAGTCGAGCAGGCCATTATCGATAAGCAGCTTAAGTTCTATGTAATCGATGCGGCGAAGATTGCTCGTGAAAACGGCATGGGCACCCGCACGAATACCGTGCTCCAGACTGCGTTCTTCAAGCTTTCGGGCATCAAGCTCGCGAAGGCCGACGGAACCGAGCTCGATCCTATCCAGGTCCTCAAGGACTACGCCGAAAAGGCATATTCCAAGAAGGGACAGGATGTCGTCGAGATGAACTGGAAGTGCATTGAAGCTGCAAGCGCTGCAATCGAAGAAGTGAAGTATCCTTCCGCGCCCGCGGGCAAGCTCAAACAGCCGCCGGCAGTTTCTTGCGAAGCGCCCGACTTCATCAAGAGCGTCACAGCTAAGATGATTGCGCAGAAGGGTAATGAATTGCCCGTTTCCGCAATTCCTGATGACGGCACATGGCCAACCGCGACAACCCAGTGGGAAAAGAGGAATGTCGCTGCGTTTATTCCGCAGTGGGATCCTACCAAGTGTATTCAGTGCGGTCAGTGCTCCATCATCTGCCCTCACGCGGCAATCCGCTTGAAAGTATATCCTGCCGCCGCTCTCGAAGGCGCGCCAGAAACCTTCAAGTCGGCCGATACCAAGACGCCTAAGATGAAGGGTCTCGGCGAGAAGTTTACCGTCCAGGTCGCTCCAGAAGACTGCATGGGTTGCAAGCTTTGCTTGGTCAAGTGCCCGATGTCGCAGGAGCGCTTCAAAGATGCCCCGGCTCTCAAGTGGGTCGAGCAGATTCCTCTCAGAAAGACGGAAGCTGCGAACTGGAAGTTCTTCCTTGGACTCCCGGATGTCGATCCTCTCAAGCTCGATACGAAGCAGATTCTAGATAGCCAGCTCAAGAGACCTCTCTTCGAATTCTCCGGCGCGTGCGCTGGTTGCGGTGAAACGCCTTATGTCAAGCTCCTCACCCAGCTTTGCGGCGATAGACTACTTATCGCGAACGCGACGGGATGCTCCTCGATCTACGGCGGCAACCTGCCTACGACCCCATACTGCCAGCGGAATGACGGCAAGGGCCCGGCTTGGTCCAACTCGCTCTTCGAAGATAACGCTCAGTTCGGCTATGGTATGCGTATTTCTGCCGATAAGCTTCAGGGCTATGCCTTTGAGCTCGTCGACAAGATTCTCGCTTCCGAAAAGGCTCCCGCAGAAGTCAAGGCTGTCCTCGAGAAGATCAAGACGATCGACCAGTACGATGCGAAGGGACAGGGCGTTGAAGAAATGCGCGTAGCTGTTGCCGAGCTCAAGAAGCTCCTCGGTGCGTGCGATTGCCCGACCTGCAAGGCGATGCTCGGTGTCGCTGACAACCTCGTTCGCAAGTCCGTCTGGATTCTTGGCGGCGATGGCTGGGCTTACGATATCGGTTACGGCGGTCTCGACCATGTACTCGCTTCCGGCAGGAATGTGAAGGTTCTTGTAATGGATACCGAAGTCTACTCGAATACGGGTGGTCAGGCTTCCAAGGCGACCCCGATTGGCGCGATTGCGAAGTTCGCGGCTAGCGGCAAGCAGCAGGCGAAGAAGAACCTCGGTCTCATGCAGATGCAGTATAAGAACGTCTATGTAGCGTATGTCTCGATGGGTGCTAACCCGGCGGCGACCGTGAAGGCGTTTACTGAAGCTGAAAACTACAACGGACCGGCGCTCATCATCGCTTACGCGCACTGCATTGAACAGGGTCTCAATACCGCAACTGGTCCTGCGCATCAGATCGTGGCTGTCGACTCGGTGCACTTCCCGCTGTGGCGTTACAACCCGACTGTTTCTGCCGAAGGCAAGAACGGCCTCACGATCGATTCGAAGGATAAGTCCGATACTGTATCGTTCGCGAAGAACGCGATTTCGAAGGAACTCGGCGAAAACCGCTTCCGTCAGCTCGTGAAGATGGTCGGTGCAGAAAAGGCCGAAGCGCTCCTCGGCAAGGCCGAAGCCGGCTTCAAGGAAAACTACAAGCTCCTCACCGAGCTCGCAGCTCTCCCGCAGCTCTAATCGTCAAAGCTATGACGAATCAAAAGACAACCACGGCTTTAGGCCGTGGTTGTTCTTCTTGCGCCAAACGAGAGAGCGGCGATAAGAGGGGTGGATGTGGGCGCTTTAGAATTCGTTTAGAGTTCGGAAATGGAAATCGTCGCGGTATCCGGCGGAAGGAGCGAGCCAATTTCGTCGCGATTTTCGCGGCTTAGATTTATGCCGAGTCTATCGAGTTGATTGCGTACATTTTGCTCGGCTTTATGAACCCCGATATCGCCTTTTACTTCACCAGTCAAATCGTATCGATTGAAGAATTTTCCGTTAAGATGCAAATCGGCGTATTTCGCTCTCTTGTGGACGGCTAGATTAAAGCGTGGATGATTCATGACTTTAATCGTAGTGCCGAGTTTCAGGGTGTTTGCGTTGGAAAGCTTATTGAGTTTTATGAGAGATTCGAGAGTAGCGCCATGTTTTTTCGCGATGCGTGTTGCGTTATCGCCCTTGCCGACTTTTACCTCGCTAATCCACTGGCGATTACCTAGTTCAAAAAGCCATTTCACATTTAGCTCGCCTAACCGGCGCGCGAGTTTATCGTCGATATCGGCGGCAGGTTCACCTGGCAGATCGCGGATTTCTTCAATCGTAGCTACAGCCATTACGATATTGGCCATCTTCTCGGCTTCCTCCAGCTTCATTAGCAGATTTCTGACTCTAATTTGTCGGCTATTGCGGTCGCTGACGACAATAGGCGGCGGAGGAGGAGGCGAAGTCGGTTTGGCGCTATCTGTATTGGGTTTTTCCCCTTTGTCGGCGCGGGCTTCTTCGGCGCTATCGGAAGTAGTCTGCTCCTCGGTTGCGGCTACATTTACCGCCTCCTCGCGTGCGCGCAGATAGCGCCGCACGGAAGAGACGATGAAGGAAACGCCGGCGATTATGATTATGGCAGTGATGATTTTCCCAATCCCTGAAGAGTCGTTTCTCTTGGGATGCTGGAAATATTCAATTCCAAATCTGCCGCGAACCAATGCCATTTAAGCCGTCGTTTCCTTGTTTTTTGTTTAACTTACTGCACAGAGCCCTGCACGGCCGAACGCAAAACTTCCATTTCGGTTCCTGGCGCGGTTTCTACTTTGAAAGTCTTTTCGCCTGCTTCGACGATTGTGCCGATAATGCCGCCGCTGAATATGATTTTCGCACCGGCCTTTAGTTCGTCAATCATCTTGCGGCGTTCCTTCTCTTTTCTCTGCTGAGGCCTGATCATCATGAAGTAGAAGATCGCGAGGATAATCAGCATCGGCAAGAACATGCCAAAGCCGCCGCCCGATTGCCGAGGCGCCTTCTTCGCTTCGCTTGCCTTGTCTGCTGCGGGAGCCGCCGCTTCACCGCCCGCAGACGACGCTTCGGCGCTAGGCGTAGCGATTACGGCATCAGGCGCCGGCGCTTCGATAGAAGGGGCGGCAGGAGCCGTCGCGGGCGCAGTGCCTGCTTCTTGTGAATATGCAAAGATGCCCAAAGCAGAAATCGCGAGGGCTATCATCAGTTTTTTCATGTGTTTTCGTTTCCTTTCGTAGTTGTATCTTTCAGAGTTTGTTCTCTAAAATCTTGAAAATATCCGCCGTCTATCGCTTTTCTCATATCTTCCATAAACCGATTGAGCGCGTAGACATTGTGAATAGTCAGCAATCTAAGGCCGAGAATCTCGTTGCATGATAGAAGATGCCTGATATACGAGCGAGTGAAATTCTTGCAGCAATAGCAATCGCAACCTTCTTCAACCGGGCTTTGGTCGTAAATCCATTTCGCCGCTTTTATTGCGATATTGCCCTTGCGGGTAATGGCTGTTCCATGGCGCGCGACACGCGTGGGGATAACGCAATCGAACATATCCACGCCGCGAGCTACGCATTCCACCATTTGGTGCATTACTCCAAGCCCCATTACGTACCGTGGTTTGTCTTCAGGCAGGTATGGAACGCTAGCATCGACCGCTTTATACATGAATTGCTCTGGCTCGCCAACCGAAACACCGCCAATTGCATAGCCATCGAAGCCGATTTTCACTAGTTCTTCGGCGCAATGGCGCCTAATATCATCATAAACGCCGCCTTGGACAATGCCGAATATCAGTTGACCTGGCGCGTGGGGCTCGTCGAGCGAGGCTTTTGCCCAGCGAATGGTCTGCTCGACGGATTTTTCCGCGCGCGAGCGTTCGCAAGGCCACGGCAGGCATTCATCGAACACCATGGCTATATCAGAGCCGAGCACTCGCTGCATCGCCATGGATTCTTTAGGCCCTAGGAAAAATTCGTGCCCATCTATATGAGAGTTGAAACGGCACCCTTCTTCGGTGATCTTCCTCATCTTCGCGAGCGAGAAAACCTGAAATCCTCCCGAGTCGGTAAGGATTGGCCCCGACCAATTCATGAAGCGGTGCAGGCCGCCCGCGGCCTCGATTACAGGCGCGCCGGGCCTCAACATCAAGTGGTAGGTGTTGCCTAGAATAATTTGCGCGCGCGTCTCGATTAGGTCGCGCGGCTCTAGCGACTTCACCGTGCCAAGCGTCCCGACATCCATAAAAACAGGCGTTTCGACTAGTCCATGCGCGGTTTCCAGCCGTCCCAGCCTTGCCCTTGAGAGGGGGTCTGATTTAAGAATCTTATATGCCACGCCGAATATTTTATCATAAAACGGTTGATTGATGTTAGAAAATATTGTAAAATATCAGCGTAACAATCGTAAAAGAGATATAGACAGCCATGAATAAAGCACTCCATGCATTTGTTTATCTGTTCCTGATTCTCGCAGGGGCATCACTTTGGTTCGAGCTGCAGTTGCAGTCTCAGCGCGAGGTCCTTACGGACCGCGATCGAATCCAGCGCGACTATATAATCAAGCTCGCGGCTACAATCGAGGATGCAAGCAAGCCTGGCGAAGATGATACTCGCGAGGTTGTTGAAGTCCTCAAGATGGATGAAAGCCCGCTTGATATCAGCAGCGATGAAGATCCTAGCACGAAGGACCTTCTCGAAAGCGTCCAGTACGATGAGCAATATGAGAAGGGTGGCTTCAAGACCTTCGATTGGCGCTCGGATGCGGTGAAGACGAAGCTCAAAGCCGTATATCTTGTGGATGCCGAAGGCAAGCCGATGGTGGAAGATGGTAGCAAGGTAATGTCTACCGGCAATGGGAATACCACAACCGATATGCTAGATAGCCTCTTCAAAGCCAGCGGCGAACAGCTTGCAAAGCTGAATTCTACGCGCGCCGAGCTCCCGAAGCTCCGCAAAGCGCTGAATATGGCCATCAAGGAGGTGAACGAGGTTAAGCCCGTAGCCCGCAAGAGACTTGAGGAAATGAATAACCGCGATGCCGAAATCGCCAAATTGAATGGTGAAAAGGCCGAGCTCCAGAGCCAGGTAACAAAGATTAAAGCGCAAATTGGCGAGCTAGAGAGCGAAATCATCTCGAAGAGCGAGCAAATTCAGCTCGCTCAGGAAGAAATCGCCAAGAAAGATGAAGATATCCAGACCTATAAGGATAGGAACGAGCTGCTCACGAAGCAGCTTCGCGAAGCGCGCGCGCTCAATCAAGGCGCCGGTAGCGTCGGCACGACCATGGCCGGCGGCACGACGCAGGTATCCTTCGGCGAAAAGGGTAAGATTATCAGAACCGAGAATGAATTCGGCTTCGTAGTCGTCGAGCTTTCGAGCGCCGCGCTCGATGAACTCAAGGGCACGAAGCGCGATAAGCCGATTTTCCAGGGCACAGAGCTTCTCGTGAAGCGTTTCGCCGGTCCTGAAGATAAGGTCGGCTCGATTATCGGCCGCGTCAAGTTCCGTCAGGAAGTGCCTGGCAAGAACTATGTCGTCTTTGATATCGATACTTTCATGCAGCAGGGTACTCTCGAGGTTGGCGATGTCGTGTTCTCCGATTAAACTCCTTGCTGCCGCGCTTGGCCTTGCGCTCCTCGCGGGGTGCATAGCCGATACGCCGGAAGATTCGAAGCTCCCATGGGCCACAAACCAAAACTGGGAAGGCATGGCCCCAATCGCGCCAAGCATGCTCGATAGATATGATTAAGGAGCGAGATTTCGAAATAGAACGGGGCGGCATTCGGTTGGATGCCGCCTTGCTTATTGCGCTACCTACTTCTTCGCGCACTTTCATACGCGAAGCGCTCGAGAATGGCGATATACTCGTAAATGGACGCAAAGCTTCTAAAGGAATGAAGGTATGCGGCGGCGAGAAAGTTTTTGTGAAGGCGCTTGCGGAACTTGAGGATAATTTAGTCGCTCCAGACCCCAATATCGCGCTTAAATGCGTCTGGGAAGATGAAGCGATTCTCGCTTTCGATAAGCCTAGGGGCATCGCGGTTCATCCTCTATCTCGTAGCGAGAAGGGCACTTTGATGAATGGAGTCGTCGCAAAATACCCGGAATGCGCACCTCTCGGGGACCGTCCTTTGATGGCTGGCGCACTTCATCGAATAGACTCGGGAACATCGGGGCTTGTTCTTGTTGCTAGAACCGTGCGAGCCTTTGAAAGCCTCCGCGCGCAATTTTCCGCCCAAGAAGTAGAAAAGACTTACCTTGCTCTTGTTGAGGGGTGCGTGGCGACTGGCGCTACCCTCGAGAATGATTTGATTCATGACCCTGGTCTTCCATATTGCAGAATGCTCGATGCAAAACAAAATCGTCTAACCCTCGCCGAGCGCGCGAAGGCGAGGAGCTTTCATGCCGTGACGAATTTTCGTCCAATAGCGCATACGATGGAGGAAAATGAAGAGCGCACGCTCCTCGAGGTCAAAATTTTTACTGGTGTTACCCATCAGATTCGTGCGCAACTCGCCATTGCCGGCATGCACATCGTAAACGACCGCCTTTATGGAGCATTTGCCGTAGAAAATGAAGTAGGCCACTATCTGCACGCTCTTTCGGCCCTGTTTACCCACCCTGCGACCCAGGAGAAAATCAAAATATCTACTGCTCTGCCTGAGTGGGCGAGCAAGGCCTTAGCCTAGATTTTTAGAGCGAAAAGAATCGAATCCATTTGGTCGATGCATTCGGAAAGCTCTGCACGGCCGGTTATGGTAATTCTGAGCGCAAGCGCCTCGAATTGCGAATATATGAGGCGCATTACCTTAAGCGCGTTTACGTCTTTCTTGTATTCGCCGCGTCTTATCGCTTCGCCGATAAGCGAGCGGATTACGCGCTTTACGCCTTTTGTATGCGCATCTACGCGATCGAGCGGAATGCCGTCCTTTCTGCGGTAGCTCGCAAGGACATCGGCGATAACGCATACGAAATCGCGATTGTCGAAAAGCATCGCGAATACCGTCATGCAAATCTGACGCAATTTCGCATCGGCGCTTTGGCGCGAGTGCACTACCTCGGCGTATTTCGCCTCTACTCGCCTTGTTACGCCATCTATTGCTTCATTGAAAATTTCCCGCTTGTTCTTGAAGTATGTATATAGAAGGGTGCGGGCGATGCCGATGTTTCGCGCTATCATGCCGAAATTCACTGCGCTGTAACCGAATCGTGCAAAGAGCTTTATGCTCTCTGCGACGATTTCGGCTTTTCTGCGGTCATGATCGATTTTCGGCATGGCGCATTTCTCTAATTAGAAGGAATATCTGATTGTCGCAGAAACGAGGTGCGAGAATCCGTTGTGAGTAGCGAATTTATACTGCTTCTTCTCGCCTGTCTGCGGGTTTGATAGCGTTATGAAGCGGTCGTCGTTGTTCATACGGATAAATGAATACCCGAGGTCCAGCCAGAGGTTTTCGGTAATTTCGAAGCCGAGACCTGAACCAATGATATGACGGTCGCCGGCAGGAATCATTGTCGAGCCGTGATGCTTCGAGGATGGGTCCATATCGTAAGTATAGCCGCCACGCACGCACATCCACGGCAGAAGATCGTATTCCATACCGATTCCGAAGCGCCAAACATCGCTCCATTTTAGAGGCAAGCGGTAGCTGCGGCCGGGAATATTAAAGTCGATATTCTTGATGCTTGACCACTCGGTCCAGGTAAGGCTTGCGCCAACTCTGTATTTAGGCGTTACATTCCAGTTCACGCCGCCCGTAATGCTGCGAGGAAGGCGAAGCTTTGCGCTAGCTCTCTTGTGTTCATACTGGCTTTGGCTGAAGGATGATGAAACAGCCTGGTCGGGAAGGGGAAGCCCCTGAGCGGATAAAACGCCGTTCATCTGACCCGAGACCGTGCCATCCATCGTGAAGCGTCCTTTGATTTTGTGCTTCACTTGCGAGCGGTATACGAGACCGAACGAGATATCTTCGTTCAACTGATAGGAGGTGGCCGCAATCCAGCCCATTCCCCAGTCGTCGCCTTTCAGCTTGGAAGAAAGGTGATATGCGTCGGTGGCGGAAAGGGTGCCGGAATACGGCCCAACGCTATAATCTTGATATCTCGTTTCGCCGGCGTATGGAGATTTACGGTTCTGGAATTGAATCCAGCTAAAGCGAAGACCCGCCGCCACGCTCCATTTGGAGGTTACTTTATATGCGAGGTTGGGGTTTAGAGTAACTTGACGCATTGTAGTCTTCTTCGTATCGCCCGCGAGCGCCCAATTATAAGCGTATTTCGTCCCGAGGCCATATTCCGTATATGTGCCAAAACCAAATGTGAAATCGAGAGGAAGCGGAATTGTCGCGTAGAAGGTCGGAACTGTAAACCAACCTGGGTTCATGCGGTCTTGCGACTTGTGCTCAACATCCACATCGCAGTAGGGATTGATGAAAGTAACGCCGGCGGCAAGCTGAACTTTTTCCGCAAAAGAGATGTTCGCGGGGTTGTAATAGTTCATCGTTGCATCTGTATTGAACGAATCGCCCACGATCGCGCCACCCATCGCGTTGCCGCGGCTGGAAGCTTCGTATATACCAAACCCAGCGCCCATCGAGAGCGCTGAAACTGTGGCAAAACCCACAGAAAACATCAGTTTCTTCATGTTGACACTTCCTTCTATTTTGTCAAAGTGGCGGAAATGATATCATATTTTCGGCTCCGATGCAAGGGGGTAAATTGATTTTTTTGCTCCCTCGCCCCGCCATAGTTCGAGTTTCGAGTTGGAGGAAAGAGAGTGGAATTGTCACCATTGTTCACCTTCACCTTGATTCTTCACCTAAAACTTGGTTACCCTACAGCACAACCCTCTTCTCTGTCCCGTGTAAATCCCGTGTCCCGTATAATTGTCTTCACCCAGGACGAAAGTAGCGTCAAAATTTTGACGCACTATTCTACCATGGACGAAACCACCGTCAAAATTCTGACATTACCTTCGTCCATGGACGAAACCACCGTCAAAATTCTGACGCTACCTTCGTCCACGGACGAAACCACCGTCAAAATTCTGACGCTACCTTCGTCCACGGTCGAAGGTACCATTTATTTTTTGATGCTACTTTCGACCGCGGCGCGCAGGGCAAAAAAATGCAAGAAAATGCTGCTCCCCCCTTGCGCTATACCCCCTAAATATGATAAAATATACGCGCTTTAGGTTAAAATAGGGAAAAGAATGGCTAAAGAGGAAGATCAGGCGATTGAGGTAACAGGCGTTGTTACCAAGGTTTTACCTGCAACGATGTATAAAGTTCAGCTCGAAAACGGGCATGAAGTTTTGGCGCATATTTCCGGGAAAATGCGCAAGTTTTTCATCAAGATCGCCATTGGCGACAAGGTAACGGTTGAAATATCACCGTACGACCTCGGCAAGGGGCGTATTACTTATCGTCATAAAAATTAGGGATTCACGGGACAGGGAATATAGGTGAAGGCGCAAGGTGAAGGTGAAGGAGCAAGGGGAACAGGGAACACGGGATACGGGACAGGGACAGGTGAAAGAAAGAAACAGAGAATTTAACATATAAAAGTTGAAAGGAAAAAGAAATGTCAGGACACAGCCACTGGGCTACAATTAAGCGCGCGAAGGGCGCGGCGGATGCGAAGAAGGGCAAAATCTTCTCCAAGCTCGGCAAGGAAATCACGATTGTCGTAAAGGCGAAGGGCGGGAATCCTGATAACAACCCGACCTTGAGAACGCTTATCGCGAAGGCGAAAGCTGCGCAGATGCCTAACGATAATATCGAGCGCGCGATCAAGAAGGGAACTGGCGAGCTTGAGTCTGCGGCGCTCGTCGATGCAGTATACGAAGGCATCAAGGGCGGAATCGCGATTGTCTGCACGGTTTTGACCGATAATAAGAATCGTGCGGCGGCGGAAGTCGGCAATGTATTCAAGAAGAACGGAACTGAGCTCGCGAAGCAAGGCAGCGCGGCGCGTCTCTTTGACCGCATGGGCCAGATTATGATTCCGGCGGCAGACGGCGTTACTGAAGATAAGGTAATGGAAGTTGCACTTGATGCGGGCGCGGAAGATGTAGTAGTCGAAGATGGCGGCTTTACGGTGAAGTGCCAGTGCAGCGATTTCACGAATGTCCTTGAAGCAATCAAGGCGGCCGGTATCACGGTAGATGAAGAAAATTCCGCCGAGCGCACGCTTATCCCGAATATGACGGCGCCAGTCAGCGACATAGCGGTAGCCAAGGCGATCAACAAGTTCACGGATATGCTCGAAGACCTCGAGGATGTTCAGGATGTCTACACGAACATGGAAACGACCGACGAAGTCGATGCCGCGCTAGAAGCGGAAGGCTAAGCGGTAATTCGTCGATTCGGTTATTCTTTAAAGGAGAGAAGAAGATGAAGCTTGAACATTTTGCGATTGATGTACCGGACGCCGAGGCATTCAAGGCGTGGTGGTGCAAGAATCTTGGTATGAGAGTTTCAACCAACCCTGGTTTCATCATGGATGAATCCGGCACGGCTGGTTTGGAAGTCTACAGGACCGGCGAAACTTCTGCGGCGCCCGATTACAAGGCGATGAATTCGATGACCCTCCATGTTGCATTCGTATCGGATGATGTGAAGGCGGATGTCGATCGTCTCGTCGCGGCTGGCGCAACGCTTGAGCAGCTCAAGCTTGAAAATCCCGCGTTCCACATGGCGATTTTGCGCGATCCGTGGGGAGTCGCGATTCAGCTTTGCCGTCGTGCAAACACTATCTTCCTTCCTAAAGAAGGTTGAGTAGGCGGGAAAACAAAATTTTAAGTCGAAAGGAACGATTCAAAAATGAAAATGACATGGCAGCCCTCGAAGATCAAGAGGAAAAGGAAGATTGGTTATCGTGCACGCAAGGCTACGAAAGGCGGCCGTAAGGTATTGGCACGCCGCCGCGCTAAAGGGCGCAAGCGCTTGACTCAGGTATGACGACTCGGCTCCCCGGCGCGAAGTACAAATTTGTCTTCGACCGGGGACGCTCCTTCAAAGGGCGTCTCCTAGTCGCATGGCGGCTTGAGACGCCTGGAAGCAACGCTCAGCCTATGGCTGGCGTTGTCGTTTCAAAGAAGAGCTTTCATGATGCAGTCGATAGAAATCGCGCTAAGCGTTTAATGAGAGAAGCTTTCAGACTGCTGGTAAAGGATGGATGTTTTGCGCAAGGCGGCCAATGGGTGCTTATCGCGCGCGGCCAAATCGCCGGCAAGAGCTGTAGCGATGTTATGAAAGAACTTCAGAAATTGGCGAAGTTGAAATAATCCCCCCAGCAAGCAAAAACAAATGGGCAAGCTTTTAATATTGATGGTAAAAGCATATCAAGCGGCGCTTAGTCCCTTGATGGGCAGGTGCTGTCGGTTTGAACCGAGCTGCTCGAATTATATGATCGAGGCGATTAAGATTCACGGTTCGCTAAAAGGGGTTGTTTTGGGACTTTGGAGGATTCTTCGCTGCCACCCGTTTGGCGCGCATGGCTACGACCCCGTTCCGGAAAAAGGCTGCTGGAAGCATACGCTTGCGATAAAGAGTATTTAACAACAAGAAAAATCAGGAATCGATAAAATGAACAAATCGGAAAAAATTATTTCTCTAATATTGGGCTTGGTGCTGGTGTGGTATTTGTTTAGTTCCAAAAACGAACAGCCTGCTGAAGAGGCTGCCGAGGTCGAGACGGCGCAGGAAGTCGCCAAAGCGCCCGCTGCGCCCAGCGTGCAAAATACCGCTCCACAGCAATCGCCTTCGGCCAGCGTTGCGCCAGATTATATTCCAAGCGTTCCGGCGGAATATCGCACGCTCGAAAATGAAGAACTAAAACTTACTCTTTCTTCCCACGGCGGCGTAGTTACAAAGGCCGTACTCAAAAAATACAATCGCAATATCGGCGAAGCCGGCGAGAACAATCCGCCGGTGGAATTCGATTTTTCAGCCTCTCCCCTGGGAGCGATTTCATCGCCTGGCGCAATAGCCGCAAATGAAGTTTTCGAAATCGTCTCGGCGAGCGAGAACGAAGTAGTTTTCAAAAACGAAAAAGCAGTAAGAAAAATATCGTTGCGCGACAACTACAATCTCGTATTCGAAGATACCATGCCGACTTTGGCCGGGAAAGAGGCGAAATTTTCGCTCGGTTCCATGCGTAAAGGCGAGGCGCTCGGCGATTTGCCGAGCATTGATAGCTGGAGCATGGAAAAAGCCGGCGGCAAAGTTATACACCACAACGACGACGATTCGCCGCTCAAGCCATACCTTTCAGTTTCCTCCGGCGGTTGCAGCTGCGCGAGCGCCAAAAATGCGCAAGGCTACGATATCGTCAGCCGCGAGCAAGTTCGCGGCGCGCAAAAGTGGGTAGCCTTGAAAAACCAATTCTTCGTTACGGCTCTCGTGGAAACAAGCGCCGACAATAGCGGATTTTCGGCTGAAATCAGAAGAGAGGATAAGGCGGAATACGTTCCTGAAGAAGTGACGGCAAAGGCGAATATAACGATTCCGGAAAACGGCGCAATTTCTTCCACATTCTTCCTCGGACCCAAAAAGCAGGCTCTTTTGTGGGATTTAGGCATGAAGGACGTAATGGATTTCGGAATGTGGCGCTGGGTATGCTATCCGATTGTGTGGGTGCTGAATATTTGCCATAAAATAATTCCGAATTACGGTATTGCGATTATTCTTCTTACGATACTCGTTAGAGTGCTCTTCTGGCCGCTTACCCACAAAAGCACGGTCGGTATGAAGAAGATGCAGGAAATCCAGCCTCTGATGAAAGAGGTTCAGACGAAATTCAAGGATAATCCGCAGCGCATGCAGCAGGAAATATTTGCGTTGTATCGCGAGCACAAAGTAAATCCGTTAAGTTCCTGCCTGCCGATGCTCGTGCAAATTCCCGTATTCATTGCGCTATTCAATGTTCTTCGCTCGGCGGTCGAATTGAGATACGCTTCATTCCTCTGGATTAGCGATCTCTCGCAGCCGGAACATCTCTTCGCGAGCTGGTTCCCTTGGTTCGGCGGACTGAATATTCTGCCGATTTTGATGGCGCTCACGATGGGACTCCAGTCGGCTTTGACGCCTTCGACGGGCGACGACAGGCAAAAGAAAATGATGGTGATTTTCATGCCTGTAATGATGCTCGTGATGTTCTATAATTTCGCAAGCGCGCTATCGCTTTACTGGACTCTTTCGCAGCTCATTTCGATATTGCAGATGTGGCTGATTAAGCGCAATAGCGCGAAGGGCGGCGCGGCCGCGATGCCCGAGGTTATCGAACCTGTAGTTACGCGCCAGATGCGCCGGCACAACTAAACGATTACTCTTTTCGATCTAAATCATGGAACGCTACGAACTCGAGGAAGCACTTCAGGAAGAAATCAGGGCGAAAGTATTTTCGCCATCCTTCATGAAGCTCGTGCAAAGCTGCCGGCGCGGGGGAGGTCAATTCAGAATTTCGCTTCGTCCCGTATCGATAGGCGGGGTAGTGAAATATCAAGCCGAGATGGTCAATGATGGCCAGGTTCAGGTGAAGAATTTCGACCGCGAAAAGATAGCCGGGGGGCTAGAGGAAATTATTGCGCAAAAGGGCGCGCGCGATCTTCATCTGATGACGAAAGAAGGCGACCTTCATATTAGAGTTACGAAGAAATCGCATGTGCTCGTATCGCGTTCGAAAGCGATGAACCGCGAGTTTGAAGTAAAACCGCATGATAGAGTGAAAAATCTGCCGCTTAACTCATTCGATAGCGCGGCGTATTTGCGTGTGGTTGGGTTTGCGGATGGCGAAGGCAAGATTCGCGCATCGATGCGCGGAAAATACGATCAGGTGAATGAATTTCTCAAGGTCGTAGGCGAGCTTGAGCCCAAAAAGCCGGATAGCGGCGTTTTTACTATCGTCGATTGCGGTTGCGGCAAGGCATATCTTACTCTAGGGCTTTACTTTTATTTGACGAGAGTATGGGGAATAGATAACGTAAAAATCTATGGCGTCGATAGAAGACAGGATGTAATCGAGGCCGCGAGGAAGATGGCCAAGGCTCTTGACGTCGAAAATGAAGTCGTCTTTATCCAATCCGATTTAGCCGATTTTACTCCGGCGGAAACATTGGGCGGCGAAAAAGGGTCTGCACCAAAAGTCGAAATGGTCGTTTCGCTTCATGCCTGCGATACGGCTACCGATGAAGCGATTGCCAAAGGCGTGGAATGGCGCTCAAGATACATTCTTTCGGCGCCATGCTGTCAGCATGAACTCCAGAAGCGCCTTGGCGAAATGAGCGGCAAATCAGTCGGCGCGGCGGCTTCTTTCGGCGGCTTATTGCGGCAATCGATTTTGCGCGAAAGGCTTTGCGACATATTGACTGATTCATTCCGCGCGATGATTTTGAGAATACTCGGCTTCAAGACTCAGGTAATGGAATTCGTCTCTAGCGAGGCGACGGCGCGAAATATCATGCTTAAGGCGGAATATGGCGTGAAGCCCGGGCAGACGGGTCCGGTTGGCGAATATCTCGCGTTAAGGGATTTTTGGGAAGTCGAGCCGTGGCTTGAAGCGAGGCTTGGTGCGAAACTCGCGAAATATCTCGAGCGCTACACGTGAAACTCGAGGCGATACGACTGCGCGCGCAAGCGATAAAGGAAATTCGCCGATTTTTCGACGAGATGGGTTTTCTCGAGGTCGAAACGCCTGTTCGCATAAAAGCGCCCGCGCCGGAACCCAACATAGATTGTCCGCCAGTCTCCACAGGCGGTTTTTTGCGCGCTTCGCCGGAATTGCAAATGAAAAAACTCCTCGCAGCAGGGCTAGATAAAATCTATCAAATCGGCCCATGCTTCAGAGATGGAGAAATCGGCTCCAGGCATAACAGCGAATTTACGATGCTCGAATGGTATAGGAGTCAGGCGACATATCTTGACATAAAGGAAGATTTTCGCCGGATGTTTCTTGCTCTAATGGAAAATTTTTCTTCGCGCGCCAAAAAAGAGCAATGCAAAATCGAGGAAATTTCCGTCCGGCGCGCTTATAGAGAATTCGCTTCGTGGGATCCATGGGAAGGCGAGTGGAATCGAGATAAATTCGATTATGATATGGCGACCATCATCGAACCCGAGCTCAAGAGGCATGAAGGAGTTTTTCTCGTCGATTATCCTACGCCTTGCGCGAGCCTCGCGAAGATTTCGGGCGATGTCGCCGAGAGGTGGGAATTTTATTGGCGAGGACTGGAATTGGCCAACTGTTTCACCGAGCTATGCGATTCGGCCGAACAAGCGCGTCGCTTCGAAGAAGCGCGCAAAGAACGCAAGGCGCTTGACGAATCGCCGTATCCTATCGATTCCAACTTCCTTACTGAAATCGCAAAAATCGAATCTGCCGCCGGAATTGCAGTAGGAATCGACCGTCTTATTATGGTCTTAGGCGGTTTAGCGGAAATTTCGCAGGCAAGAGTAATGGATTGATCGTAGACCTAAACTGCAAAAAATGCTATAATTTAAGGCGAAAACTTGGAACTAGGAATATGAAGAACTGTATGAATATTAAGATGATACTCGCGCTCGCCATATCGATATTGACGATTGGCGCGGCGCGTTCCGGTGAAATCGCAGTCAACGATGGGCACGCAGACGACTATGTAAAAGGCAGAATCGATATACCCGTAAAGCGCAACGATTCTCATACAGGCGGCTATTTGCGGCGACATGATTCATGCCTCGGCAAGATAAAGCGCAATGAATCTCACCACTACGATCTCGTCCTCGTGGGCGATTCGATTACCCATAACTGGAATAGAGTAAAAGAAAAGCGCCATATCTACGGGCAAGCGGTGTTTGATGAAGAATTCGCCGGTCTCAAAGTTTTGAATTGCGGGTTTGGCGGCGACAGGGTGGAAACGGCGCATTGGCGTCTTGCAAACGGCGAGTTGAATGGCTATAAAGCCGATTTCTTCTGCGTGCTGATCGGCACGAACAACCGGCAAAACAGTTCGGAAGAAATTGGCGGCGGCGTAGCCGCGCTCGTCAAGACGATTAAAGATAAGCATCCTGAATCGAAAATCATCCTAATGACTATTCTGCCGCGCTCTGATATCCATCCGCCGAAAGTCACCGAAGAAATCATTGCCCGCGTGAGAGGCGCGAATCCCTATATCGAGAAAATCGCCGAAGGCGATGATCAGATAATATTGCTTAATCTCGATTCTCGATTTCAAGATGAATCCGGCCGCGTCAGAGAAGAACTCTTTAACGATGGCATTCATCCGAATGCCGAGGGTTATCGCATTTGGGCGAGGGAGCTTAAGAAGATAATGTCTAACGAAAAGAAGAAGGAATAAGAGCAATGAAAAAAATCATAATCTTTCTGTTGGTTGTAGGCGCGCTTGCCGCCGGCGCTTATTACGCTTGGAAGGCCGGTTACCTGAATAGATTCCTCGAGAAGGGCGAGAAGCAAGAATTGCCTAAGGCCGAAGCCGAAACGCCGAAAGCCGGAAAAGATGCAGGCAAGACGCTCGCAGGTGAAGCAAATCTTATTGCAGAAGAAATAAAAACTACGCCGGCAGAAGTAAAAGAAACCGCTTTGGTCGAAGAGGATGAGGTAACGAGCGAAGAAAAACCCAAGATTGTAATCGGCTCTGGAGTAACGGGTAAAATGGGCGCAGAGCCCAATGACGATGGTGTCTATCGCGATGAAGAAGGCGTTGCATATCCTCAAGAAGAACAAAAACTTCTTGCTGCCATCGATAAAGCCGCCGATGCCGACGACTTCGCAACCCTTCGCAAGCTTTCTTCGCAAATCGCTTCTTCAAAGAACAAGGAACTAAAGGAAAAGACAATTCGCGCGCTTGGGACATCCGGCTCGAGCAGTCTAGCTGAAATGACGGCTTTCCTTTCCGATTCCGATAGTGAAATCGCGGAGCTCGCGGGCGAAGAATGGTTGAGCGCGCTTCAGGAAATCGAGAACGATAGCGAAAAGGCAAGTGTAATAGAGCTTGCGCTCAAGGCGTTGTCAGATAAGGATATGCTCGAAAATATCGCGAACGAGCTTATCGGAATAGATGAACAAGCGGCGATTTCGGTGATTTCCGATATAATAGAGTCTAATTCTTCGGCGACGCCATACGCAAAAGAAAGCTACGAAACTATTACTGGCGAAGAGTGGAGCGGCAAGGCAAGCGCCGACGCGTGGCTGCAAGAAAATTACATCCCGTCTGTGGAGATTGACGAGTAGTTAGTCGCTAGTCGTTAGTCGCTAGTTCTAGGTTTTCTAGGGATTCTAGAAAACCTGGAATTTCTAGAGTATCTGGAAAAGCTGGAAACGGGGCGGCGAAGCGCAAAAAATCGATTTACTACACCATGGTGTAGTGAATTGTTTTATAAAATTTGCTATAATATGTGCCATCCTACGGGACAAAGGAAAGGAAAAAACCAAAATGAGCGATATTAAGATTCTACAATTCGGAGAAGGCAACTTCTTAAGGTGTTTCATCGACTGGATGGTCCAGAAGATGAATGATAAAGCCGGTTTCGATGGCGCAGTGCAGATTATCCAGCCGATTGGCGATGAACTTTGCGTTCCTGCGAAAATCCTCAATGATCGCGGCGGAAAGTATCATACCTGTCTGCGTGGTATCATCGGCGGCAAGACTGTTGAAGAAATTGAAGAAATCACCTGCGTCAAGGGTGTAGATATGTGGCAGAATCTTGATGAATATGCCAAGATTCCTTCACTTAGATTTGTATTTTCCAATACGACCGAAGCTGGAATACAGTATGTAAAAGATCAAGTAACATTCCCTTCGAAAGTCGCGAAATTCCTCAAGGCGCGTAAAGCGGCGGGGCTCCCGGGTCTCGTGTTCATTCCTTGCGAACTAATCGAGCATAATGGCGGCAACCTCAAGAAGTGCGTTCTCGCGTACGCGGCTGATTGGAACGATGCCGAGCTCGCGGAGTATGTAGAAAAAGAATGCGTATTTTGCTCGACTCTCGTCGATAGAATCGTCGCGGGGCGTCCTGATCCTGAATCTGCCGAGCGCTACGCGAAACAGCTTGGCGAAAAGGATGATGTCCTTGTATGCGGCGAACCATTCCATTTCTTCGTTATCGAAACGCCGGTTGGTTTCGACCTTGAAGCTGAACTTCCGCTCCAGAAGGCAGGCGTCAATGTCGTTTATACGCCCGATATGCAGCCTTACAGGACGCGCAAAGTTCGCTTCCTCAATGCAACCCACACGACGCTCGTATATCTTGGTCTCGAGAAGGGCTTCACGGAAGTCGCCCAGTGCATTGAAGATCCCGATTTCAATAAGTTCGTGCGCAAAGTAGTCTTCGAGGAAATCTTCCCGACTGTCGCTTTGCCTGATGAAGAGAAGAAGGAATATGCCGAGAGCGTCCTCGAACGATTCGCAAATCCTTTCGCGCATCACCAGCTTTCGTCTATCGCGCTGAATACAGTCGCGAAATGGAAGACGCGCTGCTTGCCCGTGGTTTGCGATTACTACAAGCTCTATGGCAAATTGCCAGAGGCGATGATTCAGGGCTATGAAGCCATCGCCCGCCACTACGATAACATGAAATAATCCAGTGGAGGTAATTGATTATGGCAACTAAAGCTAAACCATTCATCAACGACGATTTCCTCCTCGATACCAAGGCGGCGCGCGAACTTTACCATGGTTACGCCGAACCGATGCCGATTATCGACTATCACTGCCACCTCCCCCCGGTGGAAATCGCCGAGGATAAGCGTTGGAATGATATTGCTGAAGTCTGGCTTGGCGGCGATCACTATAAGTGGCGTCAGATGCGCTCTAACGGATTTGAAGAGCGCCTTTGCTCCGGTCGCGGTAAAGATGGCTGCGCATCCGGTTGGGAGAAGTTCGAAGCGTTTGCCAAGACGATGGAGCGCCTCGTCAAGAATCCTCTGTTCGACTGGTCGCACCTCGAGCTCGCTCGCTATTTCGGCGTTACTGAGCGTTTGTCTGCCGCGAGCGCAAAGCGTATATACGAGAAGTGCAACAAGAAGCTGAAGGAAAAATGGTTTTCGGCGCGCGGGCTGATGAAAAAATCGAATGTCGCGGTAGTCTGCACTACAGACGACCCCGTCGATTCTCTCGAATATCATCTGGCGATTGCGAAGAATCCTTTTTCCACTCAGATTCGCCCGGCTTGGCGCAGCGATAAAGCTTCGAAGGTCGAAAATCTCAAGACCTGGAACGAGTGGATCGATAAACTCGCCGCAGCAGCGAAAATGAAAATCGCTACAATCGATGATTTCCGCGCTGCGATGCAGAAGAGGCATGATTTCTTCGCCGCGGCAGGTTGCGTGGTTTCCGATTACGGAATTACGGAAATTTTCGCCGCGCCCTACAAAGAATCTGAACTCAAGGCGATTTTCAAAAAGGCGCGCGCCGGCAAGACCGCTCTTACGCCAGAAGAAGCGCTGAAATTCAAGAGTGCCTGGCTTTATGAAGGACTGAAGATGGATTCTGCGGCCAACTGGTCGGCGCAGCTCCATTATAATTGCTTGAGAGACCTCAACAGCGCAATGTATGATGTAATGGGGCCAGATACCGGCTTCGATTGCATTGGCGACTGGTCGGTTACCGAAAATCTTGCAAAGCTCTTCGACCGTCTCGAGAAAGAAGATTCTCTGCCTCGCACAATTCTCTATTCTCTCAATCCGAAGGATAACGAGATGCTTGCGACGGTAATGGGATGTTTCCAGAAAGCGCCATTCCGCGGTAAGATTCAGCTTGGTGCGGCGTGGTGGTTCCTCGATCAGAAGGATGGCATGCGCAAGCAGATCGAAGCGCTCGCCGCTCTCGGCAGTTTAGGCAATTTCGTAGGTATGCTTACAGATTCGCGTTCGTTCCTCAGCTATACGCGCCACGAATATTTCCGCAGACTTCTTTGCCAGAAGTTTGGTCAGGAAATCGAGAAGGGCGAGCTACCGAACGATATCAAATGGCTTGGCCAGATCGTAAGCGATATATCTTTCAATAATGCAAATGAATATTTTGGGTTTGGGGCGTAATCTGTTTAGTTAGGGTTGGTTTAGTTTGTGGTTTATCCTTTCTCCTGGGAGGCATTGGGGGCCTCCCAGGTTTTTTATTTGCATATTATGTTTGATTTACCATAGGGAAAAATGGTAAAATACTTCTCACCAGCACATATTAGGGGAAATACTATGACTGATTTCAATTATTGTTCGCCGACATATTTTGCTTTCGGAAGGGGCAAAGAGGCGCTTTCGGGTGAACTCGTGAAGAAGTTTGGAGGCAAGAAAACCTTGCTTCACTATGGCGGAAGGAGCGCGCTCTCAAGCGGCTTGATTGCGAGAGTCCGCGCTTCGCTCGAAAAGGCTGGCGTAGAAACTGTGGAATTGGGCGGAGTAAAGCCAAATCCCCGTAGCTCGCTTGTGGAAGAAGGAATCAAGCTTGCGCTTGAGGAAAAGGTCGATTTTATTCTCGCAGTCGGTGGAGGTAGCGTAATCGATTCTGCAAAGGCAATTGCTATAGGGGCCGCGAATGATGGCGTTTGGCGCAAGTTCTATGTCGGCCGCGAAGTCAAGGTTCGGCCGGCTATTCCTGCGGCGCTTGGCGTTGGCGTCGTTTTGACTATTGCCGCGGCCGGCAGCGAAGCTTCGCCTAATACCGTAATAAATCTCGAGCCGGAAAATCTAAAAAGGGCGGCTGGTGCGGATATCCTAAGACCAAAATTCGCGATTATGAATCCGGAATTGACAATGAGTCTACCGCCATTCCAGACCGCGTGCGGACTCGCGGATATGTTCGCGCATCTTTGCGAGAGATATTTTTCACCGACCCAAGATGTAGCGTTGACCGATAATCTTTGCGAAGGGGTGATGAAGTGCATTATCGAGGAAGGATTGAAGGTAATGGCCAACCCTGATGATTATCAGGCTAGGGCGAATATCATGTGGGCTGGAACTCTTGCTCATAACGATATCTGCGGCGTCGGGCGATTGCAAGATTGGGCAAGCCACGGTATCGAGCACGAACTTTCGGCGCTTTATGATTGCGCGCATGGCGCCGGGCTTGCGGTTGTCATGCCGGCGTGGATGAAATATGTCCATAAAAAACGGTGTCGCGCGATTTGCTCGCTTTGCCAGAAACGTCTTTAATGTCGGCATGAGCGTCGATGATGAAAGCGCCGCGCTAGAAGGAATCGAAGCCTTCAAGAGTTGGCTGAAATCTATGGGGCTACCGGTGAATTTTGCCGAGCTTGGCGCTAAGGAAGAAGATATTCCGAAGCTCGTCAAGACGATGAATCTTTCCGGCAATACCCTCGGCTCGTTCCAAGAGCTTGATGAAAGCGATGTCGAAGCTATATACAGGCTTTGCCTATAGAAAGAATATCAAACTAACCTTGAAACAACGATAAGGAGAAAATCATGTTTACTTATAAAACGACCGGCACCTGCTCGAAAGCGATCAATTACGAAGTCGAGAACGGAATCGTCACTGCTTGCGAAATAATAGGCGGCTGCCCAGGCAATACGAAGGGCGTTTCCAAGCTAGTAGTCGGACGCAAAGTAGATGATGTAATCAATCTGCTGAAGGGAATCCCTTGCAGGAACGGCACATCTTGCCCCGACCAGGTGGCGCAAGCCTTGGAACAATATAAACAAGGGCTTGCAAGTTAACCCTTTTTCGGTTTTTTGCTTTTAACCGATTTTTTTGGCGAGAGATTCTTTCGGCCTCTTCGCGCGCTTCTTTCTTTCAAAAGTGAGGCTTTTTTTCGCGATTTCGCAGCTTTTGCGAGAGATATGAGACGTTCTAGGAGGTTTAGCAGTTCTTTGCAATCTTCATGGAGGTTAGAGAACTTTTTTGCGCCGGCGAGAGCGCCGGAATCTTTAAAAAGCTCAAGCCAATAGAGCGTTTCAGCAGCTTCTTTTTGCGCGATGTAATATTTCGCGAGCGCATCGCTGGGCGACTGGGCGTATCGGCCTTCGGCAATATTTGCCCCGATTGATGTTCCGCTGCGCAAAAATTGAGTCGCAATAGTCGACACTCGATGCTTTTTCATGTGACGAAAGAGCAAAACTACATTCTTTGCGAAGAGCCTGGTTTTTTCTTGAACAATTTGCGAAGTGCGCTTCCTGAGCATATTTGAGAACTCCTTTCATTTTTATACCGGCATTTTAACATATCGTGAGTAATTGGTCAAGACCCCTTGTCGGCGGCTGGTGACTTGTGACAAAAAAAATCACTTGGGGGGTTGCGCTGAGGCGGGGGATTATGGTATAATACCCGGCACCCTCTTGACAAGGTGCAGGCGGGCGTATTGTATACTGGAGAGATATGGCAAAATCGAAGAAATCGCTGGCAAAGGATGTTACCGACGAAAAAAAGGCTGCAAAACGGTCTAAAAGCTTAAATAAACCCTCCGAGGAGGTGGCTGAAGAGAGTAATTTTCCTTCCGAAGAAGAAATTTTGCTCGAAGATAGCGAATTCGATTCAGCTATGGAATCTTTGGCGGATGAGCTGGAAGGGCTCGATGAAGCTGGTCTTGTCGAAGGGGATGATGATATTCCAAGCGATTTTGACGATGATAAATTGGTCGCGGAAGTCCAGAAGGCCGAGGGCGTAAATGAAGACGAGCTCGAAGGCGACGATCTTCCGCCTCCCGCGCCCCTTTTGCCAAATGTGCCGATCGATCCAGATGAAGAGGTTGATATTCTGCCGGCGATGGAAGGGATATCCATCCTTCGCGAAAAGGAGCTTAACGACGTGCTGAACGATGTTAAGCGCCGCAGTGAGGCAAACGGCGGGTATATTACTTACGAAGAGTTGAATCAAATTCTGCCTCAGACGATTGTCGACGAGATTCAGTCTGAGCGATATTTGAAGATACTCGAAGCTCTTGGCGTGCAAGTAATCCGTGAAGAAGATGTAAAGCGCTGGCTGGAATCCAAGGCCGAGAAGGCGATAGATGCCAAGGCGCGCGCGCAAGAGATGATTGAAGATCCGATAAGGATGTATCTGCACCAAATGGGGCAGGTTCAGCTGTTATCGAAGGATGAGGAAATTTCGATTTGCCAGACGATCGAAAATTCCGAGGTCAAGACGAGGGAATATTTCAACCGCTTTCTCTTCGCGCCGCCGATGTATACAAAGCTGCTCGATAAACTTGAGGGCCAGACAGAACGCTTCGATAGAATCGTTACAGATAAATTCGATGAGAAGCGCGATGCCTATATGGAACTCGTGCCGGGCCTGAGAAAGCAGATTAAAGAGGTTGAACAGCGTCTTACCGAAGCTTCCAGAAAGCACCTTGCGGCCCTTACAAAAAGGAATACGCCGCAAAGCGTTCTCAAGGAAACAGAGGAAAATCTGACGAAGGCGAGAAACGAACTGAAGCAGTGTTTCGACGACTTGAGCTTTAAGCAGAAAGTCCTGGAAGCGCTATGTGCCGATGCAGACGAGCAGATATATTTGCCCTATCGCTCGATGGTAGCGAAAAATGCGAAGCTTCAGCAAGAGCGGCCTTCAAAGAGACGCGACAACGAGCTGGCCGCTCTGAGGTCGAAAATGGAAAAGCTGGAAGCGCTCTTCGGAATGGTGCCGGAAGAGTTCCTTTCGACGTTTTCCGAAATGCGTAAAATCCTCAAGGCGGGGCAGATCGCGAGAACCAAGATGGTGGAAGCCAACCTGAGGCTCGTAATTTCGATCGTGAAGAAATACATGAACCGAGGTTTGAGTTTTCTTGATTTGATTCAAGAAGGCAACACGGGGCTAATGAAGGCGGTCGAAAAGTTCGAATACAAGAGAGGCTATAAATTTTCTACATACGCTACATGGTGGATTCGCCAGGCCGCGACGAGAGCTATCGCAGACCAGGCGAGGACAATCCGTATACCTGTGCACATGATAGAAACTATCAATAAGCTAATGCGAGTTCAGAAGAAGCTCATCCAAAGGCTTGGTCGCGAACCTTCCGAGAAGGAGCTTTCCGAAGAAATGGCAATGCCGCCAGATCAGGTTCGCGCCGTCAGAAAGATGTCGCAACAGCCGATTTCGCTGCAGTCCAAGGTCGGTGATAATGATGACGCCCACTATGGCGATTTCATCCCCGATCTTTCGAGCGAAAATCCTTTCGAAGTAACGGAAGGGCATTTGCTTAAGGATAGACTGAAAGAAATTCTCGAAACGCTCACTGATCGCGAGCGTCAAGTAATAGATTTCAGATATGGCCTGACAGATGGTTATACGCGAACATTGGAAGAGGTAGGTCGTCTATTCAATGTAACGCGCGAACGAATTCGTCAGATCGAGGCGAAGGCGCTGAGAAAACTGCGTCACCCGAGCAGAATGAAATCTCTCGGTGACTATAGAAACCACTGATGGAAGAGTAAAATAAACTCGGCACCGAAAAAAGAGAAGCAGGAGAAAACAATAAGATGAATTGTTGCATAACAGTAGGCGTAATATCTGGCGTAGCGGGTGCGCTGCTCGGGTATTTCGTGCCAAAGATGTTAGCTAAGAAGTCTTCCGCGCCAAACAACAGCAAGAGAGGCGCGAAGGGCAGAGTTTCAGCAGGCAAAGGGGGAAATCGCGAAAAGCCCCACGCGCCGCCGGCAGATGGTTCAATCGAAATTTATGTCGGGAACTTAAGCTACGAGTTAACCGAAGAGAAGCTTCGCAAGGAATTCGAAGCTTTTGGCAAGGTAAATTCCGCGAGAATTATCACCAACCGTTTCAACGGTAAATCCAAGGGCTTTGGCTTTGTGCACATGCCCAACAAGGCGGAAGTCGATGCGGCGCTTGCAGTATTGAGCGACAAGGAAATTCTCGGTCGCAAAATCAAGTGCAATGTCGCAAAGACGATGTCGTAAGTAAAACGAATAAAAAGAGAGAGGACTTCCACAATGCAAAATGCAGTAGTATTATTGGCGGATGGATTCGAAGAAATCGAAGCGTTGAGCGTAGTCGATATATTGCGGCGTGGCGGCGTGGAAGTCGTCATGGCCGCTATCGGCGAAAATGTCGAGGTTCGCGGCGCTCACGGCATAATCGTAAAAGCCGATGAGACGCTCGCGAACGTAAAAGAGACGGATTTTGCTGTTGTAATATTGCCTGGCGGCGGTGAGGGAACGGAAAATCTGAAGGCCAGCCACGAAGTATTCGATCTTCTTAGACGTCAAAAATCCGAGGGCCGCCTGATCGCCGCGATTTGCGCAGCTCCGATTGTGCTTGTCGAAGCTGAAGTCCTCGACCCCGATCAGCATATTACTTGCTACCCGACATGCTCGGTAGAGCTAGATCGCAAATCGGCGAATGTGCCTGTAGTCGCAGATGGCGATATCATAACAGGTCAAGGACCCGGCGCGGCGATGCTTTTCGCGCTTGTTATTCTTCAAGCCCTCTTAGGCGAAAAGACCATGCATAAAATTGCGCGCCAGCTCGTTACGAATGTGCTCGACTAAATTAAAACATCCCCAATCTCCCCCAAAAAAGAATTTCAAAAATTTAAGAGAAAGGAAAACCCAAATCATGAAAAAGCTAATCGCCCTCTTAACCTTGCTCCCCATGGCGACACTCGCAAAGACTTCTACCCCGCAAGGCTTTACGGATAATCTTACCGAGGCTTTTCAAGAAGCCAAGGCCAGCGGCAAGTTTGTGTATGTTTGTTTTTCCGGCAGCGATTGGTGCGGCTGGTGCAGGCGCCTGGATAAAGAAGTGTTCGAGAAAGAGACGTTTTTGAGCGCCGTCACAAATGATTATATTCTCGTTTTCATCGATTCCCCGCGCGATCAATCGCTTTTGAGCGAAAGAGCCAGGGAAGAAAACCCGAAACTCGTCGAACGCTATTCGATAAGAGGCTTCCCTACTGCGCTTGTTTTCGATGAAACAGGTCTTAAAATCGCAACGACCGGCTATCAGAAGGGCGGCGCCAAGAAATACGCCAAAATGCTCCTGAAAATGCGCAACAATAAGGACGAGTTGAAGAAAGAAGCGGAAATCGAAGAAAAATTCATCGTTCCTTTCGAAAAAAGAATGGAGCGGATTTCAAGAGATTTCGGCGATAAGATGAATGAATATGTAGAAGCGCAAAAAGCGAAGGGCAGAATCGAAAGCGATATAGAAAACGACTTCTTCAAAGAAGATGTGACTCTCTTCGGCGATATGCTGGCGGCGCTTCGTGCGGAAATCGAAAGGTTTGAAGCAAGCGTCGTTCCGGAAGAAGCCGAGGAACTTCGTAAAGAAAAAGCAGAAGAAGCGAAGGAAATTCTCGATAATATGGAAATGTTCTATAAGCGCAAAAAAGCAAATGCGAAGATCAACCACAATGTTTCGATCGAGGAAACCAAATAAGTAAAGCAGATTTGTTTCAAGGAGTTACAATGCAAATTACCGAAGATATCAAATATATAGGCGTAAATGACCACGAAATCGATTTGTTCGAAGGCCAGTATGTCGTGCCTCAAGGCATGGCCTACAATTCGTATCTCGTGAAAGATGAAAAGATTCTCGTTTTCGATACGGTAGACCGGCGCTTCGGCGATGAGTGGCTGGCGAACATCAAGAAAGAAATCCAAGATGCCAAGATCGACTACCTCGTAGTCCAGCACATGGAGCCAGACCATTCTGCGAACATCGCGAGATTCGCCCAAACTTATCCCGAAGCGAAAATTGTCGCGAGCAATCAGGCGTTCACGATGATGAAGCAGTTTTTCGGGCAGGAATTCGCCGATAAATGTATTGGCCCGGTAGAAAGACGCGTAGTGATCAAGGAAGGCGATACTCTTACAACTGGTCGCCACACGTTCGCATTCGTCGCCGCGCCTATGGTTCACTGGCCGGAAGTAATGGTTACTTACGATACGACCGACAAGATTCTTTTCTCGGCTGATGGCTTCGGCAAATTCGGCGCTAATGATGTCGTAGATCCCGAAGGCTGGGATTGCGAGGCGAGGCGATACTATATCGGAATCGTAGGCAAGTATGGCGTGAATACGCAGATGTTGCTCAAGAAAGCGGCGAATCTCGAAATCAAGAAAATTTGCCCTCTTCATGGCCCGGTCCTGTCAACCGAAGAGGAAATCGCCCATGCAATCAAGCAGTATAATACCTGGTCGAGCTATGCGGTCGAAACGCCTGGATTGCTTATCGCCTATACCTCGGTTTATGGTCATACTAAAGAAGCCGCGCTAAAATTGAAGGAACTGGTACTCGCGCGCGGATGCCCGAAAGTAGCTGTTGCGGATTTGGCGCGCGACGACCAGCCGGAAGCCGTGGAAGATGCGTTCCGTTATGGTGCGCTCGTCCTTGCCACGACTACCTACAACATGGATATTTTCCCGTGGATGCGCCATTTCATCGATCATCTCACCGAGCGCAATTACCAAAGCCGCTTTGTAGGATTTATCGAAAATGGCTCGTGGGCGCCTAACGCGATGAAAGTGATGAAGGGGATGCTCGAAAAATCGAAGAACCTCACCTTCGCCCAAAACAATGTCACAATTCGCGGCGCGCTGGACCCTGTAAGCACCCAGCAACTTACGGCGCTTGCAGGGGAACTCGCGAATCTTTGGAAGAAGGCTTAAGCATAATCGAAATATGGATGTTCAAGCGACAATTCTAGCATCGCGCTTCGCAGGCGTAAGCGCGATGCGCGATGAAAACGCCAAGCTGAAAGTAGAAAACGCGAAGCTAAAGCAGGAACTCGCAGTCCTTAACAATCATTTCGATTTTGCCTTGACCGCAGCTGCCGATTTGCATTCTCTCGAGGAAGGCGGCAGATTCATTATTATTGATGGTTGGAACATTCTCCTTGGTGATGATAGAGCGCGCTTGCGAAAGGAAAACACCGAATTTGGCGTCTTCTGGCAAAAGAAATCATCCGTCAAAGGACTTTGCGAAGTAATCGAAAAATTCCTCGCGGAGCATCCAAAGGACTATATTTGGCTTGTTCTTGATGGGCAGGACGAGAAAACAATCGTCAAAGACCGCTATCGTATTACATATACCGGCGGGGTAGGACCGCAGCGCGCCGATAAGATGATTGTCAGTTTCGTAAGGATGGCGCATTTTCGCGACGACCCCAATAAAATTGTCGTCGTTACGGCGGATAAACGCCTGCAAATCGATGTGCGCTCGGCGCAAAAAAGTAATTGCGGCGTAATTAATGCTGCGATAGTATGAAGATAAATCTTCATACCCATACTACATGGTGCGATGGAAGCGCGTCGGTTCGCGAGATGGCTTGCGCCGCGCTTGCAAAAGGCTTTGTTGTCCTTGGCTTCTCTAGCCACGCCATGCTCCCGGGCGATCCGGAAGATTGGCCTCTTAAGAAAGATAATATTCGCGATTATGCCAAGGATGTCCGTGCGGTAGCGGAAGAATTCAAGGGGAAACTCGAAATCCGATTGGGCGTAGAGGCCGATTTTGTGCCGGGCATTTCATTCCCCGATAGAAAAATTTATTCGATGATAGAGCCTGATTTCATAATTGGTTCGATTCACTATCTCATCGCGCCGGATGGCGTAAGAGTAGGAGTAGATAAATCGCCCGAAGCTTTTCAATCGGCGATTATGGAACATTTCGGCGGCAGCGTAGAAGCTTTTTGCCGCGAATATTTCGCTCGTGAGAGGCAAATGGCGGAAGAATTCGATTTCGATATTATTGGCCACCCCGACCTCGTAAGGAAATTTAACGAAAAAATCGGCCTAGTCGATGAAAATGCAGCTTGGTATAAAGAAGAAATCGCAAAAACCGCAGATGTCTTCGCTCGCAGCGGCAAAATAGTCGAAATAAATACAGGCGCGATTTCACGCGCCTGGCTTGACGATGCCTATCCTTCGGCTGAATTTCGCGCTCTTCTTGCCGCAAGAGGCGTTAAATTCATCCTATCAAGCGATGCACATTTCCCCGAGGCGCTAGATTGCGCTTTCGATAGATTTTAGGGCGCCTCCGGCGCGGCGCGCGCGCAATGACGAATGGTAGGGCGCGCCGCCCCGCGACCGTCGAGGTAGATCTTTTTCAACTTTTTCTCGAGTTGCCTACTTGTATCGGGTCGGGAAATATGATACAATGCTGGAGTATTTCGGGATTACGGAGAAGTTATATGTCTGTATTAATGGGGAAGACCGATTGGTATGCAACATTTGAAAACGCGAGTTGTTCGAATCGCGTTTGGCGTCAGCGTTTCCCGAAAGATAGTAAAATTTTAGCGAGGAGACAATGATGGAAGAAAATGATATCAAGGCGCCGCCGTATACGGTGAGCGACAGAGCCATGCGGTGCATGGTGGATATTGCTGTTGCGCTGGAACGATACCGCATTGTCATGGAAGGACCGGATGGCGTCCGCCTCAGGAAGATAAACCACATCCGCACCATTCGCGGAACAACGGCAATCGAAGGCAATACACTGACCGAAGAGCAGATTACGGCGATAATATCCGGCAAGCGGGTTTCGGGGTTGAAGCGTGAAATTGACGAGGTCAAGAATGCCCACTGTGCGTATTCGGAAATCGAGACTTTTAACCCTTACTCAATGGACGACCTTCTCAAGGCGCACGGATTGATGACCGATGGCTTGGTGGATAGACCCGGCAAGTGGCGCAATTGCAATGTCGGCGTGGTGGGGCCGAGCGGTGAAGTCTACCACATGGCTCCACAATGGTCGCTCGTTCCCGGTTTGATGGTCGATCTCTTCCGCTGGCTAAATGAGACGGATGCTCCAATGCTGATCAAGTCCTGCGTGTTTCATTACGAGTTCGAGTTCATTCACCCGTTCCCAGACGGAAACGGACGCACGGGACGGCTCTGGCAGACGGCGCTCCTCGGGTCATGGCGCAACGAGTTCTACGGCGCACCAGTCGAGAACATTGTATGGGCGCATCAGCGCGAGTACTATGATGCCATCCGTGAATCTGCCGGAAAGGGCGATTCAGGCCCGTTTATTGACTTTATGCTCGACAAGATACTTCGCACATTGAAGGCAAAAGGCGAAGCGTATGAATTGTCGGGGAAAAGTAGGGATAAAAGTAGGGATAAGAGTAGGGATAAGGCTTTGCGTCTCATCAGAAAGCAACCGGATATAACGCAGGCGGAGCTTGCGCTAGCTCTCGGACTTTCGGTAAAAGGTATCGAAAAAATAATCCGTCAGCTCAAGGATGCCAATGCCATTCGCCGCATCGGCGGCAAGAAAATGGGATTGTGGGAAGTGGTTTCGCAATGACTGCCGCTTCGCGCCGTTTAGAAAGTTCAGGTGTTCAGAAAGTTCAGGGCGCCTCCGGCGCGTTCAGGGCAGGTCTCACCGCCCCGCGTCGCCGCGCAGGTGCCGCCAGAAAAGTGGCGGAGGTTTCGCGCCGCCGCGCAGGTGCCGCTAGAAAAGTGGCGGAGGTTTCGCACCACCGCAAAAGTGCCGCCAGAAAAGTGGCGGAGGTTTCGCGCTGCCGCGCAAGTGCCGCCAGAAAAGTGGCGGCCTTTTCGCGCGTCAAAAATCGAAATCAAAATCGAAAATGGCGCCCTGAACGGCGCTTTAGCCGCCCTTAACATATAACGCCCCTTGACAGGATACCCCAGAATTTGATAAAATACGCGCCGATAAAGGCGCGGTCATTAGACTCGCGCATTTCTGCGGCGAAACGACTCGCTATACGCCCGCGATTATGGAGGCTGGACGGTCGATAGACTAGAGAGTTGGCTGGTGTCACTCTGTCGCAGGTGATGACAAAAGGAATCGCACGCTGTTTGGCGACCTGCTTCAGGAAGAGCGTGATTGCACCCGTCATACTTAATCCCAAGTCTTCCAACACGGCTTCACAGTCGCTTTTGAGAGCGTCATCTATTCGCAATGTAGTGGCCATAAGTGTCTCCTGTATTTAACTACAACTAAAAATTCTCCACTTCTCCACCTCTACACGGCTATCTAAACTCTCCAACTATAAACGCCAGAATATCAGAATATTATTCTACTTCCAAGAAAATTATCCAAGATATTTACCGCTGGGTAAATTTAACGCCAATTGGATATCTACTCTGAGAATATTTACTTATCGGTAAATTTACCCTTGACAGGAGCAGTTGCAATATGATAAAATACCGCTCGGTAAACTAAAAAGAGGCTTATGACTGTTCAAGATATCGCCAAGATAGTTCAATTAGAGCGAAAACGCCAGGGTATGACGCAACCAGACCTTGCCGCTGCATGCGGCACAGGCGTCCGTTTCATCGTTGATTTGGAACGCGGTAAAGAGACATGCCAGATTGGTAAAGTTCTGCTTGTTCTTCGCATGCTGGGTATAAAAGGAAAATTATCTCAATGCGCCAGTTGAAGATACTTTGGGATGGCAGAAAGGTTGGCTCATACGTTTGCCTCGACGACGGCACAGAGATGTTCTCTTATGACGCCGAATATCTTGCTTCAATCAATGCTAGAGCGATTTCACATTCATTGCCGCTTAGACGTGACCCGTACGGACAACGCCAGTTGCGTCCGTTCTTTGCCGGATTATTGCCAGAAGATGCTCAAAGACAAAGAATCGCCACTTATTTAGGATCAGTCGGGTCACTGGCGCAAATTTGCGCAAGAACTAAATATCTCGCCATCGGCCCTTGCGCATCGCATTAAGGCGCAAACACATGTTATCGAAAACTCGACATGCAAGTCTCTTGCCCTTGATCCCGAATGCGATGATGTCCTGGCTCTCATTAAATCAAGGGCAGAGACTATTGAGGCAAATTTGTGAACATCCAGTTGTGTCTAGCTCCGCGTTTTGCAGAGTGCCTTTAGCGCGCTAAAGCGCCGTTTAGAAAGTTCAGGGCGCCTCCGGCGCGTTCAGGGTAGGGCGCGCCGCCCCGCGGCCGCCGCGAACTCTGCACGGCTAATCAACAATCTCTCCAATTTTGTCATGTTTGGGCATAGCTGTTCAAATTTTTGTCAAAAATGTGCAAAATGTCAGCGATTTTCTGTCAAAAATGTGCAAACAGCCATTGATTTCTTGTCAAAAATGTGCTATAATGTCGCGCGAAAGGTTTGAAAGCCGTGAAAAGAGAAGTAGAAGTTGAGTTTTTCCGTTGGAAAGACCGCAAAGATAGAAAGCCACTTGTCTTGATGGGTGCAAGGCAGGTCGGGAAGACTTGGCTCATGGAGAACTTTGGAAAGGATAATTTTGCAAAAGTTCATTTTTTCGATTTTGCGGCTACTCCTGATTTGGCAACGATTTTCAAGGGTTCGAAGAATCCAGAAGAGATTTTGCCTAAGCTTGAAATAATCGGCGGTGCGAAGATTGACCGAAGACGGGATGTCTTAATTTTAGATGAGATACAGGATTGCGGCGATGCACTCAATTCGCTCAAGTATTTCTATGAGAAATGTCCGGAGCTGGCGATTATGGCCGCAGGTAGTCTTCTTGGTGTGAATCTCAAGAAAAAAAAAGGTGGAAAGATCGAGCCGCCGAAGACATATCCTGTAGGGAAGATAGAAGTTGTTGATGTCGAGCCTGTCTCGTTCCAAGAGTTCCTTCAGGCTAAGGATATGGCACTTTGGGAATATTACATGTCCATTCGCGGCAATGATCCTATACCTGAGATATTTCATAGAAGGCTTTGGGATGTCTATAGCATCTATTTGACAATCGGTGGTATGCCGGAAGTCGTGGCCAGCCATTTGAAGGATGGTGATCCAGCACGTGTGAGGAAGTTGCAGCGGGATCTTGTGCAGCTTTACGAAAACGATATAGTCAAGTACAACGGAGAGATTGATGCGGCAAAGATTCTTACCGTGCTTAGATCGGTCGTTCCGCAGCTTGCTAAGGAAAATAGCAAGTTTATCTACGGGGCATTGCGCGAAGGTGCGAGAGGTCGTGGATATGAGGATGCCATAGAATGGCTGGTGTCTGCACGAATAGTCAGACGCGTAAACAATCTCGACGCGCTCGAGTATCCACTTTCGGCACACGATGTGCGCAATGCGTTCAAGATATATCTTAATGATATCGGCTTATTGAAGGTTGCTTCAGGCATTACGGATGAATCCTTGATTCTGGACGCTGATTTCTCGTTCAAAGGACGATTTGTAGAAAACTATGTTTTGCAGCAACTCGCCGGAAAGACCATGGGCCCCGTACATTTTTGGGCGGAGCGCGCTGATAGGGAGATTGATTTCGTGCTTCAGCATGGTGATAATGTGGTGCCGGTGGAAGTCAAGGCTGGCGGTGATAAGCGCGCATCGTCGTTCAAGGGATATGTAAAATCCAAGAATCCTAAGTATGCCATACGCTTCTCAGAGCGCAATCTCAAGAAGGATGGCGCATTTGTGAATATCCCGCTGTATTTAGTTCCGCGTTTTGCAGAGTGCCTTTAGCGCGCTAAAGCGCCGTTTAGAAAGTTCAGGGCGCCTACGGCGCGTTCAGGTGTTCAGGAGCTACTAGTTGTAGTTGTAGAGTGGGATTGTTAATTTTGTTCTGTTTTATCTCGCGCTCAAGGCTTGTTGTTCGGTAGGGCTCATCGCCCCGCGACCGCCGGAAAGGCTTGTTGCACCATTTGCATTTCAATAATCAATTTCCAATATTGCAAATCAACCTGTTGCATTCCGTCGTCCGGTTTTGATTATCGAAAAACAACTGGTTGATTTGGGATATTTGGTTTTGATTATCGAAAAACAACTGGTTGATTTGGGATATTAGGTTTTGATTATTGAAAAACAACTGGTTGTTTCCCGTCGTTCTGTTTTGATTATTGGAAAACGACCGGTTGTTTTGTGATATTGAGTCTTGATTATAGGAAATTCCATTCTACGACTACAACTACATACTACAACTAAAAATTCTTCACTTCTCCACCTCTACACGGCTATCTAAACTCTCCACCTCGAAACACCAACTAAATCTTCTGAACATCTGAACGTGCCGCAGGCGCCCTGAACATGGAAACAGCGCGCAGGCGCGCGAAAGGGCGCGCGAGCTGGAAGGGCGGGGCACGAATGGCTATGTCGAGTGCGAGAGCCTGTCTAATCAAAAATATTATTTTAAGGCGTTAATTGAAAGAAAATCCATAAATGACAGAGGTTTCGGAATATTATCTTATATAATGCGATATAAAAAGTTAATTTCTGCTATTGACCGGAGACGCAAATATTTGGTACAATATCAGTTGTCTAGGACGGATTGTGCCCAAGATCGAATTTCCGGAAGGGCCGGAAACGGTTGATAAAGCGTCTATCTGGGACATATAAAGAAGGAACGATACAATGAAGAAATTAATGCTAACGCTTGGATTTGCGGCGCTCTGTGGCGCAGTCCTCCCCGCACACGCCGCAATCGAGAGCGATACGGTAGGCTATAATAACATTGAAGTTATCAACGGCTTTAATATGATTGCCTTCAACTTCCAGCCAGTTGATGGCTCGGAAGGGTTTGCCATAACGAACTTCATCTCCAATACAGCTGATCTTATTGCTGGAACAGCTGCAGGCAACTCTGATCAGATTCAGGTTTGGGATGGTACAAAGTTCACTACATACTTCTATCGTGCTTACAAAGCAACCAATCCTAACAAATTTTTGCTCGGTCCAGCTTGGGTAAAGACAACTGCAGCTTCAACTATTACAACAGATACTATTCCTCGCGGTGCTGGTGTTTGGTTTGCTCGTCCATCAACGGCACCTGAAAGTGCTACAATCACTGTTTCGGGCTTGGTAAATGCAACAGCTTATACGCATGATATTGCATCTGGCTTCAACATGATTTCTTCGGCTTTCCCTGTAGATATGCCACTCAACACATTGACCGCAGAGGAAAATGGTGGCGTAGCGCAGACATGCCCGATTGACTGGGTCGCTTGTGGCGCTGTTGCTGGAACAGCTGCGGGTAACTCCGACCAGATTCAGGTTTGGGATGGTACAAAGTTCACTACTTACTTCTATCGTGCTTACAAAGCAACCAATCCTAACAAGTTTTTGCTTGGCCCAGCATGGGTAAAAACTACTGCGGCTTCCACTAAAACTGCTGACAAAATTCCTGCCGGCAAGGGATTTTGGTATGCTAGACCTTCATCATCTGAGGGCGGTGAGCTTATTGAAGCTTCTCCTCTTGCAGAATAATGATTTAGTGCGGTGGATGGTCTGCCGCGCAAGAAAAAAGAACGGAAACGAATAAATGAAGAAACTACTAATAGCAATGAGTGCAGTTCTGCTTGGCCTTGCCGCCAATGCCGCTGCGCTACAATGGTCAACCTGGGCCTACATAAACGATGGTAGTGCTGATTCCGACTGGATTACAGGCGGCATGGCTTATCTCGTTCAAGTAACAGACTCATCAACATTCGCAGTATCGGATTCGCTTGCTGTAACTGGCGGCACAATCGTTGACAACGCGGCATTTCAAGGAGGGTCTGTGTATGGTACATGGCAAGAAACAGGCAGTCTCGTTGATGGTACCACATATTACTTTGCCATCATAACGACTTCCGATGGATCTAGTTCATCCACTCCTACAGCCGGAACATATGCTGTCGATACAGACGGTGGAAATGGAACGAACTCAGGATTCTATGAAGTTACATGGAGTTCAGACACAGGTGCGTCACTATTTGCCGATGAAGGCTTCGCAGGTGCATCGATGTCTACGGACGTTGTCCCTGAGCCGACTTCGGGAGTATTGCTCCTTCTCGGTTTGGCTGGATTGGCGCTGAAGCGTAAAAGAGCCTAAGCTATATATCTAGCACATACAAAGAAACCGCCTCGAATTGGCGGTTTCTTTGTTGTTATTGCGTTTTTGCTAAGCTTACGCTTTCTTGCGCTTGAGAGCAAGACCAGCAAGGCCAAGCAACATCAGCAAGCCCGAAGTCGGCTCAGGAACAACTTCAGAGCTGCCGACAGTTCCTTCAGCAAAATCAGTAAGTTCCCAGTATAATTGATCTGGCGCGCTAGCAGGTGGAGCATAAGTATACCCTTCTGTGCTAGCGGATGCAATATAATAAAACGTTGCATCTGGTTCCAGTGAATTATATAGTAGCGCACTGATTGCTTCACCTACATTACTAATACCGTCTTCAGCATAGCCGGAATCCAATGCCACTGCTGAACTACCATAATTGGCAATTTCAGTATTGAATTCAGCTATCTTGCCTGTTGTTAGATAATTTGCTAGCGTACTAGCTTGAGTGCCATTAAACACATAGAATGACCATGTATCATATGTGTCTGTTCCTAAGTCAACCATCCAGTTTGCAGTGGCTGCTTTTGCTGAGACAGCCATTAGTGCTAGTCCAAGCAATACAATTAGTTTTTTCATTTTTTTGTTTCCTTTTTCTGCGCGTCACACCATGCAACGCACAAAATTAATTAGAGAATGTGAAAGTCAAAGAACCTGAAGTTGGAGCTTTAACCCAAAAGGCCTGACCAGCTTCTGCCATTGTTCCTGTGGCTAGAGTATTCTTTGTCTTTGCCCATGCGGTTCCATTCTTACTGTCACTAATATAGTAGTAGATTGAGTATTTTTCATTTGCTGCATCATATACCTGTATTTGGGCACAGTCAGTGTTGCGATTTGCAAAAGGTTTAGCTTCCAAACTTGTTGTTACATTATCCCAAGAAAGTGCCACTGGATATGGATTACAAGCTATCATCCACTCGCCATCAACTCCAACATTAATTGTCTTTGATATTTCAGACTTGACAGAGCCTAATACTCTCAAACTTGCTGTATCGCCTTCCAATGTGCCTGTCTTAAACCAAAATCCTTCACCCAAACTCAAAGGAATAGTTTCAGGTACAACATTTTTTGATTTAGCCCAAGCAGTTCCATTTTTGCTGTCACTGATGTAATAATAAATGGAATATTTTTCATTTGCCGAATCATATATCTGAATTTGCGCACCAGTAGCTCTACTTGCAAAAGGAACAGCTTGAAGACCAGTAAAAGTAACATTCCCTAATAGATCCACTATATCTGTTGTTGCGGAAACTTGTTTGAATTGAGGAGCAACAAGATACCAAGTATTCGCTGTTAAACCAATCGTGTCATATCCCACTGTTCCGCTCTCGATTGCGGCGTGTGCGGGGAGGACTGCGCCACAGAACGAAAGTGATTAAAAACAAACCTACTTTACTTTTAATCACCAACCTAGTTGACTTTTAATCGGTATTTTTTTGATACAATACACGCAGATATCGATAAAAGAAGTCAGCGCGGTTTAGGCGCGCTAGAAACACAACTTGTCAAATACCCAATATGTTGCAAAATTCAGCGGGGCTTACAACAAAATCTGCCGGTGGATAATGCTTTGCGTTGCCCGTCACTAGAAGTGGATTGTCTGAACTTGCAGCCAAGGCTGTACAGAAGAACACCTTGTCGTCAGGGTCTGGGAAATTGGCGGCGGATTCGGTTGGTTCCTTATGCTCGCCATACTTTACAATGTGTTCGACGAGGTTATTGACTTCATCTTTGGAGAATCCGAACTTCGAACGAAACAAGACCTCTCGATACTCCTCTATCATCTGTAATGAATAAAGAGGAGTGAACATGTCCTTGATAATGGCATCGGCAATCCGAACGGTTGGCGACAGTCTGTTTGGAGTCCAGAAAGCGGACACAAGGACATTTGTGTCTATGACGGCTTTTATCATGCTCATGTCCTTGCTGTGGCTTCAGCTGATTTTCTGCTCCGGCGGACAGATGAGATGTATTCGTTTATCTCATCTAGCGTAGGCTCGTCCTCTTGCATAGCTTCGACTTTCTGGCGCATTGAAGCAAAGGCTCTCTGTGCTGCGTTGTCGCGCATAATCAACCTCCCCTCAAAAGGAAGGCCACCGACCATGACAGTTCTCTTGAAGAACATCCGTATCGCCGTAGGCAGGTCAATGCCTATTGCGTCATATATTGCGGCGGTCTGTTCTTTGAGACCTCTGTCAACCCTTACTTGTAACAATGCCTGGCTCATGCACATCACCTTCTTTATGTATTAGTTTAGCAGTTGCTTGTATTATACCATATCTGACTTCCTCTTGTCAATGTGGGCGGTAGTTTTATTTACCAGGTGATTTACTTTACTTAAGTCATGAGAAACTTAGGCTTACCGCTATGTGGCGAAGGATGTGTTTGGCTCATATCGCCCATTTACGGGATATTTGTGCCATTTAATATTACCTTATTCCATCATCCGGAATAAGAGCGAGAATCCATCGCGCTCTTGACAAAATGTCCTCTAATATGCTACAATATGCGCGTTTTGAGATACAGGAGGTGCAAATATGGCTCAAACCGCATTTAGTATACGCATGGATGAAGGCCTCAAGCGTGACTTCAGCCAGTTTTGCGAGAATATAGGCATGACAATGTCCACGGCGTTTGTAGTTTTCGCCAAAGCGGCACTTCGCAATCGTAAAATCCCATTTGAAATCTACGACTACAGTCCTAGCGATGTATACGCAAAAAAAGCTACGGTTTCCGGCAATCGAGCTCTTGAAGCCTTTGAAAAATTGAGGTCACAAACACAAGAGCAACTCAAAGGTAAAAGCGAACCAACCTTGGATGACATCAATGCAATGATAGCAGAAGTTCGCAAAGAACGCCGCGAGCGCCAAGCCTCTCAACTTGAGTCATCGGAGCTTGAAATATGAGCATAAAAGCTGTCATAGATACCAATGTGTTCGTTTCTTCGTTCATTTCTAAAAATCAACTATCGCCCACAGTAAGAATAGCAAAAGCAATTGTCAAAGGCGATATTATTCCTGTATTTTCACAAGAGATATTGGACGAATATGAAGAAGTTTTGAGAAGAATTCATTTCAAATTCGACCCGAGAGAAGTTTCTTTGCTTATTGATAGAATTAAGGAACAAGGCGAAGATTTCACCCCTGTTGAATCAAACGAGACCTTTCCCGATCCAGACGACAAAGTATTTTTCTGCACAGCGCTTGCAGCAGACACCAACCTTGTCACTGGTAACATCAAACACTATCCAAAATCCGCTATTGTTGTAACGCCATCCGAATTTTGCGATATCGCGGGTATTTGACAAGTTTGTCCGCCAGCGCGCCTAAATCGCGCTGACTTCTTTTATCGATATCTGCATATATTGTATCAAAAAAACACTGATTAAAAGTCAACTAGGTTGGTGATTAAAAGTAAAGTAGGTTTGCTTTTAATCACTTTCGTTCTGTGGCGCAGTCCTCCCCGCACACGCCGCAATCGAGAGCGATACGGTGGGCTATCAGACTATCGAGATCAAGCCTGGGTTTAACATGATTGCTTTGAATTTCCGCCCGGTAGTCGGCACTGGAGATTCTTTCGCTGTAACAAATTTGATTGCAAATTCAGAAGCTCTTGTCCCTGGTAGCGTGGCAGGTAGTTCGGATCAAATACAAGTATGGGACCCTTCAACTTCCTCATTTACCGTTTATTTCTACCGTGCCTACAACGCAAATCGTTTTCCTGCTGGTCCAGCTTGGGTGAAAGTCGGTGCTACAACAACTGTAACAACAGATTCTATCCCTCATGGGGCAGGTGTATGGTTTGCGCGTCCTACGACTGCGCAAGCAGGATCAATCTATGTTTCTGGTTTAGTGAATGCAGCCCCATATACACATGACATTGCAGCTGGATTTAATATGATTTCATCTGCATTTCCAACTGATTTAAAACTCAACAATGGTCCGATTGATTGGGCCACCTGTGGTGCAGTTTCTGGAAGTGCAGCGGGAAGCTCAGATCAAATTCAGGTTTGGGACAATGAATCAAATTCGTTTACCGTATATTTCTATCGCGCCTACAACGCAAATCGCTTCCCTGCTGGTCCTGCATGGGTAAAGGTTGGTGCCACAACTACAGCTACAACCGACTCAATCCCTGCTGGGAAAGGATTCTGGTATGCAAGGCCCACAACATCTGAGGATGGTGAGCTAATCGAAAAATCACCACTTGCAAAATAACTATTTAGTGTAGCGGATGGTCTGCTATGCACAAACAGGAAAAATAAATGAAAAAACTACTATCATTAATCGGTGCGGCAATATTTGCTTATGTAGCAAACGCAGCTGCGTTAAACTGGCAAACTTATGCTGATAACATAGCATACGAAGGTGGCCAAGCCTACCTTATTATGGTTACAGATGCAGATAACTTTGCCATTTCAAATACTCTTGCCATAACTGGCGGCGCAGTTGTGGACAATGCAACGTTCGTTGGCGGCGAAGTAGCTGGCGCAGCTAATTTAACGATGAACTCAGGTAACTATTTGTTTGCAATTCTAGCAACAACTGGAGGTACTGATGATAACCTTCCAACATCTGGTTATTATGGCATTGATTATAATGGTGATAACCAAACAGAATCTGGTTTTTATGAAGTTGCATGGGATACTAATACCGGAGGTTCCCTATGGGCTGATGACAACTATGCAGGTGTATCGATGACATCTGAAGTTGTCCCTGAGCCGACTTCGGGAGTGTTGCTCCTTCTCGGTTTGGCTGGATTGGCGCTGAAGCGCAAACGCGCGTAAGAGCACATCGATCAGGGTATAAAGAAATCCGTCTCCTTTATCGGGAGGCGGCTTATTTCGTTATGGCCTGAGGCAACCGATGGGGCAGACGATTGAGCCATCGGGTCTTGTGTAGGCGAAAGGTGTCCCGGTGAGTATCATTCTGAAGGATGGCGCACCAATCGTCGCTTCGTCGATTCGCCTTAACATAGTTCCGAGCAAGGCGCAACGCCGAGTCTCCACCGAGCGGCACCGCTTACGGCCATTCCGCCATTTTGCACACTTTTACTCCGCCATTTTGCAGACATATATTCCGGCTTTTTGCTGATTTTACTTTATCGTTTTCAATAAAGTGCATAACAGCAAAGAAGCCATCGGTTAAACCGCATTGAATTCTTCAATTGCCGCTTCATCCAATAGCATACTGGATCGGCGCACGGAGACGATAAAACAACTAGCCTTTTCAATGCGGTAGATCAGCCGAAAGTTTTTGCGGACGAGAATCTCAAGATACGGCGAGTTGGGGAATTCGGGCAGCCGATGTCCTATATTCGGGAAATCGGCGAGGTCTTTGGCCTCGTCAAAAACGTCACACGCCCATTTCCAAGCAATTTCGGTCGAGCATGATCGTTCGGCAATATATCGCGCCTGTTCCCTGATACGGCAAAGCGCATGATCAGACCATACGACCGTCGCCATCAGACGCACACTCCCAGATCTGCGGCAACAATGCGACGGGCATCATCAGTCGAGTAAATACGCCCGGCGGAAATATCCTTCTCGCCCTTGTTGAGATCCATCAGCAAGTCGAGTTTGTCAATGAGCGCTTGGTAGTCGGATACATCGAGAAATACATTGGCCGCCCGCCCGTTTTGTGTCACAACGATTGGACGGTGCGTCTGACGGGTCTGTGACATCAACCGCGTGACATCAGAGCGGAAAGACGAAAGAGGAACGATATCCTCGGCATAGTTTACATTTGGCATTTATTTGTTTCCGAATTGTTTGACGCATATATTACCATATTATGTAATATCTGTCAAGTGGGACAAGAAAAATGTCCGTAAAATAGGGCGAGGCCTTTCAGTTATGTTAGTACCAACTTACGCGTTCTTGCGGTTTAGAGCAAGAGGTCCGGCAAGGCTACGCAACACATCGGCTACCATACGGGAACCGAGATGAAGGCGTCTAGCCAAATTGCGTCACATCGTATGCATCCCTGCCTTTTGTTTGCGCGGATTTGTCTCTCTCTGCCGGTTGTGGTTTGGGTGGCTGCGAGAAATGCCTGAACTGAGAATTACTTTTATCTCTTGCTTCACCGTTGTTGTGCTTTGCCGGCGTAGGCTTAGGGAGCAACCCCTCTTGACTTGCTTCTATTTTAATGTCGCTCCGCGGTAACTTTATCATTTTCAACCTCCCTGAATTAGCCAAATTGCGTCACATCGTACTGGTCTTTTTTATGTATTGCAGACTGTTGAAAGGATGCATTTGCAGGCTTTTCGATTGGCTGCTCTTTGTCGATAAATCCACCTTCTTTTGTAATCAGCCCTTCGTGCAATTTGCGCATGAAATTCTCTTCTGGCAATGCGTTTACTGACATATTACAACCCTCCGTTTGCCACTATTTTGTAAAGCAGCCGGATTACCGTTGCGAACCCGGCAATATACAACACTGAAGCCGCAATGTTTGCAACTTGGACTGCGTTTGACCATCCATTAGCAGTTTTTACCCTCCGTTTGTGGTCATATATCCTGTGAATCAGATTCTTGTGCGCAAATGTCGAGAACACATGTGACAAAACGAGCGAAATCATTGTCGCCGCCCAGAAAACGACAGCCCATACAACCGGCATCAAGTCCTTGACATTGCCGCCGAAGCCATCTTTGGAAATATACCACTGACCGAACAGCAGCGACAGAGTTGTCGAGCCGGATACCAACAGCCACAACGCTTTCTCATAGCGCACATCTCCTTCGCAGATGTTCTTGTATGCGAGATCGACTTCTTTTTGGTCTATCTCCGTCAGCCCATCTTCATTTCGTTCTGGTTCCGATTGGCGTTCTTGCTCAGCCCGGTACTTGCGCATATTGTCGAGCGCATCATAGCCCGGCTTCAGAATCATCTTGATATTCGCTTCGACCGCGCGCCCGTTTGCATCGCGCGTAATGTCAGCATCAACCCACCCCGCTCGCGCCAGAACATCAATGTGATACGAATCCACAACAGACTTCGTTTCATAGCGCGAATGTTCCTCGAACTCTTCGAGAATCTTCGTTATAAGACGCCCGTTTCTTTTCATTTCACAAGTCCTCTCTTTTGTAAATTGAAGCCCGCCCATAGCTGGGCAGGCTTTCAAGCGATGCGCCATTACGCGTTTTGCTTCGGCGCACCGCCGCACCTCATTAGGAATGTTTCCTCTTGAGAGCAAGGCCAGCAAGTCCGAGCAACATCAGCAAACCCGAAGTTGGCTCAGGGACAACTTCCGAGCTTGCAATTGTTCCAGTGCTCATATCTAGATCGCCAAGTTCTGTAAAAGCATACATCGCAAGATCTCCAGGAGATCCGGCGGGTGGGGTGTACAAATAGTCATCTGTTGATGCTGTCGCATAATAGAATGTGCTCCCTGCGTCTGTACTAGTAAGCACAATCATACTAAAAACTTCTGCAGCATCAGATGAGACTAGACCGCTAGCTGCTCCAGCAGTATCAAGATTATTTTGTGTATAGTCAGCGTTAGCGAGCGACTCAGTAAAGGCAGCATAGCCTTGAGTTGAAAGAGCCGTCACATACGTTGCCGCATCTCCGTTGATGGCGTAGTATGTAGCACCACCAAACGGGTCATTGCCTTCTGCATCAAATGCCCAGCTGTAAGAAGCTGCATGAACAGATGTTGCAAGAAGTACAATTCCTGCCAGTATCCCAATTTTCTTCATTCGTTTACCTTTCATTATATGCTCGGCACACCATGCACCGAACTAAAATGTTAAAGCGAGAAGGTCAGTGTCCCTTCTTCTGTCCCTGATGTTTTCACCCAAAAACCACTCCCTGCGGGGATTTCGTCTGTAGCTAGAACCTGCACAGAGTTCGCCCACCCTGTAATTGTATTTGTTCCTGCTGTTTTGGTCGAATCAGGGTACGCCTGGCTGATGTAATAATACAAGTCATAGCCTGAGCCATTATACACTTGTATGCATGGCGCCGAATTACGATTTCTCCAGGTAGTAGCTGGTAAAGAACATCCTATATCCTTAACTGCAACCGCTACAGGGAAAGGATTCGCGGCCAATGTCCATGCAGAATCTCCAATAGTTATTGTCTTTTCCGTTTCAGATGATACAGTGCCAGCAACCGTGAGCTTTACAGTTTCACCGCTTGCAATATTATCAGCCTTAAACCAAAAGGCCTTCCCAACATCAAGATATGTATCTTCAGCGAGAACTTGAACCGAGTTTGCCCAACCAGTTATTGTGTTAGACCCTGCTGTTTTGGTCGAATCGGGATATGCTTGCGAAATGTAGTAATACATGTCATAGCCCGTCCCATTGTAGAACTGAAGACAAGGAGCTGTATTACGATTGCGCCATGTTGTCGCGGTCAGCCCATCTGATTTTATTGCATCACCTAACTTTATCTTATCAGAAGTTTCGCCAACACCCTTAAATTGTATTGCAACTTGATACCAGGTTGTCTCATCATTAACTTTACCCTGGACAGAGGTAGTTGTATAACCCACTGTTTCGCTCTCGATTGCGGCGTGTGCATGGAGGACTGCGCCACAGAGCGAAATAAGATTTTGAACACCCTAAACTCCGCCGAAAAAGGCAGGAGTATGCGGGAGGCGCAAGGATTGAAAACACTCTCTAGCGACTGGGAACCGCAGAAATTCGCAACTATCGCGGAAACACAAGGGACTTCTCACGCTTCCGGGCATCGCAATTCTGTCTGCCGCCGCCGAGAACAGCCTTGCGCAGAACACAAGGTTCGTCATTACACGCGATTAGCAACTAGCTATCGCACAAAAAATTACTGTGGTTATTCGTGGTAAGTTTCACTTCAATTCGCATCTTTTTGTGCAGTACTAGCCAGTGCGATTTTGGCCAGTACTTTATTATCTGGTATGTCCTATGTCAATCGCATAGATTGCTAGCCTTGTAATTGAAATGGAGCGTCGCCTTTGTGTTTGACGGAAAAAACACACATTATTTCCGTCGTATAGGGATTGAACCGTGTTGATATGCGGCAATGGGCAAAAATGGATGCTCCGACATAAGGAATGGTTTGGAGTAAAAAAGTGAAGACTCCCCCTTGATTTTCCGACGGAAAAAGTATATACTATTTCCGTTATGCACAAAAAGGATTATTCCGATCAGATAAAGGAGCGATTGGAGGAATCGGATGACGGAACGCTTTTCGTCATGTCAGATTTCGCCGACATCGCCCCAAACAACGCTGCCAACCGGGTCATCCTCAGGCTTCTGGACGAGAATCGTCTGCGCGCCATCATGCGCGGCATATATCAGAAGCCGAAGGTCAATCCGCTCCTTGGCGAGTGCGAAGAACCCACCTCCGACGAGGTGGCGTCCGCGCTGTCGCGCAAGAATGGCTGGACAATCTGCCCGAACGGCGACACAGCGCTCAACCTCCTTGGCCTATCGACGCAAGTACCCGCCGTGTGGAGCTACCTGAGCAGCGGCCCATACAAGTGCTATCCATACGGGGCCGGGAAAATTGCGTTCACGCATACGGCCAACAGGATGATAAACAGCCTCTCGCCGGATACGGCTCTTCTCGTACAGGCAATCCGCGCGCTCGGCGATGCACATATCGATGACGGAATCTTGAGCCGCCTTGTCTCCAGATACAGCAAGGAACGGCTCGCGGAGATGGAGCAAGAGACACGCGCCGTGCCAGACTGGATACATTCAAAAATCGTCCGAATGAAGGAGCTGCAAAATGAAAAAGCAAATCAATGTATTTGACCATGTTGAGACAATACTGAAGTCATTGTCTCGCGGCGTTCTGCTGACCACGAAGGCAAAAGGCAGGGTGAACACCATGTCTATTTCATGGGGTACGCTCGGCATTGAGTGGAACAAGCCAATATTCACGACATTCGTGCGGACGGGACGCTTCACCCGCGAACTGCTGGACGCGAACGGCGAGTTCACCGTGAACATCCCGCTTGCCGAAAGTGACCGCTCGCTCATCGGCAGGTGCGGCTCGGTGTCGGGACGCAATGTCGACAAGATCGCAGCAAACGACCTGACACCCGTCGATGGCGAAAAGGTATCCGTTCCTGCCATCAGGGAATATCCGCTCACTCTCGAGTGCCGCGTCATCTACAAGCAGTTGCAGGATGAAAACGCGATAAGCGCCGAAGACAAGGCGAGATTTTATCCGTCCGGCGTAGGTTGCGAGAATCCAGGAGCAAACTCTGATTGTCACATGGCATATGTCGGCGAAATCGTCGCGGCATACATTCTGGAGAGCTGAATATGAAACGCAAGAACGACCAGTTGAGAAATATCGAGTTCGTCAGGAACTTCACGAAGTATGCGGAGGGGAGCGTCCTCGTCAAGTGGGGCGACACGTGGGTTCTCTGCACGGCAAGCATCGAGGACAAGGTGCCGCCGTTCCTGAAAGATACAGGCAAGGGCTGGGTGACGGCGGAATACTCGATGCTGCCGTCCTCCACCGGCGGCGGACGCAAGGAGCGCGACATCAAGAAACTGAAGCAGGACGCCCGCTCGACGGAAATCCAGCGTCTCATCGGACGCTCCCTCCGCGCAGCGGTAGATATGGCGAAGCTCGGCGAGAGGCAGATAACGATCGACTGCGACGTCCTCCAGGCGGACGGCGGAACGCGCTGCGCATCCATCACGGGCGGCATGGTTGCACTTGAGGACGCCGTGGGGAAACTTCTATCCGAGGGCAAGATTGCCGAAAACCCAATCGTCCACCGCGTCGCCGCCGTATCTGTCGGCGTGTGCGACGGCAAGCCGACGCTCGACCTCGACTACGCGCACGATTCGACAGCCGAAGTCGATCTGAATGTGGTGATGACGGACGACGGACGCTACGTCGAACTCCAGGGCACGGCTGAACACAATCCGTTCACCGAGGAGTCGCTCGACGCGCTCCGCACCCTCGCTCGCAAGGGTCTGAAAAAGATATTCTCGCAAATGAAGTTGGCTAAATGACAGAAGAGCAGCAAAATCTTGTCGGGCGCGAGTTCCGGAACTTCAAAGGCGGACATTACCGCATTGAGGGATTCGCCAAGGATTCCGAGACGCTGGAGGAGATGGTCGTGTACCGTGCGCTCTACGGAGAGTGCGGCCTGTGGGTGCGTCCGGCAAAGATGTTCTTCGAGACCATCGAACGCGATGGCAAGCGCATGAGGAGATTCGAGCCGCTATGAAGAAAGGCTTGGTTATTGAGGGCGGCGCTATGCGCGGGCTGTTCACAGCCGGCGTCCTTGACATCCTCATGGAGAACGATGTCGTGTTCGACGGCGCGGTCGGGGTGTCCGCCGGAGCCTGCTTCGGGTGCAACTACAAGAGCGGCCAAATAGGACGGGTTATCCGCTACAATAAACGGTTTGCAAAAGATCCGCGTTATTGCTCTTGGCGGTCACTTTTCATGACTGGCGATTTGTTCAATGCAGATTTCTGCTATCGGGAACTTCCGATGGAACTCGACGTTTTCGATTCAGCGGCCTATGCCGCGAACCCGATGGAGTTCCATGTAGTGGCGACCGATTGCGCAACCGGGAAGCCCGTATATAAGCGGCTCGACAAGGCCGACGCAGAGGCGTTCAGGTGGATTCAGGCATCCGCTTCGATGCCGCTCGTATCGCGTCCCGTCAAGATCAGCAATGGCGAATATCTCGATGGCGGCCTTTCGGACGGGATCCCGCTTCGCTATTTCGAGTCGCTTGGCTGCGAACGCAATGTCGTCGTCACGACGCGTCCGCGCGGCTACCGGAAGTTCCCGTCGTGGAAGATCGCCGCAGCCAAGCCTTTTTTGCGCCGCCATCCCGCCGTCTACAACGCATTCAAGACGCGGCACGTCTGGTACAACGAGACGCTTGAATACATCGACAGCCGGGTGGCGGTTGGCGCGGCATTGCTGATTTCGCCGCCGTCGTCATTGGAGATATCGCGCCTCTGCCACGACCCGAATCGGATGCAATGCGTCTATGATGTCGGACGACAGACGGCAAAATCACAGATTGAACATATAAAGGAGTTCTTGAGATGACAGTTTCTGAATTTCGTGCCGCAATGGCCGAGACTGAATATATCACCACCAACAGCGACTTGCACAAGGCGTTTCATGAGTTCTCGCAAGAGGCATTGAAGATAACGGCGGAGTTGAACGGACGCTACCACACACCCGAAGAGGTGCGGCGGCTGATGGCTGAACTGACGGCGAGCGAGATCGACGTATCGTTCGGTCTGTTCCCGCCGTTCCATACCGATTGCGGCAAGAATACCAAAATCGGCAAGCGCGTATTCATCAACGCCGGCTGCCAGTTCCAGGATCAGGGCGGCATCGAAATCGGCGACGACGTGCTGATCGGCCCGCAGACGATTATTGCCACTTTGAACCACGATCCCGACCCAGACAAGCGCGGCGGGATGTTTCCGAAGCCCGTCAAGATCGGCAATAAGGTGTGGCTCGGAGCTCGTGTCACCGTCTGCCCCGGCGTGACGATCGGCGAATGTGCGATTGTCGGCGCGGGGGCGGTCGTGACGAAGGACGTGCCGCCGCGCACGGTCGTGGCAGGTGTTCCGGCGAAAATAATAAAGTCGATTTGAACTCGTGAAAGGAGAAGAAAGATGAAGAAGCCCTACATTGTGTGCCATATGGTGCAATCCATCGACGGGCGCATCGACTGCGCAATGGTCGACAAGATCAGCGGCGATGAATACTACGACACGCTCAAGACCTACAAGGCTCCGAGCTATCTCAACGGTCGCGTCACGATGGAGCATTACTGGGCGGAGAAAAAGAAGTTCCAGCCGAAGAATGACGCTCCGGCGGCCAAGTCGTCCGTTTTCGTGGCCGAGGATGCTCCCTCATACGTGTTCTCCTGCGAGACGGTCGGCTCGCTCATGTGGAAGTCTAACCGCGTGGACAACCTGCCGCTCGTCTGCATCGTGAGCGAACGGACTACGCAGGAATACCTCGACTACCTCAAGGCGAAAAAGATAAGCTACATCTGCACAGGCAAGAAGTCCATCAGCCTCAAGAAGGCGATGGAGATTGCCGCCACAGAATTTGGCGTGAAGCGGCTTGCAGTGCTTGGCGGCGGCGTCATCAACGGCGCATTCGTCAAGGAAGGACTGGTGGACGAGTATTCGATTCTCCTTGCGCCCGGCATCGACGGACGCAAGGGACGCGTCGCCTCGTTCGACGGACTTCTCGACGTGAAGCGCAACCCGTATCCGCTGACGCTGACTGGATGCAAGAAGCTCGCCAACGGCGTCGTGTGGCTCAAATACAGGGTGGCAAAGCCATGAAAAGACGCCAGTTCATAAAAGGAGCGGTTGCAACCGTCGGCGTTGCGGCACTCGGGGTTTCGGGAATTGCCGCGCTGGCCAATCTATCTGCAAAGGAGGAAAAGAAGATGAAAGTTCTTGTTCTGACAGGTTCGCCCCGGAAGAACGGCAACTCGAACACCCTTGCGGACGAGTTCGCCAAGGGAGCGAAGGATGCAGGTCACGAAGTTGTACGCTTCGATGCCGCATTCAAGAAGGTGCATCCGTGCATTGCCTGCGACCATTGCGGCATGGACGGCCCCTGCGTATTCGATGATGACTTCGAGTTTGTCCGCAAGCATATCGTCGATGCCGATTGCGTGGTCTTCGCTTCTCCGATGTACTACTTTGGCCTTTCGGCACAATTGAAACTCGTAATAGACCGTTTTTATGCCATCAACGGACAAATTCATCATCCGAAAAAGGCTGTCCTTTTGATGACCTATGCAAACACGGCGGCAAGCGAGGCTCTCCCGATCAAGTCTCACTACGACATACTCTTGAAATATCTCGGCTGGACGGATGCCGGGCGAGTCGTCGCTCCCGGCGTCTGGCCAGTCGGCGCAATAAGCCATACGGGATATCCTAAGAAGGCATACGAACTCGGAAAATCCATCTAAAGAAGGGAAACGTAAATGACAACACGCAAACTTGCATCGTTTAAGGTCTCATCCGTCGGGATGGGCTGCATGGGCTTCAGCCACGGATATGGCGCATTGCCCCCTGAGGAAGAATCCATCCGCCTCATGCGCAAGGCGTTCGACATGGGCTGCACGCTCTTCGACACTGCGGAAGCCTACGGTCCGTTCGCTAACGAAACGCTCGTCGGCAAGGCGGTCAAGCCTTTCCGCGACAAGATCGTCCTCACGACTAAATTCTCACCGTGCAAGGTCGGCGACCAGGACATAGCAAACGACGAAAAACTGACCGCCAAGGGCATCCGCAAGGCACTGGAGGATTCGCTCAAGCGCCTCGGCACGGACCATGTCGATTGCTACTACGAGCACCGCGTCCCGCAGACAAGCCGTCCCGAAGAAGTCGCCGAGGTCATGGGCGAACTCATCAAGGAGGGCAAGATTCGCGGATGGGGGCAGAGCCAGTCCACGCCGGAGCAGATTCGCCGCGCCCACGCAGTCACGCCGCTTTCGATGATACAGAGCGAATACTCGATGATGGAGCGGATGTTCGAGGCGGAGGTGATTCCGCTCTGCAAGGAACTGGGCATTGGATTTGTGGCGTTCTCGCCGATGGCGAGCGGATTTTTGAGCGGGAAGTACAACGCTTCGATGACATACGTCGGCGACGACGTGCGCCGCGCCATCACGCGCTTTGCGAAGGAGAACGTCGTCGCCAACCAGCCGCTCCTCGACGCGTTGGAGCGCCTTTCCGCCGCCAAGGGATGCACAAAGGCGCAGCTCGCGCTCGCGTGGATGCTCGCCAAGTGGCCGCACGTTGTGCCGATTCCGGGGATGCGCTCCGATGAGCGGATCGAGGAAAACCTCGGTGCGGCCGATATCATGCTGTCTCTGAATGAACTCACGACAATCGAAGAAGAACTTTCGATAATAACAATTCACGGAAACCGCACCGACGAGGACATCCAGAGGATGGGCTACGTCAAGGCGCAGTAGAAAGGACAAGAAATGCCAAATTTTGACTTCAACGGCAAGGTTGCGCTCGTGACGGGCGCGGCGTCTGGATTCGGGCTTGCGACGGCTCGGGCGTTCGCGGAGGCGGGAGCCGCCGTCGCGCTCGCGGACATCAACAAGGAGGGTGTGGAACGCGCAGCCGCCGAAATCGCGTCGGACGGACATTCGGCAAGAGGATATGCGTTCGATGTGACGGACGAGGCGAGCGTGGAGACACTTGTTTCTGTGGTCGTGCGCGACTTCGGGCGGCTCGACTGCGCGTACAACAACGTCGGCATCCACGCGCCCGGCAACTCCGCCGCCTACATCCACGAAATGGAGGCTGCGGCGTTCGACAGAGTGATTGCCGTCAACCTCCGTGGCGTATGGAACTGCACGAAACACGAGGTGCGGGCGATGCTCGCGCAGGAGACTGGCGGCGCAATCGTCAATTGCTCGTCGCAGTCGGGCATTGTCGGCACGGCGGGGCTGTGCGCCTACACAGCGTCCAAGCATGGCGTGATCGGCCTCACGAAATGCGTCGCGCTGGAGTACGCAAACAAAGGGATCCGTGTAAATGCCATCTGCCCTGGCACATCGGACACGCCGATGGTTGCCAAGGCAATCGAGAACGCGCCAGAGCACATGGCGCGGCTCATCGCCGACATCCCCGTGCAACGCCTCGGCAAGCCAGAGGAAATCGCATCCGCAGTCCTCTGGCTCTGCTCCCCCGGAGCGGGCTTCGTCATAGGACAGGCAATCTCGGCTGACGGCGGCTTCACGGTAAAGTAAAGAACGGAACAGGACAATGAATAAGCTCACAATAGGAGGAATAGCTTTCATGGCGACAATGGCAACGATGGCGGGGGGAGCGGAGACCGCAAAGAAAACGGTGCGGCTCGTGTACCCGCAATGGCAGGGCGCGAGCATCGCGCAATGGATCCCCGAAGTGAAGAACCCTGACGATGCTGCGCGTGGCTACTACCTCGGCGCCGAACTGCTGAACTTTCTCGCGCCGAAGAACCCCTCGCACAAGACGCTGACCGTGCCCGTCTCGCTCGAAGTCGGCGACCGCAAGCCGCAGGACGGCGTGATTGACCGCGACACGATAGCCGCTCAGACGCGTGCCGCCGTCGCCATGCTCAAGGCGGAGAACCCAGACCGCATCATCACCCTCGGCGGCGAATGTTCCGTGAGCGTTCCGCCGTTCACCTACCTTGCCGGGAAATACGGCGGCGATGTGGCCGTGCTCTGGATCGACGCACATCCCGACATCACGCTTCCTGGCGACGTCTATCCCGCCTACCACGCAATGGCCGTCACCGCACTCATGGGCAAGGGAGACGGTAAGATTCTCGCAGAACTGCCGGCGACGATTCCGCCGGAGCGCATTCTCTTCGTGGGACTGCGCGACTGGGAGCGCGAGCAGATTGTCCAGCGACAGAAGGACTACGGCATGAAACACCTCGGCGTTGCGGATGTGCGCGACACGTCTCAGGGAATTCTCGACTGGATCAAGGCTACAGGCGCAAAACACATCCTTATCCACTTCGACCTTGACGTTCTTGACCCGGCCGAAATCATCCCGGCGGTCGGCGTGTGCAAGGACGGCCTCAAGATGGCGGAGGTCGTGCGCATCATCAACGATGTTTCCGCCGCGCACGATGTCGCCGCGCTCACCATCGCCGAGCCGATGCCCCGCACCGCCATAAATATCCGAAACATGCTCAACGGTATCAAACTCTTCGAGGAATAAAACAAGGAGAATCAAAGCAATGAAAAGCAAGATAGTCAAATCAGTCATCGCAGCAGTCTGCATCGCCGCAATCGCGGCGTTGTCCGTCGCGCTTGTTTCCTCACGCAGGGAACTGGCGGCGGCGAAGGCGAAGATGGCGAGCGAGCCGAGCGTGTTCGACGCCATCGCCACGCGCACGAGCATCAGGATGTTCGACAGGACGCGACCAGTCGGTGAAGAGCTGATCGAGCGGATGCTCCGTGCGGCGATGGCCGCGCCGACCGCCGTGAACAAGCAGCCGTGGGAATTCGTGGTCGTCACCGACAAGCCGACGCTCGATGCGCTCTCGAAAGTCCACCCAAACGCCCGCATCGAAAATGGCGCGACGCTCGTCATCGCCGTATGCGGCGCGACGGACAACGGACTCGGCGGACGCGGCAAGGAATTCTGGATACAGGACTGTTCCGCCGCAACGGAAAATCTGCTCTTGGCGGCACATGGTCTAGGCTTGGGCGCCGTGTGGTGCGGCGTGTATCCGATTGAAGAGAGAATCGCGCCAATCCGCGAGATACTGGCAATACCCGAAGGATACATCCCGCTCAACCTCGTGACGATTGGCTATCCCGCCCAGCACCCCGCGCCGAAGGACAAGTGGAAGCCGGAGAAGGTTCACAAGGAAAGGTGGTGACTGTCGTGCGCAGGCTCATGGCGACGGCAATCGCGGCGAACGCCGCCGCGAGCGTTAGCGCGCGCATCGGGCCAATCGGAGTTTGGTACATCCTCCGAGAGGAGAGCATGAATATAAATTCCGATTTATCCGATGTGGGCGCTAACGCGCTCAACCCCTCAAGGGCGTGAAGCGGTCGATGCGGACGTCCCGGCTCGCGACCCGGCGCTGTAGCGGTAATCACAAGACCAATGTCCAGCAAAAGTCATCAAAGATATATGAAAGGAGAAACACTATGAAGAAGGTAGTCGTTATCACCGGAAGTCCGCGCAAGGGCGCGACGGAGGGAATGGCCGACGCGTTCCAGGCGGCGGCAGAGGCGAGAGGGTTTGAAATCGTCCGGTTCAACGCGGCGAAACTCAATGTGGGCGGGTGCAAGAACTGCAACGCCTGCGGCAGGGTGGCGGGCAGGACATGCGTCTTCGACGACGACTTCACGCCGATTGCCAAGGCCATCCTCGAAGCCGACGGCATCGTACTTGCGACGCCGCTCTACTGGTACTCGTGGCCGTGGCAGATCAAGGCGACGCTCGACCGTTTCTATTCGTTCCTCGTCGGCAACTTCGACATCAAGGGCAAGAAGTCCGCGCTCATCGCCTCGTGCGGCGAACCGACGGTCGAAGCGATGGACGGCCTTGTCTTCTCGTTCAAGAAAACGACCTCGCTACTCGGACTTGAGGATGTCGGCCATGTGCTTGTCCCCGGCCTACACGCACCGGAAGAGCACAAGGCTACCGACGCCTGCGCCAAGGCCGCCGCGCTTGCCGACAAGTTCTAGACGGGATTCTACGCGGAGCGACGACAATCATGTCGGGCGGCGGGGACAGGAGATTTCGCACTCAAAGTCGCCGTATGCGGGGGAATTGGACGGGATTTTTGCGGTTTTGTTGCGGTTTTGCGAAAGGCGTTATTGACTGATGGCGGGGAAATATGGTATAATTCACACCGTAATGAAACCCATCTTCCACAGACGGCTTGAAGCCGGCAAGACGAACGCCGCAGGGCGCGCTGAAAGCGGCGCGGCGACGGCGTTGACACTTGGGGGAAGCGAAATAGTGTATAATATGAGCCAAGGGGTAATGCCATGAAGACTGAATTGCTGAATCAGAACGAGAATGTTCTAAGCATCGACCATGTGAAATCGCGCATGGTTGTCGTTCGCGGGCAACTGACGTTGCTTGACCGGGATGTCGCCGAACTCTACGGCGTCAAGACGCGGGAAGTGAATCAGGCCGTGCGCAACAATCCGGCCAAATTCCCCAATGGCTATGTGTTTCAACTGGATGATGCGGAGGTTGCGGATTGGAGATCAAAAATTTTGATCTCCGATTTGCCGCAGGAAGAAAAGGACAGCATTAGGAAAGGCCTCCGTTATGCGCCATATGCCTTTACCGAACGCGGACTCTACATGCTTGCTACAATCCTCAAAGGCGAACGTGCGACTCGAACGACTCTTGCCATTATAGACACATACGCGCAGGTGCGCGAACTCGCCCGCACGATGGAAGCCTTGCAGACCGTCAAGGACGGCGGCGGCGAGCAGCAGACGCTCCTTCACCGCACAGGCGAGATACTTGCGAACGTCATAAGCGACAATCTCAAAACTGAATCCTCCGAAACCGAGATCGAATTGAATTTCGCCGTCGTAAAGATACGCCACAAAATCATCAGGCATAAACGATAGCCACCCCATGACACACCTCCTCCACAACATTTGCAAGGATGCCGCAGGGCGCGCGGAAAGCGGCGCTGCGGCGGCGAATGGCGCGAATTGATGACGATCTCGCCCAATCCCGGCGCAATGAACAACCTCACGCACTGCTTCATCGCCGAAGGCGTGGAGAAGATTGGCGGACAGAGCCTTGACCAACACGAATGCCTAACCGTCGATCTGCTCGACCGCGCCGAAGTGCGGCGGCTATTGGACGAGAACGCCATCGTCCAGTCGCTCATGTCCGCCCCTCTCTGGCGGTATTTCTGCGAGGCTTCGCAATGCAAATATTAGTCGGCGACTATTGCCAAGGCGTCACCAAAATGATAAAATGCCTATGATAATGTGAAAGGAACAACACAGATGAAATCCAAGATGATTCTCGTCGTAATCGTGGCGGCGATGGCGGCTATTGCAAAGGCGGACTTTGCCGGGTTTCGCGACAGGGCGTGGGTGTCTAGCGAGGGAATGGTAATCCGGATTCTCGAGGACGACATGGAGCCGCCATGCCATCAGAGAATTCTTCTTTCCGATGGAGCCGGCCGCACATTGCTCATGGTAAACAATATCGACGGCTGGCCGCGACTTGCCGATGTCGCCGTCGGAGACCGGGTGCGCTTCCAGGGCGAATTCATCGACAACGAGAAAGGCGGTCTCGTGCATTGGACACATCCCGATCCGAGGGGATTGCGACCGGGCGGATGGCTGAAACTCGTCAAGAGAAGCGATGCGCAAACGCCAATCGCCGTGCCGCACGAGGTGCGGCCTCCGGCAGTGCGTAAGGAGTACTTTGCGGGCAGGGGCCCGATTGCGACGCGCACGCCCGCGCCAATCAACGACGATTGGCCAGATACAGGCTATTGGCTATCGACAAACTCCGATGCGCGGCACAACAGGAATTGCGAGAACTACCGCAAGACGCGCGGCTACCCATGCAGCAAGGACGAGGGGCGTCCCTGCGGGAAATGCGGCGGATAAAACACACCACCAAGCCAAAAGGAGATAAACAATGAAAAAACTCACAATAGGAGCAATAACAATGGTAATGGCAATGGCGGCGAATGCCGCAGAACTGAAACTCGTGCAGGAATGGGACAAGACGTTTCCGAAGTCCGACAAGGTGGAACACTGCAAGGCCACCTTCAAAAACCGCTTCGGCATCACGCTCGCGGCGGACGTGTACAAGCCGAAGGTCGCGACAAGCGCGACCCTCCCGGCGATTGCGGTTTCGGGGCCGTTCGGCGCGGTCAAGGAGCAATGCGCCGGCCTCTATGCGCAGACGCTGGCCGAGCGCGGTTTCCTCACCATCGCGTTCGATCCGTCCTATACGGGCGAATCGGGCGGCGAGGTGCGCTACGTCGCCTCGCCCGACATCAACACCGAGGACTTCCAGGCGGCGGTCGATTACCTCATCGCCCGCGATGATGTGGACGCGGAGAAGATCGGCATCCTTGGCATCTGCGGCTGGGGCGGGCTTGCCATCAACGCCGCCGCCATCGACACCCGCGTCAAGGCGACCGTCGCCTCCACGATGTACGACATGACGCGCGTTACGGCTAAAGGCTACTTCGACAGCGAAGATTCCGCCGCCAAGCGCAAGGCGAAGCGCGAGACGATGAACGCACAGCGCAACGCAGACTTCGCGTCGGGCGAGGCTGAACTTGCAGGCGGCGTGCCGGATACTCTGCCGGATGACGCGCCGCAGTTCTTCAAGGACTACCACGCCTACTACAAGACGCCTCGCGGCTACCATTCTCGTTCGCTCAACTCCAACGGAGGTTGGAACAAGACGAGCTTCCTCTCGTTTCTCAATGCAAAACTCCTCGCATACGCAGGCGAAATCGAGTCTGCGGTCATGGTCGTCCACGGTGAAAAGGCGCATAGCCGCTACTTCGGCGAGACTGCGTTCAAAATGCTAAAGGGCGAAAACAAGGAACTTCTCATCGTCCCCGGCGCGTCGCACTGCGATCTCTATGATGGCGGAGGCAAGGACGCCATCCCGTTCAACCGAATCGAAGCGTTCTACAAGGAGAACCTAAAATGAAAGTGGTGCGGATAACAGTTCTCGAGGCATCGCTCAAGCAGGACTTGGCGGAGAAATACGCCGTTTCCGGGCTTGAGCCATGCCCGATCCTCAAGCCAGGGCAGGTGTTCTACGCGACGAACACCTGCCCCAAGGGAATGTGCGACGCCGCGTGGCGCACTATCAACCAGTACGTGTTCGCGCTTGCCTGCGGTGTCCGCGAGTTCTACGGCGGATGCTGGATGAAGAACCCGGGTGAAGCCATAACCTGCTGCAACGACGGCCTTCGCCCGGTCTATTTCAGGCTTGAAGCGACTGAAGACGAGGCAGGCCCATTTTTGGGAAGAGAGGAGCAAAGATGAAACACAAAGTGAAGCTGACGGTTATCGACAAGAAGTGTTATCCCGAGTTGCAGGAGAAGTTCTGCGCCGATCCGAAGTCCGGCCCATGTCCCTGCTACAACATGGGCGACGAGTTCGTGTTCTACAGAGATGGTGAACGCGATGACTTCTGGCACATGGGGCTGAATACCCTCGTCAAGACCTCCGGCGATCCTAACAAAGTAGCCGGCGGACCCAAGATGCCGCATTGCTCGGAACTCTGGGACGCCATTTCACGCTACATCTACACCGGCCTTCAGGGCGGCTCGATAATGAAAGGCTGGATGGCTCGCGAGAATGAGATGATCGCTTGCTGCTCCGACGGCACGCGGCCAGTAATATTCAAGATTGAAAGGATTGATGAGGAATGACCGAACTAGAGAAACTAGAAGCAGGCTTGGAATACTGCTATGACGACCCGGAGGTGGCGGCGCGCAAGACGAACGCCATCCGCCAGTGCCGCGCCTACAACGCCATAGATGACGAGGATTTTGCAGCGCAATATGCGCATCTCAAACAAATGCTCGGGGCGGTCGGCGAGAAAGTGTGGATCGGGAAGACGTTCAACTGCGACAACGGCAAGAACATCCACATCGGCTCGAACTTCACGGGCAACTTCAACCTGACCATCCTCGACATCCGTGAAGTCAGAATAGGCGACAACGTGATGATCGGTCCCAATACGCTCATCACGACAGTCAACCATCCGCTCAAGCCGATGGGACGGCGGGAGCATCTCGGCATAGCAAAGCCGGTCAAGATCGGCAACGACGTGTGGATTGGCGGCAATGTCACGATTCTGCCCGGCGTCACAATCGGCAACAATGTCATCGTCGGCGCAGGCGCGGTCGTCACGAAGGATATCCCTGACAACTCGCTAGCCTTGGGCGTCCCGGCAAAGGTCGTGCGCGAGCTCGAAAACGACACTATCGAGGAGGTCGGCAAATGATAGGCATTGTTCAAGGAGATATCACAACGCTTAAAGTCGATGCAATCGTCAACGCGGCGAATCAGGTGATGCTTGGCGGCGGCGGGGTTGACGGCGCTATCCACCGCGCGGCGGGCAGGGAACTTTTAGAGGCATGCCTAAAGGTGCCGGAGGTGCGTCCGGGCGTGAGATGCCCGACTGGCGAGGCGAGAATCACGCCGGGATTCAAACTCCCTGCGAAGTTCGTCATACACTCCGTCGGGCCGGTGTACCGCGATGGCTTACACGGCGAGCCGGAGAAACTGGCGAACTGCTACAAGAACTCGCTCGCGCTGGCGGTGGAGAACGGCTGCAAGTCCGTGGCGTTCCCCTGCATATCGACAGGCGTATATGGTTTTCCGATAGAGGATGCCGCCAAGATAGCCATCCGCGAAACGCGGGACTTCCTCAAAGCGCATTCAGGTCTCGAAGTCGTGTTCTGCTGCTTCTCAGACTATGACAAACAAATCTACGACAAATTGCTGGGAAAAGGATGACCTGATATGTTCTACGGAAGCGAACATTCGGACCTGAAACCGGCGACCGGCGGCTATGCGTTCGTCAGGTCGCTTGGCGGCCTGTATCAACTGCTGCTTGACTGCTGGCGGCGGGAGACCTGCGCACCGCGAATGCAGGAGAAATGGAGCGAGGCCAACCCTACCTGCGGGCAATGCTCCATCACGGCGTTTCTTGCGCAGGACATATTCGGCGGCGAGGTGTATGGCGTGCCGAACGGCGACGGCAACTACCATTGCTTCAACAAGGTGGGCGATGCCGTGTTCGACCTCACGAGCGAGCAGTTCGACCATCCACTTGCGTATACGATGGACTTCCCGCAGTCCCGCGAGACGCATTTCGCCAAGTCAGAGAAGAAGGATCGCTACGAAATTTTGAAGCGGAGTTTGACCAAAAAGATCAATGCGATGAAGACACCGCGTCTTACCACGCTCTGCTACATCGAGAAAGATGGTTTCTGGCTCGTCCTTCACCGCACAAAGAAGGAGCATGACGAAAACGGAGACAAGTGGATCGGCGTCGGCGGCAAGTTCGAGTACGGCGAAAGCCCGGAGGAGTGTGCGCTCAGAGAGGTGAAGGAGGAGACGGGACTGGCGATGACCGAATTCCGGTTCCGGGGCATTGTCACGTTCGTTTCCGACGAGTGGGGAACGGAATACATGCACCTCTTCACCTGCACGGCGTTCGATGGGGAACTGGCCGAATGCGACGAGGGCGAACTTGTGTGGCTTCCCAAGGCGGAATTGCTCAAGAAGAAGATGTGGGCGGGCGACCGCATCTTTCTCAAGGCGCTCGACGAGCGCGAGGATTTCTTCTCGCTGAAGCTCCGCTATCGCGGCGAGGAGCTTGTAGAGGCAAGTTTCGGCAAGTGAGGTGTTGTCATGATCATCTGGAATCCTTGGCACGGCTGTCATAAGATAAGCGAGGGTTGCCAGCATTGCTATATGTACTTCCTCGACCGCCTGCGGGGAATAGACACTTCGAAGGTGACGCGCAACGCACACTTCGACATGCCGCTCAAGAAAGGTCGCGACGGACAGTTCAAGATCGCACCCGGCATGGAACTTCTTGTCGGGCTTTCGACCGATTTCTTCGTAGAGGAGGCGGACGCATGGCGCGACGAAGCGTGGGCGATAATCCGCAAACGCCCTGATGTCGTCTTCCGCATCCTCACCAAGCGGGCGGGACGGATAATGGAGAATCTTCCGTCCGACTGGGGCGACGGATACGAGAACGTCATGCTTCAGGTGACGACGGAAAATCAGGCGAGAACCGACGAGAGGTTGTCCGTCATTCTTGACGTCCCGGCGAAGCACAAGGGCTTCATGGCCGCTCCGCTCATCGGCCCGGTGGATGCCGAACGCTACCTTGCCACAGGTCAGTTCGAGCAGGTCCTTTGCGGCGGCGAGAACTACGAAGGTGCGCGACCATGCCATTACGAATGGGTGAAGTCGCTTTCAGACCAGTGCCGCCGCCACGATGTCACTTTCGACTTCATAGAGACCGGGACAATTTTCGTCAAGGACGGCAAGACCTACCGCATACAGGACAAGCGGACGCAGAGCCGTCAGGCGTTCCTTTCTGGTTTGAGCCATCAGGGGCGGACGCCGCTCTATAAGTTGCGCCCGGCGGAAGGTTCTCTCTTCGACGAACCCATAACAATGCGGACGGGCGAGTTCCGCGAGATATGCGCGACTTGCGGCACGCGCCTCACCTGCAACGGGTGCTACAACTGCGGCGCATGCGAAAAACACAGTCTTCAAACGGCAAACGAATTGACAGAGGAAACATCATGACCGACCTTACAGAAAAGACGCTCGCAACCGAGCGCAAATACACGGGCAAGATAATCAGCGTGGATCTCGTAGACATCGAACTGCCAGACGGACGCAAGGCAAAGCGCGAGGTGATCCGGCATGGCAATGCGGTCGCCATTCTCGCCCGCCGCCCGGACGGCAAGTTCGTGTTCGTCAAGCAGTACCGCAAGGCGGCGGAGGAGGCTCTAATCGAAGTCATCGCAGGTGGACTCGAACCCGGCGAAGACCCGATTGAAGGAGCGAAGCGCGAGACGGCGGAGGAAACGGGCTACGAGGTGACGAGCATAAAGTTCCTCACGACAATCATCTGCACCCCCGGCTACTGCGAAGAGCGAATCCACCTCTACTTCGCGGAACTATCCGAGACCGCGCATGACCAAGACCAAGACCCGGACGAGAATGTGTTTCCTGTAGTTCTTTCCCGAGAAGAAGTCGAAGACGGCATAAGAAACGGCAGAATCTTCGATTCCAAGACACTCTCCGCATGGCTGTGCTGGAAGATTGCGAGGTGACCATGGCCCTACCGCAGAGAGACAACTACATCGAGGCAGTCCGCCGCATCGAGGGATTGATGGAATACGCAGAGCAGATCGGCGACTGGGAAGAACAGGAACGACTCAAAGAACGGCTGAAGAAGCTACAGGAGAAAATGTGACAATCCACTCCGGCGAGAATGTGCTTGACGGGATAACCGTCCTCGTAGAGCGAAAGAGCGTGAAGAACATCAACCTTCGCGTCAAGCCGGACGGCTTGGTGAAGATGACAGTCCCATGCCGCGCCACGCTCGCGCAGGGAGCGGCGTTTCTAGCTTCCAAATGGGAGTGGGTGAGACGGATGCGCGAGCGCCTGAAAGCGCGCCAGAAGCCGCAACAGCGCGAGATTCCGCCAATGGAGTACGCAAGGCTGCAGACGCTTCTCGCCGAGCTTCATTCGTTTTGGGCGGCGAAGGTCGGAGAGTTCGGCATCGCTTGGAAAATCCGCAAGATGAAGACGCGCTGGGGAGTGTGCAACTGGGTGAAGCGGCAGATAACTTATTCGGAGAATCTTGTCGGGCAGCCGAGGGATGTGGTCGAATACATCGTCTGCCATGAATTCTGCCATTTCGCCGTACACGGACACGGGACGAGATTCCATGCGCTGATGGACAAGCGCCTCCCCGACTGGCGCGAACGCAGAAAGCGGCTGAACCATCCTGAACAATTCAGTGGAGAATCAACAAATGGCAAAGACACTTGAAAGCACGATAGCCGGGAGTTGGTATCCTGGAGATGCGGAATCGATTAGAACGATAGCAACCAAATGGGAATCGTCATTCGGCGAGAAAGTCAAAAGCGAAACGCCGAATGTCCTCATTCTTCCTCATGCCGGATGGGCATAATCCGGCAGGGTGGCATGGAGCGTCATCAGGCGGCTTAAGAGCGCTCGCTTCAAGCGCATCGTCCTGATCGCGCCGAGCCATCGTGCGTGGATCGAGAATCGTCTTGTCGCGCCGGAGGCGGATAGTGTTTCGACGCCTCTAGGCGCAATCCCCATCGACAAGGATTGGCTGTACGCACTCTCGCTCCGCGCACCGGTCGCCCGCAACGACAAGGTTCATCTCGCGGAACATTCTACGCAAATCGAATATCCGCTTCTTCAGCTCGCGCTTCCCGACGGCTTTTCCATCGTTCCGCTTATCATCGGTTCTCTTGGTTCCGACCAGATGGGAATGTGCGAACGGGCGCTTTGTAATCTGATAGCCGACTGTATCGTTCTCGATTGCGGCGTGTGCGGGGAGGACTGCGCCACAAAGTGGAAGTGATTAAAAGTAAGCCTACTTTACTTTTAATCACCAACCTACTTTACTTTTAATCAGTATTTTTTGATACAATACACGCAGATATCGATAAATGAAGTCAGCGCGGTTTAGGCGCGCTGGCGGACAAACTTGTCAAATACCCGCGATGTCACAGAATTCTGACGGCGGTACTACAATGACGGATTTGTGAAAATAAAGGGATGAGGTAATATTGAATGTCACAAACCGAGCGTTTTCGACCTGTTTGTGACAACTGGGGTTATGGATGGTGGTATTTCAGCCATCTGACAATTTTCTGTGACCACGCAAGCAGTTCAGACATCGCCCTGTCTCGACAAAATCACGCAAATCCAGATTGTACGGCCTGTTTTTGATACACATTCGTACTTGACACGAGAAAGAGAGAAATGGTACAATTTGCCTCACAGCCCACAAAAGTAGGGTTTTGAGGGTTGGTAGGACGATTAAGGATGCTGATGTCGACCGCAGATTGCCTAGAAAGATATGGCAGCAAGTACCGGATTGCGAAAGCCGTCCAATCCGGGGAATTGCGCAGAATTTCCAACGGCATATATTCCGAAGGCGCGAGGCCGCGAGAAATCGAGATTCTCTTATTCAAGTACCCGACTTCGGTCGTTACGATGCTAAGCGCCTACTACTATTACAACCTGACAGATGTGGTTCCCGACAAATGCCATTTGGCCGTCGAGCGGAACGGCACGAAGATAACGGATTCATCTGTGGTCGAATATTTCGTTCCGGCAGGCACAGGCGCAATCGGTGTTGAGAACGCCGTCCTGCGCGGCATCCCGCTGCGCATATTCGGGAACGGGCGGTTCATGCGGGGACTCTCCAACCCCGTGGTCGCATGGCTTGATGTCAGGACGGAGGATGTGGTTTTTGGCATATTGACTTTTCTTGAGAAGCCAAGCGGGAGTGCGCCATGATTTATTTCACTTCAGACCAGCATTTCGGCCACTTCAACATCATACGGCTCTGCGGGCGTCCTTTCAAGTCTCTCGAAGAGATGGATGCAACACTCCTCGAAAGATGGAATGCCAAGGTTAAGCCCGGCGACACGGTTTATATCCTCGGAGACCTGTTCTTCCGCTCTGCGCAAGTCGAACCTGTCCTCAAAGCTCTCAACGGGCGAAAACACTTGATCGTCGGCAATCACGACCACACATGGATGGGCAAAGTTAAGGTCGACGACTATTTCGAGAGCATCCAGACAATCAAGGAGGTCGTAGTTGATGGCAGGATCATGACGCTATGCCACTACCCTATGCTTTCCTATCCGCAGGCACGGCGCGGCTGGATGGCCTACGGACACATCCACAACAACATCCGCGACGATTACTGGCCGCTCATCGTCCGCCGCTCGCGCCTGCTAAACGTTGGCGTTGACGTCAACAATTTTGAGCCGGTTTCCTTCGACGAGATGGTCGCCAACAACCGCTCATTCATCGCCTCGCATGTCGATGACGCAAAAATAAACCCTTTCGACTTGAATTGCATAGAAGCATAACCGACTGATAAGGATATCTAGTAAAACAAATGACGGATACAAAACAATGAAGCACTCGATAACAGCACTCTGCGTCGCATCCATGCTGATGGCCGGCTGCGGCGAAAAGGCAAAGGAGGATATCGTGGAAAAGACAAACCCGACATTCCTGCAACTGGCGAAAGACAGGTTCTCCGTCCGCTACTACACGAAGACGCCTGTCGAGCAGGAGAAGATCGACGCGATACTGGAAGCCGCCCGCGTCGCGCCGACGGCGAAGAACCTCCAGCCGTTTCACATCTACATCCTTCAGAGCAAGGAGGCGATAGCCAAGATCAACGAGTTGTCTCGCTGTGCATACGAAGCCCCCGTGGTGTTCATCGTTTGCTACGACAAGTCCAAGGCGTGGGTGAGTCCGTTCGATCCGGGCGACAACTCCGGCATAATGGACACATCAATCGTCGGGACACACATGATGCTGGAGGCGTTCGAGCAGGGACTCGGCTCCTGCTGGGTGAAGTTCTTTGACGCTCGCGAAGTCGCGGCGGCGTTCGAGATTCCGGAGAACCACACTCCCTCGTTTCTTCTAGATGTCGGCTATCCCGCCAACGGCGCAGCACCGGCCAAGCCGCACTTCGAGAAGCGAGAGATCAAGGACTTCACAACCTACAAATAAAGGAGAATCCAAAATTTATAAAACGACGATGAAGGCGGCTGTGCTCGCATGGCCGCGCAAGATAGAGCGGTTCCCGAGTTTGTAAATCGCCGGGTCTGCGAGTCATTTCGCAGCGATCAAAAATAATTTTTGAGGTTTGCGAGGCGCTTGTAAGAGATCTTTTGAAACCAAAAGAAGTGGCGCAATGGTGCGAGTGGGTTCGCAAGAATGTCGGGCCCATCATCTAAATCTGCCTGTTTAATGCCTTTTTGCAACTTTTTGCACCATCCCCCTTGCGTCGTGCCCGCGAATATGGTACAATGTTACCATCTTGATTGAGAAATCAGGATGTTCGAGAAGCGGAGCAAGTTCTTCGCCGTGAGTGACGGGGAGTAATTCCCGCCACTCATTGATTTTGTTATGAATGACACGAAGTTGAGCATATTTGTAGATGAATCTGGGCGATTCCAAATCCCGGATAAGGAGTCGCCGTACTATATTATCTCAATGGTTATGCATAATCAGAGTTCCCCTATCGCAGAGCTTGTTCATGATCTTGATCGACACTTCAGCGAAATGCGCCTATCAAATGTCTGTTTTCATGCTGGACCGATTATCAGACAAAAGAATGCGTTTGCAATAATGGATTGGTCGTTCAGAAATAAGATATTCCGTCGGATGCTCGCGTTTGCAGCCAAGCTTGATTTTAGATATCATTGCTTGACCATCGAGAAACATTTTGTTAACTCGCTGAATCAGTTAATTTCGCGGCTACAAAGCGAAATGGAGGGTTTCTTCGACCAAATCATCAAGGCTTATCCCGACATAAGTCGCTTCAAGATATACTACGATTGCGGTCAGACTCCAGTGACGAACATCCTTCTTTCTACATTCAAGGCGCGGGCAGGCTTGGATATAGAGTTCGCTCAAGCAGTCAGACCGGAGCGATACAAACTCTTTCAACTAGCGGATATGATTGCAACACTTAAACTCGTAGAGCTCAAACTAGAGCACGGTGACAGATTGACAGAGTCCGAATTCAAATTTTTTGGAGGCCCGCGAAACTTTAAACGCAATTACCTCCGCTTCGTCAAAGACAAAGAGATTTGAAGTTGAATTATGTTAAATGTAAGTCGCCCATGTTATGAGCGCCGATTTTTAAACTATCTGAAAACATAATTCATTTTCAGGGTTACTACGGAAGATAGTTGATTTTTAGAAATGAACGAAGAAACGAACACATTGGTATCTATGACAGCTTTTATGCTCATATTTCAAGCGCCGATGGCGGCCAACGGAACTGCGTAGAAGCCTTCCCCCATCGGGAGTGTAAGATCACCGGAATATAGAACTATTCCTGTAAAGTGGCGCCCCTTTGCCAAGTTTGACGCAAACCACTTTAGATGATTGAAATCGCCCGGTCCGAAAGTCCCTGATTTGACCTCTATCCCAAGCAATGCACCGTCGGAACGCTCGACTACGAAATCGATTTCGTGTTTCAATGAATCGCGGTACTGAAAGATTTCATAATCGATGTTCAAATCAGCTAAACTAGCAATATTCTGGTAGGCCCAGGTCTCTATCAATTTGCCGCATCTATCATCGTCCATATAGATAGATTCGTTTGACCATCCAGCTATATTGGCAATCAAAGCGGAATCCGCGGCAAAATATTTGCTACGCTTGCCGATTCTCGCATAGTCGTTTTTGGTCCACGGGCGCACCTCGTCGAACAGATACATCGCCTTCAGAGCTGTCATGTAGTTCTCAATCGTAATCTTACTTACGCCTGTTTTCGTGGCAAGTTCGTTAACATCAAAGAATTTCGACGAATGTATAAGCAACCATTCTGCGATATCCCTAAGAATATCAAGCTTGCGGATTTCGGTAACATCGCGCACATCTTTCATGAGCAAATCGTTTAGATAAGTTTTGAACCAGCTACGGCGCTCGCGCGGGTCCATTTCGAGTGTTTCCGGATATCCGCCAACAACAGCGAGTTCTATCATTCGTCGCTTATCGTAACCATGGATTTCATCGGGAAACCGTCTCTCGAAAGCAGCATCGAGAAAATCTGGCCTCTCGCCGTTTATTTCACCAAGCGAAAGAGTCCTCAAACGAACTTTCCCGACTCTTCCGGCGAGCGAATCTGTAACAGCTTTGACAAATAGCAAATTCGCGCTGCCCGTCAACAAATATTGCCCTCGATCGTTGCTTCTGTCTACGTTGATTTTTATGTAGTCCAATAACTCGGGCACCTTTTGTATTTCATCTATTACGAGGGTTTTGCTATTAAGACGCTTTACAAATCCTTCAGGATCATTCCTTGCTATGCCTGCAACCTTGTTGTCGTCCAATGTGAAACGCTTGCATGATTCTAGCGGCAGAGATTGCGCCAATGTTGTTTTCCCGCATTGTCGAGCTCCAGTAAGATTGACTACTCGGCGATTTCTCAACGCCGATATAACGCTACTCTCTTGCCATCTATTTATCATAACGAGTCGCTCCTTTTATCTGTTAGCCGCGTGTATTGTATCAAAATACTGATTAAAAGTCAACTAGGTTGGTGATTAAAAGTAAAGTAGGTTTGCTTTTAATCACTTTCGTTCTGTGGCGCAGTCCTCCCCGCACACGCCGCAATCGAGAGCGA
>JAFSMR010000007.1 GCA_017447805.1 Kiritimatiellia bacterium | reverse complement strand
GGGGGGCCTTAGGGAGTGCGCTTCATCGACAACACCCAATAAAAACAGGCATAATCTGTCGCTGAAGCCCGCTTAACAATCCCCAAACCGCCATTCCGCTTTTGCTCTCCACAACCTTCCGCTTTTGCTTTCACCGCGACAGAAATTTCTCGTTTAGGCCCTTTTGCTACTTGAGATGGCAGCCGCGGAACCAAATATCGTGGCCAAGAAGATCGGGGCCGAAATAGAATCCCGTACCTGTCGGGACATTGTAGCCGTTATTCTGGGTAAGAACAGATATTCTATATATCGGGTCTTCCATGAAGGTATGGAATCTATATGGCGTATCGAAAGGCGACATATAGATTCTAATCGCACGATTATCGTTTCTGGTAAGAAAAATTTCCTCTCGCCAATCGCCAAAGAGGTCTGCAATCAAATTCGGGCACCCCTTCGTAGAATGATTCGAATGCACCCCTTGGGATGCGCCAATCGAAGTTTGCGCGAGGTCTTGGATAACCGAAACAGACCTACCTTTTATCGAGTAATCGCGAATGAGCGTGCCGCCGGAATATGCGCTGCGCGTCATATCGCCCTTCCACCAAATGCCAAATCTCAATGTCGAATAATAATTATCTTTTGGATTTGGTTTTGGTTTCATATAGCGCTCGTTTGTCGCGGCGGAATATATTCCGCAATGCGCGCCGGAAAAAAGTTCCACGCCTGGCGTAGTCGGGTCGATATCCATCGCATTGCAGCTTCCTGTATCCATAGGACCATGGGTCCAGAAATGAATCCGCCCCGTCTGAGCATCAAAAAGCGAGACGCCGTAAGGTGGTGCTTCATGGCAGGTCCAAACTTGCAGCCCCCTCATAGTCGGCGAGCCTTGAATCAGGTGCATTGCGTCGCCATGCCCCATGCCTGTAGAGTACAGTCCCTTGCCATCGTGATCTACGACCATGTGACCGTAGATTATTTCGTCGCGGCCATCGAAATCGACATCGCCGACTCTTAGATTGTGGAAGCCATTGCCGCCATATCCCCACCAGCGCTGATCATCCGAACAAAAATACCATTTCTCCTGCAATTTCTTGCCGTCGAAATCATAAGCGCAAAGGCAAGTTCTCGAATAATAACCTCGGCACATTACCACGCTTGGGCGAAATCCATCCAAATAGGCTACCGCGCCAAGCATTCTGAACGCCTGGTTGCCGGGATTGCGGCTTGACCATTCGCGGTTAATCGCTTTCGACCATTTTTCCGAGTCGGCATGTTTTGGATTTGCTTTTAGTTTCGCTTCCGCTTCATTTCTGAGCTTTTCATCGCTCAAGACATCTGGCTTAAACGGAACAGAATCAATCGCCGCGCCTGTCAAGCCGCTGAAGACCGTAGTGAAATTTCTCGCCCAAAGGATATGTGCGCCTTCGATATGGCTGCGCCAATCGAAGAATTCCGCGCCCGGCGCAAATTTTCCGTCTGCGCCTTGGGTTAGGCCCTTGCCGTCTACTGTCCCTTCCGCTGTTCGGCAAATTACTTCCGCCTTGCCGTCACCATCGAAATCCGCAACCATTACGGGGGTGTAGTGAGAGCCGGAACGGATATTCGGGCCGAGATTGATTTTCCATAAACTCCTGTTCGTTCCATCTAGCTTTACCCCTTCGATCCACGTATCGCCGGTCTTGTGCCACGATGAATTATCGGCGCCATTATCCGGCCACCAGATTACGACAAGCTCATATTCGCCATCGCCATCCAAATCGCCTATCGAACAATCATAAGGAATGTGTTTGGATAATTTGCCATCCGGCATTTTTGTATCTGGCGGAGGAGTAAGCTCGATATCGAAATATCCAATCGGCGCATTTTCGCCAAGAGTCCACGATCCACTCACCGGAAAAGTCGCCTCGCGACCATCTTTGGCAATCCACTTTACTTCATATTTGGTCCTCTTGCCGGTCCATGGTGTTTTATAGTATGTTACATCGGTAATGGGCGTATTATTCAGCTTCACTCCATTGGCATACACGTTGAAGGCGAGATTTGTCGGGTCTGTCGATTTATAGCGCCAGCCGATCATTACTTCTTTTTCGTTCTGCCTTACGGCATAGACCCCGCGGCCCATGCGTTCGCGCTGCATCTTCTTTAGGTTGTAGGCGCAGGCGGGCTGGGGAAAAACATTTTCGCCATATTCCCGAAGAGGGTTGGTCTGCTGGATTTTTGCGCCGCGGCCAGCGATAATTTTCGCTATTTGATTGGTTGAAGCGCATATCAAGGTAGAGCCTGGCCCAAGTTCGATTACCCCGCCCCAAGATGCCGCGTTGCCAAGCCGTAACGTCGAGCCATCCATGACCGATAGCTTGCCCGTCGCCTTATCGCACGGATACTGCAAGCCGAGTATTCCCGGGCCCGTCTTTTCGAGATTCCCGCCGCCTTCTATCGAAGAACGAATGGCCATCGTCTTCATCGTCTTTAATTTCGTATCTCCCTCGAGTTTTATTGGAGAAGCCGACTTTATGAAGGTTGGCTCGAAATTGAGCAGCGTTCCACCTTTGAAAACGATTTCGTTATTTCTGCCCTTCGCGTAGTTCGAATCGAATACAAGCCCGCCCGAACCTAACGCGAACTGCCCGCCGACATCCAGCTCGAAACGCTTTTCGCCGCCAATCGTGCACTGCGCCAATACGCCCTTGGCGTATAGACGCTTTTCGCCGCTATTGCCGATTACTACCTGCTCGGGAATTTCGTATCCAAGCCTCAGCACTGCGTTTGTATCGATATATGCGGAAATTCTTTCCTTTGGACGCGGCAACCCCTCCGGCCACGGCTGATTGCCGCTTGCGATTTGAAGCTGCTGCACTTCTGTTAGCGCGGTATCGTAAACTCTAATATCGTCGATTTCGATTCCCGCGCATTTCTTCAAGCCGCCGGCATCGCCTAACCAGTGAAACGCGCCAAGCATAAATTCCGCGCCGAGTTTATCTGCATCGTTAAATTCCTTCGATTCCCCGGCCTTCTTGCCGTCGACCCAAAGCGCGATTGTCTTTGTCTCGTCGGAATATGTTACCGAATAAACATGAAACTGTTTATCGAAATGGATTACATCTTTCATCGCCAAGAGCTTATTCTTATCATCCCTGCCCCACCATGTCACCAATTTTGCTCCGCCTTTGCCAGTAGATGCCAAGGCAATCGCGCGCGTTCCCTTGCCGCGAGCAGAACCAATAGACCAGATGATACCGTTTTCTTCTGCCGCACCCTTGGCGATTACGGTAATAGTCCATTCATCGCCAAGTTTCAGATTGCTTATGCATGGCGTAGAATCTTCGATCTTCAGCGCCTTTGAATTTCGCGATTCCACCCATTTCGGCGAGCGCGGCAATGATTTTTTATCCCAAGCGATCGCTTCGTCGCCGGAAGAATCGAACTCGCCATCCAATTTTGCATGCAAGCGCGGTATTTGCCCTAGCTCGTCAAGCCGCGCATTATCATCGTCGCCAAGCGCCGCGGCGGCGATTGCGACGCCAAGAACCAAAGTCAAGTATGTATTGAAGATTTTCATTTACGCGCGTATTTTATCATCTTGCAGCAGTTTGGTCAAGTAGCCCCAAGGCTATTTACGCCATAGCCAAACAGCGCAAAATCGCCTTTTAGCGGGTCATTACAAAACACCTCCGAAAGTTTTTCGCTTAAGGCCCGTGCCGTCCTCATCGAGGGCGAGGCGTTTTGCTTAATCAGACCGAGCGCTTTCGCTTGACGCAATACATGCGTATCGAGCGGCATCGCGAGGCTCCGCGAATCGATAAAAGGCGACCACAACCCCAAATCAACCGGCGAATTGGCGCGGACCATCCAGCGCAAAAACATGCAAAGGCGCTTGCAGGCCGATTTGGAATCCTTTGGAATTATTCCCTCTACGCCGCGGGACGAAAAATAGCCGCTTATCGCCTCGACCGCCCTAACGCCATCGCCGCGCGCATTCTTTTTCACATATTCGCCCAGCGTTCCTTCCTCGCGCATAAGCGCGCGATAGACTTCGAGGAACGCCGCAAAATCCGATACTTTGTAAAAACGATAAAAGCAATCTGTGGAGCTTGCGTCGAAGATATTCCTAAAGCCGCCTTCACGAATCCAGCGATCCATTTCGCCGCAGGATTCCTTCAGGATAAATTCTATTTTCGCCATGAATTGCTTTCTCGCGCCGAAACTTAAGCTTGATGCGACGAAAGCCATTGCTTCCTTATTCGCTTCGCCCTTCACACGATGCATAAACGAAGAAGGGTCGCCTTCCAAAAACGCCGCGGTTTCATAACGCGCGGCGTTTTTCAGAAGAATTTCTCGAATGCGTTCATTCATCCTCGTCTTCATCTTTGCTTCTATCGCGCAACATTATCGCAACGAGCATTATGATTATCGTGCCTATGCCGCCGACGATGAAAGGAAGAAAGATTAGTTTGCGATATGTCTCGATCGTCAAATCTTTGATTTCGTGTCCTTGCCATGTTCCCGGTATTGCTTCATCTTTCCATTCGTTCGGCGAAGCTCTGAATTCAAACGCTACGTGTACATCGTCGAAAACCTTTTCGCCGACAGTGGGCTTTGGCCCGAGGAACGAAGCGACCGTGAGTTTCGTACAATCGAAAAACGCCATCTCGCCGATATTCGTAACCGACGCTGGGATTGTAAGCCTCGTCAAATCGCTGCAGTCGAAAAACGCCTTCTCGCCGATTTCGCCAAGCCCTTCAGGGAAATTCACGCTTGATAGACTGCGGCAATCGGTGAAACAGCCTTTCGGTATCGAGGTAATCGATTTGGGAATTTCCAGCGTCTTGATCATGCGGCATCTCGCAAAGGCGTTTTCGCCGAGATTCGTGACGCTCGCAGGAATCTTCAGCGTTGCAAGAAGAGTGCAATTAGAAAACGCTCCTTCGCCAATGACGCCAATAGTACTCGGAATCTTTATGTTTTTGAGGCCGGTAAAATCCGCGAATACCCTATCGCCGATTTCAGTTACCTTCGCCTCGTCTATTTCGGATGGAATCTTTATCGTATATGTCGTCTTTTGCTTTTCTGCGTCATTTTCCTTGCGAGAGCAAGATGTTATCTTAGCTTCGCCATTGGTAGCCGTATAGCTGAAGATAAATTCGCCCGCATCAAATTCGCGCGCCGCGAGCACTCTTGAGTTCGCTAACAATACCGCAAATACAGCTAAAAAAATCTTCATTTCGTCTTCTCCGCATTTTGTTGCTTGTATTATAGCAAATCTCGCAACTAGAGTCAATAACCCCGAGGTCGCCCCCGGGGTTTACAACAACCTTTTCGGCCTTTGGCTTTACCTAGGTTACTTCTTCAGCTTTTCTTTCATCTTCTCGATTTTCTTCTTCGTGTATTCGATTCCTTCACGAGCATCCTTGAGTTCTTTCTCCTGACCCTTTTCATCCTTTTCCTTGAACTTCTTGAGATCTTCTTCGTATTCCTTCTTCATCAACTTCAGCTGAAGTTCATTGCCCTCTTCTACGAGCGCAAACATCTCCTTGCTGAGCTTCTTGTATTCCTTGACATTCGGCTTGTCGCAGCCAGCCAAGAAAAACGCACCTGCGCAAAGCGCAACCAGCGAAATTTTGAGTATCTTCATTTTTCTTTATCTCCTTTACACCGCATATTATATCAAATTTTCCGCCGCCGCGCAAGCCCCGCCGGGCGGCTTCGCCCAGAATTAGAAATTAGGAATTAGAAATTAGAAATTAGAAATTAGATCTCCAACTTCAACTCTAAACTCCAATTAAATATTTCAATTCCATTCTACAACTCCAACTTTCCTAATTCATAATTCATAATTCATAATTCCTAATTCCTAATTTCTAATTCCTAATTGCGCGCCTTCGCCGCTCTTCTTCGCGAATCAAATCGACGATGGCGTGGAGATGCCGAGGGGCGTCTTTGAGGTGGTCGAGTGTCATGGCAATGTGAAATTCATTAAGAAACGCGTAGATTGCTTCCCAACTTTCTGATTCCGGCAGATAGTATTTGCTTCGTGGACCATTCTTCCACCGGCAGATGAGATAGCGATTGCATTTATGATTCATCTCCCAATCGAAGCGCTCTTTGAAGGTCAAATAGGCTACTAGCGCGCCACGCTTTTCGATTAAAAATCGAAAATCGTATGGCGTCCATACATGCTCATTTTTTAGATTTTCTTCTCGTGTTACCCATCGGCAGTTTTCTTTATTATACCCTCGCCACCATTCCCTTCTATCGATTTGCAACCCTTTTTGCCATGTTTGGCCCATATCGGCATGGAAGTTTTCGAATTTCTCCCATCTATGGTCATTGTCGCCGGTGCAGGCGGTATAGATTTTATTACACCTGGCTATCGTTCTATCAGTATGCCGGATTCTATGAAGCATCTTACGCCAGCTGTCATACTCGAATTTATCACAGCACCCATGCTTCTTATGAAGCGCGCCATACTTATTCCCTTTTTGAAACGGCATCTTACACCTCCAATTCTCCGAAGATTTTCTGCAAGTGAGCATTCCAGTTTACATTATTCTTGAAGCCCTCGACTATTTTCTTTAATCTTTCGGGCTCTTCGATTTCCATTTGCTTTCGCAATTTATGGAAAGGCACAAGCGTTGGCAAGTTTGGACCGAATTTGAGTAGCATATATAAGCCCCAGTTGATTTCGGCTTTCTCTTCTTCGCGCCTTTCTTCCTCGGTCGGTTCTTCATCGCTGTAGCCATTTATCCCCGGGTCTCCCGGGAATGGATACGGTATATGTTCAGATGTTTCTGCTTCCATATTCATAATTCCTATTTTCTAATTCCTAATTTCTAATTCCTAATTTCTAATTTCTATTTTCTAATTCCTAATTCATAATTTCTAACGCGGCGAAGCCGCCTTC
>JAFSMR010000062.1 GCA_017447805.1 Kiritimatiellia bacterium | reverse complement strand
TAATTTTAACCGATTTTTCGAGGGGGTATATTTTTCACGCCACCTCTATATATTCTAGTATTTATCACAGTTCACAATAAAAGGGTCATGCCAACGAAGCCAAAAACATCATGTAAATATCCAGGCTGTTCGGCTCTCATCGATATCGGCGAAGTTTATTGCGAAAAGCACAAACCACGGCGGGCTTCTGCTACTGAGCGTGGCTATAATCAGTCGTGGCAAAAGGCGAGGGCTGTTTTTCTGCAAGCTCACCCGCTGTGTGAGGAAGAAACACCCCTAAGAACTTTTGTGAGTTATTTCTCCGGAAATATCGATTTGCCGAATTTGCGAAATAGATGGCCTTTAGAGACGAGCTGCGGCTGTAAGGATAATACCCCCTTGCTTTTTCTTAATTGCGTCATTAAAATGCGCCTCATGTTTAAGAAAAAGAATTTTGCTTTGCTTATAAATGAGACTTCTACAGCGTGGCGCGGGACGGCTTATGCCAACGACATATTCCGCGCGGGGGTTGATACAATAGCGAGACATGCCGCAAAAATGCGCGGTGTGTGTAGCGACAAGCAGATTGAGCGGCTTTTATCGGTGAGGCCTAATCCCGTTATGAGTTCATACGACTTTCTATATAAGGTGGTAACGCAACTCTACACTTATGGCAACGCGTTCATATTTTGGGACGGCGAGGCTCTCTATCCGGTTGATTATTCAAGCGTCAGAATGATTGACGAAGATTTTGCTGAGTTCACTCTGAGAGATGGAAGCAACGCCATATTCTCATATGCAGAACTTATTCACTTGCGCCGTTTCTTCAATGAAGATAGGTTGCTAGGAGGCGACAATACGCCGATAAATTCAGCTCTAGAGCTTGCCGAAACAGAAAATGAGGCAATGACCGCAGGGGTCAAGGCGGGAGCGAATATCAGAGGGATATTGAAATTAACTGAAATTCTCAACGATAGGGATTTGGAAAAAGTCAAGAACAGTTTCGTGCAGAATTATCTTAACAGCTCTAACTCTGTTATTCCCCTTGATATGCGTATGGAATATCAGCCAATAAGTTCTACACCTGTGCTTATCAATGCAGAGCAATCAAAAGCAATACGGGATAAGATATACAGCTTTTTGGGAATTAACGAAAAAATAGTGTCCGGCGAATACGATGAAAATGAGGCCTTAGCTTTTCAAGAATCTGTGATTGAGCCGTTAGCCATTCAGATGGGGCTTGAATTTACGGAAAAGTTAGGCGTTGAAGTCGTTTTCAGTATGGCGCGCTTGCAGTTCATTTCGCCTCGGACAAAGGCTGAGTTTCTGAGATACGTTATGCCATATGGATTGCTAAGCATTAATCAGGCTTTAGACATTCTTAACTTACCACATGTTGAGGGCGGTGATACGCGCTTGCAGAGCCTCAACTTCATTTCAGCAGACAAAGCGGAGGAATATCAGCTTGAAACTAAACGGTAAAGCAGTAGTGTTCAATGAAGTTACCACGATAGGCAACAAAAAGGAGCTTATCCGGCCTGATGCGCTAAACGGCGTTGATTTAAGCGGAGTCTGTCTTATGTACAACCACGATATGACTCGGCTCCCGCTTGCAAGATCTCCCGAAACAATGAGCCTAGAAATTAGGAGCGACGGGCTGTATATATCAGCTGAGTTACCGGACACAGAGGAGGCGCGGGCTGTATATGAGAGTTGCAAGCGGGGAGATTTAAGAGGAATGAGCTTCGGCTTCGAAGTGGCCGAGGATGAATATCAAGGGGACTTGCGCGTAATCAAGAAGATAAAGAGTTTGGCGGAAATTTCGATTACGCCATTTCCTGCATATAAAAGCACACATTTGGAGGCAAGAATGAACACGACGGAATATAGAAATGCGTTTTATAAGAACATACTCGGGCATGAACTAACAACGACGGAGTCGGCGGCTCTGAAAGCGGCGCGGTTGGAAAAGCGGGACGCGTTCACGACAGCGGACGCAAGCGTTGTACCGGAAACGACGCTTGACGCGATTGTGAAAGAGGCTCGGGGGCGGGGAGATTTGATTGCTCATGCGAGAGCGTTCAATGTCCCGTCAAAGCTCTCAATTCCGATTGCTACACCGTCAGCGCGGGCGGCATGGCATGAGGAGGGGTCGGCCGTAACGACGGAGGCGGCCACATTGACGACTGTCAATTTTGACGGCTATGAACTTGTCAAGATATTCAGCCTCTCGCTGAAAGCTCAAAAGATGAGCATACCGGCGTTAGAGAGCTATCTCGCCTCCGAGCTTGCCGAGAGCATTTTCGAAGCTATCGATTATGCCGCAATCAACGGGACAGGGACGGGAGAGCCGAAAGGCATTCTGCAAGCAATCACGTGGGGCAACAAGAACAGTGTAACCGCAACGGACACAATCAACTACGGCGATTTAGTTGCGGCGGCGGCTCTGTTGAAGTCGGGATATTCGGCCGGAGCAAGTTGGGCAATGAGCAATAAAACTCTGTACACTCAGATATTCGCCGCGCTTGACGGCGACTCCAGGCCGTTTTATCTTGCAGACGCGCAAGAAGCAACGCTCCGCAAAATCCTTGGCATGCCTGTGATTATCGATGATAACATTCCCGACGCGACAATATTGCTGGGGAACTTTGGCCGCTTTTTGGGCTATAACCTGCCGTCGGGCATTCTGGTAGAGACTTCACGGGAGTCGGGGTTCCGCAACGGGCTGATTGATATTCGCGGCGTCGCGATTGCGGATGTGAAAGTTCTTACGCCTGAGGCGTTCGTGAAAATCACATGCAACTGAGTGAGGCCTTAGAACTTCTACACGTCGACGCGGGGCTGGTAGACAATGAAGTCGAAAAGCTGATTGCCGGCCTCGCGCCATATATCGAAAAAGCTACGGGATTGAGTGAGGAGGAGCAGGCTATTATGCCTTTATGCCGGATTGCAGAAAAGTTTCTTTTGTTGAAGTGGTATTATGGCGGCGCGGAGTCCGATAGAGTGTTAAACTCCGTATTATCTCAGATATGCACTACGGCGAGATTATAGAGCTAGGGCGGCATAAGCTCATGTGTGGCGACGCTACGAAGCGTGAGGACGTTATGAAGTTAATCGGCGACGCAACGATTGAGCTTGTGCTAACTGACCCGCCG
>JAFSMR010000061.1 GCA_017447805.1 Kiritimatiellia bacterium | reverse complement strand
TCAAAATTTTGAACCTGTTTGCGCCCTGGGCGAAGGTAGCGTCAAAATTTTGAACCTGTTTGCGCCCTGGGCGAAGGTAGCGTCAAAATTTTGAACCTGTTTGCGCCCAAAGTTGAAGGTTGTAGAATGTTGCCAATGCCAGTAACCAATTAGGAATTAGGAATTAGAAATTAGAAATTAGGAATTATGAATTAGAAATTAGAAATTAGGAATTAGGAATTAGAAATTAGAAATTAGAAATTAGCAGTTAGCAGTTTATCTGAACATCTGAACACCTGAACTTTCTGAACATCTGAACGCGGCGAAGCCGCGCGCCGCCCTACAGGGAGATGGGACAGGATGGCGCGCAGATGAGACAAGTTGACACAATTTGATGATTGGCATGGGATGTGCTTAGTGAGAGGTGGAGGTTAAAATTATGAATATGCAATATACACCGCCTGAAGAAGAAGGCAAAGCACTCGAGAAGTACGGTTCGGACCTCACCGCGCTTGCTAAGGCGGGCAAGCTAGACCCGGTGATCGGAAGAGATACCGAGATTCGAGATGTAATTAGAATCCTTTCGAGGAAGACGAAGAACAACCCCGTATTAATCGGCGAGCCGGGGGTAGGCAAAACAGCAATCGTCGAAGGCTTGGCGCAGCGTATTATTCGCGGCGATGTGCCGGAGGGGTTGAAAGATAGGACGGTCTTTTCGCTGGATATGACCGCGCTCATGGCTGGCGCGATGTATCGCGGCCAATTCGAGGAGCGCCTAAAAGCGGTCCTTAAAGAGATTAAGGAAAGCGAAGGGAAAATCATCCTGTTTATCGATGAAATCCATACGATTGTCGGCGCAGGCAAAACCGAAGGTTCGACAGATGCCGGCAATATGCTAAAGCCGCTGCTCGCACGCGGCGAGCTACACTGCGTTGGCGCGACTACTCTGGATGAATACCGCAAATACATGGAAAAAGATGCGGCGCTAGAGAGACGCTTCCAGCCGGTAATGGTCGATGCGCCGAGCGAGGAAGATGCTATTTCGATTCTACGCGGCATAAAGGATAGATTCGAGAAATACCATAACGTTCATATAAAGGACGAAGCTCTCGTGAGCGCCGTGGCGTTATCTTCGCGCTATATTCAAGATCGTTTCTTGCCTGACAAGGCAATCGACCTGTTGGATGAAGCATGTGCGAGAATCAGGACCGAGATGGATTCTTGTCCGCAGGAGCTTGATGAAATTTCGCGTCATGTAAGAAGGCTTGAGATTGAAGAAATTGCGCTGAAAAAAGAGAAGGACGACGCCTCGAAGAAGAGGCTTGAGGAATTGCAAACGGAATTGGCCGCGCTAAAAACGAAGGCCGATAAGATGACCGAGCAGTGGAAAAAGGAAAAAGCGGCCCTTGAAGAAGTCCGCAAGACGAGACAAAAATTGGATGAAGCAAGAAATGCATACGAAATCGCCCTTAACAGAGGAGACAACGAAACAGCGGCACGTTACAAATATGGCGTCATACCCGCGTTTGAGCGCGAACTCAAAGCCCATGAAGACGATTCGCTTAAAAACTCTTCCACGGCACTTCTTCGAGAAGAAGTAAGCGCCGATGAAATCGCCCAGGTCGTTTCACGCTGGTCGGGAATTCCGGTCGCGAAGCTGGTGGAGGGCGAAAGAGAAAAGCTGATGAGGCTCGCAGAAACTCTGCATGAGCGGGTAATCGGTCAAGATAAAGCAGTCGATGCGGTCTCGGATGCGGTATTAAGAAGCCGCGCGGGGATAAAGAACCGCAATAGGCCTGTAGGCGCATTTCTATTCCTCGGCCCGACGGGAGTAGGCAAAACCGAGCTCGCCAAGGCGCTGGCGCAGGAGCTATTCGATGATGAGAATGCGATGGTGCGCCTTGATATGTCGGAATACATGGAAAAGTTCGCGGTGTCGCGTCTAGTCGGTGCGCCGCCCGGCTATGTAGGGTTCGAAGATGGCGGACAGCTTACCGAGGCGGTAAGGAGAAAACAATTCTCGGTCGTGCTGCTCGATGAAATCGAAAAGGCGCATCCCGATGTATTCAATATGCTACTGCAGGTATTGGATGACGGGCGCCTTACAGATAGCCATGGCAGAACAGTGAGCTTCAAGAATACGGTCGTAATAATGACCTCGAATGCGCCGAAGGACGCATTAAAGGAAATTTTCAGACCGGAATTCCTGAACAGACTCGACGACATAATCGAATTCGATTCGCTAAGCGAGAAGCAGATTCGAGCGATCGTGAAATTGCAGCTGAAAGATTTCGCGCGCCGCCTCGCAGAGCAAAATCTCGCGCTCGATATCGACGAAAAGGCTGTAGATGTTCTTGCCAAAGACGGCTACGACCCCGCGTATGGCGCGCGTCCCGTGAGGCGAGCAATCCAGAGAGACCTCGAAAACCCGCTCGCGAAGAAAATCGTCGCAGGGGTTTATTCCAGCGGCGACACAATCAAAGTAAGCGCGACGAAAGGCGAGATAGAATTTGCAAAGTAACAGAAAATAAATATCGCCTTTAACCACATTCCTCCTTGAAAAGCCAAGGGGGAATGTGGTATAATAAGCGCCATGAAAAAAAATAGGAAGATGATTTCTGACGAGATAAAGTCTGGCAAGGAGCGCTCACCGCACCGCTCGCTACTGTTTGCGACCGGCATAAAGAGAAGCGACATCAAAAAGCCATTTATTGGAATTTGCAATTCTTATGAAAGTTTCGTGCCGGGGCACTGTCACCTGAACAAGGTAGGCGAATTTCTCAAGCAATGCGTAGTGGAAGCCGGCGGAGTGCCGATGGAATTCAACACGATTGCGGTATGCGATGGCATTGCGATGGCGCATCCCGGGATGAAGTTTTCTCTTCCGAGCCGCGAACTGATAGCAGATAGCGTGGAAACGGTCGCTCGCGCGCACTGTTTCGACGCGATGATTTGCGTCCCGAACTGCGATAAAATCGTTCCGGGGATGCTAATTGGCGCGCTGAGGGTAAATATTCCGACAATCTTTGCTTCCGGCGGCCCGATGGCGCCAGGCAAGCATCCACTTACCGGCAAAGATAGCGATCTCAATACGGTATTCGAGGGCGTAGGCGCAGAAAACGCCGGCAAGATTTCCGCAAAGGATTTAGAGAAGATCGAAGAAACGAGTTGCCCGGGATGCGGAAGCTGCTCGGGTATGTTCACCGCAAACTCGATGAACTGCCTCTACGAAGCGCTCGGCATGGCATTGCCGGGCAACGGCACGATTCTCGCGATCGACGAAAAGCGCAAAGACCTCTTCCGCGCCGTGGCGAAGCGCGCGGTCGAAATGGCCAAGGCGCAGGGTCCAACACCGCGCGAAATCATAACGAAGGATGCTCTAGATAATGCGCTTACTCTCGATATGGCAATGGGCGGCTCAACGAATACGGTATTGCATACTCTAGCGATTGCACGCGAGGCGGATGTCGATTTCACCCTTGAGAGAATGAATGAAATTTCTGCCGTAACGCCATATATTTGCAAACTCGCGCCATCGGGCCATTATCATGTAAGCGACCTCGATAGGGCCGGGGGCATAATGGCAATCTTGAAGCGTCTACCGAAAAAGCTCCTGCATCTAAATGCGAAAGGCGTTTCCGGCAAACCTCTCTCGAGTCTGATCGCGAAGGCGAAGATAAAGGATGACGATGTCATTCGCACTTTGGATAACGCGTATTCGAAAGATGGCGGGCTTGCCGTGCTATGGGGGAACCTCGCGAAAGAAGGCAGCGTAGTAAAGAAAGGCGGAGTCGCGCCCAGCATGATGAATTTCACCGGCAAGGCGATATGCTTCAACAGCCAAGAAGAAGCCTGCAAAGGCATCCTCGGCGGCAAAGTGAAGCCTGGGCATGTCGTCGTAATTCGCTACGAAGGACCGAAGGGAGGCCCCGGCATGCAAGAGATGCTAGCGCCGACTTCCTATATCATCGGCGCCGGCTTGGGAGAATGTGTCGCGCTGATTACAGATGGCCGTTTCAGCGGCGCGACCCACGGCGCTTGCGTGGGCCATGTATCGCCGGAAGCGGCCGAAGGCGGGTTAATCGCACTAATCAAAGATGGCGACGAGATAACAATCGATATACCAAATAGGGCAATAAACGCGAAATTGTCGAAAAGCGAGATCGCGCGCCGGCGCAAAGCGCTCAAACCATGGACGCCGAGAATCAAGGGCGGGTGGCTTGAGCGCTACGCGAAACTCGTCGGCAACGCTTCTACCGGCGCTTCGATGAAAATCTAGGCGATGATTTTATAAAATTTTTCAATTCCCTCTTGCAAGACACGCTGATATATGAGATAATATACAGCGTGGATAATGAGTTAGAGGCAATAGCCCGGAAGATAGACGCTCTCAATCTCTGGCGGAGCGTAGCGCACTGCAATTGGGCCGTGAAAGTTTACGGCGTGGCGTTGCCGTATTTTTGCACAATTCTGCCGAATGACGGGAATAGTTCGAAGGCCACGCTAATGATGCTGGAGGGCTGGAAGACTTTCTACGATTACTTGAGAACGCGAAACGACAACAGCTTCGGCTTCTATTCCATACCTTCGGAATTCAACCAATTCGCGCTTATCCCTTCGGATGGTGGCGCCGTGCGAATCGCGAAGAGCGAGACGGGGTTTGTGCCGCGCGCCCTAAATGAACTCGAGCGTAAAATCTGCGCGAAGATTCTATGGCAATCCTACGGCGTAATGATGAGGATTGAAGCCGATAAGCAATTCTCGATCGACCTCGTCGGCAACAATTCGATTTTTGCGCGAGTCGAAGATAAATCGGGCGAATGGCACGATGAGCATCTAGAGCTTATTCCCGCCGGCCGGCATGTGGAAAGCATCGCGATTCGAAAAGAAAATATTCAAACAGCCAAAGCCCTCCCCTTCGAAAAGGACGAAATCTACGCGGTAGATTTGAGGATTTTGCCGAATATCTATTCCAGCGAAAAATTTCCGCGCCTCGCCTATGCCTTGGCGCTAGTGGATACAAAAACTTCCGAGCGCCTAGCATTCGAAATCGCTAGCGTAAGTCACTACACGGGCCTGAAAGAACTATGGGAATTATCGGCAGACAGGGTTCTAACCTACTTGGCACAAATAGGCAAGGTGCCCGGCGAAATACAAGTCTGCTCGCAGAGGATGTTCAGGATGCTTCGGCCCCTTTGCACCGACTTCCCCTTTAAGCTATCGATTTACGATAAAGTCGATGCATTGGATAAAGTATTTAAAGAAGTCTTGAAAACAGATATCAACCAATTTACAAGAAACAAAGGAGCAACTACTCATGGCACACCTTCTCGATGACGAAATGTTAAAACCTTATGAAGGCGCAATCCGCGGGCGAGCGATGCATGCTTCGGCAAGAGCATACGAATTGACAGGCGGCAAGCAGAGTCTTTCAGATTGGGCGAGCGCCCACGAATATTACGGGCTCCACAAAACCCAAGATGGCTGGATTTTCCGCGAGTGGGCGCCGAATGCGACGAGCATGTGGCTGGTCGGCGATTTCACAAACTGGAAAATCGACCCGCGCTTCGAATGCATGCGCATTCCAGGCAGCAATGTTTGGGAAGTAAAGGTCGATTCCGATTTAATCAAACACGGCGATAATTACCGTCTTGAGATGCGCTGGGAAGGCGGGCATGGCGAGAGGCTTCCGGCATACGCGAGGTATGTAGTTCAAGATGAAAACACAAAGCTGTTTTGTGCGCAGGTCTATGCGCCCGAAAAACCTTTCGTCTGGCGCTTCAAGTCGCCTGCAAAAGCCGCGACCCCCTTCATCTACGAAGCGCACGTAGGCATGGCCAGCGAGGAAAAGAAAGTAGCTTCCTACACGGAATTTCGCGACCATATTCTGCCTCGCGTTAAAGCGGCTGGCTACGATACTGTTCAGCTAATGGCTATTATGGAGCATCCCTACTATGGTTCGTTCGGCTATCATGTAAGCAATTTTTTCGCCGCTTCCAGCCGCTTTGGCACGCCAGACGAACTAAAGAGCCTCGTAGATGCGGCTCATGGTCTTGGGCTTAGAGTAATCATGGATCTCGTCCATTCCCATGCAGTGAAAAACGAGCGTGATGGGCTTTCTCTTTTCGACGGCACCGACTACCAATATTTCCACCACGGCGAAAAAGGCTGGCACACGGCCTGGGATAGCCGCTGCTTCGATTACGGCAAGACGGATGTAATACACTTCCTGCTTTCCAACTGCCGTTTTTGGCTTGATGAATATCATTTCGATGGCTACCGATTCGATGGAATAACCTCGATGCTATTCTGGAATCATGGGCTAGGCGAAGCTTTCACGAATTATGGAATGTATTTCGACGGATCGATGGATGATGATGCCTGGGCGTATCTGGCGATGGCGAATAAAGTAATCCACGAAGTAAGACCCGATGCGATAACTATCGCCGAAGATGTCTCTGGCATGCCAGGCATTGCCGCGCCGGAAGAAGATTGCGGAATGGGCTTCGACTATCGCCTCGCGATGGGCGAGCCGGATTATTGGTTCCATTTGGCCGAAAAGGTCCGCGACGACGATTGGTCGATGGGCGGGCTATTCTGGGCGCTTACCGATAAACGCAAAGAAGAAAAAGTCGTTAGTTACGTCGAATCGCACGACCAAGCGCTCGTCGGCGGAAAGACATTCTTCTTCCAGCTGGCGGATGCCGCGATCTATTGGGGCATGGGCAAAGACCAGCACGGAATCGAAACCGACCGCGCTGTCGCCTTGCACAAAATGGCCCGACTCATCACCTGCGCGTTGAATGGAGGCGCCTACCTCAATTTCATGGGCAATGAATTCGGTCACCCCGAATGGATAGATTTCCCGCGCGCAGAAAACGGTTGGGATTATTCCCACGCGCGCCGGCAATGGTCGCTGCGAGACGACCCGGAACTACGCTTCAAGCCGCTTGGCGATTTCGATGTCGAGATGCTCTCGACCTTGAAGCAAATCGATGGCGCAGGCCCTGCAATCCAGTTGCTCGCGAATGAACCAGATAAGATTCTCGCTTTCATTAGAGGGAATTTGATGTTCATCTTCAATTTCAACCCGACGGAATCTTTTGCCGACTACGGAATAATCGTTCCTCCGGCGACTTCTTGGCGGCATATCCTCGATACGGACGAGCTGCGCTTCGGCGGACAAGGCAGGATTTGCCCAGGCGGCAACTATATTCCGGAAATGGTAATGCACGAAACAGAGCTTATTCAGCAAATCAAGCTGTATATCCCTGCACGCTCGGCAATAGTCTTGAAACGAAAATAAAGGGCCCCTTCCCATTGTCAAAGACGAGGAAATTTGATAAAATATTGCCGCAACGATGAGTATATTGATGATTTTCAGAGTGGCGCTAAGGGCCATATTCAGGAATAAGACACGTTCACTTTTAACATGCCTGGGCATCATAGTCGGCATCGCAGCCGTAATCGCCGTAATGGCAATCGGACGCGGTGCGCAAGTCGCCATGGTCAAGGAAATTTCCTCCATGGGCAACAACCTCGTGATGATATTCCCAGAGCGGCGCAATCAAGGGGCGGTTTCCGGCGGCATGGGGCAAGGCCAGACTATGACTGCGGGCGACGCAGAAGCCGTGAAGAAAGAGCTCGCACATCTTGTGCAAGGTGTAAGCCCGAAAGTCGAAACTAGCGTTCAGATGATGTACGCGGCGAAAAACTGGTCGGGCAGAGTCCAAGGCGTTTCGACGGATATCTGCCTAATCGCCAACTGGGAAGTGCAAGATGGCAGATTCTTCACGGAAAACGAGCAAGAGCGCGCTGCACGGGTATGCGTAATCGGCACGACCGTCAAAACAAACCTCTTCGGCGATGAAGAAGATGCTGTCGGCAAAACGATTCGCCTAAACAATATGACCTTTAAGGTAATCGGCGTCCTCGCTTCTAAAGGCGCAAACAACTGGGGACAGGACCAAGATGACGTCATAATGTCGCCGTATACTAGCGTTCAGAGATATCTTCAGCGCTCAAAATTCAACAACATCAACCAGATGAACGTATCGCTCAGGAACATGGACGACCTCGAAGAAGCAAAACACGAAATCGCCCTTCTGCTTCGTCAGCGCCATCACCTGGCGGATTGGCAAGATAACGATTTCGAGACGCGCGATACGACAGAAATAATGAATACCATCGGGTCGGTCTCGACCTTGATGACAAATCTCCTGACCGGCGTCGCGGCGATTTCCCTACTCGTCGGCGGAATAGGTATTATGAATATAATGCTTGTTTCTGTCACCGAAAGAATCAAAGAAATCGGGCTTAGAATGTCAATCGGCGCGACACCCGGCAATATCCTCGCGCAATTCCTCCTTGAGGCGGTAGCGCTATCGACGACTGGTGGCGCCTTGGGGCTTGTAGTAGGAGTAGCCGGGGCGCAAGTCATCGGCAAGATCAACGGCTGGCCGATTCTAATCGAGACTGCCTCGGGCCTTTCGGCATTTCTATTTTCCGCAATAATCGGTATGTTTTTCGGGTTCTATCCGGCTTACAGAGCATCGAAATTGAATCCAATTGACTGCCTAAGGTACGAATAGCATAAGTATTATGGAATTAAAAGAAAAGAAGAATGATCCAGGCGCCGATCAAAAGCCTTCACTGAAGACTTTGACGGAGCTAAAGTCGCCGGAAGAATTGCGTGCCGCCGCTGAACATTCCGTCAAAGGATTCCTCGCCGTTCTATTCGGGGAAAAAGCTTTTAGGACCGATCTTGTCGTTTTCTTTATCACTACCCTCGTCGCAAGCGTTTTGCCCGTGACATGGTGCGAAAGAGCGCTTCTTATCTATACCGTTTTCATGGCGCTGATTTGCGAAACGATCAATACCGCAATCGAGACGGTCGTGGATAGGATTTCGATGGAATTCAATGTGCTATCCGGTCGCGCAAAAGATATCGGCAGTTTCCTTGTTTTCGCGGCGTTTTTGGGCGCAGGGATTTGTTGGGCAATTATACTCTTCGGCCTCGTCTGGGATAAATTTATCGCGTAACGCCATGACGCCGAAACTGATTCTTGCAAGCGCCAGCCCTCGCAGGGCGAAAATATTGAAAGACCTCGGAATAGAATTTTCGATTTTCAAGACCGAGGCCGAAGAAGTCGCCTATCCGGGCGACCCTGAAAGAACAGTAAAAGAAAACGCGCTAGCCAAAAATCGAAGTGCACGCAAAAAGCTCGGCGAAGACAAGCGAGATACAAAAATTCTTTCCGCCGACACAATCGTATGGTTTAACGGTAAAATATACGGCAAGCCGAAAGACCTCGATGAGGCGCGGGAATTCTTGCGGGAACTTAGTGGCAATACTCATATCGTCTTTACTGCGGCTTCGCTCGATGGCGATGTGAAAATCACGAAATCAGAAGTAAAATTCCGCAAACTGGATGACGCTGAAATCGAAGAATATATTTCCAAGGTAAAGCCTATAGATAGAGCTGGCGCGTACGATATCGATGAATCGGGCGATTTAATCGTCGAGGGTTACTCGGGAAGTTACGAAAATATAATGGGGCTTGCAGTAGAACCAATTATCGAATGGGGACTAGCGAAAAAAGCGCCGGCGAAAATTCTTCTTCATAGTTGCTGCGGGCCTTGCGCCTCCGGCGCGATTCCGCGTCTTAAAGAATTGGGCTATGATGTAACGATGTATTTTTCCAATTCCAATATCGATAGCCTGGAAGAATACAATAGACGACTTGAAGCCGCTCAAGCCCTTGCCCGCGCCGAAGGAATCGAACTTATCGCCGACGAATACGACCACTCAAGCTGGCTTGAGAAGGTCGCCAAAGGTTTGGAAAACGAACCTGAAAAAGGCGCGCGGTGCAAGAAATGTTTTAAGTTCAATCTAGAACGAACGCGCGATAAAGCCAAGGAACAAAAATTCGGCAAATTCACGACTTCCCTTACCATTAGCCCGCATAAACCAAGCGCTGTAATTTTCGCTTCTCTCGAAGATGAAAATTTTCTGAAAGAAGATTTCAAAAAGCGCGGCGGATTTCTTTTATCGACAAATCGCGCGAAGGAATTAGGCCTTTACCGGCAATCTTATTGCGGATGTGAATTTTCCAAACGCCATCTCAAAGCCGAGGGGGAAGAAAATAAATGAATCTCGAACTCGATATTTCCGGAATCGAAGTAATTTGCATACTCGGCGATCGGCCTGAAGAAAGGATTGCCGAGCGAAAAATCATAGTCAATGCGCATCTTGAAATAGTGTCGAATTCCGCCATTAGCGATAAGCTTGAAGATACAGTAGACTATGTGGAATTAGCAGAAAAAATCCGTGCGCGCTTGATTGACGAAAAAGCCAATATGATTGAGCACGCGGCATTTCTAGCAGCAAAGGAAGCGCTGAAATTTTCTGCGGTAAAAGCCGCCGCAATCGAAATCGTCAAAGAAGGCGCTGTCGCCGGAATCGCAAAAGCTTCATGTATTTGCCGTCTTCAAAAAGGCGAGGAGGATGAAGCAAAATGAAAATCAACGGCGTGGAAAATCTAGTCGAACTTCTCAAAGCGAATAATCTAACAATCGCTACTTGCGAAAGTTGCACAGGCGGCGGGATAGGCGCGGCAATCACCTCGGTCCCGGGCTCTAGCGAAATATTCCTCGGCGGCATAATAAGCTATTCTAATGAAGTGAAAAATCAAGTCGTAGGCGTAGAGAAAGAAGCGTTGGATAAATTCGGCGCAGTCTCCGCCGAAGTCGCTTCGCAAATGGCAAAGGGCGTCAAGGAGCTTTTGAAAAGCGACATAGCTGTAAGCGTAACAGGCATTGCAGGCCCAGGAGGCGCAACGTCTGATAAGCCCGTTGGGCTTGTGTGGTTTGGCCTTGCCGATTCTAAAGGAAATATCCGTACCGAAAAAAAGCTCTTTCAAGGCGACCGAGAAACTGTTCGCGCCCTTAGCGTTCAGCATGCAATCGGCATGGCAACAGTAGCTGCTACAAATGAATAACTCTTCTCCAGTTGGATTTTTCGACTCAGGAATCGGCGGCGTTTCGATTCTTCAGGCGTTTAAGCATATAATGCCGGATGAATCTACCGTGTATATCGCAGATACCCCGAATTGTCCATACGGCAATAAACGAGCAGAAGAAATAATTTCGCTATCTGTTGCAAATACCCGCGAACTGACGGAAAAATATGGTTGCAAAATGATTGTCGTCGCTTGCAACACGGCTACTGCAGCCGCAATCGATTATCTTAGGGCAAAATACTCTCCGCTTCCTTTCATCGGCTTGGAACCCGCCGTCAAACCTGCTGTCCACGAAACCCGCTCGGGCGTAGTAGGCGTTTTAGCTACAGCCGGGACATTTTCCGGTCGCCTATATAGAGAAACGAAAGCAAAATTCGGCGGCGATACTACCATCATCGCGACTGTTGCAGACGAATTTGTTACTCTCGCCGAAAAAATCTATCGCGGCGCACTTGAAGAAGATTCGCCTGAAGTTATCGAAGCCGTGAAAAATCGTCTTGCACCCCTTCTCGCGGCTGGAGCAGATAGAATTGTTCTTGGCTGCACTCACTTCCCGCACCTGAAGAAAGCGATGGAAGTTATCTGTGGCGACAAAGCGAAAATAATCGACCCCTCATTCGCCGTTGCGCGTCAAGCAAGAAGAGTTTTAAGGAGCCTATCTCTCCAAGCGCCTGCAGGTGCTCTAGCTACCCACGTATTCATAGATCGCGCGAAGGTATGATTTATGCATAACGGATCGATAATAATTACTGGCGGCGTAAAGAGATTAGGTGGTAAAATTGCCGATTTCCTTTCTGCCGCCGGCTGGAGGGTTCTTAGGACATCTCACGAGCCCAATTCCGCCGCTGATATCATTGTAGATTTACGCAAGGAAGGAAGCGAAGAAGCGCTTCTTGCAAAAGCGCGCGAAATTCTCGGCAATGAAGAACCTTACGCGCTAATCAACAATGCCGCTCTCTACAAAGCGCCGCAAGAAGATATCCTCAAAGTAAACTATCTCGCGCCTAAACGCCTAAGCGAGCTATTCGCTTCTTTAGGCAAAGCCCCGAAATGCATAATCAATATTCTCGATGCCGCGATATATGATAAAGCAAACGATGAAGCGGCTCTTGCGAGAATCGGCTTCTCTTCTTACGCCAAATCGAAAATCCTGCTTCGCGACTGGACTTTACAAGCCGCGAAGCTCCTCGCGCCTAAGGCAAGAATAAATGCCATTGCGCCTGGCGCTGTTCTGGCACCGGAAGCAATACACGAAAAGGCGCCCGTAATGCCCTTCCCACGGCCACAACCTGTCGATATCGCCAAAGCCGCAGAATTTCTACTAGAAGCCCGATCGACAACTGGTCTAATCATCCCAGTAGACGGCGGCGCGCATCTCGGGTAGGGCTCATCGCCCCTCAGTCCGCCGCAAAAATTAGCAATTGGCAACATTAAACATCCTCAGCCGCCGATGATGTATGATTTGTAACACATTTTGCAAAATGCGTTATGAACGAGAATTAATGTAGTGTTCCATATAACCACAGTAGTGCCTTGAATTTGTATGCCGTTAAGTCCTTTAAGGCCTTTACTTTATTATAAATGTCCTCAATTGTATGTGCGCCACGGATATCATCGCTCCTGAGTTTAACACCATACTCTTCATCTACCATTAAAATGATCGACATCCCGGCAGTGCCACAATGCCCGCACACAACAAAGCCCTAGTTGCAATTCTGTTATATCTAAACACGTTATCTTCCTTTCATTTTGAACTCCGGCAGTCCACACTCACGCACAAGCGCATCCTCGCCTATGGCACAGCGCGTCGCAGTCGGAAGAACTTCGTCGAGTATGTCTGAAAATTTTAGCAAGTCTTCGGCAGTCGCATGAAGAATCTCGCTACGCCAACGGTTCAAATCAACAGTAGAAATCCCTTCTAGATGATGCGTGAACGCCAATATGGCCTTAGCCTCAGAAGGTGCTGCGATGTCACCGCACAAAGCAATCTTGTAGCCATCCATAGAACATCCTGACTTCGCAAACGCTCGCAATGCATTGCCGCAGTTCGCAAATGTATCAAATGTTGCAACAGGATTAGGATCGTTCCACGATTTGAGCGAGATTCGGCCAAAGTGGTCGATAATGAAAGTACTTCCGTATGCGCCGCCATTGACCCTTACTTTGTTCCACAAGTATTCTTGTGTGAGAATCTGTGCCGCCAAAGCGAACGTCCCAGAGTATGTCACGCCATTCGGCAATTGTGTGCACATTGCAGTAAAAGTTCCTCCCCCACTCGTTGCGAACACGTCAGAAAGTTCAGGACGGCGATCAACTTCCTTTTGCATGCGCCTCCGCCCAGTGCCTTCCGGCACGATTTCAACCAGCTTTCGCACAAAATCAGGATCCGGAGGATTGACGACAAACATGGTAAGCCTATTGCGACTGAAAACCTTCAATGCCAACTTAGCCAGATTGCCACACACATCGCTCCTGAGATGACGATACTGCGCAAGCCCTTCAAAAAAATCACGTATACGATTCGTAGCAGAAAGATTACGCGCAGCATGAATCGTCGCCACATCTGCACCGCTACTCAACATCCAGTTGTAAAGTGCGATTTCATGTTGCTTGCGAATAGTATCAATTTTCCCTGAACATGAAAAATCGCTGGCAGAAAGAACACGCTTGATGAATTGAATCGCATCTGTTGCATGCTGAACAAGAAACGACATGGGAATCAAAAAATATGGTTCCTGCCATGAGGCGACAGGATGAGGACAGAATCTTCCTAAAAGCGAATCAATCCCCCTCCGCAACGAAGGCACATCCATCCCACTAACCGGCACATGCCCAAGTACGCGTCCAAGCAAGGGCAAGTCAAGAAGCTCTTCATCAGTCAAATCATCAACTGCGAAAGCAAGCGTAGCATACGTGATGCCGTAAACTTCCACTTGCGGACGCACTACTTCGACGCCACCCATCTTTGCGACCTCCCATGAGGTAAACACACCATCATTGGGAATATCGGATAATTGCAGCCGGGGTATCTTGGCAAGTTCTGACGGAGAGTCTTCAGGTGCAGACACTTCTGTCATGTCCTCTATCACATGTTCTGTATCCTGCTCAACTATCGGCTTAAGTGTGAGAGAAGCGTGATGATAATTATTGATAATCGCCTTGTTGGCAAGCCGCTCAAAATATCCTGTTCCATTCCTGCGACGAAGCGATTTGATGACACTCAACACCCCCGGCTTACGCCCAGAATCGGCATATAGCCAGTTGTCGAGCGCAGCCGTCAATTCTCCTATCCCCGGAGAATCCAATAACTCTGGCTCGTAAACGCTGTATTCTCGCTTGTCGAGTCCTGCCGATATCTGCTTGACATCGAAACCTTCTTTTATCTGCCGAGCAAGAGCATCATAGAAAATCCGCCGCGCCTCCATTAACTTTCCATCACGCACATTGACAAATGTTGCGATGATGTGATTCTGTTGCCCCGCATAACATGTCATCCTAAGGCTTTCGCACACTCCGGCATCGAGCAAAGCCTTTCGGAGCGGCGCATTATTTGACCCTGAAAGAATTTCACAGACGATCTCCATCGCCATTCGCTTTTCTACATCTCGCCACGTACCGACTACCCAGCCCTCGTAAAGTCTTGTGTGGTCTGCAACTTGCGTACACGGATACTCAATGGTCTTTTGGGCTGAAACTGGCATCTGGAGCTGGACTCTCGCCGGGATATCACGGCGGGGATAGCGAACGAAGTAGGAAGCGACCAGTTTCAGCATCTTCTCAATATCCATTTCGCCGTAAAGAAAGACAAGCGCGTTGGATGGATGGTAGAAACGCTTGTAGAATTGCCGGTACCGCTCCATCGTAAGACCTCTGATAGCTTCCGGGTCTCCACCGGAGTTGCGACCATAAACATTAGAAGGGAATAGCATTTTCCCTATTTCTTGGATGGCAATGCTCCCAGGAGACGACATCGCCCCCTTCATCTCGTTGAATACGATATTGCGTTCCTGCGGCATTGCCCAGTCGTTCTTCATTGAAAGAGGCGCAAACACTGCATCCAGATAAACTTCGGCTACATTGAATATCTCTTTTTCATTGCACGATGAAACGGGATAGACCGTGGCATCCGCCTGCGTGTAGGCATTGAGGTATGTCGAAAGCGAGCACTTACTCAATTCCGCGAATGGACTCTTGACTCGGAACTTCTCTGATCCGCAAAGTACAGAGTGCTCGATTATATGGGCGACGCCAGAATCGTCTTCGGGCAGAGTTCTAAACGCAATCGCGAAAGTTTTATCCTCGCTTTCTTTCTCTATCCAGACGACTTCGGCTCCATTCTGGACAAATTCCATGCGCCAACACTTCCTATGCCCATATCGGCTCTTCTTGAGTTCCTTGACACGAAATCCAAAGGCCTCGTCCCCGACAGCCCGTAGCGTGTTTTCATTGCCTGATTTGTTTTTCACTTGCTTATGTTTTTCTTAAGGATGACCTGCAATTATTGGCGCTTTCGATTTACCTTCCTCAAAGGTATTGGCTACTTCGCTGAGTATCTGGCGTATCGGGAGGTGCTGGGGGCAGACCCTCTCGCACTTGCCGCATTTAATGCACTCCGAGGCCTTGCCGTAGCCGCTGCCGGTAAGGATATTGTGGTAGTAGTAATCGGTGTTCCTGTTGCGGAAGGTTTTATGCTGATTTGCAGCTGAAAACAGTTCGGGAATACAAATGTTCATGGGGCAGGAACTTTCTTCGACGCAGTAACGGCAACCAGTACAAGGAATTAGATTCAACGAGGCAAATATCTCGTTGACTTTGCAGACAGCCTCCATTTCGCGGTCGTCGAGAGGGCAAAAATCTTTCATCGTCCCTATGTTGTCCTCCATTTGCGCCATGTCGTTCATCCCTGAAAGCACAACGGCAATCTGCGGGAAACTGGCTGCGTAGCGGAGTGCAAAGCTGGCGTTGCTACCACCCTTAAGGCTACGCAGCACCTTGTCGGCCTCGTCAGGTAGATTCACTAGCGAACCGCCCTTGATTGGTTCCATCACGAAAACTGGCTTGCCATGTTTCTCGCACACCTCGTAAACCCTGCGGCTTTCGACCGACAGGCTATCATAGTCGGCATAATTGAATTGGATTTGCACCACTTCCACCTCGGGATGCTCGGAGAGAATAGTTTCAAGCGTGTCGGCTTTGTCGTGAAAAGATATGCCGAGGTGGTGGATCTTGCCTTCGTCCTTCAGTCTTGCAGCCGTTTCATAGGCTCTGCAGCGCTTGAACTTTTGGTAGTTGTTCCGATCTTGGGCGTGCATCATGTAAAAATCGAAGTAATCAACTTTGCACCAGTCAAGCTGCTTATCGAAAAATGACTGGATGTCTTCTTGTCGATTGAAGTATGGATCGGAAAGTTTGTCCGTTAACACGAACTCGTTGCGCCCGTAACGCATAGACACACAATCACCGATGGCTTTCTCCGATGCGCCGCAGAGATAGCCGTGAGCAGTGTCGAAGTAATTAAAGCCTCCCGCGAGAAATCCATCGACCAGTTTCGAGAAGATTTCGTAGATTACATCCTTGCCTCTATGAGGTAGACGCCCGCAGCCGAAACCGAAGTTGCCCTTGATTTCGGGAAAGAACTTGTTGGCCTGTACCATTTGTGATCGTCCCTCCATGATATGAATTATTTTCTATTCCGTATCAATGTACACAACCCCATTGACGATTACTGGTACAAAATAGTTTTGCATTACTCTCGCGCAAATAGACCGATTTGGGCAGCCTTCGCATTTTGGGAAGTAGTCTGTATGTTTGTTGAAAGGGAAAATTGTGTATCTATGTTCGGTAGAACCGCAGATTACGTTTGAATCAAAGGAGCCAGTTAAATTGACTGATTTTAGGATTCTCGATAAAGTTCCTAGTCTCAATTTACACAATGGAAGATCGTAAAAACGAACAATCTTGTTAAGATCCAATAAGGGCTCTATTACATCACTGGCTGCGCTACAAATATCTTGGTAATGCTCATGTTGCCCATTCTTGATCACACGTGAAATAGAAAAATGATTGTTGGCAATAATATCATTCCACTCAGAGCTTTTTAGAAAACTGATTCCTTTTTGCGGGTCAATAAATAAGATTTTAACATCAAGCTTGTTTTTATCGTAGTCCAATACTTTCACCATTGAGTCAATCGTTTCTCTATAGGCATTACCGCTACGCACATACTCATTATGTGTTGTTTCGTCTCCATATATTGGAACAATGATTCGTTCGATTTTGCTTATGGTTTCCGTTGGAATTTTTGACAATGTGCGACCGTTCGAGTAGACAACAATATGCTCTGAATAGTTGTGGCAAAACGAAATGATGTCATTAAATTCTGGATTGAGCGTTGGCTCTCCCCCGCTTATCGTCCAAACATCGTTGGCACCCAATGAAAACTTCTTCTGAAAAAATGAATAATCGTCAAGACCAAGATTTTTATCGGTGCCTTTTCTTACATTGTGGGATATGCAACATTGGCAGTTATTGTTGCATTTATATGTTATGTTACAGTAACAAATTCTTCTCATCCTGTAAAACGCCTTTGAGAAACAATCCCTAGAATCAAGTCTTCTGATTACATTCAAACTTGGGATTGATCGATTCGCTCACCATCTCTTTCTCCTTGACGGGGAAACCCGAAAATTCATAAACATCATTCTCCGACATAAGGTCTTTACCCATCCAACACCCGCCATTACATTTGCTTCCGTAGAATATACAGTCTTTACAAGCCTTTGACAGGACGGCTATTTGATTCTGAAAAAACTTTTGGAGCAATCGGTTTTTAACAATTGACCATGGAATAAAATGACCATTCTGCTTGAGGCATATGAGTCTATCTGGATATTGGTTGCAAAAACGAAGATTTAAACTAGCATCAATCAATCCACAATCTCCGAAGTGGCACAACCCATTGCTCTTTCCGGCAGCAAACCCTGCCTTATACAGAAAACACAAAGGCAATGTGTGGTCAAAACAATACGATATGTTGTTTTTCAGAAAACTCTCGGTGAGGAATCGCAACTTTTGCAACAGTATTGATTTGGATTGAAGAATGTTCGAGGTGCAATCTAATGTAAAAGCCGTCGCCAGATGCCCCTTCCCCAAATCCAGAATTTCTAAAAGTTTCTGCAACAACTGTTTTTCATCAGTGCCTGCGCGAACTTGGACCTCTAAGGATCTATAGCCCGGTTGGTGCAAAACAAATTTGTCTTCAGTAAAAGCTGAGGCAAAATTAAAATTGTATACAATGCTATCATGCTCACGCAACACTACCTTTTGAATGTTCTCATTAAGTGCGTTAGTGAAGATTGCTATTTTCGGGAAGAACTTTTTCGCAATGTCGATAATCCGCAGAAAATCATTGTGTACTGTAGGCTCCCCACCCATTATCTTGAGGCTATTTATCCCATTGGCGCATAGATACTCGCAAAGTTCTTCAAAGACATCCGGAGGCATTTCCGCATTGCTCCTTGAATTTGCATTGAAACACGAAGAACATTTTGCATTGCAGTTCTCCGTCACATAAACTCTCATTTTCGTCAAGTTGTCGTCCATGTCGACATTGCTCCAAAGTTGCGATTATCAAGGTGCTTTGATTGATGCAAGGAATGCGCATCATGAAAAACCACGCCATTTTTCACGTAAGGGCAGCGCTCGTCTCCAAGACCAACAGCTCCAGTTCTCCTCAGAGAATGTCCTGGACATCCGCCCTTGCAGAAGTAGTTCCATCTACAAGTGTGACAAACCGAGTTTTCTAATGGTTCGCACCTGATTCCATCAAATCGTGTCCGCAGGAGCGCCGTATCGTCGGTAAAAATATTGCCTATAGCGAGTTCCGGCAGACATGTGCATGGCAAAACAGTGCCATCGGGGTAAATGTATACTTTTGCCCGACCAACGCCACAGTTAGGAATTGCACATCTGACTATGCGCTCCTTTCCAAGTTTCGTTTCCATTTTTTCAAACAGATCAAAGTCGAACTGCTTCCTGATTCTTATAGGGACATTCGCAATCTTAATTATCTCATCTACGAAAGAGTTCCATTCGCTCGTCGTCAAACCCCGCGATTTAGCCTCCGCTGTGAATGCTTGTTCCATTGACAACGACCAAGACGGTATATGCAGTCGGGAGACTATCTCCGACAACTGCAGAAATGAGTCCACATTAATCTTATTGACCACTGATGCCACTGTGACACGAAATCCTGACGCGAGTAAATCCTTAATAGAATTCACCGCAAGATCAAACATCCCCACACCTCTTATAGAATCATGAGCTGTGCGATCCCCATCTAAAGAAACTTGGACATTTATATTCTTTGCATCAGCAAGCAAAGGAACAAAAGAATCTGCATTAGTCCCGTTGGTAGTTATTGCAACCGAACCTTCAGATTTTATGATTTGATGGGCAACTTCACAGAAATGCGGATGAAGCGTCGGCTCCCCCCCAGAAATTACATACGTGTGTTGTTTGAAGAGATCATCAACACAATCCAATAAAAACTTCAACTTGTCAAGCGAGAAATCGCGATTTCCCGTTGACTTAACTTTCCTGATACAATGGGGGCAGAGCAGGTTGCACCGTTCCGTAACTAAAAGATACACCTGCACTTTCATTGGGCATGTCCTAAATCAGCCGGTGCCGAGAGATACTGTATTACGAACACTCAAAGCCAGTATCATCCCGTTCAACCCAAGCACCAGCAGACAGGACAGAAGCTTCCTCCATAGAAACCTCGTTGACCATCCGCACATAATCCAAGGTTGAACCACTTTCGATGATGGCACTATTATTGCTGTTGTATTGGTTGTTCATGATTGTTTTCTCCTTTAATTTGTCAGTTTCACAATTGAAATTGTTAGACGTCGGGTCCACATTCGACAGTGACATCCATTTCGGCCCAAGTACCAGCAGACAGGACTGAATATTCTTCCATAGATACATCATTGTCCATCCTCAAATAATCCAATGTAGAGCCAGTCCCAATGATGGTATCGCTGTTTGTTTGATTATTCATGTTCGCGAGTTCCTTTCATTTCCAGTTTTACGATTTAAGATTGGTTGTTAGAGCGCGGCGATTTCGGCGGCGGGAAGGCTGGTCGCCGCCGCGATTTGCTCGTTAGTAAGTTTCATGGCCTTTAGGTTGCGGGCGGTCTGCTTCAACTTTTCAACCGCCGCGTCGGCTCGTGCTGTCGCCGCGTCGAGTTTGGCAGTTGCCGCGTCGAGTTTGGCGTTGGTTTCGTCCAGCTCAGCGCGCGCCGCATCGCGCTCGTCCGCCAAAGCCTTGTCTAGACGAACCTGATCCCAGTACCTGTCGTAGGCAAGCATCTCGGCTTCGCTATATGCCGATTCCTCTACTATCTCCAACGCCTGACACGTTTCGCGGTTGTCCAGAAGATCGGCAGGGGCTTTTTTAGCCTTCTCGTCAATCTCTGTCAGGAAGCGAAGCCACAGAACTTGCATCTTCTTCTCGACGAGGTTCTTCGCCTTGAACTTCGGCAGCTCGATGAAAACGAGGTGCAACCCCTCAAGAATATCGCCACTGTCCTGTGAGTGGACCAGCCTGTAGTAGTGGTAGTAGTCGTCCTTGTCCGGTTGGAAGTTCTTATTGACGAAATTGAGCGCATAGACGGGCTGGAGCAGATTATACTTCTCTGACTGCCCAAGCTGGCTCACATAAGCTTTTGAGGCGTTGAAAAGGACGCGCTGACGGAAATCCGCCGTCCAGTTCATCTGCATCTCGACGATGAACTTGCGCCCGCCAGTCTCTTCACAGCGTACATCAACAATCGTATTCTTGCTCGTCGGGGTGCGCGGCACAAGTTCCGACGGTAGATATTCAATCGACTCGACCTGTTTTCCCTCGTCAAGAGGCAACAAAGCATTAAGGAGGCTCATAACGAGGTTTTTATGCTCGCCAAAAACCTTCTTGAAGGTCACATCGGCCTTAGGATCGAGGTATTTTGCCATATCTTATTACTCCTACCGGAAACGCCGATATTATAGCAAATTTTGCCTCGTATTTCAATAGTGCCAAGCTATTTTCAGCATTTTTGGGCGGCGCTTCGCGTCTGTTCAGAAGTTCAGGTATTTAGAGCCGGTCAGCTCGTCCTACCGTTCAACCTCTCTTCGTTATTCCCAAGTGAGAATTTGGGTCTTGACCGATATTCTCACTTGAAAACTTATCAAAAACCTCAAATATCCCCCTATAAATGGTTGTTTGCCTCGAAATATTCCTAATGGAGGGAAAATCTTTGGTAGATAGGTTCACCGCATTGCAATGGAGCTATCTACCATGGTCGATAGGGCCACCGCATTGCAATGGAGCTATCTACCATGGTCGATAGGGCCACCGCATTGCAATGGAGCTATCTACCATGGTCGACAGGGCCACCGCATTGCAATGGAGCTATCTACCACGGTCGACAGGGCCACCGCAATGCGGTGGAGCTGTCGACCAAAAACGAAACATCCGCCACTTTTCTGACGGCACCTTCGCGCCCTGAACACCTGAACACCTGAACTTTCTGAACATCTGAACAGCGGTCGCGGGGGGCGGCCGCCTTACCTTGCGCCAAAGGCGCCTATAAAAAAACGGGGGCCACCCAGCCCCCGAAAGGAATACCAATGAATATAACAACCAAAATAACTAACTACCAACCCCTAGAAACAATTACAACATACCCCAAGAATTTAAAATGTTTTAAGCTTCAGGCTTCGTCTTCTTAAGCCCGAGTCCACGGCAACCTTCTTTCCATTCACCGCGCTTCTGAAGCAAATTGACGCGCTCAAAACGCTTCAACACATTGCGGCGTGAAGTGATCTTACTGGTGCCTTTAAGAGATGCATGCTGGCTCATTTTTCTACCTTTCCTTTCAGCGAGCGGATATTATACCATTATTTTCCCTCAGATGCAATAGGGTCAGAGGATTTTTCTTTTAATTTTTCAATCATGCGAAGTCCAAATGTAAATGCAAGTTTCTCTTGCGTTTAGTCCTTGAGAATACTGGGTGGGATTGAAATGTAGGACTTTCACCTTCATTCCTTCCTAGGAAGGAAACTAGCGTTTACTTTCGGACATGGATATTGTATC
>JAFSMR010000060.1 GCA_017447805.1 Kiritimatiellia bacterium | reverse complement strand
CGCCATTTATCAAAGACCTACATCCTTCTCAAGTTCGCCTTCTCAAGCTCACCTGACCCCCATCGGGGCGAACGGGCGCATATTATACCATTTTTTACCCCCCACGGTCAAGGGGGTATTTTTTATTTTTGAAAATTTTTTGATCTGGTTTTTTTCTTTTAAAAAATCCAGATTGGATGAGTGGGGGAGTAAGCGAAATATTAGTAGCATAGGTTCTCGAGAGTAGATGTAGACATAAAAACAGGGCCGATTCCGTGGGGGATGAGAGAGAGTAGAACCTCCACGAAACCGGCAACCTTACAAGCAGCTCTTTTAGCTAACCTGTGTCCTATGAACAATTCAGAACGACTAGAATAATCGGTGTCACAGAACGGCGCATATTATAGCATTTTTCGTCTGCTAAAAAAATATACCACAGTATAGTAAGTTGATTTTTCACGTTTATCGCGCCTTTAACGCGTTCAGATGTTAAGATTCCCGGGTATATAGAAAATCAGATGTTCATGGTTGGAGAGCCCTGAACATCTGAACTGCGCGTAGCGCACTAGATATCTGAACCTATCAGATAAGCGATTTATATAGTTTTTCGATATCTTTTACGGTGCAGTCGCGGGGGTTGCCGGGGCGACAGGCGTCTTTGAAGGCGGATTCAGCGAGAAAAGCGATATCTTCCTTCTTAAGAACGCCCTTGAGATCCTTCGGAATACCGACATCCGCAGCAAGCTTTTCGACAGCTTCGATAGCAGCCATGCGATATTCGTCTTGCTTCATGGAATCGACATTTTTGACGCCCATTGCTCTAGCGAGCTCGCGATATTTTGTGCCAGTCTTTGCAGCATTGAATTTCATTGCTACAGGCAATAAAATCGCGCAAGCCTTGCCATGAGGCATATCATAAAGCGCCGAGAGCCCGTGAGCCATAGCGTGGTCGACGCCAAGGCCTACATTGGAAAAGCCCATGCCGGCGATATATTGACCGAGCGCCATCCCTTCGCGTCCAGCTGGTTTATTCGCAACAGCATCGCGAAGCGAGCGAGAAATAATCTCGATAGCCTTCAAGTGGAACATATCGGTCATCTCGCATGCGCCCTTCGTTATCAGGCCTTCAATCGCGTGGGTAAGAGCATCCATGCCTGTAAATGCGGTCAGCGATTTAGGCATTGTGGACATCATATCTGGGTCGACGAAAGAAACTACTGGGATATCGTGAGGGTCGACGCAAACAAATTTGCGCTTTTTCTCGACATCTGTAATAACGTAGTTGATTGTAACTTCCGCGGCCGTACCTGCGGTTGTTGGGATGGCTAGAATCGGCTTTGAGGGCTTCTTCGTAGGCGCGACTCCTTCGAGCGAACGGACATCGGCAAACTCGGGGTTGGCGATGATAATTCCAACAGCCTTTGCAGTATCCATTGAAGATCCCCCGCCGATTGCGACAATACAATCCGCTTTGGCCTTCTTGAATGCCTTAACACCGTTCTTGACATTCTCGATTGTAGGATTAGGCTTAATTTCAGAATAGATTGAATATTTAACCTTCGCCTTATCGAGAATATCGGTTATCTTCTTCGTGACGCCGAACTTAATCAAGTCAGGGTCAGAAAAAATAATCGGCGACTTTAGCGCGCGCGCGGCGAGCTCCGCCGGGAGCGATTGAATCGCACCAGCGCCGTGATATGAAGTTTCGTTAAGTATTATTCTTGTTGCCATTATTACTCCTCTTTTTATTTAGACAAGAAATAATTTACAGACCCTTCTTGGCATATTTCAGGCCGATTTCAAGACCGCGAAGCTCTGCAAGCCCAATGAGTCTACCGCCATAGCTGTAACCGGCATAACACTTGCGAGCCTTGTCGATTTCCATAAACCTGCCGTGATCGGGGCGAACGACGATTTTTTCGCCGCGCCGCTTTTCTTCCTTTAGGAATTCCTCGAAAAGCTTCGGCAAATCGGTCTGGCCGACTAGGTGGCACTGCGATTCATGAAAGACCTTGTCATCAGTGTATTCAAGATTGCGGAAGTGGCAGAAAAACACCCTCTTGCCAAACTTCTTCATGATTTCGACCGCATTGTTCTTCGGGTCGCCTCCGAGAGAACCTGTGCAAAGAGTAAGACCAATGTGTTTCGAAGGACACTCCTTATACATCTGAGCGATATCCTTCGCGTTCGAAAGGATGCGCGGCAAGCCGAAAATCGGGTGCGGCGGATCATCGGGGTGGATACACATATTGACGCCGGTTTCTTCGAGAACAGGAGAAATCTCGTTCAAGAAGTCGTACATATTGCGGCGAAGCTGCTTATCGTCGATTCCCTTATAGGTCGCGAGCTGGGCGAGGAATTCTTCTGGCGTCAAGTCGTCTACCGTTCCGGGTAGCCCCATAAGAACGGCGTCGGCGACGCGCTTTTGTCCTTTCTTGTCGAGGGCATTCCAGACCTTCTTCGCCTTGGCGCGGGTCTTGGCGTCATATTCTTTTTCTGCGCCGGGACGCTTCAAATAGAACATATCGAAACCCGCGAGCTCGTATTCGTTGTATTCGAGGCAGGTTGAGCCATCGGGCAGCTCGTATTCGAGATTTGAGCGCGTCCAGTCGAGAACCGGCATAAAGTTATAGCAGACGGTCTTGATGCCGCACTTGGCGAGATTCTTGAGAGTCTTCTTATAGTTCTCGATATACTTCTTGTAGTCGCCGGTACGCTTCTTTATATCCTCGTGAATCGGCACGGATTCGACGACGGACCAGGTCATACCTGCATCGGCGACCTTTTTCTGGCGCGCCTTGATTTCGGCGACGGGCCATACTTCGCCGGGCTTGCGCTCATAGAGCGCGGCAACGACATCTGTCACGCCTGCTTGTCGGATTTCTTTTAGAGTGATCTCATCCGCGTCACCATACCATCTCCAACCTTGCTTCATTTTACGCCTCTACTTTCTTATAATGTGGAACGAGTGATTTCATAATCGCCCAAGCCGCGAGATAGGCTACGGCGCATACGCAAAAGACAATCATGTAGCCGGCAGGTTTGCCTTCAAAGCCAAAGAACTTAAATGCGGCGCCCTTTCCTTCGGCATAGGTAAACAACATACCCGAACCTTTATTGATGATAAAGGAACCAAGGCCGCCCGCCATCGTGCCGACACCGGTAATCGTTGCAACGGTCGATTTCGGGAACATATCAGAGACTGTCGAATAGATATTCGCCGACCAGCTCTGGTGACCTGCACCAACAAGACCGATTAGAATCGCCGGCAGCCAAGGCGAAATAGATCCGCAAGGCTGGGCCGCGAGCGCCGCAATCGGGAAGAATGCGAAGATAAGCATCGCAAGCATACGGCCGGAATATGCTTCCATACCCTTTTTCTCTACGAAATATTTCGGGAGGTATCCGCCGCCGATTGAGAGGAATGTAACAATCGCGTAGAGCGTTGCAATTAGCGCCATCGTCTTTGGATTATCGGCAGAAAGGCTAAACTGATCCTTGAAATACGCGGGAGTCCAGAATAGGAAGAACCACCATACGCCATCCGTAAAGAATTTGCCGGTGATGAACGACCAAGTCTGACGGAAAGTAAAGCACTTGAAGAAGCCAATTGTCTTTTCTTCTTCGACGGGTTTGGCCGCCTGCGCATTATCGGCTGCAGGAGCGACTTCTTCATCGCTCTGAATATAGTCTAGCTCCGCCTTGTTCACATACGGGCTTTCTGAAGGCTTCTTATAGAGCCAAATCCAGAATCCCATCCAAATAAAGCCAAGCGCGCCGATGATGATGAAGGCCATTTCCCAACCGCCGCCGATTCCTTTGGCCTTGAAATACTTGGCGAGCAGAGGAATAATTACCGGCGAGACAAGCGCGCCGACAGATGCACCTGCGTTGAAGATAGCCGTAGAAAGAGCACGATCCTTCTTCGGGTTATATTCGGCAGTTACCTTAATCGCAGCAGGAAAGTTTCCGGCTTCTCCTAGCGCGAGCAGCGAACGGCATGCGAGGAATAGCCAAACGCTAGTAGTCGCAATCGCAAGACCAGCCTGACCGCCAACCTTGACCGCTGCACCCATCGCGCTTAGGCTATCATAGCCGCAGAGCACCATTGTCGCAACACCGCAAGCCGCGTGCAAGCAGGCCGCGAGCGACCAGAAGAAGATTGCCCAAAGGTAGCCCTTCTTCGTGCCTAGCCAATCGATCAACTTGCCGGCAACAAGCGAAATGCAGGCGTAGAAAATCGAGAAGAACGCGGTGATTGTACCGTAATTATTATCGGTCCAGCCGAATTCTGGGGCGATAAAATCTTTCCATGTAAGAGAAAGAACTTGTCGATCGAGATAATTCACGGTTGTTGCGAAGAACAACATCGCGCAAATCATCCAGCGGAAGTTGGTTTTCTTCATCTCTTTTTCTCCCTCTGCTTAATGCTTAGCGATCTACGCGCGCTGAACCACCGCCTACCAGCTTCTCGACATCTGCCTTCGTTGCCATCGATGTATCGCCGGGAGTAGTCATGGCAAGAGCGCCATGAGCCGCACCATAATTGACCGCCTTTTCAGCGTCGTCGAATGTCAAGAAACCATAGATGAGACCGGAAGCAAAGGAGTCGCCGCCACCAACGCGATCGTAGATTTCAAGACCAGGACGCTGAATGGATTGCTTCAGCTCGCCCTTATACCAGCAAATCGCAGACCAATCATTGATTGTAGCGGACTTCACAGAACGCAGAGTCGTCGCGACAGCCTTGAAGTTCGGATAAATCGAGACGGCCTTTTCAATCATCTTCTTGAAGCCTTCAATCGGAAGAGTCGTAAGATTCTTATCGACGCCCTCTACTTCAATACCTAGCGCCGCAGTAAAATCTTCTTCATTGCCGATCATGACATCGACATATTTAGCAATTTCCTTATTGACGGCCTGAGCCTTTTCCGTTCCGCCAATCGACTTCCAGAGGCTGGCGCGGAAATTGAGGTCGTAGGAGGTAATCGTTCCATATTTCTTTGCGGCCTTTAGCGCTTCAATTACGACATCCGCGGTAGTTTCGGAAAGCGCAGCGTAAATTCCGCCAGTGTGAAACCAGCGAACGCCTTCCTTGCCAAAGAGTTGTTCCCAGTCGATATCGCCAGGCTTAAGCTGGCTGACTGCGGTAAGGCCGCGGTCGGCGCAAGAGCGTGCACCGCGGCAACCATAGCCGCGCTCGACGAAATTAAGGCCGTTGCGAACGGTGCGGCCGATGCCATCATAAGGCACCCACTTGATATGAGAAGTATCTACACCGCCCTGGAGCATAAAATCTTCAACGAGACGACCGACCGGATTATCGGCAAATGCCGTAACAGCAGTCGTCTTGAGACCGAAACAACGACGAAGACCACGAACTACATTATATTCGCCGCCCCCTTCCCAAGCCTTGAATTCTCTCGTTGTATGGATTCTTCCATCGCCAGGGTCGAGCCTGAGCATAATTTCGCCGAGGGAAGCTGCATCCCAAAGGCAGGAACCGGGTTTCTTGATTTCTAGTCCGTTCATTGTTTCTATCTCCTTAAAGTTTGATGGTATTATAGCAAATTTATGTTCGCTAGGCAATATCCCTAGGGCTAGTAATTATTGAAAGCTACTCAAACCGATATGTCTGACCAGGGGCTGGAGCGACGACATTTTTGATTCCGCGCTCGTTTAGAATTTCGACCATCGCATTAACTTTATCTTCTTCGCCATGTACTGCGAAAGCGCTGCGGACATTATCCTTTACCTCGTCTAGCCATTCTATCAACCCCGCCCTGTCGGCATGAGCGGAAAGCGCGTTAATTACTTCTATTCTTGCCTTTAGCGGAATTTCCTCTCCGAACACTTTAATTTTTTCGCGCTTCTCTACAATCCTGCGCCCGAGAGTATTTTCGGCCTGAAAGCCAACGATTAGAATAATATTATCCTCATCTTGCGCACAGTGCTTCAGATGGTGGAGAACCCTGCCACCTTCGCACATACCGGAGGCGGCGATTATTATCATCGGGCCAGGAGTATCATTTAACGCCATCGATTCTTCACTCGTGCCTACGAAAACCATGCCGGGGAATTCAAGCGGGTTCCGCCCTTCCGAAAGCATACGCCTAGCTTCTTCATTATATACTTCACGATGCTTTTGATAAATTGTCGTCGCCTTTTGGGAAAGGGGCGAATCGATATAAACTTTTACTTCGCGCGGGAATTTGCCGCGCTCGCGGATTTTATTCAAGTAATATATTATCTGCTGGGTTCGGCCGACGGAAAACGCCGGTACGAGCAGTTTCGCATTGTGACGATCGATATATTTAAGATATTGCTCAAGCCTGAGTTCGACATCATCGGCGGAAGGATGGAATCTATCTGCGTAGGTAGATTCTATAATCAAGATATCGGCGCCTGAAGGATATTCAAAATGACGCAATATCGGCTGATCTGGTTGACCTAGGTCGCCAGAGAAGAGAATCCGGTGATGTTTGCCGTGATCCGAAGAAATATCCAGCTGAACAAGCGCAGAGCCTAGGATGTGGCCAGCATTGAAAAATTCAAGCGTAATACCACGCCCGAGATCTTTCGGCGAATGCATGTGAATAGGCGTAAACAGCTGCATCAGAGCATCTACATCCCGTTCGTCATAGAGAGGCTCGAATGGCGTTTTGCCATCGCGCCGTCTCTTTTTGTTGACATATTCCAAATCGCGTTTCTGCAAAAAGCATGAATCGCGCAGCATTACATCGCAAAGTTCTACAGTGGATGAGCGCGCGAACACTCTGCCGCGAAAACCTTGCCTCACCAACTGAGGCAAGTTCCCAGAATGGTCGATATGAGCGTGAGATAAAATTACGTAATCTATGGTCTTTGGGTCGATCGGCAAATTGCGATTCTTTTCAAACGCTTCTTTGCGATGCCCCTGATAGAGCCCGCAATCTAGAAGAATGCGCTTGCCGTTAGCCTCTACTAGGTGCATAGACCCGGTAGTCGTTTGTGCGGCGCCATAGAATGTAATTTTCATTCTTCGCTCCTATTTGGTTTCTGCTTCCGGCGACGACGGCGGCGTTTCGGCAGCCGGTGCAACGATTGGCTTTTCGCTTAGGAGCGTATTTTTCGAAAGCTCCGCTTCATGCGCCCTCAACTTCAGCTCGCGAGCCCTAAAAGCTTTTGCGGAAAGATACCGGAAAAATCTCTTGATCTTTTCGCGCATAGTCTGGAAGAGGGCGTAAAGCCCCGGAACGAGCAATACGCCGAAGAGGACAGATGCAGCCATGCCAAAGAATTCTGTAATGCCTATCGCATTTCGAGAAGCGACGCCAGCGCCCGGATAGCACCAACGAGGGAAGAATAGGTTCAGGCACATCGGGAGCGTCCCGAGCAATGTCGTTAGCGCCGTCATCAATATCGCCCTCAAGCGCTCGCCTGCCGCCGCACCAGCCGCATCGGGTATAGAATATCCTTCGTTTTCGCGCTTATCCTTCGCAAATTCCACTAGCAAAATCGCATTCTTGGATGCGAGCCCGACGAGAAGGACTAGTCCTAACTGCGCATAGACGGAAAGCGAAAGATCGAAGAGCTTCAAGCCGACGAGCGCGCCAAAGGTCGCGACGAAAATCGAAAGCATAACCGGCAAAGGAATCGTCCATGATTCATACTGCGCCACGAGGAACAAGTAACCGAAGATAATCGCAAGCGCAATAAGCGGAGCTACACTACCTTCGTTGCGTTGCTCTTGATACGTAATACCGCTCCATTCGTAGCTATAACCTTCGGGAAGCTCGGTTTCGAGAATTCGTTTTACGTCGGCAATTACATCGCCTGAAGCCACGCCCGGCATTGGCTTGATCTTAAGCGCGGCGGCGGGGAACTGCTGATAGCGACTCATTACGCGCGGCGCAAGTTCGCGCGTAATCGTCCCGAGCGCTCCAATTGGAACCATGGAACCCGTGTCGCTACGGACATAAAGATTCGCTACTGCTTCAGGTGTTGCGCGGCCTGACCAATCCGATTGGACGGTTACCCTGTTGACCTGCGTTCCGAGGTTCACGTCGTTGACATAGCGTGAGCCCAGATAATTTTGCAATGTCGCGTAAGCTGTCGCAATCGGGACATGATACATTTCAGCCTTTGTCCTATCTACTTCGAGTCGCAAGTGCGGGGTTTTCGATGTGAAGCCGGAAAATGCCGCCATTACATTAGGCAAGGCGTTTAACTTTCTCAAGATATCCGTTTGAACAGCATCTAGCTTTGCCGGGTCGTTATCTGTCTTCGATTGAATTCTTACATCGATCGAGTCATCCGCGCCAAGGCCTGGAATAGCAGGCGGCGCAAATGTCTGGAAAGTAGGCTCTGGAATATTTGCGCTCAAGGCTTCTTTCATTCTCGGGACGAGATTCTTCACCCACTGCTCGGGCTTTCTGCGCTCTGACCAATCCTTCAAATCGACGATAAGCATAGATTCATTCTCGCCTCGCCCGCCAACCATCGACATACCGTTGATACTCAGAACGCTGTTTACTTCATTCGTCATTCCGAGAAGGACATCCGTTGCTCTCAAAGATACTTCTCTTGAGCGCGCTTTGGTCGTACCTTCTGGCATTTCCATCGCAACGAATACTACACGCTGGTCTTCTTCAGGCAAGAACGAAGTCGGCGTAATCTTGAACATCTGAATTGTAAGAAGCGCGGTAAGGATAAGGAGCATCAAAGCGAGAATCAATCTTCTTGCAAGCGCCTTCGAGATAAACACGAAAAACCCTTTGAACTTTTCGATAAGCGCATTGAACCATGCAAGCGGCCCGTGCTTGTAAGGAATGGATTTTCTCAAAAGAAGCGAACAAAGCGCCGGCGCCAAAGTAAGCGCGCAAAGCGTCGAAAAGCAAACTGCCGCCGATAGGGTAACTGAGAATTGCTGATAAATGCGGCCGGTAATGCCGCTCATGAAGCCGACAGGAACAAATATGCCAAGCAAAACGAGAGTCGTTGCGATAACCGCCCCGGTTACATCTTTCATCGCCTGGATAGTAGCTTCCTTCGCATTGTAGCCGCGTGTTTCGATCAAAAATTGCACGCGCTCGACGACAACGATACAGTCGTCGACAACAACGCCGATTGCAAGCACCAAGCCAAACAATGTCAAAATATTTATCGAATAGCCCAAGACCGCCATTAAGATAAACGTCGAGCAAATCGACACGGGAATCGTGAGGCACGGGATGAGCGTAGCGCGCCAATCTTGCAAAAAGATATAGCAAACGAATACGACAAGCGCAAACGTGATAAGCAATGTCGTCACGATTTCGCGGATACACATTCTGACATATTCCGTCGCATCGTACGGGATGGAATAAACCATGTCCTCGGGAAATTCCGCCTGCAGTCTATTCATTTCCGCAATGAGCATATCCATGGACTTGATGGCATTTGCGCCCGGCTTTTGCTGAACGGCGATATTAATCGTGTTTTCGCCATTCAACTGACCCGAAAACGAATAATTTTGTTCGCCTATCTGGACTCTGGCGACATCTTTAAGTCTTACGATACCGCCTTGCTCGTCGCGGCGAACTACGATTTCGTTAAATTCCTCTTCTGTCATCAAACGCCCTTGGGCGACTAGCGAGTATGTAAACGCGCCATGCTCTTCGGTTGGCGATGCGCCGACAGCGCCGAGCGAAGCTTGAATGTTTTGTTGGGTAATGGCTTGAATTACCTCTTCGGAATTTATTCCCTTCGAAGCAAGCGACTGGGGATCGAGCCAAACTCTTATCGAAAGCTTCGGCCCGTAGACCGTCGCCTCGCCTACACCCGGCACGCGCAGCAAAACCGGCTGTATATTCTGATAAGCGTAGTTCGAAAGTTCAAGTCGCGAATGCGTTCCGTTGGGCGAGCGAATTGCGAGAAAGCCTAGGAAGTCGGTCGACTGCGCCCTGACGCGTCCGCCAAGTTGCTTTACTTCGGATGGAAGTTTCGCCTCTGCCTGGGTCAAGCGATTTTGTACTTTTACGAGGTCCATATCGCGGTCGCTGCCGACTTCGAAAGAAACGGTAAGCGAATATGAGCCGTCATCGCCAGATTCCGATGACATGTAAATCATATCATCTACACCATTGATTTCGTCTTCGACCGGTGTAGCGATAGTATTCATTACCTCGCGAGCATTGGCGCCGGGATAGCTGTATGAAACTTGAATCTGCGGCGGAGTAAGCTGCGGGTACTGTGAAATAGGGAGATTGAAAATCGACATTCCTCCTGCGATCGAAAGCACAATCGCGATAACCATCGCAAATCTCGGCCTTTCGACAAAGGTCCTTGAGAATGTCTTGATCTCGTCTACAGCCTTTCGTAGTGAAAGTTTCATTTCTTACTCCTCGGAGCTAGGCTTGAAATTTGGATCGATATCTTCATTCGGGGTTGGTTCGATATCACGAACCTTCATCCCGGGGGCAAGTTTTCCGACGCCCGAAGTAACGACTTGTTCGCCGACTTTAAGCCCGTCGGTAACCGGCACCCAGCCTAAGTACGGGCTAAGCATTTGAACTGGGCGCACGGCAACCCTGCCATCTGCGCCTACTACCCAAACGGCGACTCCTCCACCGGCCACATCGAATATCGCGCTTTGCGGGACGGAAGGATATTGCGGCGGATTTTTTTTGTCGAACAAGACCGTTACATAGCTATCGCTCAAGAGCATTCTATCGGGGTTCGCGAAAGATAAACGCATCTGAACAGTTGCGGTCGAAGGGTTCATCGCGTTATCATCGAAATCGAAATCGCCTTCTTGATCGTACATGCTCTTATCGGCGAGCCTCAAACGAATTCTGATATTTTCGATATTTTCTTCTTCACCCTTCTTTTGTGCCTTGCGCCAATCTAGATAATCACGGTCGGTAAGCGGGAAAGAAACGCGAATCGGGTCGATTTGCACGATTTTCGCAAGCGCCCCTTTCGATGGTGCGACAAATGCGCCATCGTGGGCCGAATTCTTGCCGATCTGCCCGGAAATCGGCGCGAGGATTTCCGTATGGTCGAGATAATATTTCGCTTCAGCCAAATTCGCCTCTGCCTGCTTTACGCTGGAGCGTGCCTTTTCGTATGCGGCGAGTGCATTATCGCGCTCGGATTCAGGGACTGCCGCGGAATTGGTCTGAAATACTTTCATCATTCTGTTATTGTAACTCTCGGCGCGTTTTTCCTCGGCTCTCGCAGCTTCCAGATCGGCTATGCGCTGATTCACGACTGCACGATATCTCGCATCGTCGAGACGATACAAAACCGCGCCTTTTTGAACGACATCGCCTTCCTTGAAATTGATAGACTTGATAAAGCCTTCGACTTGAGGAATGATTTCGACCTCTTTAATCGGCTCGGCATGAGCGATAAATTCCCTCGGCAGGTTGTAAGGCCTTAGTTCGGCGGCGGCAACCGCGACGGTCTGCGGGGTATTCATCATTGCGGCCATAGGATTTTCGGCTTCCTTCGTTTCCTCGGGCATATTATCTTTTATCACCCAGCCGATTACTATGCATACTATGCAAGTAATGATCTGCGCAATGAGCATGCCGACTCCTTTGAAGAAGCCCGACTTCGTTTCCTGTGCTTCAGTATTTTCTTTCATCCTATTGTCTCCTATAGCCATCTCGGCTTTCATCCTATTGTCTCCTATAGCCATCTCGGCGCGACTCTATCTATCCAATGTGAGTCAACGCCTTGTATTTTACCAAATATCCCTGAAAATTGCATACGGATTTTTTAAATTTTCTTAAATGAACCTCACCTTCCAAGGTCCATGTTTTTGCCAACAACTACGGACCGCCTCTACGCTCGGTTCGACATATATCGGGGTAGCTTGATGACGAAACCAAGTATCCTGGCGTTTGGCGAGTTGGCAAGTGCGCGTGAGTATTTTTTCTCGCGAATCCCCTTCTCTATATCCGATTGCGAGCGCGGCAGTCTTGCTGAATACGGGGTATAACGCATGAAGGCGGCGTTTTTCCTCTTCAAGCCCGGCCATGAACATATCATTTAGGCGCGAAGCGATTCTCGCGCGCACTATCGCGCGCTCTATCTTGATTACGGGGTATTCCGGCGGCGGCTTTACCCACGCCTTATCAAGTCCTCGAAGGAGCGCTGAAAAATAAAGTCCCGTCCCCCCGACGATAATGATTGGTTCGTCTTCCGGAATCTTTGCGGTCCATTCCGAAGCCGCGCGAAGCCAAGCGCCAGAAGAAAAATCTTCTGCCGGAGTTACGATATCGACTCCGCCCATCGAAAACTCCTCTACTTCTTCTGGCGTTGGTTTGGCTGTCCCGATATCCATGCCCTTATAGACGAGCATGGAATCGGCGCTCAGGATTTTCGCGCCCATTTCGCGCGCGAGAATTGCGGCGATTGCGCTTTTGCCCGAGGCAGTGGGCCCCGCGAGAATATAGGCGTTACGCTCCACGCATTTCGGCGACAATTTGGTTTGCCGCGGCGACGGGGTCCGGTGCGGCGAGAATCGGGCGCCCGACTACGAGGTGGGTCGCGCCATCGCGCACGGCATCCGCAGGAGTTGCGACTCTCTTCTGGTCGCCAAGCGCAGCGCCTTGCGGCCTAACGCCAGGAGTTACGAAAAGCGTGCCCTTCTTGAGCGCCGCAGAAAGCGCGCCGACTTCTTTTGGCGAGCATACGAGCCCATGTGCACCGCTAGCGACTGCGAGATACGCCGCTTGCCGGACTTGCTCGGCAGGTGTGCGGCCGAGTATTCCGACATCCCTTAAATCGTTCTCGTCTAGCGATGTAAGAACCGTTACAGCTAGAATCTTCGGTCCATTCTCGCCAAATTCCGCCGCAGCTTCTGCCGCAGCGCGAATCATCGCATTGCCGCCTATCGAATGGATTGTCATCAAATCGACGCCGAGCTTTCCGCCGCTTCTTACCGCGCGCTCTACCGTGCGCGGAATATCGTGGAATTTCAAATCGAGGAATACTTTCTTGCCGAGGTCCTTTACGGCTTTTACGACATCCGGCCCTTCGGCCGTGAAAAGTTCAAGCCCGATCTTGTAAAACCCGACCGCGTCGCCAATCGCCTTGATTTTGTCGACCGCCTCTTCGCGAGTCTGCACGTCTAAAGCAACTATCAATTCAGCCATTTTCTTCTTTTCCTTTCTAAATCCGTTCAGTCGTTTTTCGGTATTTTGAAACTCCCCGCAAAGGGATTGAACGCCGCAACGACATTGCCTTCTTTATCAAGAAGCGTCAATTCCCCGACAAAAAGCGCTGCGTCGAGATTCGCGACATGCGGCGTTATAACGAAGAATCCCTGCTCCTCATTTATTTCGAGCGTCGTGTTTTCGCGAAGCTTTTCGTATATCGCGCATTCCCTGAATGGCGCAAACCAAATGTCATCTTTTTGCGATGATGCCCAGCGAAAGAGCACGAACAATTCCTCAGGCTCTTTGAACGAATCATAGCCGCGCGCAACGCCATGAGTCATGAATACGAGCCAATCGCCGTTGGACTTCGCTTTCTCGATTCTCGCCTTTGCTTTTTCGCCTCTTCCATTGCCGAGAGAAATCTGACTCGTCCGCGAGCCGACCATCCCGAGGCTTTCGACAAATTCAACAATACTCTCGCCCGCCTTGTTTTTCTTCGTATTATAAGGATAAGCGAAAGTATCGGCTTTTACTCCAATTTTCTCCATGAGGAATTTCTTGTTCTTTTCTACTTCCTCTTTTATCTCATCATTGGTCATCTTGCCTAATTTCGCGTGTCCAAAGCCATGGCTCGAAATTTCCTGCCCGGCGGCGGCCATTTCCTTCAGCTGCTCCGACGTCATCGTTGGAGTATTTCGCTCGACCTTGGAACGGAATCCCGCCGGATTGTCGATTTTCGAGCCGACTACCCAGAATGTGCCGCGTAGGCCCAGTTCCTTCATTACCGGAAAGGCTAGTGTATATTGATCGAGCAGGCCATCATCGAACGTAAAACTCACCGCGCACTTAGCGTTATTCTGCCATTTCGCGATTCTGAACGGCGCCTCGGCGGCCCACAGCGCGAGGGACGCCATCGCTACACTCATAAGAAGGAGTTTTCTCATTTTTCTCTCACTCCTACGCGGTCGATTACTACACCGGCATCTTTCGAGATAATCGTAAGCGTTTTCGCGCCTTCGGGAATTTCGACATTCACCCTGATGAAATTGTCTTGCACCGCCTGATTGCGAATTTTATCATGCTCGCCGATATTGGAATCGGATTTGGGAACTTTTACATAAATCTTCTCGCCGTCATCGAATCGAACCTCGACACCAAGTCCAAGTCCAGGCCAAAGCGCGAAATCGGGCAAGAACTGGATGACAAGGTATGAGGGTTTTCCATCGTTCAATTCATAATTCCTAGTTCCTAATTCATAATTTAACTCGGCGCCTTCGCACGCCGCTGGCTTCACCGGCAATAGCGCGAACGCTTCGCCGCTCGTTCCAAGCCCCGGAATGCGCTTCCACTCCGAAGCGCCCTTCACGCCGTTAACCGCAACTGGCGTTAGCCATTTCGGCTCGGCTTCACCCGAGTATGCCGTCGCAGGATAATCGCGCCTCGCGACCCCGCGATCTTTAGTATCGGGATCCGGCTCGTTCCAAGCCCACTGCATCTGCGAAGACCAGCGGTTGAAATATGTCGGTTGCCTCTTGCCGCCGTTTTCCTCGATAGTATCGCACCAGAACCCCGCAAGCTTGCCGCCATCGAGCTTATTCCACCTATCGTATAATGGGTCGATTACGCTCCTCGCGAAAGCTTTATCCTTGCCTTCGAGATGAATCACGCCAGACCAGCCGAGGAATCTAGCCTGAAAGCCGACTTTCTCGAAATATTTGTCGCGCAAGTTTGCATCAAGCGACTCTTCAATCGCCGCGTCTTCTTCCAAAAACGCCTTGTAGCGAGCGAGCAAATCTTCCTTTACCGCGCTCGGCAATTTACTCGACCACTGAATGCACATGTGCTCGGGCTTGCGGATAAAACCGAGATTGTAATATTCATTCAAATGCGCGACGATTCTAACTGCTAACTGCTCACTGCTAACTGCCAACTTCTCCTTGACCCAGTCGCGGAGAACTTCTCCTTGTGGGTCGTCGCTTTGCGCCCACTTATCTGGATCTTCGGCGAATTTGCCCAAAGCAAAGAGCAAGATTTCCGCCTGAAACACGTCGCCTGCATTTATCATCCAAACATCCCTCACGCCATTCTGAGAGCACTTCGCGACTAGTTCATACCACATGAACGCCGGCGGAGTAGTGCAAACATGAATATAGCCGTGCGGCGAGCCATGATAGGATATATGCCAATAGATTCCGCCGCCATAGCCTTCGCACTGCGGTCCGCCAAGACGCCTCACATAGCCAAAGTTGTCGTTTACCCACATAATAGTCGTGCCTTTAGGGACTTTGAGACCAGAGTTGAAAATCGGCAATACTTCCTTGTAAGGAATAAAGAGTTTCGGCGCCTCGCCAATCCCCGCCGCCTCGAGCATGTCGCATTGCGTCTTGAATACATCTTCTAGGACGGCTATCTTTTCCGCCATAGTCTTGCCGTCTCTCATCCCGCCATCATGCACCCCGCGCATTCCGATTGTCCAAAGGACATCGTTTTTCGCGTATCTATCGACCGACCACTGCCAATAATCACGGATGAAATCTTTATTGCTTAGCCAACTCCACTTCTTCTTCTCTTCTTTCGAGAGATAGCAGTTGTTGCGGAGCATCGGCTCGCAGTGGCTTGTGCCGATTCTTATGCCCCACTTTGCCGCGAGCTCCATATTTTCCGGACGCGATACGAATTCATACCCGCCCTCATGCATCGCAGGCCAAAGCAAGTTCAACCCGTCATCTTTCATCAAAGAAAAAATCTTTTCGTAGACTTGAGCGCCGATCTGCTGTTTTTTGCCGAAATGCTTTACCGCCCAAGGCCTTAAGCCCCAGTCTTCATCGTTTATGAATATGCCGCGGTATTTCACTGGTTCTGCCGAGGCGCCGAGCGAAGAAAGAGAAATCGCCGCAAGAATCGCGAGCCCGATTGTTTTGTTTCTTTTGCTGTTTGTTTTATTCATGTTTTCTTCCCTTGTCTTATGCGTTTTCCCTCTCTCTCGAAAAACCTCTAAAAATTCCGCGCGACTTCTCTATCGTCGAACGGATACTTTACCCCGGCTATTTCCTGGGTAGTCTCGTGTCCCTTGCCGCAAATTACGATGACATCGCCTTCCTCGGCCGATTCTAGCGCGAGGTGAATCGCCTTTTTGCGATCCGGCTCCACGCACGGCGTTTTCGTCTTTATGCCCTTCAATATGTCGCCAATTATATCGATGGGATTTTCGCTTCTTGGATTGTCGCTTGTTACGATTAGTTCGTCGGCGAATTTTTCGCAAGCTTCGCCCATCAACGGGCGCTTCATTCTATCGCGATCGCCTCCGGCGCCGAATACCGCGAAAAGTCTGCCGCGGCAATTTTCTCTCATCGTCGACAAAACTTTCTCGAGTCCATCCGGCGTATGCGCAAAATCTACATAAACCTCGCCCTTCGAGCGGGTCGCCACGCGCTCTAGTCTGCCCCATCTCGGCTCGAGAAGAGGAATTTCTTTCTGAATAATATCATGCTCGATCCCCGCCGCCTCGGCCAATGCCGCCGCGACGAGCACATTCGATTTGTTGTAGTCCCCGACAAGTTTGAGCGCGCTTAAATCGTATTTCGTATCTTTTATCGATACTGGTATTACATTGAGATTCGGCAAGCTGCGGCAAAATTCCAGCATCTCCCGCGCACATCCGCCATCCATCGAGACGACATACGGCGCGCCCGGCGACTCCTCGGCTATTTGCCGTGCAAAGGATGCCTTTACGCGAAAATATTCTTCCATCGTCTTGTGGTAGTCGAGATGGTCTTCGCTCAAATTCGTAAATGCACCGCCGGAAAATTTATAGTCGCCCGTCCTTCGCTGATGTATCGCATGGCTCGAGACTTCCATTACGCAATCTTTCGCCCCGGCGCTTTGCATTTCGGCGAAGATTTCGTCCAGCATTTTCAAGGGCGGCGTAGTGTAGCCTGTCGAAAATTTGCGCTTTAGAGTATCAACTTCAACAGTAGTGATGTAAGAAGCTTTCATGAAGCGAGCGGCAATCCACGCCGTGGTAGTCTTGCCATTCGTTCCTGTAATTCCCCAAAGCCTCATTTCTGCCACCGCCCTCGCTAAATCGACCTTGAAATTATCTAACGCCGCGCCACGTATCGAAACGCTCCGCCGCAAGCGCTTCGTATTTCTTCCCTCGGCCGCCGTTGACGAATGGGTCTATCGATATTCCGCCGCGCGAAGCGAATTTGCCGACGACCTCGAGATATTTCGGCTTCATGAGACTATCGAGGTCGCGGTAAATTATATTTACTACATCCTCGTGAAAATCGCCGTTATTTCTGAAACTGAATAGATATAACTTTAACGACTTCGATTCGACGAGCTTTTTCGCCGGAATATAGCGGATTGTAAGAGTAGCGAAATCAGGTTGACCGGTCTTCGGACAAAGCGTAGTGAATTCTTCACATGTCAAGCTTACCCAGTAATCGCGCTCGGACTTCGCGTTATCAAATGCTTCCAAAACGCCCGGATTATAGGCAAGAGGAATCTCCGATTTGGCACCAAGCGCTTTGAGTTTATCTGTATCTTTTCTCATCTTGCCTCCAAATTCAACCCAACTCCCAACTTCAAACTCCCAACTACACCAGCGGCTTGCCGATTTTCGGAACGGCCGCCATGAGGTATTTCGTGTATTCTTCTTTCGGATTTTTCAAGACTTCCTGTGTAGGCCCCTGCTCCACAATCTTACCTTTATTCATTACGATAATCCTGTCGGCGACATGCTGCACTACACCAATATCATGCGTAATAAAGAGGAAGGAAAGAGAAAGCTTCTTCTTGAGGTCTGCGAGCAAATCGAGCACCTGCGCACGTATCGAAAGGTCTAGCGCGCTCACCGCTTCATCGCAAATCAGAAGTTGCGGCTTAAGCGCAATTGCGCGCGCGATGCAGATTCTTTGACGCTGCCCGCCGGAAAATTCATGCGGATATCTATCTAGCATATCCCCAGGCAGCCCTACGCTTTCCAAAAGCTCTACCCCTTTCGCGCGGCGATCTTCCTTCTTTAGAAGACCGTGATAAATCATTCCCTCGGTAAGAATCTCAAGAATCGTATGCCGCGGATTCAAACTCGCCTGCGGGTCTTGGAAAACTACCTGCACCTTCCGACGGTATGCAAGCATATCTTTGCCGCTGATTTTCGTAATATCAACGCCATCTACCTTAATCGTCCCTCCGCAGGGTTTGTTCAAAAGCAACACCGCGCGGCTGGTAGTCGACTTGCCGCAACCGGATTCGCCAACGACGCCCAGAGTTTCGCCCCGCTTCAAATCAAAGCTCACCCCATCGACTGCTTTTACATAGCCGACCGTCCTTGCGAATACGCCTTTCTTAATCGGAAACCATACTTTCAGGTCCCGAACTTCAAGTATATTATCACTCTCTTGATTCATCAGCGCATATTATATCATTTTTTGCCCCTCGCTGTCTAGTAGCGAAGCCACTTTTGGTACTCAGATACAATTACTTTATATGGTATATTCTACACCTTTCCTACTCAAGGGAAAGTATGGCGAATGGGTCAAAAATGCCTCGCGCCCCACTAGGGGTTGTGGCATCCACACCATTTTAACCACAATTCGCAAAAAAAATTACTCTTCCAGAATATGCGTTTCGACCAATAAAATCAAGGGTTTTCCTCATCTTTACTCTCCGCTAACTGTGTTTTTATTGACTTTTTTTAAAATACCCCCTTGCAAAAACCCGAAAATATTGGTATATTATGGGTCAGACAATGGGAAAAGAACTATCCCCGGCGTCGCAAATCAAGGAAACACTCAACATGGCCACGAAGAAAAAAGAAGTAGTCCCGACAACCAAGACCGGCATCATGAATGCTATTGCAGAAGCTGCTGGTATCACCAAGAGACAGGCCGTCACTGCCTACGAAAGACTCCTCGACCTCGCAGTCAAGGGCGCTAAGCAGGAAGAAAAAGGCTTCACGCTCCCTGGTCTCGGGAAGATCAAGAAGATCCAGCGTCCTGCTCGTATGGGCCGCAACCCTGCCACTGGCGAGCAGATTAAGATCAAGGCGAAGAAGGTCGTCAAGCTCGTTGCTTGCAAGGCCCTCAAGGATGCCGTCCTCGGTTAATCTACCGCCTAAGATTTTTCAATTAAACGAAAACCGGCCCTAATGGCCGGTTTTCGTTTTTAGAAATTAGGACTCTGCGTACTTGAGCGCCTCTCGGGTTAAATACCTGTTCTCCTGTCCTCCATGCTTAATCATAAAAAATAAACAATTCCTAATTCCTAATTCCTAATTTCTAACTGCGAACGAGGCCGCGGCGGATAGCCTCAGTCACGGCATTCACGCGCCCTGAAACGCCAAGTTTATCGAAAATGCGTTTCGTCTGGAATTTCACTGTATCATGCGCTACACCAAATCGCGCGGCAATTTCTTTGTTGGATAGCCCTTCGACCATCAAGGCGAGAACTTCTTTTTCTCGCGGCGTCAATTCATCCATCATCTGGCGCTCTTGATAAAGTTCGCGAACGGCCGAAGGAATAAACTTGCCGCCTTCGGCGACTGTGCGAATCGCTTGCGCTATGGCCTTCGAATCGCGGTCCTTTAAGAGATAGCCCTTCGCGCCTGATTCAAGAGCTGTGTATATATCGTTATCTGCGTCGCTAGTCGTAAGCATTATTGTTTTAACATTGCTTTTCGCATCGACTATCTCTTTCAACGCGCTAAGGCCATCTTCCCCCGGCATTCTGATATCGAGCAAAACGACATCAGGCTTCGCCTCGGCGAGAAAATCGAGAATGCCAGAGGCGTTTTCCTTTTCTCCGGCAAAAACCATATCGCTTTGCATATCAATGATAGCTTTAAGGCCTATCCTCACGACAAAGTGATCATCGACAACCGCAACCCGAATCATTGTTTAACCTCCAGTCTTACGCATGTCCAGCGTCCTTCCATGCCGAAGGAAAGATCAAAGCCGCTCTTATGCGCCCTTTCTTCCATACCAGCGAGTCCGAAGTGTCCCGTTTGAGGCCCAAGCGCCTTTTCGCGCTCAAAAGGTTCGCCGTCGTTAAGCACACGAAGCGCGAAGCCTTGGCCGCCGCGATGCGATACCTCTATCGGATCTGATACAATCGCGATATTTTTGGCCTTGCCATGCTTTAAGGCGTTTGTCACGGCCTCGCGAACAATCATCAACAAGTTTTGGATATCCCCAGGCGGCAAATTCGCCGGAAGCGCGCGGAGCGCCAACCGGACTTTAACGGCCCCAGAGCGCTTTACGCCATCTGCGATTTCGCCAAGCGCTTGCTTCAAAGACTTTTGCTCGCCATCTTGACGCAAATCCATCACTGCGAGGCGAACTTCATTCTTCGCATAAACGAGCATATCCTCGGCCTGTGCAATCTTGGCGCGCGTGTTTTCGGGTGAAGAAGCGGGGTCTGACGCTGCAGTAAGAAGAATCTTTACTCCTGCTAGATACTGCTCGATTGTATCGTGCAAATCTGTCGCCATCCTCCGGCGTTCTGCCGCGACGGCTCGCGCCGCATGGCGCTCACGCCTCTGGCGCGCCCATAACAAAAGAAGCGCGCCCATCACCAAAACGAGGATTGCCGAAAGCGCGATAATCGCCTCATTGCGATAATCGCGCGGTGCTGGAATCTCTATATCTTCATCACCGGCGATATCGAGAATTGGCTCGAACAAATCACTGGATTCGCCGTAATGATTCAGCGCACAGCCTGTAACACGGACATTCTTTACGCCGATCTTTTCTTGTGAAAGCTCGCCTTTCATCCGGCAAACAAACGAATTTTTGCCGCTAAAGAGATTAAAAGTAGTAATGCCATTCGAAAAATTCACGTCGTTAATCTCGCCAACCGCGGCTATGCGTCTAGCATGCAGAATCCCGCGACGGAAATCCGGCGGCTTGAATCCGTTAGCTTCGTTCAAAGTCATTTGGCGGATTTTTTCAGCCTTGGTTACTTTAATTCCGGCATGATGCATTATTTCGACTGCTACGCCTTCAATCGCTACGATATCGCCTCGCTCGAAAACATCTTCTTCCGGGAACAGCGCCAAAACCCCCGCCCCTCCTGGCGTTGTCGGCCGCACAAGCACATAATAATTCTCTCGAGAGCTAACGACATGGGAAACAAGGGCAATGGTTTTGCACTCGCGCCCGGCAGCTTCGCCGCGTTTCCACGCAGTGCGCAGCGTCACAAGGTCTTCTATCGGTTGCCTCTCATCGGGCGTCTCGGCTGCCGCAACAAACGACGCCATCGCGGCTAAAATCAAAAACACTCCTTTCATCGCATGATATTATACCAAATTCCCTCGCTTCGCGCAAGGGCGCCGCCGCGTGCGGCGAAGCCGCATAAGTTTTTACCCATTTTTCAAAACCGAAGGGACGGTTTGTCAGGGAGGCCACCTATGGAATACAGGCGTCGGGCGACACGAAGCTTTCATCGATAGTGCGGGCAATAGAAGACAATGTCGCGCCGATCCAGCCAGAGAAAAGGCTGTCGCGCAACATAGAGGACGAGAAGCTCGAACAGGAGATTTCCGACGCTATCCTGTCCGAGGGGGCCCGGCATGTCAGGAAGGATACCCTCATTCTCGTCGACCCGACTGAGATACGAAAGGAGTTTGCCTACAAGATGGAATATGTCACGCGCTTCAGGGATGCAAGCAGGTCTTCGAAAGAAGGCCGAGATGTCATCGTCAACGGCTATCACGGATGCATCGCAGCGGCATGCACGAGCGCCTCGCGCAAGACGATTCCACTTGCCCTCAAGCTCTGGTCGTCGCGCGCGCCTGGATTCAAGGGAGAGAATGACGAAGTGCTGAAGATTATCAACGACATATTCGTGGCAACTGGCGGAAAGG
>JAFSMR010000059.1 GCA_017447805.1 Kiritimatiellia bacterium | reverse complement strand
GGAATTAGGAATTAGTAGTTAGCAGTTAGCAGTTTTATTTATTTAACCCGAGAGGCGCTCAAGTACGCAGAGATAATTCCTAATTCCTAATTTCTAATTTCTAATTGATTTCTTGGTCGGAAGTACCGTCAAAATTTTGACGGTACTTGCGACCGTGGTGGAAGGTAGCGTCAGAATTTTGACGGTACTTGCGACCGTGGTGGAAGGTAGCGTCAGAATTTTGACGGTACTTGCGTCCATGGTGGAAGGTTGCGTCAAAATTTTGACGGTGGTTGCGACCATGGTGGAAGGTAGCGTCAGAATTTTGACGGTACTTGCGTCCGTGGTGGAAGGTAGCGTCAAAATTTTGACGCTACTTGCGTCCGTGGTGGAAGGTTGTTAAATGTTGCCAATACCAATAATCAATTAGGAATTAGGAATTAGAAATTAGGAATTAGAGTGAAGGTGAACAATGGTAACAATTCCATTCTACAACTACGACTACAACTACAAACTACAACTACGGCGGCGAAGCCGCCTTCCCCTTGAAGCGGTGAGCGAGCGAATAAGCCAGATTCTGTTCTTTTCGGCGGGTGCCGAAAATCCGGTCATTCATCTAAGCGATCAACCCGAAGCCTAATGCGCTTTCGCACAACTGAAGGGGTCCCTCATTCGGCTCCCTATTCGATCTTGCTCCGAGGAGGGCTTGCCATGCGGATGCACTCTCGTGCGAATCCCGGTGAGCTCTTACCTCGCCTTTTCACCATTACCGGCGATCTTGCGATCGGAGGCTGTATATTTTCTGCGGCGCTTTCCGTCATGCGGCTTTTCGCCACATTCTCCTTCCTTGACGAAAGGATCCTCTACCCTGTGGAGTCCGGACTTTCCTCAGCTCTTGCGAGCCGCGACCAGTCACTCGCGCACCGCTTCAAGGGGAAATCGAAATCAATCGCGATACAGCAATCTGCCGCACATGGTGCAAGCGACGATATTCATGGGCTTGCCTTGCCCGGAGAGTTTGCTATTCGCATCGACGAGCTGAGAAACGCTAGGCGGTTGAACCAGATGGCAACCATCGCAAACACCATCATGTGTAAGGGGCACGATAACCGGCCAGCGCTTTGTTTTAAGACGTTCGTAATAAAGGCGTGCACGAGGGTCGGCGATTTCGGCCACTTTGCCGGCGCGCGATTTCATCAATTCATCGACCTCGCCCTTGACGGCCGCGAGGCGCTCATCCAATTCTGCGCAAACAGCGTCGACGCCGCTTCTCATCGTATCGTGCCTAGATTGGGCATCCTCGATACGCTGTTTCGCAGAAGGCAAGCTATCCATTGTCGAAAGAAGCGTATTTTCTGTAGTTTCGAGATCGTGGGTAATCAAATCAATCTGCATCGAATACTGCGCGTATTCCTTGTTGCTGTCGAGACTTGCCTGGGTGACCTTGAGTTGCTGTATCTTGTTTCGAAGAGCCTCAGCCTCGGCTTCGATACTCTTGATTCTGTTTTCCAGCAGTTGAAGATTGGTTTTGGAAGCCGCGAGGTCTGCCACTACGCCGGAGAGCCTCGCCAATTCAAGCGCTTTTCTGCGCGGTAAATCCTTAAGCTCGTGCTCGAGTTCTCTAAGGCGGCCATCTATATCTTGCAAATCGATCAACTGCTCAACAACACTCACTGTTCACTTCCTTTCTGGCTTATGGGGCAGGAGACGGGACTCGAACCCGCAACCCACAGAATCACAATCTGTTGATCTAACCAATTGATCTACTCCCGCCATCTGTTCAGCCTGGAGCCAGGTAAGGGACTCGAACCCCCGACCTGCTCATTACGAATGAGCCGCACTACCAACTGTGCTAACCTGGCAAGGTCATTTGGCGGATAGTATATCAAAAAATCCCCCCTCGCGTCAATGGGGAAAATATGATATAATATGCGGCGTGAAGAGATTTTGCGATATCATATTGGTCGTAATGACTAGTCCTGTATGGGGATTGGCGCTTGCAGCGCTATCCTTATTGGTTTTGGTTGTAGAGGGGCGGCCAGTATTTTTCGTGCAGCGGCGCGCCGGGTTTAGAGCGCGAGCGTTCAATATCTGGAAGCTTCGCACGATGAGGCAGGGCGAAGGCGCAGATGCCGAAAGAATGACTAAGCTAGGGCGTTTTTTGCGCTCGACATCTCTTGACGAGTTGCCGCAGCTACTGCAGGTATTGGCCGGCAAGATGTCCCTCGTCGGGCCGCGTCCCTTGCCTACGAGATATCTCGAGCGCTACAACGCGACACAGGCGCGGCGCCATGAAGTTAGGCCCGGCATTACGGGCTGGGCGCAAGTCAATGGCAGAAATGCGATTTCGTGGGATGAAAAATTCGCTTTGGATGTATGGTATGTCGATAACCGAAGCCTTTGGCTGGATTTCAAAATTCTGGCTTTGACCGTGATAAACATATTCAAGCGCTCCGGGATCGATAGCCAGAGCGGCGAAACTATGGAAGAATTCAATCCGCCGCCGGAGCCTAGACCCGGGGAACAAAAAATGATATAATATGCGAAGACAATTCACATCAGCAGGAAAACGACAAGAAGAAAGGTAACTAGGAAATGGCAGGCGAATATCAGTTTAGCCTTATTGACGTAACGAAGCAAGTCGGCACAAAGACGATTTTGCAAGATGTGAATCTATCGTTTTTCTACGGCGCGCATATTGGCGTAATCGGCGCCAATGGCGCGGGCAAATCTTCGTTATTGAAGATTCTCGCAGGGCTGGATAAAGATCTTATGGGCACTGTTCAGGTAGCCAAAGGGACGAAAGTCGGATATCTGCCGCAGGAGCCGGTCCTCGATGATGAAAAGACAGTTCTGGAGACGGTGCTGGAAGGGGTGGCCGAGGCGCAGGCCATGGTTGCTCGCTACGAAGATTTATGCTGTGAGTTAGACGACCCCAAGGCGCAGGCCGAGATGGAAAAACTCCAGGAAATCATCGATGCCAACGACTATTGGAATCTCGAAAATCTCGTCGAGCGGCGCATGGCCGATTTGGGATGTCCTGACGGGGCGAAAAAAGTAGGCGTTCTTTCGGGTGGCGAGAGGAGAAGGGTTGCGATTGCGCGGCTGATTCTTTCCAATCCCGATGTACTACTCCTCGACGAGCCGACCAACCACCTCGACGCCGAGACGACCTTTCGGCTTGAAGAATACCTGAAAGAGTTCAAAGGCACGCTGATCGTAGTAACGCACGACCGATATTTCTTGAGCGATGTGACAGATTGGATTTTGGAACTCGATAGAGGGATATGCTATCCTTACAAAGGCAACTACGAAGAATGGCTGAAGCAAAAGGAGGCGATGCTCGCGCGCGAAGCGAAAGTCGAAAAATCCCGTCAGAAGCTATTGGAAAACGAACTAAAGTGGATTCAGACGAATCCATCCGGGCGCCATGCGAAGGCGAAGGCGCGTGTCGAGCGCTACGAAGAGCTGCAGAAGCAGGAAGTATCCACGCGCGAGGATGATCTTGTAATCAGAATTCCGCCGGGGCCGAGGCTCGGCAATCTAGTCGTTCGCGCAGAACACGTGAAGATGGGCTTTGGAGACCAAATTCTCTATAGCGAGCTCAATTTCGATTTGCCGCGCGGCGGAATAGTCGGCGTAATCGGCGCCAATGGCGCGGGCAAGACGACGCTATTCAAGTTGATTACCGGCCAGGCTCAGCCGCTTTCCGGCAAACTCACTGTCGGCGAGACGGTGAAGCTCGCCTATGTAGACCAGACGCGCAGCGAGCTCAAGGTCGATGAAACCGTCTACGAAGCGATAACGGGAGGCGGCGAATTTGTCCGTTTGGCCGGCACGACGATGATGAACGGCCGCGCATATTGCAGCAGATTCAATTTCCGCGGCTCAGAGCAGCAAAAGAAAGTCGGCGTTCTTTCCGGAGGCGAGAGGAATAGGGTGCACCTCGCGAAGCTTCTCGCTTCAGGCGGCAATCTTCTGCTTCTCGACGAACCTACAAACGACCTCGATGTAGCGACTCTGCGTTCGCTCGAGGAAGGCTTGCAGGATTTCGGCGGCTGCGTAATGGTAGTATCCCACGATCGCTGGTTCCTGGATAGAATCGCGACTCATATTCTCGCATTCGAACCCGGCGGCAAGACGACTTGGTTCGAGGGGGGATATTCCGAATATCATGAATTTGCGTCGAAAAGGAAATAATATCGAACAATGACCTTTATTCTTCTAGCGGCGAGCCTTCTTGAATTTTCGCGCGGCCCGGTCGATTTCAAAATCGAGGGGGAGACCGGCGAAGTAGATACCGGCAAAAGCCTATTCCTCGAATCTACTCTAACGGCGCCGGAAGGGGTGGACGTTCCTGATTTGCGCGAGCGCGCTCGCGGCTTTCAGCTTGTCGAGCAGGTAAACGAAGAACCATACCGCGAGGATGGCGGCAGAATGATCCAAAAGACCCAATGGCGCCTTATGCCAAAGCCTTGCGAAAAAGTCTATAAAATCGCGCCATTCCAAATCGGCGATGAAGTAGCTGGCCCGGTTTATTTTACCCAAAAACCGCAGCCGGAGCTTTCCGGCGATATGGAAATCGAGGCGAAGAAAGTCATGCCGCCGTTGAGTTTCCGCCTGGTGGGCAAGATTTTCATTTATATTCTCGGCGCGCTTGCGCTGGCAGGTTCGGTTTTCTTCATTGTGAAATATCTAAGGCGCAGAATCCGCGAATTCAGGATGAGCCCTATAGAGAGGGCGTTTGCAGAGCTCGAGGCATTGCTCAAGAAGGGGCTGCCCGGTCGGGGCAGATATAAAGATTTCTATGTCGAACTAACGCGCCTCGTGAGAAGGTACGTTCAGCGCAAATATGGCGTAAAAGCGCCTCATTTGACGACAGAGGAATTTTTGCGCGATTTCAAATCAGGCAGCCCTGAATCCCTAAAAGCGCTAAAGGAATTCATGGAAGAAGCCGATATGGTGAAATTCGCCGGCGTGAAGGCCACGCCGGAAATGACGGATTGCGCGACCGATTCGGCACGAAGCTATCTCAAGGGAGACAACGCCGCGCAAGATATGGAGGCGAATAAATGAGTACGCTGAATTTTGCCAGCCCCTGGATGAGCCTTTTCTTGCTGCCGATAGCCTTCGCCGCTTGGCGGATGCTGCGGCGCGGCAAAAGAAGCGGAATCCGCTTTTCCGCGCTCTCGCGTCTGCCGGTGAAAGCCAGCGCCTGGCGCGCGTATCTCGCGGCGCTTTCCCCAATCTTGATGATAATCGCGCTATCTCTTTTGACTATTGCGCTTGCCCGTCCAAGGACTTCGCTTTCCAGGGCCGCCAGAAGCATGGATGCGATTGCAATAGCCATGGCGGTCGATGTATCGGGGTCGATGAATGCGCTTGACCTGACGCCTAAAGGCGAGCGTTTTTCGAAAGAAACCACGCGCCTGGCAGTAGTAAAAAAACTCTTCGCCGAATTTGTGGCCAAGCGGCCGGAAGATTTAATCAGCCTCGTTACGTTCGGCGGATTTGCGACAACGCGCGCGCCGCTTACTGCAGACCACGATGCCTTGCTGAACGTCCTCAAGGGCGTGGAAATACCAGGCTCCGGCACGGGACGCGATGGAATTCTGCTAGGTGACGATGAAATGCTTACCGCGATCGGCGACGGGCTAGCGACAGCTCTTTCGAGGTTGAGGCAATCCAATGTCAAATCGAAAATCGTCATTCTTCTTTCGGATGGCGTTTCGAACATGGGGGCGGTGACGCCCGAAGAAGCTGCCGAAGCAGCGCGCGAATTGGGCGTAAAAGTTTATACCATCGGCGTAGGGACGAATGCCATAGATACGCCGATTCTTTACAGGAATCTGCGAACGGGCGCCGAGCAGGTGCGCTACGCCGCAACGACATTCGATGAAGCGCAGCTTAAATCTATCGCAGATACTACAGGTGGAGTATATTTTCGCGTGAACGATTCGGATTCTCTCCAGAATGCGCTCGCGGATATCGATAAAATGGAAAAGACGAAAATCGATGCCGAAATTCTCCAGCGCTGGGACGAGCACTTCGCTTTGCCGCTCGCGATCGGCGCGATACTGGTATTTATCGCGGTTTCGATTTCGATGTTCGCCGCAAGAAGGGTAGCCTAGATGAAACTCGAAAAAATCGTCAAATGGTTGGATGAAGTCCTCCAGAGCAATAAATTCGATGATGTTTCGAATAACGGACTGCAAATCGAGAATTCCGGAATCGATATTGCCCGCGTCGCATTCGCGGTCGACGCATCGCTTCAAAGTGTCCGCGCGGCCTGCGAGCAAGGTGCGCAGCTGCTCGTCGTCCACCACGGCATAAGCTGGGGCGGCGGGATCAAACGCATAACCGGAGGCGAATACAATGTAATAGGCGAAGCGATTCGTTCTAGGTTGGCGCTCTACGCAAGCCATTTGCCGCTCGATGCGAACAAGAAAGTCGGCAACAACTGGCAGCTTGCGCGTTTCATGGGGCTTAAGAACATATCGCCGGCATTTTCCTATCATGGCAATATAATCGGGGTGACAGGAATTTCGCCAAAGAAAAGGACGGTTGAAATCGGCGAAATCAAATTCACCATTCCCAAGGGGAAAATCGGCGTATGTTCAGGGGGCGCGGCAGTATTCGCGAAAGATGCCGCATCGTCAGGATGCAAAGTTCTCGTTACCGGCGAAGCCGATTGGGGTGAAACAATCGCTGCGGAAAATATCGGAATGGAAATGATTCTCGCCGGGCACTACCTAACCGAGACATTCGGGGTAAAGGCGCTTGCGAAGCTCCTTGAAAAGACCTACCCCGAAATCGAAACAATCTTCATATCGCGTTGAGGCGGGCGGCAAGCGCGGCGGCGAGCAATAAATCGCAACCATTCCTGTTGACACGGCATAGAGAAATTTGATATAATACGCGCTCGTTGCACCCTAGGAGAGATGGCAGAGCCTGGTTGAATGCACATGACTCGAAATCATGCATACCCGCAAGGGTATCGGGGGTTCGAATCCCTCTCTCTCCGCCAAAGCAAAATGCATTGGTAAACGTGCGGGCGTAATTCAATGGCAGAATAGGAGCTTCCCAAGCTTCTTACGTGGGTTCGATTCCCATCGCCCGCTCCAAATTTAAGCAGTTTAGGCCTATTATTTGCAGCAGTAGGCGAAGTGACAAGTGCCTGATATGTTAAAGCATCTGAAAGTAGCGAATCTTGCAGTAGTGGAGAATCTCGAAGCAGATTTTTCACTCGGTCTGAACGTGCTTACCGGTGAGACCGGCGCCGGCAAATCTGTTTTGATTGGTGCGCTCGAGCTGGCGCTTGGCGCTCGCGCGGAAGCCGGCGTAGTTCGCGATGGTGCGAAAGAGGCTTGTATAGAGGCGGAATTTCTCTTTCCTTTAAAGAGCGCGAAGGGCTCTAGGGGAGCGCGGGAAGATGCAACATACTCGAAGCTCGCGGCGATTTTGGAAGAATCGGGTATCATGTCGAGCGAAGAGGATGGCGGCGAAGAATTTCGCAGCCTCATAATCCGGCGCACTATAGGCGCGAAGGGCGGCGTATCCAGGGTTTGGGTCAACGATTGCGCTTCGACCGTAGCGACTTTACGAAAAATCGGGCGCGAAATCGCCGACGTGCACGGTCCGCGGGCGAATCAGGCGATTTTAGAGGAGAAGTTTCAGCGCGAAGCGCTTGATTCTTTCGGGGATATCGAAAAAACAGCCTATAGCGAAGCGTGGGCCGCGCTTAGCGCTACGCGAGAGAAGATAAAGATACTCGAAGAGGCCGAGAATGTAGAAGAAGAGGTCGACCTGCTAAAATACCAAAGCGCGGAAATCGAAGAGGCGGCGATTACCGAAGAGGATGATACATTGGCCGAGCGGCATGCCGCACAAGCCCACGCGGGCGAGATCGTAGAGGCGGCAAACCAGGCAACCGAGCTTTTGGGCGGCGACGAAGGAATCGAGATTTTGGCTTCGCGTATTCAATCAAGGCTGAATTCCATCGAGCGCTTTTTCCCCGAGGCGGAAAATTGGAAAGACGAAGCGAACAACATCGCGATAGCTTCAGCCGAACTATCGCGCTCTATTGCAGACGCCGCTTCGCGGCTTGACGTAGATCCAGACGAACTTGAACGTATGGATTCAAGACTCGCCGTAATAAATCGACTGAAGCGCAAATATCTCGGTTCGCAAATCGATTTTGAAGACGAAGCCTTCAGCGCCAAAATGCAAGCGTTGCTCGAGCGCAAAAAGGCGAGGCTGGAAGAACTTTCTTCAAGAACAGAAAGGCTGGCGCTTCTTCGCGCCGAGGAAGAGCGCGAAATCGAAGCTGTTCGCTCGGAAGGCGAAAAGCTTCGCCGCGCGAGGCAAAAGGCGGCGAAAAACCTCGCTTCGCTTGTCACCGGAAATTTGAAAGACCTTGGTTTCAACCAGTCGAAATTCGATGTGGAAACAGAAAAAGCCGAACCATCTTCTTCAGGTTGCGATAGAATAGTCTACATGTTCGAGCCTAACCCCGGGCAGAGCGCCCGTTCGCTTGCGGATATCGCTTCAAGCGGCGAAATCGCCCGTGTGATGCTCGCGCTCAAAGCGACGCTTGCCGAACACGATGCGACGCCTATATTAGTCTTCGATGAAATCGATGCGAATATAGGCGGCGAGACGGGTAGAGCGGTTGGCGCCAAAATGCGCGAAGTTGCCGCCGGTCGTCAGGTAATCGCAATTACCCATCTTCCTCAAAGCGCGATATACGCTTCACATCATTTGGTAATCTCGAAAAGCGTGGAGGGCGGCAAGACACGCACAAAGGCTGTTAGCGCTGAAGGTGAAGACAGGCTCGAAGAAATCAAACGCATGCTAGGCGGGGGCAAGGCGGCCTATGAGCATGCCAAGGCGCTTTTAGAGAGCGCAAAGGCGCCCAAACAGAAACAAAAATTTTCAAAACGCTAAATTTCAAGGAATAAAACATGTCATCTGAATTATTCGAAACAAACCCAGGGATAGAAGAAAAGCCATTCAACGTCGCGTATGTAGACGATATTTTCGGCGATAAGGACGAAATAACCGCCGAGATGGTGCGCGGCGCGGCGCGTGGCGCAAACAAGCCCAGGATGATGCTTATTGCGGATAATAATTTTGTGCAGAACAACCCCCAAATAGGCTCTACTATCGGCAGATACCTCAAGCGCAACAACATCCAGTTGCTGGGCTTGCCCGTAACAACGAAACGTTCGAATGTAAAAGAGCAAAGAAGCGATCCTCTTCAGCTCGCGCTTTCTCTCGCAAAATCGATGTTTGATGTCCATTTGACAGCATACGATGCGTTAATGATTCTCGGCGGCGGGGCGATTATGGATATCGCGAGCTTTGCCGCATCCTCGATATATAGAGGAGTGCGAAATATAGTTCGCGTTCCGACGACGCTCGTATCGATGGTCGAATGTTCCTGTTCCACGGAAGTTTCGATCGATACTCCCAATATCAGAAAAGCCTACACGACAACCAGTATTCCTTATGCGACAATCGTAAGCGCAGGGTTGAACAAGACGGCGTTTGACGGGGTCTGGAAAGGCGGCGGCGCGACGATGATGCGCTTTGCAGCCGTGAGAGATGCCGAATTTATGCGCAAGCTCATGAAAGAAGGGCACTATATAAAGGAGAGGAACGAAGAAAAAACAGCCAAGCTTTTGCATAAGTTCCTTGCCCTAAGAACAAAGATGAGCGATACGAGCTTTGCGCAATGGTGTGCAGACAAGCTTTGGACACTTAGCGGAGGCAAAATCCCGCATGGGTATGGCTGCGCGATAAGTATATGCATAGAGTGCGCCTATGCGGTATCGCAAGGGGTGCTTTCCGCCAAAGACCAAGAAGCCATTTGCCGCGCAGTGGCAGATGTTGGCGCGCTGGATGGTTTAGTGTATAGCAATCACGTCTTGTCGCAGACAGATGCGATATTAGCCGGAATCGACGAGTGGATAATGCTGCGCGGAAGCACTGCACGCAGTGTCCCGGCGGGTATTGGCGTGGAAAAGACGATTGTTTCCATGGATAAGCTGATATATGAAAAAATCATAAAAGATTTCATTTTGGCCTACACCGGAAGCTGAAAATATGGTAAAATATAGGGCATGAAGATGGTAAAGAGTGTTTTATTGGCGGCGATGCTCGCTTGTGGCGGTGCATTCGCGGCTGTCGTATCTGATGTAAGAGTTGTAGTTCTCGATGAATTCGGCGGCGATTCGAGCTCCGTGCTTGCGCGTTGCCAGACGAAATCCGGCATGGCATACGATCCTGTGACAGTCTCGCGCGATGTAACATCGCTGAAAACGAGCGGAGAGTACGAAGAAATCAGCGCGACTAGCGAAGATAAGGCAGATGGAAGAGTCGATGTGGGTTTCACCGTTCGCCGCAAGATGCGCTATCAGGCGCCGCTCGTCATCAAGGGCAATGAAGAATTCGGCGAATCGAAGATTGCCGATTTGGCGGGGCTGAAGGACGGCTATTTGTATGGCGAAGGCGATATTGCGGCGGCGGCGGCGAAAATCCGCCTGGCATACCAGAGAAAATATTATCACGATGCCAAGGTTACGCCAATCGCGACGCCTATCCCCGGCGGCGGCAATAGCTGCGAAATTACATTCGTAATCGTAGAAGGGGAAAGACGCAAGAATGTAGATTTTGTATTTGATGGCGTGGAATCCGTCGAAGAAGACGAGCTTCGCGATGCAATCGGCCTATATCCTTGGTGGAATCCGGTAGGATGGTTTGTAGACGAGCCCGTTACCCCCGAGGAGCTTGAGCGTTGCCGCGAAAAGATTGCGGAAGTATTTCGCGACAAGGGTTATCTCGATGTAAAGGTTTTCGAGCCGAGGCTAGAGCGCACGGCAGAAAATTCCGCAAAGATGAATGTAATTTTCAATGTCTCGGAAGGGCCTCAATATAAAATCGCGTCTACCGCAATAGAAGGAGTAACGGCATATCCCGTGCAGGTAATCGCCGGCAAAAGCGAATTGCCCGCGGCAGGCGAAGTCGCCGGCAAGAAGATGCTGGATGATACGGCCCATAGAATCGCGGTAATGGTTGGCTCCGGCGATAAGGGGCTTGCCGAAACGCAAGTCGACGTGCAGTGGATCCCGACAGAGGAAGATTCCACCGCTCTGGATATCGTATTCAAGGTAACCGAGGGTGTCGCGGTTGTAATCGATAATATTTTGATAGAAGGCAACGACTATACCAAAGATAAAGTAATTCGCCGCGAAATCAAGCTTGAATCCGGCAATAGGATGTATGTAGATAGAGCCGAGGACGCGAAAAAGAGGCTGGAAAACCTTGAATATTTCTCGCGCGTGAGGTATTATCTTAGAGATACCGGCCGCGGCAAGGACGCCAATGGCTGCGAGCATCGCGATCTAGTATACGAAGTAGAAGAGAAAAACACCGGAAACTTCATGGTCGGCGTAGGCGCGAGCAGCGTCGACTCGGTGTTTTTGATGGTCGAGCTTTCGCAGTCCAATTTCGATATTTTCGCGCCGGAGAAATTTTTCCGCGGCGGTGGTCAGAAGGGCAGAGTATATGCGCAGGTCGGCCCTCGTATCCAAAGCTATGAAGCAAGCGTCACAGAGCCTTACTTCCTCGATCGCCATCTTGAACTTACCGTTGGGGCCTATCGCCGTCAGAGGTGGTATGATGAATATGATATCATTCGTACGGGCGGCGATATTACACTGGCATACCCCGTAAAATTCTGGCCTTCTCAAGAAGAAGCTTTTGGCCGTCTGGGCTTCCGCTGGACAGGCGAGTATATCGAGTTTGACGATGTCGAGCACGGCAACTATCTTTATCGCGGCAAGACAGTTTCGCTCGATCAGGAAGAAAAGGAATATGGAGACGCTTTTGAATCTGTGTTCCGTGTATTCTGGTCTCGTGATACCCGTGACAGCTACTTCTTCCCGACGGAAGGCTCTTACACGCTTCTTTTCGCAGACCTCGCTGCCGGCGGAGATAACGAATATTGGCGTCTTGGCTTCAGGCACCGCAGCTACTTCAACGTCTGGAAGCGCTATGACCATATCTTGATGGTCGCTTTAAGAGGCGAGACGATTGACGGCTTTGACGAGGATGTCCCGATTTACAACCGCTTGTTCCTCGGCGGCCCGCGTTCGATTCGCGGTATCGAATATCGCCACGTCTCGCCGCACGCCAAGAAGTTGAACCGCGATGGCGAGGTGCGCGGCGGCACAATCCCATGGGGCGGTCAAACCCTCGTTTGCGCCAACCTCGAATATACCATACCAATCAGGAAACTCCTCAGAATCGCAGGCTTTACGGATATCGGTAGCGTAAGCGCTGACGAAATGGATATTGCGGACGATTTCGCCTGGACTGTTGGTATCGGCTTTAGAATCGATATCCCGCGCTTCCCGGTGAGACTCGATTTCGCAACTCCTATCGAGAAGCCTTCGGATGCCGACTCTGAGGTATTCAGCTTTACGGTAGGGTATGAATTTTAATATGGTTTCAAAATGAAAGGACAAATTGGAATGAAGAAACTTTTGCTGGTGGCGGTTGCTCTTTTGAGTGCGCTTTCTTATGCCGAAACGAAAATCGGCGTTGTCGACATGCTGCTTCTTGTTCGCAATCACGCGAACTATGAATCTAACAAACAATTCCTTCTTTCTACGGAAAAAGATTATCAAAAGCGGCTTGATGCGATGAGGGCGAAGCTTGAAGAAATTCAGTCTGAAGCCCAAAAGCTCACCGAAGAATATCGCAATCCGATGCTGGCCGCGGGCGCCAAGGCAAAGCTCGAGAACGAAATCATGGCGCTTGGCCAGCGCTTCCAGGAGCAGCAGCAGAAGCTGCGCAACGAGGCTATGAAGACTCAGCAAGATCTCGCGGATAACGAAGCGCGTTTGTTGAAACTTCAGGCCGATGATATCAAGGCGAGAATCGAATCTTATGCGAAGAAGAACGGTTTCGACCTCGTGCTCGATTCTTCCACCGCGCTCTACTGCGCAGGCGCCCTTGATATTACCGACGGGGTTTTGCAAGAAATGGGGGTAGACCCCAAGGAAGCGAAGGGGCGCGATGAAAGCAAGTGAGCTCGCGTTCATGCTCGGCGGCACCCTTGAGGGGGAAAATGTCGAAATAGTCGCCTGCGGCGGCCTCGAAGAGGCGCGCGAAGGCGATTTGAGCTTTTGCAAGGACCCGAAGCATGTCAAGCTCGTAGAAACCACTAAAGCCTCAGCAGTCTTATTGCCGCACGACTGGTCGCATGGCGCACCTTGCGCGATCATAAGAGTAGACGATCCAAATCGCGCATGTATGGAAGCGGCGAAAATTTTCGCTCCGCCAGAGCCGGTGAGAGCGCCAGGGATTCATCCGACAGCAATAATCGATCCAAGCGTAAAGATTGGTGAAAGGGTGCATATCGGCCCTTATACAGTAATTGAAAAGGGTACTATAATCGGGGAAGGCGCAATAATCGAAGCGCAGGTGTTCATCGGCGAGAATTGCGTTGTCGGCGCAAAGACCCATATCTATGCGCAAGTCACGTTGCGTGAAGGCACGAGGGTCGGCGCAGATTGTATTCTACACTGCGGCGTGAGGCTTGGCGGCGATGGCTATGGCTTTAATAATGGTCGCCGGGAAGATGGTTCTGTATACATCGAAAAGATTCCTCAGCTTGGAATCGTCGAAATCGGCGATGGTGTGGAAATCGGTTCTAATACTACGATCGATAGGGCTAGAATCGGCAGAACTTACATCGGCCCGATGACAAAGATCGATAATCTCGTTCAGGTAGGCCACAATGTAAAGATCAAAGGCTACTCTGGCTTGATTGCGCAATCCGGTATCGCGGGTTCCACAGAAATCGGCTATGGTTGCTTAATCTGGGCGCAGGCCGGCGTTTCCGGGCATATCAAGATTGCCGATGGCGTTCAGGTCGGCCCGCAGGCCGGGGTCCCGCAATCGCTTGATGGCACGCTTAAATATGTAATCGGCTCGCCCGCCGTGAGCATGAAGGATCTCGCAGCGCTTACGCTCGCGCCTAAGATGATCGCAAAACTCAAGGCTGAAGTGAAGGAACTGAAAGCTAAAATCGCTCAAAATTAAAATTCGCAATTTAAAAAAGAAGGAGGTATTAAGATGTTAAAGATAGTAAGTTTTGCTTTAGCGGCTTTGCTCGCCAGCCCATCGCTGTTTGCAGATGATGCAGCAAGCATCCCTCTCTGGAAAAATGGCGAAGCCGGAATCGCGGTTTACAGAATTCCTGCAATTTGCACGGCACCTAACGGCGATATTGTAGCTGCTTGCGATGCACGTAAAAACAATGGTGGCGACTTGAACGTCTTTCAGCCTATCAATATATCGATACGCCGCTCTACTGATGACGGTAAAACTTGGTCCGAGCCGGTCAATTCTTGGACTTGGCCTTGGAATGATCAGGAAAAATGGGCTGGAAGCGATCCATCTTTTATCGTAGATAAGGAAGAAGGTAAAATTTTCCTCTTTTATAATGTTTGGAAATGGGAAAACACTGAGAACTGGAACAAGAACGTCTATCGCTTCTTCGTACAGGAATCTTCCGATAATGGCGCTACATGGTCCAAACCGCGCGAAATTTCGCAAGATATCGCTTTCGCCGGTTGGAATTTCGGCAAAGCACGCGATAATGGCGGCTTCATCTTCATTTCATCCGGTTCGGGAATTCAGACGAAGGATGGAACGCTTCTGCATACGATTGTGCATGTAAATGACGGGAACGCTCTCTTTGGTTCGACCGACCACGGCAAGACCTGGAAGGCGATCGGCAAGCCAGTCAAGAACGGCGACGAATGCAAGGTAGTAGAGCTTAGCGATGGCACGTGGATGATTAACTCGCGTTGGCGCGGCGGCGGCAGACAGATTCACCTCTCGAAGGATCGCGGCGAGACATGGTCTTCCCACTACGATTCGACGCTCGCCGATCCGCAGTGCAATGCGCAGATTATGCGTTACGGCAAAGTATTGCTATTCTCGAATTGCAACAGCCCTACCCGCAGAGCAAACCTCTATGTTCGCGCATCGCTGGATGACGGCAAGACCTGGGGCAAAGGTTTTTGTGTTCAGCCCATGGGCGCGGCATATTCTGATATGACGATTCTTGCCAGTGGAGATATAGGCGTACTTTATGAAGGCGCTGGATATGCGGCAATTAATTTTGTCGTTGTGCCAAGGGCGAAGGTCGTTGAAGAATTTTTCAAGTAACAAGAAGCATAAAGACCGAAGAAGAAAGTTGAAGGCGGGGAAATCATTCTAAACCTTCAACTTTCGCCTTTTAAGAAGAGGAGCGTGAAATGTCGAATCTTGAATACGAAAGCGCATTTGGATATGATGCAATAATCGGGATTGACGAAGCAGGCCGCGGACCTCTTGCCGGCGGAGTGTATGCTGCAACTGTCAGCATAAACCTGGATAGAGCCAGAGTTTTGATTGAAAACGAGTGGAAGGGAGTAAATGATTCGAAGCGTCTCAGCGAAAAAAAGCGCGAGAAATTCGCCGCTATTATAAAATCCACCCCCGATTGCTTTTGGGCGATAGCTAGCGCATCGCCTAAAGAAATCGATGAACTGAATATATTGAGAGCAACGCACCTTGCGATGAAAAGGGCGGCCGAGCAAGTCGGAGCGAAGATAAAAGAAAATTTGCCCGACTCTACAATAGGAATTCTTGTTGACGGCAACCCGGTAAAGTGCTTGCCGTATCCTGCGCAGAATATAATCAAGGGTGACGCCAAGTCTCTTTTGATTGCAGCGGCTTCGATTCTGGCCAAGACCGCAAGAGATGCCGATTGCCAGAGGCTCGATTCGTTATATCCTGAATATGGCTTTGCTCGTCACAAGGGATATCCGACGAAAGATCATATAATGATGCTGGAAAAATTCGGCCCCACCCCAGAGCATCGCGTAACATTCGGGCCGGTTGCTCGAGTTTTGGAAAACCAAACGGCATTTCTGTGATTTGTGAAATTCTTTATTTTATAGAGATAATGAAAATGAAATACTCTATCGCAATTGTTTTGTTCGCCGCCTCTCAACTGTTTGCCCAAGAAGCGCAATCGATTTATGATATCGAAGATAGCGCGAAAAGGCTTGATGCTTTGATTGCGGCCAATCCCCAAGTTGCGACAAATAACATCTCATTGTGGGCAAGGCCCAATTACCACGATGTTATTAACGATTACGCGCAAGCTTTGGAATGGGTTAATGAGGATAAGCTTTCGCGCTCAGAAGAGTTTAGAAAAATGACACTCGATTTTATGGAGTATAAAATCGATTTGCCGGTTATGGCTTATAATATCGCATGTGCAGACGCCATTTTAGGCAAGCTGGCCGATCAAGTTGTAAAAGATCTGGAATATGCCATTCTTCTTGGGTACGACAACGCGGATTCAATATCGGAAGAAGAAGATTTCGCTTCAATTGCAACCGACCCGAGGTTCGCAAAAATTTGCGAGATGGCGAAAGTGGCTGCCAGGCGAAACGGCAATAAGAAAGAAGTGTTAAAGGCCGGTGAGGGTCGTGAGCTATTCATTCAAGATAGAAATGTCGGTTATGATTCCACATGGGACGCGTTTCTTTGCAAATTGAAGGCTAATCCAGCGCAAATAATATTTCTCGACCAATCGCTGGAAAAACTTTCTTCGGCGCCTGGCGAAGATATGCTGTACGCTCATCTTCCGAAAGGTGCGAGCGAATTCAAAATAGATTCAGGACCCTCTTCTATTGGTTTTATAGATCCGGATGATAGTCATTACTATCCAACTATTGCGATGTCTTCGTGCGTGTTTGATAGAGATCCGAAAAGATTCCATGTAAGTCTGCCAGCTTCAATAGTATTATCAAGTTTAGATCTTGCACGACAAGAATTGTTTTACGATTTAGCGAACCAAGTCGGCATATATGCCGCGAGCATAGATTCAGGGTGTGTAGATGGTATAGATCGCTTTTACGCATTTTCACCTGTAACAATCAATTATCAAGGCGAAGATGATGTTCAAGGCTGTGAATTTGCTCGTCTAGTCGGCGAGATTATGAAGATAAGGGCGGCTAAAAACATTGCAGATGCATCAACTGATGCGATAAATATTATTCGCCATGCCGCCAAATGTGTAACAAACGAAACATCTTTCATGAGTGGCATTGCGCATAGGCCAACTCTTTCATTCGATCAAATAGATTGTGCTAAAGCCTTAGAAGAAGCAAAGAGCCTAGATAAGATTCCTCTCTCGCCATATTTTTGCGGCAATATGGAATTAGCATTCAAACCACATCTAGCGACGAATGTGGAAAGGAAAGAGGCGCGCAATTGGATTTTGACCAAAGGAGCGTTTTGTATAGGAATCAATGCTGTTTGGATGGAAAAAACAGGCGCAATAATTTTGGAACTATGCGATCCTGTCGACCGCGATGAGAATCACGAACCGATCCTCGGCATGAATCGCGAGTTTGTGTGGAAAGTTTTGCAAGGCGATGAAAGCAAGGTAAGAATAACTCCGCTGGACGATAATAAGTTGAAAGTAAAAATAGAGGTCGATTATCATGAAGTATTTGAAGCGGAGTCGCCCGGCGGCCAAAAGGTAAAAACTTCGCGCGTGGATATCGGCTGCTTCCATGTAGTCGATTCGCGCGCTTCAATACCTTTTGTTATAAGTTTCTATTTTAGCCCCAACGATACGCGCGAGTTTGATGAAAGCGGCAGACTTGTTTCCATAGATTATGATAATCGCCAAATTGATGGTTGGGTTTGCGATCTTTGCACGAAGGGCGACTATAAAGATATAATCTCCTACGATGAAGATGGCGATTTTATCGGGTGGAAAAGAATTTCTAGGGATTCTAACGATACGGTAACGACTAATGAATTTACACGAGAAGGGCTGCTGGTTGTATCGCGCGATGAATACGGCCGCCCACTTGATGTTTTGCGCTCGCTGAAGGCGACTTGGCAACAAGAACTCGATCTGGAAGATATATCGTCTCCAGAAATGCTCGCTTGGCAAGGGCACATCTACGATGAGAACATGTCGCACCCGACCGAAACCAGCCTAAGCTGGAAATATGAATATAAAGATGAGAAAGATAAATTTGGCACTCTTAGACCTTTACCTTTAAAACCCTACAAGTATAACCCTGAAATTTGCCTAAGGGCGGATTTTAGCGAGGAAAGCGGCTTTCGTGTACCTATGATGAATCAGATGATGATAGGCTATTATAATTATGTGGGGTTGAAGTATGGCGTGAAAGAATGGTATCTTCGAAGTGATGAAATAAGAAGAGAGGATGGTTGGGCCGCGCTTAAAGCAAAAGGGCTAAAGCCACCGGAGAAATTGAAGAAGATGAAATTTTCTCCTTTTAACGAAAGCACGAATGATCTTTGGCGAATTGATATGGATGATATTGAGGCTGAATGCGCTCGAGTTTTAGTAGAGCTTCCAGATGGTGCTTATCGTTTGCTGGATGATGAACTAGGCGCTAGAAAGCAAAATGAAGAGCATGGATACGCTTCGATTCAATTGACATATTCTGCCGGCAACGCATACTTTGAAGAGATGGCTTACAAAAAACTTGATGAAAATTATTCACGATGCGATAAGGAAGAGGTCGCCGACCTCTTGAAAGATATCCTCGAAGAAAAAGCGATCGAAGGGATTTACATATCTGAAAGAGGCAAGCCGCCAGTACCCGATGAAATACTTGATGTTTATTCAAGCGCAATTGCAATGTGGTGGCTGGAGCCTGATTTGTATTTTGCGATCACTGCGGAGTATGGAACTTTCTTTGCAGAAAGAAAATATTTGTTCATAACTACAATCAATGGCAAGGTCGCATCTCTTGATTATTTCAACGAACTTCCTTCGCGCGCGATCGGCAACACGATTCTTGCCGCGAATGAAGATGATGCAGAAGCTTTAAACAATTTTGCAGTTCTCTTCTATTCGGGAGTCGCCAATTCCGGCTCTTACGATGAGAAATCTGTAATCAAGCTTCTCGAGAAGGCCGCGCGTCTAGGTTCTGAGACCGCAAAGGAGAATTTGAAGGTTCTCTACGAAAATAAAGGCCAAACTCCACCTCTTAGCACAGAATAATGTCGCTTAGCGCTGTTTGGCTGTCCAGGGCGCATTGCCGCGTTCAGGTGTTCTGAATGTTCAGACATTCGGGTCGCTGAATTGCGGGAAAATATGATAAAAAGAAAACCCCGATGATGAAGGGGTTTCTTTTGGCTTTAATGGTTGCCTCGCAGGGACTCGAACCCCAACAAGCAGAATCAGAATCTGCGGTGCTACCATTACACCACGAGGCATCCTCGTTCTTCCCGTACTGGCGGGGTCGACGGGGCTCGAACCCGCAACCCCCGGATCGACAGTCCAGTGCGCTAACCAATTGCGCCACAACCCCGTGTTCCGAAAAGCAGTGCATATTGTATCATATTTTTCAGAATCGTGCAAGGGGGGTAGTTAAAAAATTTTTTAATGAAGATTTTTATCATGCGCGTCACCCTTGATATGAACCCCACGAAATGATATAATATGCGACATGATTCGTATTAGATATATTTTTTTGGTTGTGACGGCGGCAATAGCCGCGCGCTGTGCAATGGCGGCTGGCCCTTCTATGATGCCCAGCGCAAACACGAGATACGCTACAGACGCGTATCCTGGCTTTGATCGCGAAGAAAATATAATAGTTAAGGGCAAAAAGACGCCTCGCTGGTTTTCTTGGATCAATGGTCCGGCGAAAAAAACCGCGTCTGAGCAACTCGCGTATGCGATAGAATGCGAGAAGGCGGAATCGTGGCGCGCGGCGCGAAGGGGGTACGATTCGCTCGTGCGGGAATGGCCGGCCTCGCCCGAGGCACCGATCGCGCAAGAAAAACTTGCCGATCTTCAGCTGGGGCATTATGCCGATTACGAGGAGGCGTTCGAGGAATATCGATATCTTATGGACTATTATTCTTCGCAGTGCAACTACAGCAAGATTGCCGAGAGGCTTTATGAAGTCGCGCTGTTGATGGAAGAGGAAGGTGCGCAGTTCCTGTTCTTCCGTCTTCCGAACACTGTTGATGTTCGGCGGGCGTTTGAAGGGGTTGTATTGCGCTCGCCGGGCGCAAAGTTCGTCCCGGCGGCGATGTTGAAAATCGCCAAATTGCGCGAGGATGCCGATGAATATGATAAGGCAGTTACGGTATATGAAAACTTGAGGAATCTTCATCCATACACGGAAGAAGCTGAAAAATCGCTCGTTCTCGAAGGCGCGGCGAGGATGAAGCTGTTGAAAGATCATGGCTACAACCGCACGAGGGTAAAGGATACCGTGGAGTTTTTGAAGATGGCGCTAGCGAACAATCCAAGCGAGGAAACGAAGAAGGCGCTATCTGGGTGGTATGAAGAGGCTGTTTTGCAACTTGAAGAAGAAGCATATAAAAGCGCAAAATTCTACGATGCCAAGACTAGTACGCGGCGCGGCGCAATTGCGGCATACGAAAATTTCCTGAGGGAATATCCGGCAAGTCGTTACGCCGAGGTGGTATCTAAGCGAATCGCAGAACTAAAGGCGGCGGGAGACCTCAAGAAATAATCAAAAAGGAGAATGATGAAAAGAAGTATGTATTTATCGGTGTGCACAATCCTTTGCGGCTTGGTGGTCGCTGGGTGTGCCAATTATACTTGGCGTTCGCAGGTTCCCGAGGAGATGAGAACGGTTGCTGTTCCTGTATTTCGCAATGAATCGAATGTAACCGGGCTAGGTAGCGCCGTTACGCGGCAGGTGTTGCGCGAGTTTGAGCGCGAAGGGACCTTTGCGATAAAGCCTGCGGGCGACGCGGCGTTGGAAATTCAGGGGATAATCGTAAATTCTGATGCAAAAGTTGTCGCGTACGACCGGCAGACGGGCGCGAGGAATCGCGAGAGTCGTTTTAATGCCGAGGCGAAGGTAAGCGTAATAGATAAGCGCGCCGGCAAGGTTTTGGTCGATAATAGAAAATATCAAGCGACTACGACATTCGTTTCGAGTAACGACCTTATTACCGGCCAGGCCGATGCATCCGGCAGATTGGCGGAGGAGCTCGCGCGCCAGATTGTGGATGATGTAGTTTCTCTCAATTGGAAATCTAAGACGCCCGAAGCGCAAGAAACAGAGGTTCTTCCAGAGGTGGCGCCCGAGATGGAGGGAAATCAAAATCCTGCAACTGCCGAGGAGCCGGTGCAAAGCGCCGTAGAGGTGCAAACAATAAAAGAAGAGGAGAATGCCAATGAATGATGTTCATGCTGTAATCGAACTTAAGATTACCCCGCAGCGCGATTGCGGATTCGGCAAAATCGCCGAGAGAGTTGCGAAATTCGAGCAGGTCGAGGCGTGCTTTCTTATGAGCGGCGGATATGATTTGCTGGTATTCGTCAAGGGTGAAAGCCTTCAGGATGTCGCGCATTTCGTGGCAGCAGATTTATCGACTATTGATGGCGTGCTTTCCACTGCGACGCATTTCATGCTTAAGACCTATAAGGCCAAAGGCGTGTTGGAAGCTCTAGGGGTAGATGAGCGCCTGGCAGTTACACCTTGAAAACAAAGATAAACAAATCAATTTAGAAAATTCCAAAGGAGTTGAAATTATGGCAGTTGATCTCGCGCAAAAGGCCCAAAACTTTACCAATAGAGGCCGCCAAGCCCTTGAATCCGGGCGATATGAATTAGCTAGAGATATGTTGATGGAAGCCGTCGCCGCGGCGCCAGATATTCTCGAGACGCGCAAACTATTGAGAACCGCGCAAATAGCGTATTTCAAGACATGTGGTAAAGCTGGTCTTGGCGCGAAACTCGGCGCTATGATGGCGCGCAGTAAAATTGCCGGCTTAATCAAGAAGGGCAAGGCGGAAGAAGCAATGGCCGAGGCCGAGAAGCTGCTTTGCCAAAACCCTCTCGATGCGGATAATATAGAAATTGCCGTCAAGGCGGCAGAAGCTGCAGGCAAGCAAGATCATGCTGCGATATCTGTAGAAGCGGCGTATGAATGCGGCAATAAAGACCCGGCGCTTCTTGAAAGAGTTGCAACCTATTATCAGCTCGCGAAGAATTGGGGCAAGGCGAGAGACGCATATCAGAAGCTTTCGCAAATCAAGCCCGGCGACCAAAGGATTATGCAGCTTCTGAAAAATTCCGAGGCGCAGGCTACGATGAATTCTGGCTGGGAACAATCTGCCGGCAAGAAGGGCGGCTTCCAGAATCTCATTGCGAACAAGGAGCAGGCGAAGAAGCTCGATCAGGCGAACAAGGCGGTAATTACCGGCGATGATGCAGAAGCCTTGATTCAGGAAAAGCTGGCGCAAATCGAACGCGAGCCAAAGAATATGAATGCACGCAGGGCCCTTGCACGAATTTATATCCAGAATAAGCGCTTTGCGGAGGCGGTAAACTGTCTGGCAGAGGCAATCGAGGCGGCTGGCGCGATGGATCCAGAGCTTGACCGTATGCTATCGCAGGCGAGAGTTTCTTATTACGATCAGCAAATTGAGGCGTTGCGCGCCGAAGGCCGTGATGAAGAAGCCGACCAGATTGAAGGCGAGAAAAATCAATTCGTGTTTGATGATTTGGCTGCGCGCGTCGAAAGATATCCAAATGATCTTCACCTCAGATATGAACTTGGCCTGCAATATTATACCTATGGCTATTATGATGAGGCTCTAGAGCATTTGCAGCTGGCGCAAAAATCGCCTAAAGACCGCTTGTGGGCGCTGTACTATCTTGCGATGTGCTTCCTGATGAAGGAGCAGACCGATATGGCTGTTATGCAACTTGAAACTGCGCGCGACCAGATTCCGACGATGGATGAACTTAAGAAAAAGATCGTCTATCAGCTCGGACTTTGTGCGGAATCGGCGGGCGATCTCGAGAAGGCGTATCAATATTACAAGGATGTCTATTCTACAGATGTCGGCTTCGAGGACCTCTCCGAAAGAATGCTTGCCGTATCTCAAGCGCTCAAGCAGGCACAAGGCTAACATAGAGATAAGTTGATGTTTAATCCCCTCTTGCTGACAAAACGAGTAAATATAATATGAGAGCAATATTTAATCGAGTAAGGCAGGAGGGGAAAATCATGGTAAAAAATTGGCAGCCCCAAGGAGAGTCGAACTCCTCTACCGAGCATGAAAAGCTCGTGTCCTAGCCGATAGACGATGGGGCCGCTGAACGAGCGCATATTATACCATATTTCGCTGGATGAAATCAAGGGGAAAATGAAAGAAAATGAAGCATACATCGCTTTCAACCTAACGGACAACATTGGATCTGTTGGCGTGGGGCGTCTTGTAGAGCGTTTTGGCAGCGTTGCCGCAGCATGGGAAAACTATCGGAAGAAAGTGTCGCGAAGCGGCGGCGAAGTGGAGTGGCAAAAAGAAATCGCCAAAGCCAAATCTATCGGAGTAGAAATTTTGACGCCAGCAGATGAGGATTATCCCGTGAAGCTACGCTCGGCGCCGGGTCATCCCCTGGCGCTATATGTAAAAGGCAATGTCAAGGCTCTATCGCAGAAGGCAATCGCGATTGTAGGAACCCGCCGAGCAACGCCCTATGGTCTAGACCAAGCTTTTCGGTTTGGACGTGATTTGGCAGCGAATGGCTGGGCGATAATATCGGGACTTGCGCTTGGAATAGATGCCGAGGCGCATCGCGGCGCGCTTGAAGCGGAAAATTGTGTAGCGATTGGCGTAATCGGTTCTGGGCTTAACCGGTTTTATCCTGAAAAGAATATAGAACTTGCGCGCCAGATTGTTAAGAGGGGTGGCGCGGTCGTAAGCGAATTCCCATTCGGACGCGATCCAGACCAGAAATCTTTTCCGCAGCGCAATCATGTAGTCGCGGCGCTTGCCGATGGAGTATTGGCAATCGAGGCGCCGACGAAAAGCGGAACGCTTCTTACGACTACTTTTGCCGCTGAACTTGGCAAATGCGTTATGGCGCTGCCAGGTAGAGTAGATTCTTCGGCCAGCTCCGGATGCCTCGCCTTGATAAGAGATGGTGCAACAATGGTAAGATGTCCGCAAGATGTAGAGGCTGAATATGAAGATTTATTCCCAAAGCGGATGGAAGAAAAGAATAAGGTGTTGGATGCAGAAGAAGCCAAGCCTTTCATCATCAAGAAAAGGTGGCAAGATGCTCGTAGGGACCCCTATAATCCCCCTAACGCGCCGCTAGGTACGCCGCCCGACGAAGCAAAGATATTTATGTTGCTGGATTCTGCCGGTAAATCGATGGATGAACTTGTAAGAGCTTCGGGATTCCCTGCGGCGAGGGTCAATACTGTTTGTATGACATTGCTCATGAAAGGCAAAGTGAGATTTTTGCCGGGCAATAGAGTAGCGCTACCGAGAGAATAATATGAATAGAATTCTTTTCGAGACGGGAGAAATCGTAGACGGCAAAATTTTTCTGAAGGCCGATGATGATCGCGCCAAGCATATTTTGGGTATTTTGAAATCGCAGACGGGTGATGTTATAAAGACAGGGGAAATCAACGGCCTCAAGGGAACGGCTGAAATTCTCGAAATAGCAGAAGGCCAAATTGTCTTGGCACCGCATCACAATCAAGCGGCGCTCGGGACATGGGCTGATTTGATTCTTGCTCCGCCGCGTCCGCGTGCGCTAAAGCGTCTCTTGCCGCAGCTCGCATCGCTAGGCGTCGGGCGAATATTCCTTGTTGGGGCAAAGAAAGTAGAAAAAGATTTTTGGGGTGCAACATTGCTTAAAGAAGAAATATATCATCCTCTTCTCGTGGATGGTTTGATGCAGGCGGGGACTTGCGAATTGCCGGTAATCGAGACACGCAGAAATTTCAGAAGATTCATAAAAGAAGAGCTTGATGCAATTTTTCCTACGAAGAATAGAATTGTTGCGCATCCAGGGAATAAAGACGCTAATTCTTCTTCGCTAGATGTAAAAGGCGATAGGCTGCTTCTTGCTGTTGGCCCAGAGGGCGGGTGGCTTGAGGAGGAAGTCGCGTTATTGGAAGAGCACGGCTTTAGTCGCTATTCTCTTGGCGAGCGGATTCTGAGGACTGATACCGCCCTTATCGCGCTTCTCGCGAAACTCGGCTGAGGATTCGGGGTCGGGGCTTACAATTCACCGAGCGCACTCGAGAAAGCTTCGAGGTTTTCCTCAAGGGCTTCGAGCGTTACGTGGCGCGAAGTCGATTTATCTCTGAAGGATTGCAGCGAATCGACTTTACAGAACGAGAGATATTCGTTAGCGAACATTTCGCAAAGCGAGCGCGCGAGTTTTGCGTCGCTCGTCTCCAGCACGAGGAGTTGTTCTGGACGATGTATTTCGATCGCTTCAGCGAGTCGTTTTACCGTTTCGAAACTGGCTTCCGATTCTGCCGAGCATCCGTTGAATGCTGCGATATAGTTGAAGCCATATTGGATGGCGAGTCGTTGGAAAGGGAATCGGTCGGCAAAAACGAGAAATCTATCTTTGTTTTCTTCGGCGAGCTGGGCATAGGCTTTGTCGATCTCGGCGAGTTTGGCGCAGAATTCCTGCGCATTTTGGCAGTAAACTTCCGAGTTTTCCGCATCTAGCGCGGCGATTTCGTCGGCAATCGTCAAAGTGCAACGGATTACATCTCTAGGCGAGAGCCAAATATGCTCGTCGCTCGTTTCGCTATCGTGGCCGTGCTTGTGTTCGTGCTCGTGCTCGCGGCAAATGCCTTCTCCTTCGCAGTTGAATGCAACGGGTATTTTTTCGAGGTATTCGAGAAGCTTTACGACTTTGCGGTTTTTGTTCTTCTTATCTGCGAGGAGTTTATTTTCCCACGCCTCATCGGATACTCCGCCTACGAGGATGAAGAGGTCGGAGTTTGCCGCCAGGCGCATGTCTTTAGCGCTAGCCGAAAAACTGTGCAAGTCGCTACCGGAATTTTGCAGAAGAATTATATTGAAGCGATCGGCGTTTTCGCCAACGATTTCATTTACCCAATCGTATATCGGGAAAATCGAAGCGACTATCGTAGGTTTTGATTTATCGATATTTATTTTATCGTTAGCGGGAATAGAAAGCGTAAAGAGAAGCGCGGCACCGATAGGCAAGATGGCTGTTAAAATCAGCGCGGTTCTGCGGGCGAGTTTCGAGAAAATGAGAGCCGAGAAGTAGCCGATTGCTTCTACTGCCACAATTGTTGCACCAACGGGAGTGCCGGCGATAACAGCGGCCAGTATACCTGTTAAAGCGAATACTATGGAAAACGCCGCGGCTGTGAGAGTGACCGAGCGGAACGACTTCGATATCTTCAGCGCTGAAACACCAGGGAAAACGAGCAACGCCGAAACGAGTAGCGCGCCTACGAGTTTCATCGAAACTACTATCACGCTCGCCACTACTATCGCAGAGAGAAAGTTGAAGAGTTTTGCATTCACGCCAGATACTCGCGAAAACTCTTCGTCGAACGCGATATCGAAATTTCTATGGTAGGTAAAGAGATGGAAGATTATCACTGCTATAGAGAGGATTACACAGAAGAATGCGTCGAGAAAACTTAGGGTAAGGAGGGAAACGGCTCCGAAGAGGGTTGTACATATGTCGCCGGAAATGTTGGAGGAGGCGGGGAAAAGATTCATCATAAGATAACCTACTGCCATAGAAGTAACGGAAAGCATCGCGAGTTGCGCATCGCCTCGTCCTTTTGTGCCGCATCCGAGCAGCAAAATAGCTGCAGAAGCAGTCAATAGCAGCGATAGCCACATTCCACCCGAAATCATTCCAATCGCGCCGCATATTGCCATAGCCCCGAACGCCACATGCGAGAGGCTATCGCCCATGAACGAGAGTCGCCTGAGAACAAGCGTTACTCCGAGCAATGCGGAGCATAGCGCTATTAGAACGCCGACGATAAGCGCTCGCCAAACAAAGGGCCACGCAAGGAATTCGGCAAGAGTATCAGCCATTGCATACCTCCGTCTTCTCGCCGCATTTTTCGCAAAGCACCGCCTCGCCTATATGGATTGTCTTGGTCGCCGCCGGAATTAACAACGGGTCGTGGGTTACGAAAACGAAAGTCGCGCCTTTCGAATTCAGCTCTTTCGCCAGTTCCAGGAAGCTTTTGGCTGCTTGCAGATCGAGCGAGGCGGTCGGTTCATCTAGCAAAACGAGTTTGCGCGGCGAAATGAGCGCACGGGCAATGAGCGCTCGCTGGCGCTGCCCGCCGGAAAGTTCCTTGTATGACTTGGATGAAAGAGTCGCAATGCCAAGCCTTTCCATTATTCTCTCGGCGCGCCGGCGCTCCGAAAATGTGTAGAAAGGGCGGATGCCTCTCGATGCCTGACATCCTGAAATCACGACTTCAAAAACAGACGCCGGAAAATCTTTCTGCAAAGGGCCTTGCTGAGGAAGATATCCAATTGCCGCGCCAGGGCGAATTGCGAGTTCAAGTTTGCCCGCTATTGGGTTTAGCAGACGGGCTATCGTCTTTAGAAGCGTTGTTTTGCCGCAGCCGTTCGCACCGGTTATCGCTACGAAATCGCCAGCTTGAATAGTGAAATCGGGTATTTCGATCGATATGGGATTTTTAGCGCCGACTCTAAGATTGGTGGCCGTGGCGATGGTTTCTCGTCTAGAAGAGGGATTTTGCATTATTCTATTTTTCCTTGACGAGAGGCGTTGAAAGGTTTTCGAGCGTTGTAAGGTCGATGAGAAAAATCGCATCCGCCGCGCCGATTGTGGCATAGGCTCCTTCTTCGGTAAGATTGCCGATTCTTATATTGCGCCGTACGGAATTTTCGTTTTTGCGATCTATCGCGATTGTGAGATTTTGAGAATCAAGTCCTAGACCATATTCTTTCATTTCGGCGCTGGAAGCTTTTAGATTTACAACCCTCCTCGCCGACAGGGGATTGAGAGTTTCGAGAATAGTTTTAATAGCTTCTTCATCCGCGTCACCTTTCAATGAACTTTTTTCTATGCTCCAACAAGAGCGGCCAGAATCGTAAATGACGGAAGTGGAATTTTTATCGGCTTGCGTTACGACTATTCTTTTTACTTCCTCCGGAACAATCGAAAGAATGGTTCTAGAGGCAAGTTCTTCGAGTTTTATATCGCCGATTGTCGCTTTGCGGTTTACCATCATTGGCTGGCTGGAAGAAGCCAGCTGAACGGAAATGCCATCTGGATCGATATTCTCGGATTTAAGCGAGATGATTTTTTCTATTAGAGATTCAACCTTCTTGTCGTCTGCATCGGCAACGATTGGCGATTCAATCCTCCAAGATCCGTTTTCGTTTTTTATCAGCAGGTAGGAGGTTTCGCCATCTTTTATTGCGATTCTGGCGATGGAGGATGGTTCGACGGCAAAGAGTCGAGAGTCGGTAAATTCCGCGATGTTTGCGAGGGCTTCTTCTTTCAATTTGCTATTGACGATAACGATAGCGCCGGCATTTTGAATTAACGCATATACATTGCCGTCCTTTGCATTGTTGCCGAAGGCGATTTGCCGATCTATGCCATCTACGCATTTGAAAGTAAGGGTTGTCGCGGTATCCGGGTCTAGGCCGTAACCTGCAAGCAGTGAGGCGGTAGCTATGGAATTTTCTCCCTTGGCGCCGGTTGGCCAAACGAAATCAGACGCTTCCGTTTGGGAGAGCAGTGTGATTAGCGTGTGGATTTTTTCAGTGTTCGCGTTGATGCGCACGGGCTCTTTCATAAGCCAAGATTCGCCATCTTTCTCGAATCGCATAAAGTTGCCCGATCCATTTTTGATATCGAAGCCGACTATTGCGCCATCCCACAGTTGCAGGAGCGATCTTTCTCGAAATAGCGAGGCGGGAATATCGACTGCCCCGAAGACATTGGAGTTTACCACATAAACGGCGTCTTCATTGTCGACTGTCGCATAAACGCCATCGCCTGCTGGAGTCAGGGTTCCGAAATATATTGTGCTCGTGCCTTTATCGCCGGTTATTACTACTTTCGTAGCCTGATCTTGGGCAAGGCCATAGTCTTCGCGGTTGCGTCCGAGTTTCAAAAGTTCGTTATCATCTATCGCTTCTTCGATTTCGCTCGATGATAAGAGGTCTAGCATTTTCAGGATCGCCCGTTCGTCGGCAATCGCCCAATATGGCGAAGTTAGATGCCATTCGCTATATTTCTTTAGAAGAATCGCTTTATCTTGTGGATGCAAAATATTAATGGTATTTGCGGCAGCGAGCGATTCGTCGAGAAGTGTAGAGCGTTTTACCAGCGCCGCAGAAACGCCCCCCTTGTATGAAAGCAATATATGAGCAGCGAGCGATACGAATAGCCCGATCGAAAGCCAAAGCACAGAGCGCCTGTTTTTCATGAGCGTTTCCTCCCAGCTATTACAATCGCCATAGCGATGATGAAAAGTATGCCAGGGAAGATTGCCGAGGATGCAAAGACGAATTTGATTCTCGTCGAGCGATCCATCCTCGTAATCAATCTACTCGCTTCGGTATCTGCGCCTGTCATCGCGCCGGAACCGGAAAGGTAGGCTACTGAGTTGAGGAAAAATACTCTATTTTCGTTGCCTTTTTCCTTGAGTTGCGCATTCATGATGAATGAAGCGTCGCCGATTGCAACGATACGCGTTGGCCTAAGTTCAAGGTCTTCGCCGGCATTCGAACCGCGCTCCGAAACTGCGGCTACGCAATAGTCGCCGGTTTTGGCGAGTTCAAAATATTCGATTTTATCCGCACCCGGAGCTTCGGAAGAAGAAGAATGCGAAAATGTCGTAGGCGCCTCGAGAAGAATCTGCCTTCCTCTTATCGGGTCGGTTATTGGATGATCGGAGAAATCTGATACGATTACATCTGTTCCCGATTGGGTTTTTACGCCATCAGGTTTCGCGCTTTCGATCGCGATTCCCCAACCGGTAAGAAGTTTGGCGATCCAATCCTTGTCTTTCTCGCCGGAAAACAGCAACAGCAATCGACCGCCTTTCCTGAGGTAGGTATCAAGCCGGCCGGTTTCGGTTTTTGAAAAATCGCTCTTGGGTCCGGCGACGATGACTAGCGCGCAATCTGAAGGAATTTCGGAATCTTGCGCGAGATTTATGGATTGATTGTGGTAGCCTGCGAAATGCAATTCGCGCGCGATATCGCTCATGCCCCAAGGCCCGTATGCTTCAAATGGGCATTCCCCGTGGCCACGAGTCCAATAAATCTTCTTTCTTTGCGGAGGCATCGCGATTTTCTGCAAAGCGCTTGCGCATCTTCTTTCGCTAAAATTACTGCCTAACGGCAATATCGTTTGCCTTCTGCCGCGTTCGAATACCAGTGAATCGACATCGGCGCCGATATTCACAAGCCGTCCAGCCGCGCCGAGATCCCAGCGCGGGTCTACATAGCGTATATTTATTCTCGCGCCGCCTACGGCATCCGCTTCGCGAGATAGCGCTCTTAAGAAGTAGGAAATCTGACGGAAGCGCGAATCTTTTCTAGACATAAAGGCGCTTATGGTTATTTCGCCTCGCGTTTCTCTTAGGATGGTACGGGTCTTTTCCGAAAAGATTCTTTCGCTGTGGATTCCTATGGGCAATTCGATAGTCGTGTTTAGTCTGTAAAATAGCCCAAGCAGCATTACGGAAAGAACGATGGTCAGCGTAACAACAGTCGCCATCGACCATTTATGTTGCCTCGCGCCTCGCCCGATATATCGTGCGGCAGTAGTGAATTTCGTCGCGATAAAAAGAGAAAATATGCTCAAGAGAGCGTAAGAAAGAACTGTAGCCGAAGAAATCGAACCATTCGTAATATCGAATATTTGCGCGTCTAGAGGCATTTCGCCAAAAGACAACCTCCCTTGCGGCGCCCACTGCATAAGAGCAAGCCATAGCCCACGAGGAATGGCGCTTGTAATTGCGATTGTGGTAATCGCCGCGGCTGCGGCATGGCGGAACGCGGCGCTTGCGGCAACTGCTACGGCGCACCACAAGGTCGATTGCATCGCGAGCGCCATGAGCGCCGGCAAGAATGAGAAAAACGTCTGATTTTCCAGCGCCGAAGGCGCGAAGAAATACAGAAAGAAAATCGTCGAAATCAAAAACGCGCCTAGTGCGGTCATTGCCGCAATCAAAACGCCGAGGAATTTGCCGATTGTAAAATCGCGCTCTAGGACAGGTGTGCAAAGCAGTTGTTCGATTCTGCCTGTTCTTTTTTCGTCGCTCCAAACATCCATCGCGAGAAGCGAGGCGAGAATCGGCAAAAGCGGCGCGGTGGCAATTGCCCAAATTACGGCAATGGGAGTTTCGCCGCCTTCGGCCGCCTCTAGCGAAAACGCAAAGCTAGCGCCGGCTGCGGCGAAAAACAAGCTGTATGCAAGCACTGTCGAATATAGCGACTTGAGAACGCCCAAGGTCCGTTTACATGTAATTGCGATCGGGCTCATTATCTACCGCCCCCCAATGCGTTGTCTACGCGCTTTATCGTAGTTGCATAATCCATCCCGGCAGATGGAATAACAGAAGATATTACGCCACCTGATAGCACTAGGAATCTAGTCGTCCATTTCGCCAAATCTGCTATTTCGTGACCTGTAATTATTACGCCGGCGAATGCTGCGACCGTCGTCACGATGGATCCTGCCGCCTCTCGCATTGTCCGGTCTAGTCCTGCGAGAAAATCATCCAGCAACAATACCCTCGGCCTAAGGAGTATTGCATCGGCTAGGGCTACGCGCTTTTTTTGTCCTGCCGAGAGATGGCGAATCGGCGTGGACATAAGGTCGGGGATTTGGCAAATTTCCGCCGCTTCCCCGACTCTTCTTCTAATTCGTTTTTCGACTTCGCCCTTGATAGCCGCGCGATATTCAAGATACGCCTTTACCTTCATATCCTCGTAGAGAGCGGGCGTTTCGCCCATATAGCCGAGCTGTCGCCGGTATTTTAGCGGATTTGAAAGCGCGTCTTGTCCATCGCTTAGCACGAGGCCGGAATCCGGAGGGTACAAAGTAGCAAGAACTTTCATTAGCGTCGTCTTGCCTGCGCCATTGTTGCCTACTACGGCAACAGTCTCGCCAGGCGAGACGACGAATGATACATCGCGCAGAATTTTTCTGCGGCTGTAGGTGAAAGCTATATTGCGAACTTCGTACATCGCCTTTGCAATTTTATCCTATTGGATTAGAAAAGCTTGTTCGGATATTCGCCCGATTCTACGAGTTTTGCGATTTCACCTGTTACGAAAGGCTTGTCTTCGCGGTAGGTTACTCCAAACCAGCGTGATTCGGTCGGCAGAACCTTGCAATCGGCCTTGCCTTCCTTGATGAGCTCATCGACTACGAATGGAATATACCATTCGCTCTTTTCTTTCGCACCGTTTTGCGCGAGCCATTTCGGGAAGCGTTCCGCGAGTTCGTCGAAGAGACCTGGCGTGAAGCCCCAAAGGTTCATCGATACGCGTGCATCGAGAGGAACCTTGACGGGATTTGCTTCGTCTTCGCGGTTTTCCGCAACATCCCCTGCGCGAACGAGCTTTGTCATTTCCTTGACGCCCAGGAGCTCCCCGTCGTCGCCGACGGTGCAAATACCGCGAGCGACGGAACCGTTTTCGCTCAATGTCGAAGAAAGCCTATAGCCGACCATTGCGAAATGGAGCTTGCCATCTGCGGCCGCCGGGGATGAGAGGAACTTCGCGAGGCGTTCAAACGCATCGCGCCCGTAGAAATCGTCTGCGTTGATTACTGCGAATGGTTCTTTTACAATATCGCGAGCCGCGCGTGTAGCGTGCGCCGTGCCCCAAGGCTTGGTGCGTCCGGCAGGTACTGTGTAAGGCGCCGGCAAATCGTTTATGTCCTGATAGCAATAATCTACCGGAATTACTCCTTCATATTTCTTGCCTATCTTTTCTTTGAATTCGGCTTCGAAATCGTGGCGAATAATGAATACCACCTTCCCAAATCCGGCTCTTACCGCATCAAATACGGAATAATCGCCGATTGCTTCACCACTGGGGCCTACGGGGTCTACCTGCTTCAGGCCGCCGTATCTGGATCCCATGCCTGCTGCTAGAACAACGAGTGTCGGTTTCATGATTTCGAGGTTTCCTTTCTCTTGTTTATTGGACGGTAAAATTTCTTGTCTCTTTGCTTACGATTGCTTGATGACGTTTGCGCAACACTTTAGAACGCCCGCGACATCGGCGAGATTGCTCGGAATTATCATCGTATTGTTGGTCTTTGCGAGATTTCCGAATTGCGTTAGATATTGCTGGGCGAGCTGCATATTCACTGATTCCACGCCGCCCTGGCCGTTTATAGCCTCGGCTACCTTGCGTATGCCTGTAGCTTGGGCTTCCGCGACGAGAAGGATTTCCTGCGCTTTACCTTCCGCCTCGTTGATCTTTCTCATCCTTTCGCCTTCTGAAAGCGCAATTGCTTCTTGCCTTTCGCCTTCGGCGCGGTTGATCTTCGCTTGGCGCTCGCCTTCGGATTCTGCAATCATCGCGCGCTTCTCGCGTTCTGCGCGCATCTGCTTTTCCATTGCGTCGCGAATAGTCCGCGGCGGCGTGATATTCTTGATTTCGTAGCGCGTTACTTTAATCCCCCACGGGTCGCTCGCTTTATCCACAGCCGCTACAATTGCCGCGTTTATGCTCATCCGCTCTTCGAACGAGCGGTCGAGGTCGAGTTTGCCCATCTCGGAGCGCATCGTTGTTTGTGCAAGCTGGGTAGTCGCGAAGAGGTAATTGCCGATTCCGTAGCTCGCCTTCGCAGGGTCCATTACCTGCATGTAGAGAATTCCATCGACGCTTACTGCGATATTATCCTTTGTAATGCACTCCTGCGGCGGAACATCGATGGCCTGCTCCTTTAGAGTATGGCGATATGCGATTCTATCGAAGAAGGGCACGAGGATATGAAAGCCGGCATCGAGCGTGCAACGATATTTGCCAAGCCTTTCAACGATATATGCCGCTTTTTGCGGAACTATTACGGCTGTTTTCAATATTGCTGAAACTACGATAATCAAGACAATCGCGAAGAATATCCACGCGCTCATCGAATCGGCCAACATAATCATAATCTAGCTTCCTTTCCTAGGGTAAGGTATTTTATTCCAACATGCACGCCTCTGGCCCCAGTGAGCCAAAGGTGAGTGTATTATAGCATATTTTCCCGCTTTGGGCTAGGGGGTATGTATAATTTGAAGGTTCTAAAATTGTCGGGAAAGATAGCTCTTGGCGCCTCCCCCCTAGACAGGAAACGAAAAATTTGATACAATACAGCCATCGTTAACGAAATAAAGACCTGAACTCAGGTTAGAAGGAGGTATACTAAAATGGCACACAAGATTGATGCCGGTAAGTGTGTAGCATGTGGATGCTGCAAGGATGCGTGCCCTGCCGAGGCAATTGCGGAAGGATCGCCCTATACGATCGACCCCGATAAGTGCGTCGATTGCGGTGCGTGCGCTGCGCAGTGCCCGAGCGAAGCTATCTCGGCTGGCTAATAGGCCGCGAATAGGCGCTTGCCCCTTTTTAAGTCGGATATCGAATGCCGCGCTCGAAAAAGGGGTAATGCGCCGAAATTTATCGATATAGGATGGGAAGGTCTTATGTTGAAAAAGTGCTATAGCTGGGGAAAGTGCGTTATAACTGGATTTTTCAGCAACCACTGCACAATGCAAGCTGCAGCGCTTACTTATTTTTCCCTGCTTACGCTTGTGCCGCTACTTTGCATACTCCTCTTGGCCGCAAAAACTTTCGGCGCCGGCAATTTGGTTAGGGACCATATCAATACAAGAATCGATTCGGCAATTACACGATTCGAGGCGAGCCAAGATGAGAGTCTTGCGCAAATGACCGCCGCTGATGAAGCAGAGCGCGAGGCCAAGAAAAAGATCGCCAAGGATTATGGCGGCAAGGCGCGCGATTTATCGAATAGGATATTCGATAGGGTCGATAAGTTCGATGTTAGTACCGTTGGCTGGATTGGCCTTGGTGTTCTTCTCTGGACCGTCGTCGGTTCGATTTCAATGGTCGAAGAAAGTTTTAATCAGATTTGGAATGTTCCCAAGCCCAGGACTATTTGGAAGAGAATGTGGATGTATCTGGCGGTTGTCATAATTCTGCCGCTGATTGGTGCGATGGCAATGTCGCTGCCGATATTGAATATAGTAAAAAATGTTTTGAATATGACCTTTGGTCAAATGTGGATTACCCAGTGGCTTTCTTCCAGTATTATTTGGTTTCTTGAATCTCTTTTGTTTAGAATAGCGATATCGGTCTTTTTCGCGTCGCTTGATTTCGCATTTCTATTCTATGCTCTGCCTCATTGCAAGGTGAAGTTTTCTCACGCCTTTTGGAGCGGTATGGTAACGGCGTTTTTATTTGCCGGATGGATGAAACTTTGTGCTATAGCGCAGGTAGGCGTAGCTAAATCCAGCGCAATATATGGTTCGCTCGCCTTCCTTCCGATTATCGTTACATGGCTTTACATGAGTTGGCAGATAGTGCTTTTTGGGGCAAATATGACTTATGCGTTCGGGAAAGTCGGCGAAGAGGGGCAAAAGAGCGGAAAGTAGAATTTTAAATTAGGAAGTTTGAAAAGTGGTAGATACGAAAGCGAAGGTTGTAGTTCACGAAGAGGTAGGCACGCTCTATCATCATCTCGTTCTCGAAGAGAGTCGAATGGCGCAAGATCTTCGCCCTGGCCAGTTTATACATTTGAAAGTTCCGGCATTGGAACCAAGCGCGCTAAGGCGTCCTTTTTCGGTGTTTTGCGCGGATGCCAAGCTCGGACGTCTCGAGGTATTGTATAAAACTGTCGGACGCGGCACCAAGGCGCTTAACCGAGTCGAAGTTGGCGATTTGCTCGAGGTGGAAGGTCCTTTGGGAAAGGGCTTCCCGGAAAAATGCGATGGTTGGGCGCTGCTTGTCGGCGGCGGATATGGCGTAGCTCCGCTATATTTCCTTGCCAAGCGCCTGAAAGAATTTGGTCACGAAAAGGTTATCCTGTTTGTCGGCGGGCGAACGAAAGCCGACCTCCTCGCGCTTGATAGATTTGCTTCACTCGGCGTAGAGGTATGCGCCGCTACGGAGGATGGTTCGATGGGAACCAAGGGCTTCGCAGTCGTCCCGCTAGATGAAAGAATTGCGCAATTGAGAAGATCAGGCGAAAATTTCGAGCTGTTTGCTTGCGGACCAGATGGATTACTCAAGGCGATTTCCGATAGGGCGGTATCGCTAGGCGCCCCAGGGTGGATTTCTACCGATCGCCACATGATTTGCGGTGTTGGCGCGTGTTTCGCCTGTATTCAGAAGACTGTTAACGGCAATTCGCGCTGTTGTGTAGACGGACCTGTTTTTGCGGCGAAGGATTTGATATGGCAATGATGGCAATAGATGAAAGAACGAATCTCGGCGGGCTTGAGATGGCAACTCCGCTAGCGACGGCCAGCGGCACGTTTGGCTACGGGACGGAATATCTGGGAGCAGTCGATTATTCAAGCCTTGGCGCGATAACGGTAAAGGGTATTCGCCTTTGCGAATGGCCAGGGAATAATATGCCGCGCCACGTGGAAGTCCCCGGCGGCATGGTTAATGCCATCGGCTTGCAGGGGCCGGGAATAGAAAAATTCCTCAGCCATTATCTAAAGCAATACAGCGAAAAAGTCTCGCCTAAGATGATTGTCAATATCTGGGGCGGCGAAATCGCGGAATATGCCGAGGTCGCGCGTCGCATAGATGAAGCGGCGAAGACTACGAAAGAAGGCGCAGTCATTGGTGCAATCGAATGTAATGTATCGTGCCCAAATGTCAAGGCGGGCGGCCATACTTTTGGTCAGGACCCTACGATTTTGAATAAGCTCGTAACTGAAGTTAGAAAAGCTACTACTCTTCCGCTTATAGTGAAATTGGCGCCGAATTTCCCTGATATCAGGCCCTACATAAAAGCATGCGAAGATGGCGGCGCAGATGCTCTTTCGATGATTAACACGATTCCGGCAATGGTAATCGATATCGAAAACCGTAGACCCGTTTTGGCGAATAGGACGGGTGGCCTATCGGGTAGAGGCATCCACCCCGTTGCGGTCAAGGTCGTTTACGATGCCTATAGAGCGACGAAACTGCCGATATTGGCTATGGGCGGCGTGTATGATGCGCGCTCGGCTATTGAGCTTTTCCTCGCAGGCGCAACTGCCGTCGCGTTAGGAAGCGCAATATTCACTTCACCTTCTGTCGTCGGTGAAGTAAGGCAAGGAATACTCGACTATTGCCGGCGGCACGCTTTTAAGGCTGTGAAAGATTTGACGGGGGCGCTTGAGCAATGAGCATACTTTTCAGATATATCCTTAAAGAATATCTAATTCCGCTTTTTTATTGTCTGGCTGGTTTTATCGCAATATATCTCTTGTTTGATTTGTTTGGCTCTTTCTCGCGATTGGTAGATGCAAAATTGCCGGCGCTCGTAATAATTAAATATTTCGCGGGTTACCTTTCGCCATATTTCCACTATCTTGCTCCGGCGGCTCTTATGCTCGCAGCGCTCTATACGATGTGGAATTTTTGCCGCCACTCGGAAATAATCGCAATGCGTGCGAGCGGCGTCAGCTTCCTTAAGATCGCGATGCCGATTCTTTTTGTTTCTGTGCTGATGGCTGTATTCGTTGCTTGGGTGAATGAAGTATATGTTCCAAACAATGCGCAGTGGGCGCTTAGATTAAAAAGAGAGCATTTTAAGATGGATGAAGCCGCTCGCTCGGGAAGACTCGAGTATAGAAATGCAAAAGATGGCCGTATCTGGACCGTCCGTAGCTCTGAAGATATAAAAGGTCATCATCTTGAAGGCGTAACAATTCACGCCGACACCCCAAACGGAAAGCCTCTTTATCAAATAAACGATGCTCACGCCGATTGGCTAGACGGCGAATGGTGGCTCAGTTGGGATACTCCCCCTTCAAAAAATCAGCAAAATATTCAACATTATGATAGTATTACGGGCGGGCAAATTGCAACCCCAACCCCAGATTTGGATAAGCTTACATTGAGAGTTTTCCCGGAATTCAAGGAAAAACCCGCGGATATAATGGCGCAGAATCGTAAGCAGCAGTTCAATTCTGTCGTCGGCAAGTTTCGTCATTTGAGGACGAATACGAATCTTTCGCAAGAGACGAGGCGTGAATACGAGTTTGATGCCTGGAAGCAAATCATGGCGCCTTTTGCTTGCATATTAATGACTCTTTTTGCCATTCCTTCAGGTGTGGCTTCTGGCAGGCAGAGCGTCTTCAAAGGCGTTCTTGGTGCTCTTGGAATGTTCTTTTTGTTTTATGGCTTTGTTATTGGCGGAATGGTCGCCGCTAATCGCGGCTGGATGCCGCCGGCGGCTGCGGCTATATTGCCTTATGCGATATTCCTCATTTTAGGCATTGGCGCATTTAAGAGGCAGCGATGAATATCTGCGAGACGAAAGAAGGCGTGATAATCGATGTGCGCGCCGCACCGCGTTCTTCAAAAAGCGGCGTAGAAGGGGAAATCGCCGGCGCCTTGAAAGTGAAAATTCGCTCTGCACCTGTCGATGGCAAAGCCAATAAAGAACTTATCGAGGTTGTCGCTTCTTGTTTAGAAATCCCGAAATCGCGAGTTTCTTTCAAAAGCGGCGAAACTTCGAAAACAAAACGACTACTGCTTTCAGGCCTCACAAAAGATGATGTGTTTTCTCGCCTCGCTTCGCTAGTTTAGATGTTCAAGGCGTTCAGATGTTCATTTTAGCATGGAGAACAGGAGAAACAGGTGATTTCTTTAGATGATTTGCTTTTCCGAGGTGGAGTAGTTCGAGTTCGGCGGCGATGAATATTGCCAATGTGAAAATGTTGCCAATACCAGTAACCAATGCCAATTGGAAATTGTAACAATGGCAACACTAATCATGCTCGAAGGTAGAGAAAATTTATGGCGGGAGGTTTCGAGCATGGACGAAGGCAGGGAAAATTTTCAGCGGGGCGTTTCGAGCAAAAACGGGGTAGGGTACTAGACCGGGAAGGACAAATGTGGTATAATACGCCCTCGTTATGGCAGAAGAGACAAAATCATCATTGGATGCTCTTAGCGCGCTATGCAAGCGCAGGGGCTTTATCTTTCATTCTTCGGAAATTTACGGGGGTATGCCTGGCTTTTGGGATTATGGTCCGCTAGGCTGTGAATTCAAGCAGAATGTCAAGCAGGCGTGGTGGCAATTTACTGTCCGTCAGCGCCAAGATGTCGCCGGGCTTGATGCGACAATCATCATGCACCCGAAAATTTGGAAGGCGTCCGGCCACCTCGATACATTCGCCGACCCGATGACGATGTGCAAAAACTGCAAGAAGCTCATGAGGGCGGACCAGCTCGAAGATATCCGCGCGGAGCTCGGCAAGAAGGCGGCAGCCGTGAATCCGGCTTATGCGCTATCGTGTCCTCATTGCGGCGGCGAGATGACTGAGCCCAAGCCCTTCAACTTGATGTTCAAGACTGTTGTAGGGCCGATTGACGACCCCTCGAATGTCGCTTATCTTCGTCCCGAGACAGCGCAGGCGATATTTGCGCAGTTCCAGAATGTGACGGCGACCTCGCGCATGAGCGTTCCATACGGAATCGCGCAGATGGGTAAAAGCTTTCGCAACGAAGTAACGCCGCGCAACTACACCTTCCGTTCGCGCGAATTCGAGCAGATGGAACTAGAGTTCTTTATCCGCCCTGATGAAGCGGTGGAAATTCTCTATGGTCATGTCGTTACATTGAAAGACAACCCCGATTTGAACGGTCCAGTTCAGGATGACTGGGGCTGGGAGGTCTGGCACAAATATTGGGTCGAGCAGAGGAAGAAATTCCTTAATGCGGTAGGGCTGCCGACAGAGCATTTCGTGGAATATTGGCAGAAGCCGGATGAGCTTGCGCACTACGCGAGGGCGTGCGTCGATATCGAATACGATTTCCCATTCGGTCGTCAGGAACTAGAAGGAATTGCGGCGAGAAGCGATTTCGACTTAACTCAGCATCAAAAGCATTCCGGCGAAAGCCAGATGGTATTTGACGACCCGCTAAAGCAGGCGGCGAAGAAGCTGGATGAAGCTAGCCGAGCCGCGTTCATTGCGCGTGTGCAGGCAGATTGGACCGCGCGCGGCAAAGACGCGGCGGCGGCGGAAAAATTCTGCCGCGATCTATTCGACGGCAAGTATGTTCCGCATGTCATCGAGCCTTCCGCCGGCGTCGATAGGCTTATGCTCGCACTTCTTTGCGAAGCATACGAGGAAGAAAAGCTCACCGACGAAAAAGGCAAGGAAGATATTAGAACAATTCTTCACCTCTCGCCGAAAGTTGCGCCAATCAAAGTCGCCATATTCCCGCTAATCAAGAAAGACCCCGATCAAGACCGCATAGCGAGAGAAATCTTCACGAAGCTCCAGAAGAAGGTTAATGTAATGTGGGATGTAAGCGGCGCGATTGGTCGTCGTTACAGACGCCAAGATGAAGCCGGAACCCCGTGGTGCATTACGGTCGACGCCCAGACTCTCGAGGATGGAACATTCACCGTCCGCGAGCGCGATTCCATGGCGCAAGAGCGCATGACATACCCGCAGTTCCTCGCCAAGATGTACGAGGCGCTGGAGTTTTAACACGGGATAGGGAAGACGAGACTCGGGACAGGGGAGAAGAAGGAAACGAAAGGAGCAATATGAAGGTAAGAAGCGCGTTGTTGGTTGTGGCGGTATTATCCGCGCTTGGTGTAGCTGGCGTAGAGTGGCATGGTATAGGCGAAGAAAATTATATCGCCGGGCCTCACATCAAATCGCCGGCGAGCCTAGCGGGCAAGGTAGTTCTTGTAGACGAGTGGGGACACCGCTGCCCGCCATGCCGCGCGCTTTTGCCGCGTATGCAGCAGATTTGGGAAAGCTTTAAGCATAAACCTTTTGTTCTCATCGGCTCGCATCGTCAAGATAGAAACGAAAGTTCCATCAAGGCGCTTGTGGAAAAGAATGATCTCCACTATCCCATCTACCAAGGCGCCGGAATATCGAACGAGCCGGAAAATGGCGGCGGCTTGCCTTTTATATATGTAGTAAACCATCGCGGTCAAATCGTGTATTCCGGGCGCAGCGAACGAGATGCGACCGAAGCCGTAGTAAATGCGCTAGATGAAGTCGGCAAACTTCCTTCCTTGGTAGGCGATGTAAAGCTTGTAAAATTCAAGAGCCTGGAAAAACAGCTCGTAATCGGCAAGCCGATTCAGGCGATCGTAAAGAAGCTGGAAGGGGCGACCAACAGCAAAAATCAACCTGTCGCGGAAGAAGCTAGCGCTCTACTTGGGGCAATCGACAAGGCGAGAGGCGACCTGCAAGAAGAAATCGAATATCTCAAAGGCACCAATCCCAAAGAGGCGCTCAGGTTGATAAAGCTAATGAAGGCGACATGGCCGAAGGAAGCCGAAGAAGCCTACAAATCGCAGGTCGCGGGGTTGATCGCAAAGGCGAAAGAGCAAGAGGCGGCGGAAAAGGCTGCCGCCGCAACTGCGAAGGGCGCAACAAATTTCAAGAGGTGATTTATGAATAGTATTTGCGATATTTTGGAACGCAACGCGCAAGAATGGCCGCGCGATGTAGCATTGGTAGAAATCAATCCGCAGGAACTCGAAAATCGCCGCACTACATGGCGAGAATATTCACTAATCGAATCTTCGCCGATTGAAGCTTTCAGAAGTGAAATGACGTGGAGCGACTTCAATCTAAAGGCGAATAGATTTGCGAATTTCCTCCTAAGCCGCGGATTCAAGAAGGGCGATAAGGTAGCGATTCTCTTGATGAACTGTCTAGAGTGGTTGCCGATTTATTTCGGTATCCTCAAAGCAGGGTGTCTCGCAGTCCCGCTGAATTTCCGCTATACCGCCGATGAAATAAAATATTGCCTAGAGCTCGCGGATGCCGATGCGCTCGTGTTCGGTCCTGAATTCATTGGTCGCGTGGAGCAGATTATCGACCTCGTGCCGCGCCTCAAGATTCGCCTGTATGTCGGCGACGATTGCCCGAGCTTCGCCGAAAGCTACAGAAATCTCGTTTCCTACGCTTCCAGCAGGACGCCTACAATCTCGCTTACCCCCGAGGACGATGCGGCGATTTATTTTTCTTCCGGCACGACGGGCTTTCCTAAGGCGATCGTGCTTCAGCATAAATGCCTTATACATTCGTGCAAAGTCGAGCAGGCGCATCATGGACAAAAGAAAGAAGATTGCTTCCTCTGCATTCCTCCGCTATATCATACCGGCGCGAAGATGCACTGGTTCGGCAGCTTCCTTGTCGGCGGCAAATCGGTATTGCTTAAAGGCGTGAAGCCCGAGTGGATTTTGAGGGCGGTATCGGAAGAGCACTGCACGATTGTTTGGCTGCTCGTTCCGTGGGCGCAGGATATTCTCGATGCGATCGAGCGCGGCGATGTGAAGCTCGACGAATACGAGCTCGCGCAGTGGCGGCTTATGCATATCGGCGCACAGCCCGTGCCGCCGAGCCTAATCAAGCGCTGGAAGGGAGTTTTCCCGAATCACGACTACGATACGAATTACGGGCTTTCGGAGTCGACGGGACCAGGAGCTGTGCATCTTGGAATCGAAAATATCGATCATGTCGGCGCGATAGGAGTAGCCGGTTTCGGCTGGCAGACGAAAATCGTTTGTAGCGACGGTGTAACGCCGGTAGAGCGCGGCAAGGTCGGCGAGCTCGCGCTGAAGGGTCCGGGCGTAATGAAAGAATATTACAAGAACCCAGCGGCGACGAAGGAAATTTTGAAGGAAGGCGGCTGGCTTCTTACTGGTGATATGGCAGAGGAGCGCGATGGTTTCATATACCTCGTAGACCGCGCGAAAGATGTTATCATCACGGGCGGCGAAAACCTCTATCCTGTGCAGATCGAAGATTATTTGAGGGCAAACCCCGCAATCAAAGATGTGGCGGTGATTGGTTTAGCCGATTCTAGACTCGGTGAAATTGCTGCGGCGATCATATCGATAAAGGAAGGTTGCACCTTAACGGAGCAGCAGGTAAACGATTTCTGCCTAGGCCTGCCGCGCTATAAGCGCCCTCGCAAGATTATCTTCGCAGAAGTACCGCGCAACCCGACGGGGAAAATCGAGAAGCCGAAATTGCGCGAGCAATATGGCGCAACAGCCCTCGTAGCAAAACAAAACGAAGTTGCCGCGAATTAAGGAAGAAACAATATACCCCCTTGACCCAAACGGCGGAATGTGCTAAAATATCGGTTGTAATATGGCTAAGTTCAAACTCACAAAGACCGAGCTTAAGGCGCAGACCGACGCATTGAAGCGTTTTCAGCGCTTTTTGCCTATGTTGCAGCTGAAAAAGCAGCAACTTCAAAGCGAAATAGCGGGTATCGCAGCCAAGGCCGATGAGGTCGCTTCGAAGGAGCGTGAAGTGCGCGCAAAGCTCGATAGCTGGGTAGGGCTTATGGCAACAGAGCCAGAGCTACTCGAAAATCTCGTTGTGGTAAAAGAGGTAAAGACTTCTAGCGCGAATATCGCCGGCGTCGCTATTCCTACTTTTGAAGCTATAGATACCGAAAAGAAGGAAATCGACCCATGGTCGACCCCTGCGTGGTTAGATGATGCGTCGCTAGTCGCCGAGAAGGTGCTTTCGCTCAAGAGCCAACGGGCGGTCTATGAAGAGCAAAAGCGCCTGATTACGGCCGAGCTTCAGACTACCTCGCAAAGAGTAAATCTTTTCGAAAAGGTGAAGATACCCGAATGCAAGGAAGCGATTAGGGTAATTAAGATTGCGCTTGGCGATGAGCAGACCGCGGCAGTAACGCGCGGCAAGATCGCCAAATCGAGAACTCCGGAGGAGGGCTGAAGATGATAGTTAAGATGATGCATCTGGATCTCGTTTGCGTACAAGGCGAAGCAGAAGAAACGTTGGAAAAGCTTCGCGAGCTCGGCGCGGTGCATCTAGATCTCGCGAGCGCGAAGGGCGCAGAGGTTGCTACGGCGAAGGGTGAGGCGGCTGAGGCAGAGCGCGCGTATAGGGCGATTTTGAAATCTCGCGAAGGCGTAGATTGGGCTGATTCCTTAACTAAGCAGCCTTGCACGATTGAAGGTGTTTTAGAGCTCGAAAAGGTTCGCGAAGAAGCCGTAGCGAGGCTAGAGGAAATCGCGAAAGAAATCAAGCGCTATGAACCATTCGGGAATTTCGATCCAAAACTCGCCAAATTGCTCGAAAAAGAGGGTTTGAATCTCAAGTTGAAGGGTGATGGAACTTTCGAGATTGCTTGGGCGAATGAGGCTGAAGAAGCCGAAAAGCCCGCAACTCAGGAAGAAACCCTTCTGCCTTTGCCGGATAGAAGCTTGGCAGAAATGCGCGAAGAAGCAGCGCGCTACGAATCTGAGCGTTTGAAAGCCGTATCGAAACTCGCCGCGAGCGAAGAAGATTCTATTCTTTCGGCGTTTCCGGCGCTTGCCGATAAAGTAGCGTTTGCGGCCGCGAAGGAGTTGATGTCGCAAGAAGGCGAAATCGCATTTATTTCTGGCTGGGTTCCTATGACGAAAGTCGCAAGCGCACGCGAGAAGGCCGCGGAAAACGGCTGGGGCGTTCTGCTTCGCGACCCCGCGGCCGACGAAACGCCGCCGACTCTCGTGGAGCCGCCGAAATTCTTCAGGCCCGTCAAGGCGCTATTCGATGGGCTCGGCATTTCGCCGGCATATACCGAAGCTGATGTATCAGTTCCGTTTATGTGCTATTTCTCGCTATTCTTTGCGATGCTAGTCGGGGATGGCGCGTATGGCATGATATTCCTTATCGGCACGATTTTCGGTTGGAAGAAATATCTCGCCGCGAAAAAGGCGAACCCCGTTGCGAAGAGCTGGCTAATTCTTCTAAGCGTATTTTCGCTTGCGACGGTAGGCTGGGGAGTGCTTTCGAATACGTGGTTTGGCGCGAATATTCCTGCATGCGCCAATTGGCCGACGGTCAAGTGGCTCGCTGATGCAAGCTATCACAATATGATGCTTCTATGCTTCACAATCGGCGCTTCGCACCTCGTATTGGCGAGACTTTGGAACGCGGTGTGCAAGGCGCCCGATTCAACGGCGCTTGCGGAGCTCGGCTGGGCGGGCGTTTTGGTGATGATGTATCTCGTCACGAATTCGATTGTCGGAATCTTTAGCGCAGTTCCATCTTGGGGAATTTGGGTAGGTGTAGTTTCGATTGCGCTAGTATTCCTCTTTTCCGTCAAGCCTTCGGAGCTAAAGACCCGCGGGGCGGAACTTGGGATGTTGCCGCTCAATATCATGAGCGCGCTTGGCGATATAATCAGCTATGTTCGCTTGTTCGCTGTGGGCTTGGCTTCCGTCAAAGTCGCCGAAAACTTCAACTCGATGGCGACAGGTCTCGTTACGGGTGCAGATGCGATTTGGGCAAAGGCTCTAATGTCGATCGCAATGGTCGCGATTCTCGTAGTCGGCCATGGGCTTAACCTCGCGATGGCGGGTCTTTCGATTCTTGTTCACGCTGTTCGTCTGAATACTCTCGAGTTTTCCAACCACAAGGGGGTATCTTGGGCGGGCTACGCTTTCAAACCATTCAAGAAAACCAGCAATTAAGCTAACATTTAAAACAACAAACCCGAAAGGATAAAGAAAATGAGTGATACAGCAATGATCGTAGCAGGAGCAATAGCCTGCTTGGGACTAGCCGGAGCCGGCAGTGCGTTTGGCACAGGTTTTGCAGCTTCTGCAGCAGTAGGCGCATGGAAGAAGTGCTATGCTTCCGGCAAGCCGGCGCCATTCCTACTCCTCTCGTTTGTCGGCGCGCCGATTACCCAGACTCTCTACGGAATGATTCTTATGTTCATCATGCTCGGCAAGGTCGGCAAGGTTGCCGCGGGTGCGGGAGTGCCGATTCTCGTAGCGGGAATTTTCGCGGGGCTCGCGATTGGTCTTTCCGCGCTTTTCCAGGGGCGCGCAGGCGCCGCGGCTTGCGACGCGCAGGCTGAAACGAACCAGGGCTTCACGAACTATCTCGCCGCCCTTGGTATCGTAGAAACCGTTGCGATTTTCGCAATGGTGTTTGCGCTTATCGCTCTTGGCGCGATCAAGTAAGTTTAGATGCACCTAAAAAAGCATCACGCCGCATTCCTCGCCTTCACTGCGCTATTCGCAGTTTTGGCGGGGTTTGTTTTTTGGGGTGCTTGGGCGCTGGATTTAGTGCCCGTGATGCCGGATGCGGCGACTTCATTCCCGGTTGAATATATCCGAGATTGGCTTAATGGCTGGAAGGAATCGGGTAAGTTTATTCCTGGCGATTTGGTAATGTTTATTTTAGATCCATACGCGTGGGTCGAGCTTAGATACGCCGTGTGCGCATACCTTTCGGCGCTCGGGCTTGCATATTATTTGCGCGGCAGGGGGCTTAGCTTGGTCGCGTGCTATGGCGCGGGATTGTTACTTGGATTTTGCGGCTATTGGTTTAGCTTGTTTTCCGCAGGCCACCTCGGGTGGTTTCGCTGGATGGCATACGGCGTTTTTGCATTCGGTCTCGCGGATAGGGCCGTTCGCAAGAATAAGCTGAAGAATTGGATTTTGCTTGGCGCGGTAGTCGGTTGGGCGGGTTTTTACCAGCCGGATCTATGGCTATTTTTTACTGTCTTTACTTTCTTTTATCTCGTTTGGTGCGCTTTTCGCGAAAGGTATATGCCCTCATGGAAAGGCTTGGCTATCGGCGCGCTTACATTTTTAGTAATCTCGGCGCCTAGTATTAGAGGAGCTGCTCTTGACAAAGAAAATCGCGATATTGGAATCAAGAACGATAAAGAAGCTGGCTCCGCGTTAACCGGCGGCAGCGAGCTTGATGATAAAGAATCGCGGTGGGTTTTTGTCACCAATTGGTCTCTGCCGCCAAATGAAACAATCGAATTTATTTGGCCTCGAGTCAATGGCGATACTAGTTGCCAATTGGTATTGGGGCTTGGCTATAAACAAAAGACCGGCGTTAGACCGTACACCGGCGCATTGGGAAGGACGATTAATTCAGATGTCGGCAATTACCGGCAACACTCTCTTTATGTTGGCCTGATTACTTGCATTTTCGCGCTTCTGGGCGTTTGTCTTTGGCCGGTCTTCTCGAAGGGCAAGGCGAGGGTTGAAGTTTATTTCTTCTTCGCCGCGGCAATACTTTTCTATTTGCTCTCGCTCGGACGCTATTTCGCGCCGCTTTACAGGCTGGTATTCGCCTTGCCGATTGCAGATTCGATCAGGTGCCCGGTGAAATGGCATCATTTGACAGAATTTTCCGTCGTCGTTCTCGCTGGTTTTGGCATTGAAGCGACAAGAAGGGCGCTTTGCAAATTCGCTAAATTGAAAGATTTCGCCGCTGATATCATTCTAGCCGCAGTAGTCGTTGCCGGCGCTTGGGATTTAGCGAGAATCGATAGACTCTTCCTCGCTGTCCATGCTCGCGATACCGAAATTACTCAGCTACCCCAGCGATTCCCTCCGCGTGAAGAAATGAATCTTGCGCGTCTCAAAGCTTCGCTTGAAAAGCAGGGCTTGAAAGAGGTTGGCGCGCTATGTTCCCAGCAAATTTGCCCTGTGCCCAAGCCAAAAGAAGAAAAGTTCTACAAGAAGCAAATCGCCGAAGATAAATACAAGATTGCCGGAACGCAAAATATTGATATGGGGGATGGCAAGAAGGCGCCATGTTGGATTCTCGAATCTACATATCGCGATAGGATGCTGGTTGAATATAAGGTTCCGCGTCCGGCACTAAGAACAGTTGAAAAACCGATGTCGAAGGGCGCGCTCGTTTTTGCTTCGCTTTCCGCATTTGCTACAATTCTTGTTCTCGTATATTTGATAGCCGGCATGATTTCACCTAAAGTTTCGCAAATATCGCTTTCGGGGGCAAAGAGCAAATGAATAAATTCATTAAAAGCGCTGCGAATGTTTTAGAGGTCGAAAATCTTACTCTCGATACCACGTTTCGCGAAGTGGAAAATTGGTGCTCTTTAATGGGTTTTGGCTTGCTCGTTATGATGGAAAACGATTGGCTTGCTCCTATTTCCATAGATCGCTTTCTAGAGCTTACAACGCTTCGTGATTTGGAGCGTGAAGCATTCGCTTCATTCTTTTCGCGCGTGCTGAAAATCGACCGCGAAAAAGTATTTACTGCTAGGCGAGGCGAAATCCCACAATGGGATAGCATAAACCATTTGCGTCTAGTAATGGAAGCCGAACAATTCTTTGGCGTTTCCTATAAACTGGAAGAAATTCCCGCGCTTGAAAAGCTCGAAGATTTCCTGCGCTAACGCCGCAACTTTTTCTCCAGGGCGCCCTGGGCGTTGACAACTTTGGGGATATATGATAAAATATGCCCCGTAAAGAGTTTAAGAAGGTTGTATGTTAAGGCGAGGATTGTTCTTTATCGCGATTTCGGCGCTTCTAGGCGGATGCGCAATGAAAGAATTTTCTTCTACTCCTCTATATACTGGCGATGAAGTCAAGTTCACCGGCGCCGTGGAAGAACGCGTCAATCTTTGGCCGCTCGCATATTGGCGCGAGCCGGTCGGGTCAGTCGCTTGGCCTTTTATTTCTTTTGGCGACGAGCATTTCGCCTTAAGACCCGCCTATTCGATGTACAAGACAAAGAGTGACGAAAGCGCCGAATACGATGAATTCAATTTCCTTTGGCCGATCTCGCAATTCGATACTCGTCACCGCGATTATCGTGTGTTCCCGTTCTTCTGGGGCGAAGATTATAGTGGAGACTATTATTTTTCGCTCTTCCCGCTGCTCTTTTGGGGTGATGATTACTTCGTGGCTTTCCCGGCGTTTTGGTGGGTTGAGAATGGATTCGCCGGAGTATTCCCGTTCTTCTGGTCGCTTGATTCAACACCAGATTCCGGTGGATTTGCCATCTTCCCGCTATTTTGGAGCGAGACGCTTTCGGATGGCGGATATTGGAATACGCTTTTCCCTCTATATTATATAGAACACGCCCCACCTTCCGAGAGTCGCACGCCTTCGGATAGGACGGAATTTTGGGCGCTTGCGTATCTGGCCGGATTCGAAAAGCAAAGTGGCAAATTTATCAATCACCGCTTTTTGCCGTTCTATTTTGCGTATGAGGACGATTTCTATTCCCTGCCGTATTCGAGTTACGATGACGGCTTTCTTCACAAGCGGCGAATTTTGGCGGGCTTGGCCGGATATGATACTGTTTCGACTAGTGGTGAATACGAGTCCTCTTGGGTGTTCCCGCTATATTATCACGATACGAATAATTTGATAACGCCACTATTCGGTCAAACTCAAGATGCCGCGTGGTTGTTCCCGTTATTTTATCATGATGGCGATAATTTTTTGACGCCGCTATACGGCAGATCGGGCGAAGCCGATTGGCTTATTCCGCTTTATTGGCGCAATGACAAGGCCTTTCTCACTCCGCTCTTTGGCAAGTCGGGCGACGCATATTGGCTTTTGCCGCTATTTTACAAGGACGATTACGAGTTTGTCTCGCTACTCGGCGGCGGAGGAAAGACCTCGGGAGATAAAAGCTATAGTTGGCTTTTGCCGCTATACTATTGGGAAGAAGATGATGGCTTTTATTCTCTTCTCTACTCGCGACTTGATAACGGCGCGCAATTCTTCTTCTGGTTCCTCGCGGGAATCCAGGGCGAAAACAGAAACGGCGGCTGGTTATTCCCGTTATTCTATAGAAGCGAATCGAAAGATTTCGATTTGCACGCCTCATGGCTAGACCTCGAGAAGCTTCCGGAGGAAATACAAATTAACTGTAGCGTAAGGACCAACTATGTCTGGAATGCGCAGCTCGACAAAAGAACCCCGGTGGAAGTCCTCGATATAAAGGAAACTACAATCTATTCGACAAGCCACAACAACTACCTCTTGCTTTGCGACAATGAAAATCATATCAATGGCTATGCTATAGATATGGATTGGCGCGATGGAACGTCGGGGGTCTATAGGCTCGCGAAAACATTTTCGCGCGGCAATATATTCGCGTTTTCCTACGGCTCCAGCCGCGCGGCGTATTTCGATTTGAATAGCCGTGAAAAGCTTTACGAAAAATACGAATCGAGTAGCAATCTCTTGCTGTTGTTCTACAACTATAGACACGAAGAAGATGGCCAAAAGAATACTTCCTACACCAAACATCGGGTGCTATGGAAAATCTGGGATTGGGAAGAAGAAAATGGTGATGTATCGCTCGACGTATTCCCGGCCTTCACCTACGACTCGAAGAAATCGGGCTACACGAAGACTTCATTCTTCTGGCGCCTCTTCCGGTATGAAAGCACCCCAGAAGGCGAAACATCCATAGATTTGCTCTTCATCCCCATCTGGCGCTAGCGATGTAGTTGGAGTTTCGAGTTGGAGTTGTAGAATGGAATTGGTAATTTTGTTTATTTTTTATTTAACGCAGAGGCGCAGAGTACGCAGAGGCTGTTCGGTAGGGCGGCCAAAGCGTGGCCGCCGAAGAAGGAATTTAACCTAAACGTCGCAGTTGAAAGTGGGCAAAGGTCTAATTTGGCATGTAGGACAGGAGAAACAGGAGATATCATTAGCAAAACAAGTAATTATCTCATCTTGAGTCAAGATTGTCAATTTCACCAATTGGGTGAAAAATCGAAATGAAACCAAAGCCGAAGAAACCTGCCGTTTTGTCTGCAAAATCTATCAAAACCTCCTGTTTCTCCTGTTCTCCATGCTAAAAATTAAACCCAACTGCGATTTTTAGGTTAACAATTCCATTCTCCAACTCCAACTCGTAACTCGAACTCACCATTCGTCATTGCGTGGCAAAGCCGCGCGGCCCTTGCGTCGAGGCGCAAAAAATGGTATAATATACAGCCAAATGTACCTAAAGCAGCTAGATATAGTCGGCTTCAAGAGCTTTGCCGATAGAACACGCCTAACATTCGACCCTGGGCTAATCGCCATTGTCGGGCCGAACGGGTGTGGTAAATCTAATGTTTCAGATGCAATTCGCTGGGTGCTCGGCGAACAGAGGCCGACGGCGTTGAGGTGTTCGAAGCTCGCGGATGTAGTATTCAACGGGACAGATACGCGAAAGCCGCTAGGGCTCGCCGAGGTTTCGATTACATTCGCAGATTGCGAAAAAGAGCTTGGAACTGATTATCATGAAGTGACGATTACGCGCCGCGTATATAGGGATGGCACAGGCGAATATATGATCAACAAGCAGCCAAGCCGTCTAAAAGATGTTCAGCATCTTTTCATGGGCACGGGTATAGGGACATCATCCTATTCCGTGATGGCGCAGGGTCAGATTGACGCGATTCTATCCTCGAAGCCGGAAGACCGGCGCGCGGTCTTCGAAGAGGCAGCCGGCATAACGAAGTTCAAGGCGGATAGGAAAGAGGCGCTTAGAAAAATCGAGCAGACCGAGCAAAACCTGCTGCGCGAAGCTGATGTGCTGAGGGAAATGAAGAGGCAAATCGGCTCCTTGCAGCGTCAAGTCGGCAAGGCGCAGAAATATAAAGAGCTTCGAGATAAATTGCGCGGCCTCGATATCTATGTATCGAAGAATAAAATCCACGATTTCAACGAGACTCTCGAAGAAAACGCGAGAAACCGCGAATCGATAGAGGCGGCGATCAAAGAGGCGGCAGAGATTGTTACGGCGGCCGAAGAAGCCCAGCAACAGCTACATAGCGAAATCCATGCGCTCGAAGAGAGACTTCAGATGCTCGCGCAACAGGAAGCTTCTGCGACAGGCGCCTACGCAAGAGCAAATGAAGTAATTGGTGTAAACGCGCAGCGAATCGCGGAATATCGCAGCTTTGCGGAGCGCGACGGACGTGAAATCGCCGATACGCGCCGGCAGCTCGAAGAAATCAAGATGCAGGCCGAATCGCTTGTGCAAAAGCGGCGTCTCTTGGGTGAATCGCTGGAAGCCGCGCGCTCGGCGCTGGAAGAAGCCGAGGAGATATTCAAAGCTTCGCAATCGTCGATAGACGAACTTCGCCAGCGCGTGCAGACATCGCGGATGGAAGAGGCGCAATGCGATAGGAGGGCGAGCGCGATTCGCGATGAAATCGCTCGCCTCGAGACTCAAGAGCGCGAGGCGATAATGAAAAACGAGCGCCTTAGGGCCGAGGTCGCGCAGTTAAAGGCGGCCGAAGAAAAATCCCTCGCGGCGCTGGAAGAAATCGCCGATAGAACTCGAAGAGCGCAAGAAGCCGAAGAGAACGCGCAGGAAGCTTTTGCCGGGACGAAAGAAGAGCTTGAAACGCTGCGCAAAAGGATAGATGAAGCGCGTGAAAATCTCGGCGCGATGCAAAGCGAAGCCGCGAAAAAAGAAGCGCAGCTCGAAATGCTGAAAGATGAAGCTGCGGCGAAAATTGTGCTTGAAAACATCCTCCAAAGCGAAGAAGGGGATGTGGCGATCATCGCCGAGGCGAAAGAAGGCGCTTCGATTTCCGAAGGCGAGAGGCTCGTAGACCACATACCGCTAGGCGAAGACGAGCGCCAAATGGCCGAAGAATTGCTCGGCGATATCGTGCTAGTCGGCGGCGAAAACAGGAGGTGGAAACCATCGACCGCTATCGCCGCATCAAGTGGCAAGATGAGCCCGATAACAGAGACCGAAAAGACTCTTGCGGAACTTCGCGAAAGAATAGTCGACGCCAAAGACATCCTCGCAAACGGAACGGGGCGAGTGGAATCGCTAGTCAAGATACTCGCCGAATGCGAAGAAAAGCTATCTGCGGCGCGGCGCTTCGCCGCGCAGTGCGAAGGCGAAGAAGCGATTGCGAAAAGAGATTTCACCGCATTGAAAGCGCGCTTTGAGAATGTCTCGAAAGAATTGGAAGCCGAGCAGAAGCAAAATGAAGAAGGGGTCGCCAAACGCTCGGCTTTGCAAACCGAACTCGAAGAGACGATCGTAAGGCGCGATTCGCTCATGGATAGTCTCGGCGAATTGCAAGAAGAATTGCGATCGCTCGAGACGGAAAGCGTAGTCGAATCTCAGCGCCTGACCGAGCGCAGAATCGCCGCCAGCCAGCTTGAGCAAGAACTTTCCTTCATCGGACGCCAAAGCGAATCGGCAGAGTCTCGCCAAGAAGAGTTGGAACGTCAAATAGAAGGACGCCAAAGCGGCATTAAAGGGTACGAAGATTCGATAGAGCGGCTAACTGAAGAAAGCGGCGATTTGCTCGCGAGCCTCGATGAATTGAAAGAAAAGGCCGCATCGCTCAAGGCGATGATGGAGGAAGAAAAGGAAAAGCGCGGCGAAATGCTGCAGAAGATTACGCTTGCAGACAGGGAAGTCGCGCAAAAGAGAGCGGGGCTGGACCAGGCGCGCGATTTCAGAGGCAAGCTCGAAGTCCAAGCGGCCGAAGCGACGATGCGCCGTCAAAATATCTACGATCATCTGCAAGATGAATACGGCCTTTTCGCCGATGCGGTTTTGAGAGAGCCCGACCCTGAATGGAAGGGCGGGGTTGTGCCGGAAATGCGCGAACTCGAAGATACGGTCGCGAAATTGCAGGCGGAAATTTCGGCGCTAGGCCCTGTAAACATGGTCGCAATCGAAGAGTGCCGCGAGCTCGAAGAGCGCTACGCGAGAGAAAAAGAACAAGAAGCCGACCTCATTGCCGCGAAGACGAGTATCCTAGAGCTAATCAACAATTTGAATACGACATCTTCCGAGATGTTCCGAAACACATTCGAGCAGGCGAACAAGAATTTCCAGGCCATGTTCACGAAACTCTTCGGCGGCGGAGAAGCGAGATTGGTTTTGCTCGAAAACGCCGAAGACCCTCTCGAGTGCGGTATCGATATTATCGCGCGCCCGCCCGGCAAGAGACCGCAATCGGTAACGCTGCTTTCCGGCGGTGAAAGGACGATGACGGCCGTCGCGCTTCTGTTTTCAATCTTCTTGATCAAGCCCGCGCCATTTTCCATGCTTGATGAACTTGATGCGGCGCTAGACGATGCGAATATCGGGCGATTCGTAGAGCAGCTGAAGGAATTTCTCGTCAAGAGCCAGTTCTTGATAATTACCCACAACCAGCACACGATTGCCGGCGCCGATTTGGTATATGGCGTAAGCCAGCAGGAAAAAGGCGTAAGCAGAGTAATCTCGATGCGCTTGAGCGACCTCGGGGTGAAAGAAAAGAAATAACAGACGAAACGATTTCAAAGAAAGACAAAGGTAAATTCAATGTTCAAAGCCGTATCAAACAAAGTCGCTTTCCCGAAGATGGAAGAAGAAATTCTCGAATTTTGGAAAAACGACTGTACATTCGAAAAATCGCTGAAGAAGAACGAAGGAAAAGAGCGCTACAAATTTTACGACGGGCCGCCTTTCGCTACGGGGCTGCCGCATTACGGTCATTTGCTTGCCGGAACAATCAAAGATATCGTCCCTAGATACCAGACCATGCGCGGCAAGTATGTTGAGCGCAGATTCGGCTGGGATACCCACGGTTTGCCTATCGAAGCGCTTGCGCAAGAAGCGCTCGGAATCGCCGGCGCGCCGGATATCAAGGCGCTAGGCGTCGATAAATTCAACGAACAGTGCCGCGCGATGGTGCTCAAATATGTCAACGAATGGCGCAAGACAGTGACGCGAATGGGTCGCTGGGTGGATTTCGACAATGACTATAAGACGATGGACCCCAGCTTCATGGAAAGCGTCTGGTGGGTGTTCAAGCAGCTTTGGAATCAGGGTAGAGTATATAAATCCCACCGTATCATGCCGTATTCCTGGAAGCTTTCCACCCCGCTTTCGAATTTCGAGGCCGGCAGCAACTATAAGGATGTGCAAGACCCAACGGTCACAGTTCGCGTGAAAGCTTTGCCGCAATCGATAACGGTAGAAGAGCTGAAGAGAGAAGAAAAAGCCGTTTATCTCCTCATTTGGACGACTACGCCCTGGACTCTTCCGGAAAACCTCGCAATTTGCGCCGGCGCAAATATCGATTATGTGGCAGTGCGCGATTTGACGGACGACGAAAGGTCGGTTTATATCATGGCCAAAGCAAGGCTCGAGACGATTTTCAAGAAGAAAGAATCTTACGAGCTTGTTGCATCTTTCAAGGGCGAGGCGCTGAAGGGCTGGAGTTATGAGCCGATGTTCTCGTATTTCGCCGACAAGCGATCGGAAGGCGCGTTTCAGGTTCTGAATGATGATTATGTCACTACAGACGACGGCACGGGGCTTGTCCATATCGCGCCGGCTTATGGTGAGGATGACTTTAGAGTCTGCAAAACAAACGGCATAACGGCATTCGCCGACCCGCTCGACGATGCTTGCGCTTTCTCATCGGCTCTGCCGGAATATGCAGGTCGCTTCTGCAAAGATTGCGATAAAGATATAATCAAGCGTCTTAAGAGCGAAGGCAAGCTCGTTCATCAATCGACAATCGTCCACTCCTATCCTTATTGCGATAGAACAGATACGCCGCTTATTTACCGCGCAATCGATGCGTGGTATGTAAAGGTTGAAGATTTGCACTCAAGGCTCGCGAAGAACAATTCTACGGTCCACTGGACGCCAGATTATGTCGGCGAGAAGCGTTTCGGCAATTGGCTTGGCGAGGCGCGCGATTGGAATATTTCGCGCAATCGTTTCTGGGGTAGTTGCATCCCGGTCTGGATTAACGATGAAGATCCCGAAGATATGATTTGCGTCGGGAGCGCAAAGGAACTCGAGGAACTTTCCGGCGAAAAAGTAACCGACCTCCACAAGCATTTCATCGATAAAATCGTAATTCGCAAAGACGGCAAAACCTATCATCGCACGAGTGAAGTTCTCGATTGCTGGTTCGAATCTGGTTCGATGCCCTACGCCCAGCAGCATTATATGGGCGAAGAAGGCGAAGTCGATAAATTCTTCCCGGCTGATTTCATTGCCGAAGGGCTAGATCAGACTCGCGGTTGGTTCTATACTCTGATGGTGCTAGGAACTTGCCTCTTCGATAAATCGCCCTACAAGAACGTAATCGTGAACGGACTCGTCTTGGCCGAAGACGGCAAGAAGATGTCTAAGCGCCTTAAGAATTATCCCGATCCGATAAAGATGCTCGATACGTATGGCGCTGATGCGATTCGTCTTTATATGATTTATTCGCCGGTCGTCAGGGCGGAGAACTTGAAGTTTTCGGAAAATGGCGTAAAGCAGCTTATGAGGGATTTGCTGATTCCATGGTGGAATGCATATTCATTCTTTGTAACTTATGCGAACGTAGACAAGTTCGACGATAAGGAGGTCGTCTATCCAACATCGCAAAACGTGCTTGATAGATGGATTGTCTCTTCGATGGAAACCCTAATCGCCGATGTGACTTCGGCAATGGATGATTACGATCTTCAGCGCTCGGTAAGGCCTTTCGTGAAATTCATCGAAGATTTGACCAACTGGTATATACGCCGTTCGCGCCGCAGATTCTGGAAATCGCAAAACGACGGCGATAAGATATGCGCGTATAGAACGCTTCGCTATGTTCTTGTGCAGCTCGCGAAAGTCGCCGCGCCTTTCACGCCTTTCATCGCAGAAGAAATCTATCGCAATCTCAAAGGAGAAAGCGACCCCGAGAGCGTGCATCTATGCGATTTCCCGAAGGCAAACGCATCATATCGCGATATCGAGCTCGAGGCGAAGATGCAGGCTGTGCAGAGCGCGGTGGAACTCGGCCGTCGCCTAAGGGCGGATAACGACCTCAAGGTTCGCCAGCCGCTCGCAGCTCTAAAGATCGCCGGCGGCGATATCAAGGGCTTGGAAGCGCTCGTTCAAGATGAGCTGAACGTAAAGGATGTAGTTTTCGTGGCAGATGAAACAGAGCTTTGCGATGTAAGCTACAAAGCGAATTTCAAGACTCTCGGCAAGAAGTGCGGCGCGAAGATGAAACTCGTCGCTTCGGCAATCGCGTCGCTCAAGAGTTTTACGCCGGGTATTGTAATCGAGGGCGTGGAAATCGCCGAGGAAGATATCCTCGTTACTCGCACGCCGAAGGCCGGGCTCGTCGTAGCTTCGCAAGGCAGTATTGTAGTCGGGCTTGAAACCAGCCTAACGCGCGAACTTGTCGCCGAAGGGCTTGCCCGCGAATTCGTAAGCCATGTCCAGGCAATGCGCAAGGACGCTGATTTCGAGGTAACGCAGAGAATCGAAATCGAGGTCGCTGCCGACGACGAAATGAAGAGCGCGCTCGAAACTTGGCTTGATTATGTAAAAGGCGAGACCCTTGCTCTTGGACTCGAGTTCGCCACAAGCGTAGAAGCGGAAGAAATTCCGCTCAATGGGCATGCTACCAAGATCGCGGTAAAACCAGTAAATCGATAAACAAGGATTTCAGAAAACGATGAGAGAATCTTTTATTGAGCGTAAGACAAAAGAAACGGAAATTTCCGTCTCCTTGAATCTAGATGGGTCGGGCGAGGGCGAAATCGATACCGGTATTGGCTTCTTCGATCACATGCTTGAGCTTGTCAAAAAGCACGCGGCGATAGATTTAAGCGTAAAGGCGAAGGGTGATTTACAAGTCGATTATCACCACACTGTAGAAGATACGGGTCTCGTAATCGGTCAAGCGCTCAACAAGGCGCTAGGCGATAGAGTGCAGCTTGTGCGCTATGGCTTTGCATCGATTCCAATGGATGAAGCATTGTGCGAAACATCCTTAGATCTCGGGGGGCGGCCGTTCCTCGTAATGATTTCGCCTATGAAGCACATGATGGTGCGCGATTTCGAAGTCAAGCTCGTGGAAGAATTTTTCCGTGCGCTAAGCGTAGAAGCGCGTGCGAATATACATCTGAGGCAGATTTACGGCGATGAAGCGCATCATGTCTGCGAAGGATTCTTCAAGTCGTTTGCGCGCGCGCTGCGCCAGGCCAAGGCGATCGATCCTAGCGAAAAAGGCGTACCAAGCTCAAAAGGAGTAATATGATAATTTTGCCGGCGATCGATTTGAAGGGTGGCAAGTGTGTAAGGCTTCGTCAAGGGCGCGCGGATGATGTTACGATTTATGGCGACGACCCTGCATCGCAGGCGCGCTATTGGCGCGAGCAGGGCGGCGCCGAGCTTCATGTCGTCGACCTCGACGGGGCTTTCGATGGCGAGATGCAACATCTGGAAATAATCCGTTCGATCATCGAAGCTTTCGGCGGGCCAGTGGAAGTAGGCGGCGGAATAAGAACGGCAGATGCGCTCAGGGCGATTTTCGATGCGGGTGCCGCGAGGGCGATAATCGGGTCGGCCGCCCTCGAGAACCCAGCGTTCCTTTCACAAGCGGTCGAGCTTTACGGCGATAGAATCGCGGTGGGAATAGATGCCCGCAATGGGTATGTCCAGACGAAAGGCTGGGTAGAAACGACTGCCGTGAAGGCGACAGATTTGGCTAGTGCGGTCGAGAACGCCGGAATTTCGCGCATAATCTACACCGATACGGCGACCGACGGCATGCTTGGAGGGCCGAATCTTACCCAGATGGCGACAATTTGCGATGCGGCGCCCAATTGTTATATTACGGCATCCGGCGGAATTTCTTCTCCTTACGATGTGGAAAACCTCAAGATGCTCGAGCGCAAAAATCTTCGCGCCGCGATTGTCGGCAAAGCGCTTTACGATGGCAAGACAACTCTCGCGGAAATGAACGCCGCGGCATTTTAATCGATTTTGCAATGCAGCCGAAACTGATAACACTCGATAGCGGTATTACTGCGATTCTTGTTCCTTGCGAAGCCGAAAGCGTGGCGGTAGGCATCTTTGTCGCTTCGGGCTCGCGGCACGAATCGCCGAAGTTTGCAGGTATTTCGCATTTCATCGAACACATGCTGTTCAAAGGCACGCCTACGAGGCGCGCAATCGATATAATCAGAGCGATTGAAGGGCGCGGGGGAAATTTCAACGCCTATACCAGCGAGGAAAGCACCTGCTTCTTTGCGCATCTGCCCGACGACTATCTTTTGGACGCTATAGATATCTTATGCGATATGTATCTAAACGCTTCCATCGACCCCGAGGAATTCGAAAAAGAAAAGCGCGTTATCATCGAAGAGATCAGGATGTATCGCGACGAACCCGAATCGGTGGCCGCCGAAAATCTTCAGCGCGCGATTTTCCCGCGCAACCAACTCGGCGCGCCAATCGCCGGGAGCGAAGAATCTCTCTTGCCGCTTACGCCTGACGATCTTCACGATTATATAAACCGCCACTATCTAGCTTCCAAAACAGTAATCGTAATTTCCGGGTCGTTTAAAGAAAGCAAGGCGATTTCGAAACTCAATGCCGTATTGCCTAAAGGCATTAGAAAAGCGCCGTCATTCAAAACGCCCAAAGTCGATTTTTCCATTCCTCCGGTGCATGAAATAATCGTGAAGAAGGAAGTAAACCAAACTCAGCTCATGCTAGGCTACAGAACTTTTGGATGTCTTGACGAGCGTAAATATCCGGCAGCCGTTTTGGATGGAATTTTGGGGCGCGGAATGTCTAGCCGCCTATTCCAGGAAGTGCGCGAGAAATATGGCCTGAGTTATGATATAGGTTCGCGCTGGCAATTCTTCAAGGATGCCGGAATGCTTTCGATTGGCGCGGGCGTAGACCCCGGCAAGGCGGCAATTGCGCTTGAGGTCATAAATAAAGAAATCGACAGACTCGTCCAGAAGCGCCTTACGCCAGCCGATTTGAAGCGCACGAAAGAATATCTCATCGGCAACTTCCGCATATCGAACGAAAAGGCGTTGACGAAGATGCTTTTCTACGCAGGCAATTATTTATCGCAAGGAAGGCTAGTATTGCCAAGCGAGCAAATAGAAAAGGTTCGCGAGGTTACTGCCGATCAGGTTCGCGATGTCGCGCGGGCGATATTTTCTGCCGATAACAGCGCGCTCAGCTGGGTTATGCCAAAAGAATAAAAAGGATTTTTTCTAAGTAAAGGAAATAAAAATAATGGATATCGTATGTTTGGATCTTGAAGGGGTATTGGTTCCGGAAATTTGGATTTCTTTCGCCAATGCGACGGGAATCAAAGAGTTTTGCCGCACTACGCGCGATGAACCCGATTACGACAAGCTGATGCATTATCGCCTGGATTTGCTTGAAAAGCACGGCTTTGGATTGAATGAAATCGTCGATGTGATTTCTGGCATGCGTCCTCTGATTGGTGCGCAGGAATTTCTCGATCAGCTTCGCGAAAGGACGCAGGTTCTCATTCTTTCCGATACCTTTAATCAATTCTCCCGTCCTTTGATGAAAAAGCTCAATTGGCCGGCGATTTTCTGCAATTCGCTTACTGTAGACGCAAACGGTAAGGTGACGGGCTATAAAATGCGTTGTCCCCAATCTAAGCTCACGACAGTAAAGGCATTGCAGAGTTGCGGCTTCCAGACCATCGCAGCGGGCGATAGCTATAATGATCTGGCGATGATTCGCGCATCGAAAGCAGGCTTCCTCTTCAGGTCGACGCCGGAAATCAAGGCCGCAAACCCCGATATTCCCTCGTTCGAAACATACGATGATTTTCTCGCGGCGATTTTGAGGAATTTGAAATGAGCTTGGCTTCTTCCTTTCTTGCGCTTGTCATTTCGTTCCCTGCGCCGAATGCAGCTTTGCCGTATATCGAAAAATCGTATATGATAGGCGCGGTAGATAGAGGAATAGAAAAGATAACAGTTCAAGGCAAGGAAGTCGAGGTTTATCGCACTGGCGCTTGGGCCACGATGGTCGATGTCGGCGAAGGAACAAATACGGTAAGTATAACAGTCGGCGATTTCACGACAAACCATACCTTCAAAGTCGCGGCTAAACCCGCTCCGCCAGACCCCAACGCGCCAAAAGCGAAGCCAAAGGAATGGAAGAAGCTGGATTATTGCGGCGATGAACCAAAGGAAAAGCCCAAAGGCAAAGCGCCCGGCGAAATTACCGTAATAATCGACCCGGGCCATGGAGGCGGCGATACAGGCGCCATCTCGCCGCATGGACTTTTCGAGAAGAACGCGAATCTTACTCTCGCCTCGATTGTGCGAGATGAATTTTCATCGCGCGGTTGGCGTGTATTGATGACGAGAGAAGAAGATGTAGCTCTCGTTCTCACGGAACGTCCGCGCCTCGCGCACAAAGAAAATGCCGATGCATTCATCTCGATTCATCACAACGCGCCGGCGGCGAATCAAGATGCTTCGAAAGCGCGCTATACGAGCGTATATTCCTGGAATAAAATCGGCGAGGAGCTATCGAAGGCAATAAGCGAGAAGATGGCGCAAAGCCTTAAGGATGAACTCGTCTCGAAAGGGTCGCTTCACGCCAACTTCGCAGTAACGAGGAATCCGGAAATCCCAAGTTGCCTCGTAGAGGCGGATTTCATAACTTCCCCTGAAGGGGAAGAGGCGATCTTCAGCCGCGCGCGCCAAAAGAAAATTGCCGAGGCGATAGCTGATGGTTTTGCCGCTTGGCTGGAGGCAGAATGAATCTTTTGCCTGGTTCGAATATTCATTTTATCGGCATAGGCGGCGTTGGCATGGCGGCTTTAGCCTTTCTGTTGAAAGGTGAAGGCTATGAGGTGGATGGCTGTGACGTAGGTCTTGGACCGCGCGTAAAATGGCTTGAGAAAGAAGGCATAAAAGTCGCCAAGGGTCATGCCAGGGAGCATATCGAAAACGCTTCGCTTGTAATCGCGACACCTGCCGTAGCGCAAGACAATCCCGAGTTGATCGCGGCAAAAAATTCCGGCCGCCTCGCGTGGCGTGGTGAAGTATTGGCCGATATCGTCTCGAAGAGGGATTCGATTGCCGTATGTGGTTCGCATGGCAAGACTACTACTTCTACATTCATCGCAAAATTATTGAAGGCGCTCGGCGAAGATGTCGCTTGGGCTATCGGCGGCGAGACGGGCGATTTCCCTGTAGCAGGAACAGGCAAAGGGCCGCTAGTAGTCGAAGCTGACGAATCGGATGGAACTCTTGCCTTGTATAAGCCTTCTATCCTCGTCGTCACCAATTGCGAATACGACCACCCTGATTTCTTCAAGACCCCGGCAGAATATTTTGCATGCTACGATAAAGCGAGAAGCGGTGCAAAAATCGTAATCGAATCGGAAAAGCTGGTAATGGGCGATTGGGAAATACCCGTCAAGGAAGAGCACAATCGGAAAAACGCGAGAGCAGCCATCGAGGTAGCGCTCTTGTGGGGATACAAAAAAGAGGAAATCGAAAAGGTCCTCGCGCAAGTAGTCGCAAAACTTCCCGATAGAAGATTCGAGCGAATCGCAGAGCAAGTATATACTGATTATGCCCATCATCCAACCGAAATGAAATGCGCGATTTCGATGGCGCGGGCAATTACCCGCGGCACATTGCGCGTATTATTCCAGCCCCATCGTTATTCTCGCACGAAAGCGCTTCTCGAAACGTTTCCCGCCGCGTTCGAAGGTGTGGATGAATTGATACTTTGCCCGACTTACGCAGCGTTTGAAAAAAGAATCGAGGGCGGCGATATCGCAAATCTATATGCCGAGGTCAGAAAGAGCGGCGTTGTCAAGAAGCTATATCTCGCGCGCTCTGTTCAAGAAGCCTGGAATCACGCAAAACTCGAAATGCGTGAAGGTGATACCGCGCTTCTGCTTGGCGCGGGCGATATTATAAAATTAAGAGATGAAATCGCTTCTTCCGCCGCTGCGCCATATTCAGGCGCTGGTTTGTCGAGTGCGAAAGAGTTGGCTGAATATTCGTTTTTCCGTGTCGGCGGCAAGACTTTCGGCGGCGGCAAGAAGAGAATAGTCGGCGCGGGCAGCAATCTTTGGATAAGCGATTTGACGACCAATGAAGAATATGTAAGGTCCTCCGGAGCGGCGGCGAGATCAGGGGCCGAGCTTCATATTCCTTGGATGGCCGGAATCCCCGGTACGATCGGCGGATGGCTTAAGATGAACGCCGGGGCTTTCGGCCACTCGATTAGCGAAGCAGTAAAAAGAGTAAAAGTGGACGGCAAGTGGCTGGAAAAAGACGAGTGCGGTTTTGGATACAGGCATAGCTCTATAGAAGGCGAAATCGAAGATGTGGAATTTTTGCCCTGCGTGCAAGATAGGGAAAGCGAAAAGGAATATCTGCAGCGCCGGAAAATTTTCCCTCCGCGTTGTTGCGGCAGCGTATTCAAAAATCCGCCGAACGATTTCGCCGGACGCCTCCTGGAGGAAGCCGGCGCGAAGAATTTGCGCATCGGCGGCGCGTATGTCTGGGAAAATCACGCTAATGTAATCGTCGCGGGGAAGAATTCCACTTCCAGCGATATTCTCGCGCTTGCGCTTGTTATGCAAGAGAAAGTGTTTTTCCGCTTCGGCATTCTTCTAGAATTTGAAATTTCAGGATTGGTTTCTATATGCTAGCAATATTCGTTTATATATCGGCATTTCTCGCGAAATTGACTCCACTGGTAGTGGCAGCGTCGGCAGTCTTTGCATTCTTTGCTCCAGGCGCCTTTGGTTGGGTTCGCTCTTATTCACAGACCGCGATTCTCGGGGGCATAATGCTGACCATGGGAATGACCCTAAAGAACGAGGATTTCAAGATTCTCGTCTCGCGTCCTTTTGATATCGTTGTCGGCGCGCTTGCGCAATTTACGCTTATGCCGCTAATCGCCTGGTCGCTTGCGCATATCCTAGGCCTGCCGAAGGCTGTTGCAATCGGCCTTATTCTGGTCGGCTCGTGCCCAGGCGGAGTATCTTCGAATATAATGAGCTTTCTCTGCAAGGGAGATGTCGCTTTTTCCGTAGGGCTGACAACAATTTCAACACTTTTGGCTCCGCTGACTACGCCTTTATTGATGCTGTGGCTTTCGGGCGAGAATGTCGATATCGATGCGATCGGCATGTTCAAGTCGATTTTGATTGTTACATTGCTACCGGTAATAGGCGGCTTTTTGTTGAATTCCTTCTTCGGCAAGACCAATGCTTGGCGCAGTATCGTAAAGATTATGCCGGGAATTGCAGTAATCGGCCTAGCCTTGATTGTCGGCGGGGTGGTTTCCGCCCATGGCGCCAAATTCATGGAATCGGGTATTCTTATTTTCGTCGCGGTATTCTTGCATAATGCGCTTGGGTATATTCTGGGTTACGGCGCAGGCGTAATCGCGAAATTCTCGAAAGCGAAGAAGAAGACCGTTTCGATAGAAGTCGGTATGCAAAATGCCGGGCTTGCTACGGTCCTCGCCGGCCGGCACTTCCCGCTTTTGCCGGAGGCTGCAATCGCTTCTGCCGTTTCCTGCGTCTGGCACTCGATTTCCGGCGCATTGATAGCCGGTATCTTCAATTTCTTCGATTCCGATAAAAAAAGAGAAGATGAGGTGTAACTTCGCTCTTTGTTATGTGCAGATAGGGTGAAAGAGAAATAAAAAAAGAGTAAAAAGATGTCAATACAACTAGATTTAAGCAAGGTTTCGATCTTCCGCAATTTCGCGGGGAATAACGAAGATGCTATTGCGAACCTCGATGGAGATGGCGCGATCAAGGCTAACGGAACCTATACCGGCATGCTGGGCGCGGATGGGTTTTATGCTGCTGCCGAGAGGTTCGTTTCGACGCTTGAAAGTTGGTTGGCGCTGATTGCGAATTTCCGTCCTGTCTTTGAAGCCGCGCCGCAAGCCGAAACAAAAGCCCCGTATTTTGGCATGGACGGTTTTGTGCAGGTATAGCTTCTCTCTGCCAAATATGATACCTACCTTCAATGAAGCCATATATTGCTATAAAAATTTCTGCAAAGTCGAGCGGCTGAAAAATTCAAGTCCGAGCGAAGCGACTTCGAGAAATACGATAAAGGGTGTAAAACAGCTCTGCCGCGCCGCAAAGATAAATCTCGATTCGAATATAACCGCCTTTACTCGCGATAAATTCGATGAAGCAATCATCAATCTGACTTCTCGGGGCGTGAAGGGTATATCGATAAAATCGTTTGTTTCGCAATTCCGCGCATTGTTCGCAAAATGGACTTCCCCCTATTATAAAAATGCCGGATGGCAAATCCCTGCTTTTGAATATCCTGAATTCCGTTTTAAATTCGAGCGTTATCGAAGACCCGGTGAGGAAAAGCTCGCCAAGGTGAAGGAGTGGTATTTTGGGCTGGAAGGCGAGCTTTGGCTCATGGCGACGATGATGCTTGAATTTGCGATGAGAAATGGCGATGTCTTGAGGCTTTCGGAAGATAATTTCATCGAGAAGGGCGGACGGATTTATTTATGTTATACACCACATAAAACAGAACTTACAAGCTCCAGGCACGTTCTTTGGCCAGTCCACCCTGAAATATGGAATAAGATAGAAGAATACGGGGGAATCAGATGCTTTGATATATCGCAAGAATATTTTGTCGAGATGAATAGACAATTGCGCGAGATTGGTTTCAATGGTTCAAAGGCTTCTTACGAGCTTAGGAAAATCTGTATCGATCACATATACCAAAAATTCGGCGCAGAAATGGCAACCTCGATAAGCGGCGATGATATAAAGACGATTACGCGTTATTACGCCGACCCATCCCAGCCAAACATCGGTGAAGTAAGAGTAGTCGATTTGTTTTGAAGCTTCGTATGAGGGGAGTGGCCTCGCGGAGACTGAGCGCCGTCGTAGTTCGAGTTTCGAGTTGTAGTTGAAGAAGTTTAGTTGTAGAATGTAGTTGTAGAGTGGAATTGTTCATTTTGTTCGATAGGTCGGTCACCCCGATCACCGCGAAGGTTCCGTAAGAAAAGTGGCGGAGGTTTCGCCTGAGCGCGAATGTCCCGCCAGAAAAGTGGCGGAGGTTTCGTTTTTGGTCGATAGCTCCATTGCAATGCGTTGGCCCTATCGACCATGGTAGATAGCTCCATTGCAATGCGATGGCCCTGTCGACCATGGTAGATGACCTCCCTGCAATGCGATGGCCCTGTCGACCATGGTAGATAACGCCACTGCAATGCGGTGGCCTTGTCGACCGTGGTAGATAGCTCCACTGCAATGCGATGGCCCTGTCGACCGTGGTAGATAATGTCCCCGCAATGCGGTGGCGCTATCTACCAAAGATTTTCCCTCCATTAAGAATTTTTCGAGGTAAACAACTATTTATAGGGGGATATTTGAGGTTTTTGACAAATTATCGAGCTAATACGAGGGGATAATTTGCTTTTTGGGCTACCAATTTCCATACTTTTTGCTAGATTCAAATTTTTCTACTATTTTTCATTTTTTTGTGATACCCCCTAGCCACTGTAGTGGATATTTGATATAATACTTGGTG
>JAFSMR010000058.1 GCA_017447805.1 Kiritimatiellia bacterium | reverse complement strand
TTTCTAATTTCTAATTTCTAATTCCTAATTTCTAATTTCTAATTCCTAATTTCTAATTTCTAATTCCTAATTTCTAATTCTGGGCGAAGCCGCGTGCGCCGCCCTATTGCGCGGGGACGGAGGATTTGGTATAATACTGGCGACAAGAGGAATAAAAGAAACAACTATATATAAGGAGAGTTGCTCGTTATGAAAAATCTAGCAATAATCGCAACAGGAATAATATTGATATCCGGCCTTGGCACCGGATGTGTATCTGCGCCAGTCGCGCCGCGCGATACTAGAATTACTCTCGCGCAGAATCTCGGAGACGCGATTTACGTAACTGATGTACGCTGTGCTCGCAATGAATCGGGCTATTTGCGTTTTCAGGCCAATGTAGTGAATAATCGCTCTAGCGAAACGCTTGTCGAGTATAAGGTAGTGTGGTTGGATGCCGGCGGGCTGGAAATCGATTCTATCATGAGCACATGGCAGAGGGTCGCGTTGCAGCCAAACGATATCAAGGGGCTTCAGGCAGTATCGCCCCACCCTGATGCCGTGGATATGCGCTTTTATGCGCGCGGCATGTAAAAATCGTGCGCTAGCGGCAAAGAAAAGAATTTGAATATTCACTTCAATACTTCGAAAGAAAGGCTATAGATATGATGAAAACACCTTTGAAAGTTTTAGCGACGATAGCGTTCGCTTCTTGCATTGTCGCAGGTTGCCAGACGCGCTCTAGAAATATCGTTTACGGGCAAGATACACAAGATACCAGCGCATTTGCGCAGAAAGATATCGATTATGTAATCAATCAGGCTTTGCAATCTCTGTTTAGACTTGATAGGATTGCCGTCCCGGCAGGTGCCAGCAGAGCGATTATCCAGGTCGATAGAATCAAGAATGATACATCCTCCTACGGCTCCCAGGCTGATAGGTTAGAGCTGGAAATCACCCAGCTGCTAAAAGAAGGACTGGGCGAGAGCGGCAAGGTTATTCTCTATAACCCGGAAGTCGGGCAATATGCATCGGTGCAGGTCGCACCGCAATTTTTGCTTGCCGGCCGCCTTACTCAGCGCAATGCGAGACTCGACAACGGCGATTATTATAAAGAATTCGCACTTAATTTGCAGCTGATCGAAATTGCGACGGGGCTGGAATATTGGCAGAAGCGCATTCCATTCAGCAAAGAAGTCGATCATGATAGATTGATGTACTAATCATTTAATAAAGAAAGGAATTTTGAATAATGAAAAATCTCAAAATCAAGAATCTTGTCGCTGCGGCGGCGATTATTCCTGCGTTTGTCTATGCACAGGAAGTTGAAGCTCCGCAAGAAGCTCAAGAGGCGCCTGCCGTCGAGGAGTCGCAAAGTGCGACCGAAAATGTCGCAACCGAACTGAATACGCTCGCAAAGAAGAGAGTAAAGGTTTCCGATCTCGTCTCGAAGAGTATGAAAGATTGGGAAAAAGAAGCTGGAATTACTATTGGTTCAGTGAACTCAAAAGGCGCAATATATCTTGAAGGCACCGCCAAAGTAAGCGTAAACGCCGGAAGGGCGGAATTCGTGCAGGCGCGCAGCGCCGCTTTCGAGCAGGCGTATCTCGACGCGTTGACGAAATATGTAATGGATAAATCTGGTGCAACGGGTTTTGCGCTAGCTTCTACATATTTCAACGACGCCTCCTCTGATAGGACAGAACCCAATCTAAGCCTCGAAGACGCTGCTCAGAGGATTGCGCGCAAAACGGAAATGCTCGAAGAAGCAAAGCTTGACGCGGCGCTTCGTGAAGCCGGGGTAGCGGTAGCGGAAATCGAGAACAAGACGATTGTCGAAAAGCGTCAGATATTCCTCGAGCGCGTCTTTTCCGAAGCAGTAGACAAGGCAATCGATTCTTCTTCCGGTGTTGCAGTAGTCAAGACTTTCGAAGGCAACGACGAGAAGGGCGCTTATGCCGTAGGCGTAATTCTTCGTGGTGGAACAGATACGGAAGTAATCGCCGATTCTCTTCGCAGCAAGAAGCGTCCGATGATCAAAAGGCCTGATATGGCTGATTCCGTGGCCAATCTCTTGCCTCCGAGGGAAGAAATCTTGCAAGAATTCGGCGTAAGAATAATATTCGATGAAAATGGCGTGCCGGCGCTTCTGAGCTTTGGACAGTATGGCAACGACTACACTGGCGAAGATGAAGAAGTTGAAGATGATATGGAAAGGCTCGCGATGGAGCAGGCGCGCGGTCAGGCAAACGACCTTTTGACCATGTTCATCAACAGCAAGATCAATATCGTAAATCGTCGTGAGAAAGGTTCTTCGCGCGAAAGGAATCTCGAGTTTGATGCCAATGGGGTGCCGACCGAGAACTCAATCAAGAAGTTCATCAGCAAAGTAACGAAGAGCGCAAACATAACCGGCAGCGATACGATGATTGGCCGTAGCACGGTATACGAGGATGTAATCGAGCATAAGACAGGTCACCGAATCGCGATTTGTGTCCGCATGTGGAGCTTTAATCAGTTTGATGCGATGAAACAAATCAAAGATACGCCTAAAAAACCCGAGCCGCCGAAGAAGCCCGTCAAGCCTGCGCAGCCGGCCGTCAAGCCCTCGAAAACTTACGATTTTTAATTCCTGAAAAGAAGGAAGGAATCCTGAAAAATGAAACTTCGTGGTCTTTTGACTGTAATTTCCGCCGTGCTGATTAGCGCGGCGGCGTTGGCTGCCCAGATGGCTAGCGCAACAGGTAAAGGCGTCGCGCTAAACCGCAATGAGGCTATATATTCGGCGCTTGCGGAAGCTATGGTCCAAGTTACAGGAGTAACGCTAACCGAAGCGCAGAGAATCGTAAGCTCCGATTCAAGCATCGCTACTTATGTCAAAGGCGAAGATAGCAAGCGCACGACGGTATTCGTAAACGATGGCGCGAGATACAGCGACATCAACGCGAAAGGGAATGTTAAATCTTTCTCTATCATCTCCGATGAGTTCAACGAAGAGACGGGACGCTACACGGTTATCGTAGAGGCGGAAATCGAAAAAGCCTACGAAGACCCGGCGCCAAATTCCCGTCGCAGAATGGCGATTGCGCCTTTTCGCACGAAGGGCGAAAATTTTGTCTGCCGCGGCGAGACGATTGGCACAGCCGATTGGTCGCTCATTCTCAACGATAAACTGAATATCGAGCTTGCTCAGACGAGAAAATTCAATGTCCTCGAGCGCAAATTCGATGCGGAAATCAACGAAGAGCTAGCTCGCATTACTGCAAAAAATGGTGCTACAGAAGATTATCGGCGCCTCAACCGAAAGCTTTCCACCGATTATCTCGTCGTCGGCGAAATTACATTCCTTCCGGAAGTAACGCCAACCGAGCATCCTATTACAAAGAAGATAATTTGGCCAACTAGCGCACCTTTCGCCGAAATTACCTATAGAGTTATTCTCGCGCCTAATGGTCAGCTTAAGTGGATTGATAGTATTACGATAGATGGCGCGGCCTATCAGACAAAGGCGACGACTAGCGAATATTTGAGCGCCGTAGCGCAAGATGCGGCAGCGCAAATCAGCGAGCAAATCATGGCGAACATCCTGCCGTTTACGGTCGAGAAGAAGCTCGCTTCAGGTATGCTTGTAATCGGGCAAGGCGGCAAATCGCTAAAGGCGGGCGACATTCTCAACGCTTACAAGCTTGGCGAAGAAATTTACGATTCGACGACAGGCGATTATATCGATACGCTCGAGGAGCCAATCGGGTCGGTGAGGATTGTTGAAGTTTTGCCGAAGCTCAGCTACGCGCAGGTAATCGGCGGAGATATCAATGCCTTCGATGTCGGCGTTCGCTTGCGCCGTCCTCAAGTTTTGAAGGAAGAGGTCGAGCCATATATTCCAACGCCTGTAATGACGACTATTCCGCTCGAAAACGGCGGCGTGATCGTGCCGTTTAAATAGTCAGTCACGGGACAGGGAATACGGGACAGAAGGGAGTTTGTAGTTAGTAAACGAAAGGAAAAGAAAGATATGAAAATTGCGAAATATTTGATAGCTGGCGCTATAGTCGCTTTTGGGGCTGCTGGAGCCAGCGCGCAGTATGCGCCTGGACAAGGCGTTGCCAATACGACTGCCGATGGAGTGAATTCGACGAATATCGAGTTCGTCCAGCGCGGCGGCGGAAATGAATACGGCTATCGCGGATATAATTTGCCGCTTAGCTTTACGTTTTTGCCATGGGCATTCCCTAATTGCGAATCTACCGTAACTGGCGCAAGATTGAATCTTGGCTGGGGTAGTCATGCCGAGGTTTGGGGACTTGATGCAGGCGTGTTCGGCGCTGCGCGCGATTTTGGCGGTATTAGCGCCAATGTCTGCGGCAACTATATAGAAAGGGATGCCGGCGGGCTTCAGATTGGTGCGGCGAATATTGTTTCGGGCACCGCTAGGGGATTGCAGATTGGTTTTGTCAACTATGCCGGAACTTTGATCGGCGTGCAGATTGGCGTAATCAATTTTACAAATACCCAGCGCACATTGCCGATTATCAATATCGGTTGGTGATAGTATTGTGATGCGTAATTCCCGTATTGTCGTTTGTTCTTGTTCTTTGGCGCTTGCGCTTATTGGCGCAGGTTGCCGGACGGAAAATGATGTAATTGTCGATTATAGAGTAAATATACAAAACGGGAATTACGCTTCAGCCATTCAAGAGCCGGAAGAGAGGTCCGCCGAAGGGGGCGGAAGCGAACTGCTTTGGGATTTGCTGACCGCTAGGGCCGCCGACCTTGCCCGTGATGACGAAAAAGCTCTTGCGTTTTATGACGCTGCAGATAAAATAATGACCTATAACAGGTCGACCAGCATCTTTTCGCAGGCTACCGAAGAAGCTTATGCGATGATGCTCAATGATAAATATTTCCCCTACGATGGCGGTGGACAAGATATGATTTTCACTTGCCTCTACAAGGGGATTCTTTATGCCCAAAAAGGCGAAGAAAGCTCTGCTCGCACTGAATTCAACCGCTCAGGCGATTATCAGCAATCTTGGCTTGAAGATAGAGGCAAGGATATCGCCGCGGCGAACGAGAGGCTCGATAAAGAATCGAAAGCGTATACTGAAGCAAAAAGCGAAGGGCATAGTTCAACTAAATCGGAAGGACAAAGCAAAGTAGCCGTTTCCAATGCGATGAAGGATGGTACTTTACGTTCGTTAATAAAAGAAGAATTTTTTGGCTATGATATTTTTACGTCAGGTGTTCTCGATAAGCTAAAACCAGAAGACTACGAAAACCCGTACGCTTTGCATGTCGTTGGCGTTTGGCGTTGGCTTAACGGCGATGGCGGCCTAAATGGGCTGAAAGAAGCTGCGCGCATTCGTCCAGAAAACAAATTCGCTAAGAAAGATTATGTTGATTGCTCGAAAAAGCGCAAACCCAAAAATCAGGTGTGGGTATATGTAGAGGACGGAATTTGTCCAATCAGGGAATCTTGGCGAATAGATCTTCCACTAATTTTGATTCCGTATCTCGGTAAATACGTGAAGTATGCCGGTTTAAGTCTGCCGCGTTTGCTGGAAGGACCTCAAGCCTATTCCGATTGGCACGCAAATGGAACCTTGCTTCAGGAATTGGCGAATGTCGATGCTCTTGTCAAGATAGAATACGATGTATATATGCGCGGGGCGATTCGCCGTGAAATTACGCGCACGATTGTCGATGTCGGTATACAAGTAGCTCTTGGAGTAGTCGCAGAAAACGTGAGCGACTGGAAAACAAAAACTGCGCTAATAGCATCGCAATATGCAGTTGCCGCTTACAGCGCGATTCGCCGCGGGGCGGATACTCGCAGCTGGATTTCGCTGCCGAAGAGGGTGTATTATGCAAGAATTGCGAGGCCCGAGGATGGTATTTTGCGTCTAAGCGCCGGAGGCGGGATGGAGAAGAGCGAAATTCCTGTTCCCGAGGGCAACTCGATTGTTTTTATCCGCAAACCCACGGTTGCTGCACCTATATCATATAGGATTCTGTCGCGCTAGGGCATGTGCCCTAGCGCATTAGTTTTAGCGAGGAAGGGCTTGGCGTGGGACGGGGCTTGAATGAAATGCCTTCTTCTACATCCCTCGCCATCTTGAATACATCCTTCCATGTCCTGAGTCGATAATTTCTATCTTTAACCAGCATTACTTCCAATAGCTGGCAAAAACCTTCGGATAGCTTCGGATTGTAATATCTTGGGTCGCGCGCTTGACTGGACGCGTCGCACTGGGCCCTAAGTGTGCTTTCATTATTTAGCCCAGGGAAAAGCACGCGTCTTGTGCAAAGATGATAAAGCGAGGCCGCGAGCGAATAGATATCTGAGCGGCAATCCAGCTCGACATCGCTGAATATTTGCTCCGGCGAAATATAGGCGGGCGTGCCGAGTATGTGGTCTGGAATATCAATTTGGTCCTTCTTCAAGAATTTGAATGTTCTGCTGAGCCCTAAATCGGTAATCTTGACGATACCTTCGGAATTTATCATAATGTTATCCGGCTTGATATCGCAATGGACGATTCCGAAATCATTCCAAGCGTAATCGAGAGCGCAAGCGACAGATTCGCAAATCAAAAGACAATCTTCTTCGCTTGTTTTGTGGCCATCGTTAATATAAGCGCCATAACTATAGCCATCGACGAGTTCCATTATGTAGTATATTTTCCCTTCGAAGGTGTGAAGACCATAGCTTTTTACGATACCTGGATGATTAAAAAGCTCCATGGTTTTCGATTCTTGCGCGAAGAGCTCTAGATCTTCTGAATTGGCGGCAAATTCCGGTTTTAATATTTTTACCGCTACCGGCAATGAGCTGCGGCGATCGATGGCTTGATAAACTTTAGACATTCCGCCTTCGCCGATTTTGCCGACAATCGTAAGATCCGGCAGAATTGGAAGCGCTTCTTCGCTCATTCCGAAAGACCCCACTCGTTGATTCTGCGGTGCATTGTGCGGCGAGATACGCCGAGTTTTTCCGCGGCTTTCGTTTTATTCCAACCGCAAGATCTTAGAGCAGCGATGAACATCGCTTTTTCGTTTTCTTCGAGAGATGGTGAGTTGAAAGCAGCTGGCTCGTGTGGCGGCTGAGCGATAGTATTTGATGAAAGTTTCGTTGTCGGGAAGGCTTGGGGAGGCGCCGAAACGCCGGAAGAAGAATTATTCCAATATCTTATTTCGTTTGGAATATCATCTATAGTAAGGCGAGGCCCGGCAGAAAGTATTACCATTTTTTCGATTACATTCCTAAGCTGCCGGACATTGCCGGGCCAGGGATATTTTTCAAGCGCCTCTATTGCATCGGGATTCATTCCAGTTATATTCGAATTGTTCGCGGAGGAAAATTCCTTCATGAATCGCGAGGCTAGAAGAGGAATGTCGCCGGGTCTTTCCTTTAGCGCGGGTAGCCTGATATCGATGACATTAAGACGATAAAAAAGATCTTCGCGGAATTTGCCTTCAGAGACGAGTTTGAGCAAATCTTTATTCGTTGCGCTAATCAGTCGAAAGTCTGATTTTCTATCTTTTGTTTCACCGACACGCTGGAATGTATGCGTCTCGAGAACTCTGAGCAATTTTACTTGAACTTGCGCATCGATTTCGCCTATTTCATCGAGGAATATCGTTCCACCATCGGCAGTTTCGAAGCAACCTGCCCTATCGCGGGCATCTGTATACGCGCCTTGAATCGAGCCAAACAGCTCGGTTTCAAGAAGCGTTGCAGGAAGAGCAGAGCATTCTACGGCGACAAAAGGACCTTTCGAGCGCTTTGATGCTTTATGAATGGCTTTTGCGGCAAGCTCCTTGCCAGATCCGCTAGGCCCTTCGATTAGGATATTGGCGTCTGTAGGCGCGACTTTGTGAATAAGAGAATAAACTCTTTCCATCGATGGTGAATTGCCGGTGAAAGCTTCCAGAGCGAATTTTGCATCAAGTTTCGTTTGAAGCTCCTCGACTTGACGCTCGAGGTTGGTAGTCTTTATCGCCTTGGCTACTCTGATTTCCAGTTGGTTGATATCGGTTACCGGCTTTGTGATGAAATCATCGGCGCCTTCCTTCATCGCGTTCACGGCAAGTTCGATTTCGCCAAACGCCGTGATTAGAATTGCGCCAAGGGTGGGAATTTCGCCTTTTGCTTTTTTTATGAGCTCTACGCCATTTTCGCCGGGCATTTTATAATCTGTTATCAAAAGGGCGGTATCGGGGTTCGCAGAGAGTATTTTCATGGCTAATTCTGCATCGGGCGCAGTTAGACAATCATATTTTGCACCGAGAATCTTTGCCATTACATCTCGCGTTGGTTTTTCGTCGTCGACAATTAAAATTTTCGGCTTGGTCATGATATTATTCAGCCTTTAAGTCTTCTTATTCTTTTTTCCAGTCGCGGAATTCTTATTGTAAATGTCGTTCCTGAATCTTGTTTCGATTCTGCGCAAATCGTGCCCCCATGATCGCGGATAATTCGTGCCGAAATCATGAGGCCAAGCCCATTGCCTTTTTCTTTCGTTGTTCTATAGGGTTCGAAAAGATGAATCAGCTGTTCGGGCGCAATGCCTTCGCCATCATCCTTGATTCTCACTATCGCATCGTTATCGTCTGATGTTACTTCGACCCAGAGATGGCCGCCGCATTTGGTCGCTTCGAGAGCATTTTTGATTATGTTGAAATAGACTTGTTCAAATTGGCTTTTATCTATCGCTACAGATGGAAGGGCGCTTGGGATATCTAATGTAACAGAGATGCGCCGCTCTTCTATTTCATTGCGCAGCGTCGCCAGACAATTCTTCAGGGGATCTGCGATACTGCCGGGCGCGAGATTGGGCCGCGAGGGCCTAAGGGCTTGCAAGAATTCGCGCAAAATCGATTCAAGGCGAAGAATTTGCTTTCTGCAAGTTTTGATAGATTCATTATCTGGAATTTCGCGCTCGAGCAATTGCAGATTTAGAGAAATCGCATTAAGAGGGTTGGCTATTTCGTGGGCGACGCCCGAGGCCAAATCGCGGACTGCTTTTGTAGCGCCGAGGCGCAGCTCTTCTTCGCTTCTCTTTCGCTCGGCGGTCATATCCCGCAAATAGACGAGCGTCCCGCCGCTTTTGAGAGGGAGTGTACGCATTTCGAGAATTTTCTCATCGGGATATGTAATCGCGAGCTCCTTCTTCGAGGCTTTGCCCAGAGGCACGGCGAGGTCATTTACGGCGTCTTCCGGCTCCATCCCAAGCAAAGCCTTTGCGGCGGGATTCGATTTGATGGCGCTGCCCTGATCATCGAGAACGATTATCCCTTCAGAGTTGGTGGCAAAAAGAGTTTCGAGGAAATCCGCCTCGTCGGCAATAAGTTCATATTGCTCGCGAAGAAGTCCGGCGTCAAGTTTGCCGATTCTCTTTCTTACGCCTCTAAAGAAATTTCTCATTGCGATCAAGAGACTAGATTATTCTTTCAGCGCGGCTTGTGCTTTCTGGTTGTCGGAAAATTTGAAAATGAGGACTGCCGAATCGCCCGAGCCGAGAGAATAGGCGTAGGAATATTCGATATCGACATCTATTTTATCAAGCTTTTCCATGAGCTCCGCCATGCCGCCGGGGCGATCCATTACTTTTGCCATTACGACTTCTGTTTGCCTAACGGTAAAGCCGGCCTTGGAGAGAACCTCGTAACCTTTTTCGTGGTCATCGACAATCATGCGTACAATGCCGAAATCGGTCGTGTCGGCTAGCGAGAGCGTCGCGATATTTACATTGTTTTGCGCAAGCGCTCTGCAAGCCTTTGCTAGTTGGCCGGGCTTGTTTTCGAGAAAGATGCTTATTTGTTTTACTATCATGGTGTTATTTCCTTCTATTATCGATTACGCGCTTGATTTTCCCTTCGCTGCGAGGAAGGGTCGCCGGACCTACGAGGGTAATCTTCGGGGTTAGGCCGATAATGCCTTTAACGGCCTCAAGAACTCTCTTTCTGAGAACTTCGAGGTCGCGAATGTTATCGGAGAAAGCTTCCGGGACAACTTCGACTTTGATTTCGAAGATATCGAGAGTATCGGTCGAAGAAAGAACGATCTGGTAGTGCGGGGCGATTTCGGGAACTTTCATGAGACCCGCCTCGACTTGGCTCGGGAAGACGTTTACGCCGTGGACGATCAGCATATCATCTGTTCTTGCGTGTACTCTATCCATAACGCGCATTGTTCTGCCGCAGGGGCATTCGCCCAATTGCAAGCGTGAAATATCGCGTGTTCTATATCTTACCATAGGCGTGCCGCGGCGGTCGAGAGTCGTGAACACAAGCTCACCTTGCTCGCCATCCGGCAAAACTTCGAGCGTATCGGGGTCGATGATTTCCGGATAGAAGTGATCTTCCCAAATGTGAAGCCCATTGCAATACGGGCAGTTGCCGGCGACGCCGGGCCCGGCGATTTCCGTCAGACCGTAAATATCGTGGGCTTGGATGCCGGCGATTTCTTCGATTCTTGTTTTGATTTCATTTGTCCAAGGTTCTGCGCCGAATACGCCATGCTTTAGTTTTGTATCGCGGCGGAAATCCACGCCCATTTTTTCTGCGCTCGTCGCAAGATGCAGGAAGTAGCTAGGGGTGCAGGCTATTACGGTAGTGCCGAGGTCTTTCATCAGCATGATTTGCTTCTCGGTATTGCCGGCGCTTGTAGGCAATACTGCGCAGCCGAGTTTTTCCGCGCCGTAATGTGCGCCTAGGCCGCCGGTGAAAAGTCCATAACCATACGAAACTTGCACGACATCGTCTGGAGTAATGCCATACATTGCAAGACATCTTGCGACACCTTCAGACCAAATATCGACATCGTTCATTGTCGCGGGGATGCAAATCGGTTTGCCGGTTGTTCCCGAGGAGCAGTGGAAGCGGACAATATCTTTCATTGGGGCGGCCGTCAGCCCGTAGGGATATTCGTCTCGAAGATCCGTTTTGATCATGAAGGGGAATTTGCCTAAATCTTCGAGCTTGACGAGATCGCGCGGCTTCACGCCTTTTTCATCGCATCTGCGCCTGAATAGCGGCACGCGCTCGTATTCGTAGGGGATTAGCTCCTGGAGTTTTTCAAGCTGCAATTTTCGCAATGCGGCGCGATCTATATAATCCTTTTGGGAAATCGGGTTCATATTATTTTAGCTTCTTTATTAGTGTTTCGATTTGTTCTTGTGTTCCTATTGTAATGCGCAATCTATCGCCGGTTTCTTTGCCTTTGAAGTATCTCACAAAAATATTGTCTTTCTTGAGGGAAAGGAAAATTTCTTCGGCATTGCCTTTCGGAGGTCGCGCAAATACGAAATTGGATTGACTCGGAATTACATCCCAGCCCATCAAGGCGAGTTTCTTTTCGAGATAGGCTCTCGTCTTTTTGATCTTTGCCGCGTTCGCCTTCATCCAGCGCTGGTCTTTTATCGCTTCAAGGGCAATTGCTTGCGCGATGGCGTCTACATTATAGGAATCCTTTATTTTATAGAGAGCTTCGATTAAATCTACGGGGCCTACCGCGTAGCCGACTCTCAGGCCTGCCAATGAATAGCTCTTCGAGAATGTGCGCATTACGATAGTGTTTTTGTTCTCGGGAGCTGTGGCAAGACGCATTGCGTTATCGCATGCAAAATCGGCGTAGGCTTCATCGATTAGGAGAGTGCCGGGGAAACTTTTCGCGAACGCGGCGATTTTTCCGGGCCTCGTAAATTCGCCTGTCGGCGCGTTTGGATTTGTCCAGAGGAATAGATCGCATTTGTTCGCTTTAGCTTTCGCCTCTTCAAGCCCGGCTTCTTTTACGCCTAGCCATTTTACGTCTCTAATCGCGGCAATTGTTTTATAGAGTGAATAAGAAGGATTCAGCGAGCCTATTATCCCGTTGTCTTCGACAAAGGCTTTTGCCGAGAGGGCGAGAATTTCATCCGAGCCATTGCCGACAAACACGTTTTCTATTTTGCATTTATTCAGCTTCGCGATCGCCTTCCTTAGCTCGATAAATACGGGGTCGGGATATTTGCGAAGTTTATCAAGATCGAAAGCGGCGAGAACTGCGCGGCACTTGGGCGTAGGCGGGTAAGGGTTTTCGTTCGTGTTGAGCTTGATGACATTTTTGAGCTTAGGCTGTTCGCCGGGGGTGTAGGGCTCGAGGTTCCTGACTGATTTTGTAATTGGCATTTTCTTAACGGTTTAAAATTATCAGAATTCGAGAAGTTTGATTTTATTCAGGTTCTTCGTCGAAGGTTTAGGCGACTGGCGCGGTTTTTTAGGCGGTTTGGAAGCTTCTTCGAGAGCTTTTAGCTCTTCTTCTATTTTTTCCTCTTCCTCTTGCTTGGCGTCGCGAATCGTGCGTGAATCCACTCGCAGGATGTTTGGCACTTCTTTTGCAAGTTCCGGCGTGACAAGCTCGGCGCTGGTATGCATTGAATGGCGCTTTAGAAGAACGATAAATACATATTCGTCATTCGTGTAAGTCGTAAGATGTCTTACCCCGACTGCACCTTCCTGATGCATGGCATAGTTGAGCATGTCGATGTTGTTGTCTAGAGTAACAGTATTCCGGAAAAGGTTGCATGATGTAGAATTGGGCTTGTGAGGGTCGCCACTGCCAAGCGGTATGAAGTTAAGAAGATACCAGCCGGAATTCTGGACCTCTACCATAAGCTTCTCTTCTTTGCAGATCCTAATTGTGGAGCACCCGCCAAAGAAAAGCATTGCGAAAATTCCAAAGGTGGCGAGAATAAGACTGTAGCTTCTCATTTCATCACTCCTGACAACTGAATTTCGCGGAAGGTTAGAATATAAGGAATCGGAAGTGGAAAATCTAGCCCGGGAATATTAAGCATTACAGATTCGTAATTGTGATACGATAAATCATGCAGACGCTTGCCTTTCTTTTCAGCATATTTTACCGCTCGCTGCTGAACTTTATCCATCTGCGCATCGTTTCTAAATAGTATTACTGGCGAAATGGCTTCCTCATCCGCGTTGCCGGTCACCATAGGTATCCAGTTAAATAGATACCACCCATAATTCGAAACGAATATCGTCTCTTCGCCGGAGCCAGTCAAAGTCGCAGATTGAAACGAAAAGCATCCCGAAAAGAGCATTGATAGCCCCAGTGCGAAACCCAAGTATATTCGGTGTGACAACATGGCACACATTATACCATTTTTTGGGCACAGCTGTAAAGGGGGATGGAAAATTTTTGAAGATTTTTCAAGTGGAAATTTACACTAGAAATTCTTTGGGCTACTAGACCTGAAGTGAGAAATTTGATATAATTTGCGCTGATGGCTGAAGAAGAAAAAGAAGCAGTCGATGAGAAAGTTGCCCCAAAGCCACATAAACACTGGCTCCTGAAGCTGTTTATAGCGATTTTTGCCGGAATTATCGCGCTCTTTTTGCTTACTATCTTTCTTTTGCCGTATATAATACCCCTGATATCGTATCCTGAGATACAAATCGATTTAGCGCCGAAATTGAAGAATTTGCCCGATGAGCTCTTCCCGGATAAGAGCGTCAGCGCGAAATACACGATTTCGCGAGAAGGCGATATCTATAATGTCGATGCAAACGGAATGCTTCTTGGGTGGCCTTTTACTGCAAAAGCTGCGTTTGATTATAACTTAAAGTGGCTTGGCGTCGATGCGAAGGGCAATTTTTCGATGCGCTTGAATGGCTCCAAGCTTGCGATGAAAGGGTATTTCCGCGCGTCTCTTCCAGGCGAATGGCAAGCTGATATCGAAGTAGAGCCGATTCGTATTTCGGAAGAAGATGCCTATTTAGCGTCGCTACTTGCGAAGATGAAAGACCCCAATATCCGCAAGATGAATTTTGACGGAACATTTTCGTTAACGGGTCATGTAGAGCAGACGAGGAAAATGCCGATTCCCAAGTGGTCGATTGGCGGCAGGCTGAAAAATCTCGATATTTCCATGCTCGCATCAGGCGATCAACCTATGAGGATGGAAAATATAAGGACCTCCTTTGGCGCTGCTGGAATCGCCGAACATAGCGATATCTCGCCAATGTTTGTTCATGTGGATTTAATAGAATACGGTCGTAAAGGCGATAAAAACGGGTATGTATTGACTAACGGATTCGCGAGCATTCGTGCAACCGAGACGGCGTTTCTGGTAACGGAAGCCGGCGGAGAATTCGCTGGCGGCAATATCAGGCTATATTCATTCTTCCTTGATGCGAAAAAACTCAATGCCGGGGTAACGATGTTTATCGATGGCGTAGATGCCGGTGAAATTTTGGGACATGTAAAAAGTTTTCACGGTGAAGCGACTGGGGGTATGAGAGGCAAGATTCCGATTTCGCTCAGCGACGGCAGAGTTTCTATCGGTGAATGTTATTTGCATACTATGCCTGGCGAGAAGGGCAAATTCAAGCTATATGATCCAGCGCCGATAACAGATAATCTTCAGCTCGCTGGGCAATCGAAGAGTGATTGCGATAATGTAGCTAAAGCATTGGCGAATCTAGATTATACTCTTCTGAAACTGGACCTCAAGCCGGCTGGGGATGGCCGCTCTACACTTTCGTTGGTAATAGAAGGCACGGCTGCGAATTCCAAAGTAGCGGTTCCTGTTTATCTTGGCGTCAATTTCACGGGACCCGTAGATGAACTTCTGGATTACGGCCAGAAAGGCCTTCAAAGCTACAAGCAACTTCAAGAAAGGATGAAAAACAATGAATAACGTTAATACATTTGGAATATTCCTTATATTGGTTTCGATGTCACTGGTTTCCGGCGGCTGTTTTCACGTGAAGACGGAAAGCGAAATCAAGCCGATTCATATCACGATGGATATCAATTTGAAAGTCGATAAAGAGCTGGACAAGGCTTTTGCCGACGAAAACACCCGCAATAAACAGCCGCCGGCGAATAGTCAGTTCGCGGAAGTCAAAGCCGCGATGGAGCGTGGGGCAGTCGGGGTAACGAATCTCGCTCTTCTGACGCCTCGCGAAGGTGCAAGCGATGATGATAAAATTCTTGTTGCCGAATCGAACGCCCGTAGGATGAAGCGTTTCGAAGAAGTCGCCAAGAATAGCGGCGTCGGCGTTGAAGCCGTGCAGAAGAGGCAATATCGCAAGATGATGGAAGCGATTCCTGCCGGCAGTGGGGTTTGGTATCAAAATGAAGATGGCTCATGGGCCAAAAAATAATAACATAAATTGAAATATGCCTAGATTTTTTACGAAATTCAGAATTTGCGAGCTGTTTGGCATACCGCTTTATGTGGATATGTCGTTCGCTTTCATATTGTTAATGTTCCTGTTTTCCGGCGGATCGTTGGAACTTGGGCTTGCCGCGGCGTTGCTTCTAGCGATATCGGTCGTTCTTCACGAGCTTGGCCATTCGCTTACCGCGAGGGCATTTGGCTACGCGACGCGTGATATAACGATATCATTGCTGGGCGGCTGCGCGGCGCTTATCGCGCTGCCCCGGAAAGCTTCGCAAGAGTTTCTTACGGCTATCGCCGGCCCGGCGGTCAGTTTCGCGCTATTTTTCATCGGCGCGTTTTTGCTTTGGCTCTTATCTTATGCGGGCGGGTATGGCGACGCTTTATTGACGGTGCTTGCCAATACCTTCTCGATTTTCCCTGATGGCGATTTGTATTTTGAAAAGGGAACATCGTATTTTTTGATAAATTCGGTATATTTCCTCTCATCAATGAATCTGATGCTGGGGCTTTTCAATTTGCTGCCTGGCTTCCCGATGGATGGAGGGCGTGTATTCCGTTCGTTCATGTGCGCATTTTTGCCGCGCGCGCGCGCAACATATATCGCAATGATAGTCGGACGCGTTTTCGCGGTGTTGCTCGGCTTGAACGGTCTTAACGCCATTGTCACGGGCGGCAGCTGGGGCTTTATAAGAATTTTAATCGCCATAATGATATGGCAGGAAGGTCGGCGGGAATACCTGCTTTCGCAATATGAGAGCCCATGGGGCGGCGGCGGCCCTGGCGTCTGGCGCGCTAGAGTCTCGCCGCCTCCTTATGGTGGAGAGGGAGACGAAAGCGATATAACCAAAAATCGCGATTAAATAAACACACAAAGGAGAAAACTAAAATGGACATGGTAAAAACACTAGGTTCGGCTGGGATTATCCCGGTAATCGTAATTGATGATATCGAGAAGGCTGTCCCTCTCGCACGCGCTCTCGTGAAGGGCGGTTTGCCCGTTCTCGAAGTGACATTCCGCACGGCATGCGCCGCTGAAGCCATAGCGAAGATCAAGGCTGAAGTCCCTGGCGCTATCTTGATCGCCGGAACTGTTCTTAAGATGGAGCAGCTCGTCGCGGCCAAGGCGGCAGGCGCAGAAGCGTGCGTTGCGCCAGGCTTCGACCCGGAAATCGTCAACGCTGCGAATAAACTCGGGATTCCATTCTGCCCTGGTATCGCGACAGCTTCCGAAATGAGCCAGGCGCTTGCGCTCGGTTGCAATATGGTCAAGTTCTTCCCGGCCGAATCTGCTGGCGGCGTCAAGTATATCAAGGACCTCCTTGGCGCTTTCCGTTGGACTGGCGTGAAGATTATGCCGACCGGTGGAGTTAAACTTTCCAATGTTTCCGATTACCTCGCAGTACCTGAAATCGTATGTTGCGGTGGAACTTGGATCGCGCCAAAAGACGCTGTCCAGGCTGGAGATTGGGCGAAAATCGAGCAACTTGCAGCCGATGCCGCGGCCTTGGTCAAGACCTTGCGCGGATAGAAAATGTAAAATTTTTAAAATTCCCCCTTGCGCTCAGGGGGTAAAATAAGGTATAATATGCCAACATTTTGCGTGTAAAAGGATAGAAAAGCATATGGCAAAGCGAGATATTCCGCTCGAAAGAGTAAGAAACTTCGGCATTATGGCCCACATCGATGGTGGTAAAACTACTACCTCGGAACGTATTCTCTACTATTCGGGCAAGAATTACAAGATTGGCGAAGTACATGACGGCGCCGCTACGATGGACTTCATGGTTCAGGAACAGGAGCGCGGTATTACAATTCAGTCCGCCGCAACTACTGTTACATGGGGTGATTACCGCCTTGCGCTAATCGATACTCCCGGACACGTCGACTTCACCGCAGAAGTCGAGCGTTCGCTCCGCGTTCTCGATGGCGCAGTTGCGCTTTACTGCGCGGTAGGCGGCGTTCAGCCGCAGTCCGAGCAGGTGTGGCGTCAGTCTGAAAAATACAAAGTTCCGAAAATCGCGTTTGTCAACAAGATGGACCGCGTGGGCGCGAACTTCTACAATGTAATGGAGCAGATGCGCAACCAGCTCGGCGCCAACCCTGTTCCGATGGTAATTCCGATTGGTGCTGCCGAAACATTTGAAGGTGTAATCGACCTCGTTCAGATGAAGGCGCTCTACTTCGATATGAAGAGCCTCGGCAAGACGGTTATCGAAAAGGATATCCCTGAAGAATATCTCGAGAAGGCGAAAGAATATCGCCAGAAGATGGTCGAATCCGCCGCCGAGCAAGATGACGCGTTGATGGAAAAATTCTTCAACGGCGAAGAGCTTACCATTCCTGAAATCAAGGCGGCAATCCGCAAGGGGTGCCTCTCTCGCGCGATTACGCCTGCCTTCTGCGGCAGCGCGTTCAAGGATAAGGGCGTTCAGCCTCTCCTCGATGCGATATGCGATTACCTGCCATCTCCTCTCGATACGGGTGCGGCGGTATCCGCGGATGATCCGAGCCAGAAGAGAGAAGTTTCCGACGACGAGCCATTCTGCGGTCTTGCGTTCAAGATCATGAGCGACAAGAACATGGGCAAGATTACGTTCGTGCGTGTATATTCCGGAACGCTCAAGCTCGGCGCCGAGTTGCTCGATTCCACAATCAATCAGGAGCAGCGCATCAGCCGTCTGTTCCGCATGCACGCAAACAAGCAGGAGCCTCTCGACGAGGCGCGCGCTGGCGATATCGTCGCTTGCGTCGGCTTGACGCAGACTCGTACAGGCGATACGCTTTGCGACCCTGAGCATCCGATTACTCTGGAATCCATCGACTTCCCGGCGCCTGTTATCTCGGTCGCCGTCAAGCCGAAGAGCCGCAGCGACAACGAAAAACTCGGCGCGGCGCTCCATGCGCTCGCGATGGAAGACCCGACCTTCGTCGTTACATTCGACCAGGAAACGAGCGAAACGATTATCGCAGGCATGGGTGAGCTTTATCTCGAAGTTATCGTGGACCGTCTCAAGAGAGAGTTTAACGTCGATTGCGATGTCGGCGCGCCACAGGTAGCTTACCGCGAAACGATTACCGCCCCTGTCGACAATGAATACAAGCATGTCAAGCAGTCTGGCGGTCGTGGTCAGTATGCTCACGTTTGCCTCAAGATCGATCCTCAGGAACCCGGCAAGGGCTTTGAGTTCGTCAACGAGGTCAAAGGCGGCGTAATTCCTACCGAATATATTCCTGCCGTCGAGAAGGGCGTCAAGAAGGCGCTCGAAGCTGGTCCTCTCGCGGGCTTCCCTGTTGTGGATGTCAAGGTTACCGTGTATTTCGGTTCTTACCACGAAGTCGACTCGAACGAATTCGCGTTCATCGAGTGCGCTCGCCAGTGCTTCAAGAAGGGCTTCTTGAAGGGCAAGCCGCAGCTCCTCGAACCGATGATGGATGTCGAAGTCGCTGTTCCCGAGCAGTACATGGGCGCGGCAAATGGTTCTATCAACCAGCGTCGCGGCAGAGTCGAAGGAATGGAAGATCGTGCAGGGGTCAAGCTTATCAAGGCGACTGTCCCGCTCGGCGAAATGTTCGGCTACTCGAATGCGATTCGTACCGTAACGCAAGGGCGCGGCGCGTTCACGATGATCTTCAAGCAGTATGAGGCAGTTCCTGCTTCTATCGCGAAGACTGTCGTCGAGAAGCGCATCAAAGAAGGCAAGGTGCGTCCTTCTACTGACGACTAAACTTGATTTACCGGTTTAGTTGATCGGCCAGGCCGCTATAGAAATTTCTATGGCGGCCTTTTGAACAACCCTGGACCAGTAGCCGCTCTTGATGAAATTCCTTATCCATACCTACGGTTGCCAAATGAACGTGCGCGATTCCGAAGCGCTGGAAGCGATGATGCTTTCTCGCGGCTTCGAACTTGCTTCTTCGGAAGATGACGCCGATATTGTAATCGTAAATTCGTGCACTGTCCGGCAGAAGGCCGAGGAAAAGGCCATTGGTAAGGTGGGTAATTTAATCGCGGCCAAGAAGATTTCCGGTCTCATGGGGTGCGCCGTAAAGAGACTTGGCGAAGATGTATTCAAGCGTCTGCCGGCGCTCGATTTCGCGGTAGCGCCAAGAGCGCTAGGGCTTATCCCGAAAATCGTTTCCGATATCATTGGCGCGCGCAATTCCGGCAAGGCGCGCAAGAGAATACTGGAACTTGGCGATGATTTGATTCCTGAAGCGCTATCTTCACATACTACCGGTTCATGGAAAGCTTTTGTAACTGTTCTTCTAGGGTGCGATAATCGCTGTAGCTATTGCATCGTGCCGGATGTCCGTGGTCACGAATATTCTCGCCCGGCTTCCGAAATCGTCGCAGAAGTGGAAGCGCTTGCTAAAGGCGGCGTCAAGGAAGTTATGCTTTTAGGCCAAAGCGTCCTGAGATACGGCATAAGAAACGACGCATTTATTCCGTCTTTCCCCTCTTCGCCTAAAGGCTACACCGAACCATTCCCGCGGCTGCTGGAGCGGCTTTGCGAAATCGATGGAATCGAAAGAATCCGCTTTACTTCGGCACATCCTGGCGGTGTTACAGACGAGTTGGTAGATGTATTTACGCGTTTTGGCAAGGTGTGCCGTCATCTGCATTTGCCTGTTCAATCCGGCAGCGATAGAATTTTGAAAGATATGGGGCGGCGCTATACTAGAGAAGAATATCTTTCTTCCGTAAAGCGTCTTCGTTCGATAGCCGATGATTTTGCGCTCACAACAGATGTAATAGTAGGTTATCCTGGCGAAACCCAAGAAGATTTTGAAGCGACCCGCTCTCTCATGGATGAAGCAGGTTTTGACAATTCTTTTATATTTAAATATTCTCCGCGCCCGGGAACGCGTTCCAGCTTGAAAAAGGATGATGTTCCCAAAGAAGAAAAAGAGCGCCGCGACCAGGTTTTGCTCGGCGATCAAGAAAGACGTGGAATAGAGCGCAATTCGCGCCTGATTGGAACTGTTCGTGAAGTCCTTTCGGAAGGCCCGTCCAAGAGAAACCCCGATAGATTAAGCGCAAGAGATAGCGGCAATAGGATTGTAGTATGGCCGAAAGACGATGACTTTATAAATGATGGCAGCAAGGTGAATCTAAAAATTACCGATGCGCATGCGCAAATATTGATTGCAGAAAGAATATAATAAATATTATGGCAGATGAAAAGCCCGTGGCAAGAAGCGGTGTAACGCGTGAAGAAATAATACAGTGGGCGGGGCCTTCACTCTTTAACCAGTCTTTGCCAATTCTACAGTCGGGCAGCGTTTCGGATGTATCCTATGATCCTGCTACCGGCGAGATAAAGGGTAAGATATTGCAAAAAGGCTTTGGCGCCATCAAACCATGGTATATGCCTGTATCATTCGTGCGCACTGCTCCGGGCGTCATAAAATCGCATTGCACCTGCCGCGCGAACGTAAACTACGGTCAGCTCTGCCAACATGTTATCGCTGTAGGGTTAGGCTTGCTTTTGCAGGAAATGTCTTTAGCCAAGGCCGAAAGAGAAAAAACCGCAAAGCAGAAAACAAATGTTCCGGAAAAGCCAAAGGCTGAAATTCCCAAAGACGATGAAGATTGCATTCAAATTCCCTTGAGCCCGACATTTAGCGTTTTTGTATCTGGTTCAAGGGCGTCGCTTTCGGTCGAAGTAGATGCGCATTACGAAAAAATCGAATTTCCTGCGGCATCCCCGCAATCGAAGAATGTAGTTTGGCTCGTCGATAAAGAAGACCCTCTTGTTCGCAGAACGCGTTCGATCGAGGCGGAACGGCGTGCGCTTGATTATATTGAATCGCTAGGCTTCAGGCCTAGTTATGTTAACGGTGACGTGAAATTCTTTATCACCGACCCGAAGAAGGTCCTGAACTTCCTCGGTAAAGACGTGCCTGCATTGCGACGCATCGGTTGGAAGGTTGATTTCTCCGAAAGGTTGATGAAGGTCGTCGATGAGATGCCTTATATCGTGCCTGTCGTCAAAATCAAGGATGCCGGGAATGGCGATTTTCTCGTGCGTTACGATTTCGAAATCGGGAAAAGCCTTGTCGCGCCGGCCGAAGTTCAGGCTGCGATTGCCCGCAACGAGGCGTATATCGACAAGGAAGGCAAAATCATTCTAGTCGATATCAGCGCTATTTCCGAAATCCATCAAGTACTTTCCGATTGTGTAGATATTCAGGATGATAAAGAAGATACCCAATGGCTTAAGGTAGCGAAATGCCACGCCCCATTCGTGAAATCGTCTTTGGAAAAGATAGATGCCGAAATCGATACCATAGAAGCGAACGAGTGGTGCAAAATCGCCAAACAATTCGGCAAAGAAGAAGGCGACGACAAGGCCAGCTTCGATCCTGTTCAGCTCGGCAATTTCGATAAGATTCTTCGTCCTTATCAGAAACAGGGCGTTTATTGGATTCGTTACCTCGAAAGCTCGGGGTACGGCGGAATCCTGGCGGACGAGATGGGCCTCGGAAAAACGGTCCAAACTCTCGCTTGGCTTTCTCTTCACGCGAAATCGCCATTGTCTTCAAGGAACAATCTGCGTTATTTCGGCCCGAGGAGGTTGAGGAAGAATATCGAACTCGAGGCTAGGCAAACAGAATCTATTTCTACTTCTCTCATCGTCTGCCCTACATCGCTACTGTGGAACTGGGCTGCCGAAATCGATAAATTCATTCCCGATACGAAAGTCTTGGTTGTCGATGAAGCGCCTGACTCGTCGGATTTGTCGGAGATTATAAAGTTCTACGATCTGGTAATAACTTCATATTCTCGTTTGCATAGAGACTATGATTGTTTATATAAAAATTTCGAATTCGATGCGGTCATTCTCGATGAAGCCCAGCGAATCAAGAATCATCGAACCAAAACTTCGCAAGCAACGAAGCTTCTTTATGCAAAGCGTCGCCTCGTTCTTACAGGTACTCCCGTAGAAAATACGGTCGTCGACGTATGGTCGATATTCGACTTCCTCATGCCTGGATATCTCGGCGATTTCGAGACCTTTAAAAGAGAATACGCGAATCTTGTCGCCGCAGGCGGGCCGCTTGGGGATGAAGCCCTCGCAAAACTCCAGCGCAAGATTCGGCCGTTCATCTTGCGTCGTCTCAAAAGAATGGTCGCAAAAGACTTGCCAGACAAGATTACAAAGGTATTCTACTCTACGCTTGATGAAAAATCGATGCTTGAATATCAGTCGCTTCTCAAAAAGGCACGTATCGAAATCGGTAATATTGTCAAGACGCGAGGCTTCCAGCAGTCTCGCATGGAAATTCTCGCACGCCTTACGAAATTGCGCATGATTGCTTCGCGCGGCAAAATCGATGTGTTCATGGAGGAGCTTCAGGGCGCTATCGAAGGCGGGCATAGAATACTCGTGTTCTCGCAGTTCGTATCGACTTTGAAATTTATTTCCCAAAGGCTAGACCAAGAGAAGATTAAATATTGCTATCTCGATGGTTCAACCAAAGATCGTCTCGCAATTTGCAATACATTCAATCACGACCGGCGAATAAGCGTATTTCTCATCTCGCTCATGGCTGGTGGCACAGGCCTCAACTTGACCGGCGCAGATATGGTTATTCACTACGACCCGTGGTGGAACCCGGCCATTGAAGATCAGGCTACCGACCGTGCGCACCGTATCGGACAAAGCAAGAACGTCTATGTAATGAAGATGATCGCTTCCGACACGATTGAAGAGAAGGTCCTCGAGCTGCAGCAACGCAAGAAGGCTATTATCTGCGCTACCGTATCGGCAACTGACGCGGCAATCTTGAGTAAACTCACCGCCGATGATGTCGGCCAGCTGCTGGCCGAAGATTCGATGTAAGTGCCAAACGCGCCTCCGCCGCGTTCAGGGCGCCTCCGCCGCGTTCAGAAAGTTCAGATGTTCAGAAAGTTCAGATGTTCAGAAAGTTCAGGTGTTCAGATGTTCAGATAAACTGCTAACTACTAATTCCTAATTCCTAATTCATAATTCTGTCCCGGCGCAGGCGCGCTAGCGCGCGCCGC
>JAFSMR010000057.1 GCA_017447805.1 Kiritimatiellia bacterium | reverse complement strand
CGCCATTTATCAAAGACCTACATCCTTCTCAAGTTCGCCTTCTCAAGCTCACCTGACCCCCATCGGGGCGAACGGGCGCATATTATACCATTTTTTACCCCCCACGGTCAAGGGGGTATTTTTTATTTTTGAAAATTTTTTTCTGCATAGAAAAAAGATGGCCGCGCGAATAATGCGTGGCCATCCTTTCATATCGCGCTAATTTGCGATTACTTGGCAACGACGCGGACCATTTCGAGAACCTTGTTCGAATAGCCCCATTCGTTATCGTACCAAGAGCAGACCTTGACGAAGGTAGGATCGAGCTGGATGCCAGCCTTGACGTCGAAGATCGAAGTGCGCGCATCGCCGCGGAAGTCGGTCGAGACGACCGCTTCATCGGTATAGCCAAGAACGCCCTTGAGCTCGCCCTCGCTCGCCGCCTTCATGGCCGCGCAGATTTCCTCGTAAGTAGCAGCCTTCTCGAGTTCAACCGTGAGGTCGACGAAGGAGACATCGCTCGTAGGAACGCGAACGGACATGCCGGTGAGCTTGCCGTTGAGCTGAGGAAGAACCTTGCCGACCGCCTTGGCAGCACCCGTCGAGGAAGGAATCATGTTCTCGAGGATGCCACGGCCACCGCGCCAATCCTTCTTGGAAGGACCGTCAACCGTCTTCTGCGTTGCGGTTGCAGCGTGGATAGTCGTCATCAAACCGCGCTTGATGCCGAAGGTGTCATTGAGAACCTTGGAAATCGGCGCAAGGCAGTTCGTGGTGCAAGAAGCGTTGGAGATGATATCCTGGCCAGCGTAGGTCTTGTCGTTAACGCCATAGACGAACATCGGGGTTGCATCCTTGGAAGGAGCGCTCATGATGACCTTCTTGGCGCCGGCAGTGATGTGCGCGCGAGCCTTTTCATCGGTGAGGAAGAGGCCGGTCGATTCGACTACGACTTCAGCGCCAACTTCGTTCCACTTGAGAGCGGCAGGATCCTTCTCGGCGGTGAGGCGGATTGCCTTGCCGTCGACAGTCATCGTCGTGCCGTCGACCTTGATGTCGTGATCGAACTTGCCATGTACGGAATCGTACTTGAGCATGTACGCGAGGTAATCAGGATCGAGAAGGTCGTTAATTCCGACGATTTCGATATCCTGAGCGAAGTTTTCCACAGCGGCGCGGAAAACCATACGACCGATGCGGCCGAATCCGTTGATACCAACTTTAATTGCCATTTTTGTGTTTCCTTTCTGACAAGAAATGTTATTTAGAATTTAGTTATTACTTTGCAAGCTTACCGCTCTTCAAGCAGCGAGCGCATACGCAAACGCGCTTGGTGTTGCCCTTGGCATCGGTAACTTTGACGCTCCTCAAGTTAGGAAGGAAGCGACGCTTGGTAATGCCGGTCGTGTGCAAACCGATACCGCCTTTATACTTTGGCGAACCCTTGCGCACAATCACATTGCCCGTAGAGGGGCCTTTACCGCAAATTTCGCAAACTCTTGACATAATCTTAAGTTCCTTTCCCTTTTACTTGTTCTCGCCAGGTTGCCATTCAACATTGGCGAATGCGTTATCGAAAGCGGCGCTAAGCCCGCCGAGACCTTCGCTACCTGCCGTAGAGGACGAAATCGGCTCAGGCGTTTCACCAGCGGCTTCTGCTTCGAGAGCCTTGATTTCGGCGTCGGACATCGTCATTGCGCGGATAGAAAGACCGATGCGGCGTTCTGCGCGGTCTACGCGAATAACACGAGCTTCGACTTCCTGACCAACTTCAAGAGCATCCTTTACCTTGTCAACGCGCTGATCGCTGATCTGCGAAATGTGAACGAGGCCATCTACGCCATCTTCGAGCGCGATGAATGCGCCGAACGAAGCGACCTTGGTAACCTTGCCCTTTACGGTTGCGCCAACCGGATAACGGCTGGAGATATCCGACCAAGGATCGACCTGCGCCTGCTTGAGGCCAAGCGAAATCCTCTGTTCCTTCGTGTTGATGTCGAGAATGACAGCTTCGATTTCCTGTCCCTTCTGGAGGCATTCGGAAGGATGATTGATCTTCCTCGTCCAGCTCATATCGCTGACGTGGACCATGCCATCGATACCTTCTTCAAGTTCGACAAACGCGCCGTAAGCCGTGAAGTTGCGAACTCTTCCCTTGATCTTCGAACCGACCGGGAAGCGCTCCTGAACCGTATCCCAAGGATTGACCTGGGTCTGACGGATGCCGAGGGCGATCTTTTGGTTTTCGACATCGACGGAAAGAACGACGACCTGAACTTCATCGCCGATATTAAGCATATCGCTTGCACGGGCAATGCGCTTGGTCCAGCTGAATTCGCTGATATGAACGAGGCCTTCGATTCCAGGAGCGATTTCGATGAACGCGCCGTAAGCCGCGAGGTTGACGACCTTGCCGGAAACGCGCGAACCGACCGGGAAGCGCTCTTCGATAGAATCCCAAGGATTCGAGCTCATCTGCTTGAGGCCAAGAGAAATCCTCTCGCGGTCGCGATCGATATCGAGAACCATCACATCGAGTTCCTGGCCGACCTTGAGAATTTCGCTCGGGTGCTTGATTCTGCCCCAGCTCATATCGGTGATATGAAGAAGACCATCGAGACCATCGAGATCGATGAATGCGCCGAAATCGGTGATGTTCTTCACGCGGCCCTTGCGGATATCGCCCTTCTGGAGGTTATCAAGGAGCTCGGCTTTCTTTTCGGCAAGAGTTCCTTCGATAAGCTCGCGTCTGGAGACGATAAGGTTGCGCCTTTCGCTAGAAATCTTAATGACTTTGAAATCGTAGGTCTGACCAACATAGGGTTCGAGGTCCTTAACCGGAGCAACCTCGATCTGGCTGCCGGGAAGGAACGCTTCGATATCGTCGATTGCAACGAGCAAGCCGCCACGAACAGCGCTCTTGACCGTTCCCGTAACAACGCACCCTTCGACATAATGGGTGAGAATCTTTTCCCAACGAATCTTTTCATCGGCACGCTTCTTCGAGAGCTCTACGACGCCAGTCTTATCGTTTTCGAGCTGCACAAGCATAACCGTTACTTTGTCGCCAACTTTTACAGAGGCATCCGGCCCGAACTCTGCGAGCGGAACCGCGCCTTCACTCTTGTAACCGATGTCTATAAATACATCGTCATCTTTGATTGCACTAACGGTACCTTCTACAACGCTACCGTTTTTGAATTGAATTTCCCCGCCCGATTCACCGAGCAATTCAGCCATCGCCGCGGAACGTTCCGAGGGAGCTGTGGGTCTGCGTACTGCCATATTTACCAACTTTACTTAGGTTTGTTAATGATAACGGGTTTCAGCCGTTTCCGCCTCGTTTTTGAGCACGGAGCGGGAATTATAGCATATTTTACCGCCCCATGACAAGGGGGTATTTGATTTTTTTGCCTTTTGGCATCCTTGCCTTTTATCCGGCCTTATCAAAAATTTATCGAAATTTATCGAAATTTTCGATCCCTGGTTGACACCACGAGCGAAAAAATGATATAATATCCGCCGTTTTGCACATAAAGGCAAGACTCCCGCGAGTCGGAGCGTAGCGCAGCCTGGTAGCGCGTTTGCTTCGGGAGCAAAAAGTCGAGGGTTCAAATCCCTCCGCTCCGACCAATACTTTTACCCCATCATTTACCCGCTTGCGACGATTTAATGAATAGAGTAAAATTTTGCCCTACCCCCTTGCCCTAAACCCGCTAATATGATACAATACTGCGCGTTCACTCAAATAAGCAAGTATAGAAGATGAATGAACTATTGATGGTTCCCGTTATTGTACTAGGAGGATTAGGCATATTCCTTCTGGGAATGAAGAATCTATCTGAAGGTTTGCAATCAGTTGCCGGGCACGGGCTAAGGCGTTTCATGGCGTTTGCGACTACCCACCGCTCGGCAGGAGTTGGAACTGGCATCTTTTCAACTATGTTGGTGCAATCCTCTTCGGTAATTACGGTCATGCTCGTAAGTTTTGTTTCTTCCGGGTTCATGACACTAAGCCAAGCGTTCAATGTAATAATCGGCGCCAATGTAGGCACAACTGCAACAGTCTGGATTGTTGCATTCGCGCCTGACCCGCAAATACTCGGTCTGATCGGCATAGGGCTTGGCGGAATACTCTATTTCTTTATAAGAAACGAAAAACTCCACAACCTCGGCTTTGCGCTGCTGGGTTTAGGGTTGGTATTCTTAGGAATGTATTTCATGTCCAAGGGCGTAACGCCGATTCGCCAAAACGAAGCCGTGCGCAATGCGCTAACGAACATGGATGCCAACAGCTTCCTCGGCGTTGCTTTAGTCGCATTCGTCGCGGCGATTTTTACGGCTGTAATCCAAAGTTCCGCCGCGACTATTGCAATCGGCATGACTCTCGCCTCGCAGCAATTGATAGGTTACGAGACGGCGATTTCGATTCTATTCGGGGCTAATGTAGGAACAACTATGACGGCATGGCTCGCGGCGATTGGTTCGACTGCTGCCGCCAAGCGAACTGCCCTTTCGCATACATTATCGAACTTTCTTGGTTCGTTAGTGTTCTTGCCTTTCGTATTGCCTATAATGGTTCCATTGGGCAAGGCTCTATTCCCTGCTTGGAACGCAGTAACAATGACCGATAAAGGACCGATGCTACTTGGCATAATGGCGCCGATTGCCGTAACAGATACGATATTTTCTGTTTTGCGCGGCGCGCTATTCTTCCCGCTTGCGAAACCCTTTACCGCACTTATAGAAAAGATTATTCCGCAAAAGGAAGATGAAAAGCCTCATCTTTCCGCACTGAAAACCGGCAGCATTTCACCTATTGTTGCATGCGATCTAGCGCTAGTCGAGGTTCAGTTTATGCGAGATTCCAATATCGATCTCTTTGGTTGTGTAAGAAAGGTTCTTACCGAAGAAGCCGAAGATGATGTCGAGCGCCACATAATCCACCGCGAAGATATTCTCGACAATGTGCAGAGGGAAGTTACAGAATACCTTGGCGGCGTAATGAAAAAACGACTCGCGAGCTTTGTGGCAGATCGTGCACGCAGACTCCTCAGAATTACCGATGAACTCGAATCTGCCTCAGACGAAGCGGCGCAAGTGCTCAAGGTAGTAAAGCGCCTAAAGCGCGAAAACCAAAGGATGTCTGATGAATCGCGCACTCTGATTTTGCGTCTTCATGATAGAATATTCGGTTTCATCGAAACGATTTCGCCTTGGATTCGCTCGCCGCGTCCAAGAATCGATGTTGAAGCGATTCAGAACGAATCACGCCAAATTCACGAATTGACGCGTGAATGCCGCCGGATTCAAGTAGGACGCATTGGCCCTGATGATTCCGGTTCGCCATTGAGAGTGTTAGGCGAGCTTGATATCATCAATGCCTACGAAAGAACTCGCGCCTATTACTTGAATATAGCCGAAGCGCTCGCAGGCGGCAAATAATCTTATTTCAGCCTTACTTGAGGATCCAGAAACGCATACGCCAAATCCGTAGCGAGATTTACGAATTGATATAAAAGAGCGCCAAGGACGACTACGGCTCTAACTACAGCCATATCAGAGGAATGGATGGCGTTTATCGATACCGAGCCAAGACCGGGAATGCCAAAGTAGCTCTCGAGCAAAAGCGACCCCGTGAAAAGATATGGAATAGAAAGCGAAATATACGTAACTATCGGTATCAAAGCGTTGCGCAAGACGTGCCGAACAAGTATAACGCTCTTTTTGATTCCTTTGGAACGGGCCGTTAAGACATACGGTTTATAAATTTCATCGAGAATAGCAGTTCTGAAAAATCGAATATCCATACCAAGCGAACTGAAAATTCCTATCAAAACCGGCAAAACGAGAAATGCCGCGCCCTCATAACCCCAAACAGGAAATGCGCCAAGTTTAAATGAAAGCAAGAATTGACCGGCAATAACCCAAATTACGTAATTGACGCTCATCAGAATCGTAGAAACTACCAATATCGCTTTATCGGGGAATTTAGAGCGCGTAGCTGCGGCAATCAGAGCAAACATCAGCGCAAGAATTGTTCCTCCAACAAGAATAGGCACGGTTAGCGAAAGGCTTGGCCCAACTCCTTCTTTCAACACTTGCGAAACAGGAGCATCGAGTTCTAGCGAATACCCTAGCTCCCCTTTCGCGAGATTTGTGATGAACGAAAAGAATTGGCTATCGAAAAAATCTCCCTCGCCGAATATAAGCGGTTTATCATAGCCAAAGCGGTGGTTGAATTCTTCGATGGATTTTTTGCTCGCGTTTTTGCCGAGAATCGTCTGCGCAGGGGAAGAGCCTATCGCTACGTTAAAAAGAACGAATGTAAGAAGCAATATTCCGAATGTAGTCGGAACCGACTGCAAGATTCTCTTAATAGCGTAGCGCAGCATCTTCTCTTGTTCTTCTACTCTTCTTCAATCGCCTTTGCAAGTAAAGACGCGATTTTTCCGGCTTCGCAATTATTCAGCCTCTCGAGAATCTTTGACCAACGATACGCGCCAGATCCACCGACATCGAATGGACGATGCAACAAAAGCTCATCGTAGCCTTGTTTTCTCGCGCGGTAATCGGCTTGCGTCTTCTCGATGCATTTACGGAAAGATTCAACATAAGCTTGCGCAAAAGACGGGTAGTCGCTGACAAATTCTTTGCGGCGCTTTACTACATTCGCGTAAGGAGCGACGGCTTCTTCCAAAGGACCTTCGTAATTTACAAAAGCGCCAGCGTGGTTAACGACGACAACTTTCGCAGGAAGACCATCCTCGCCCATCTGCACGACTTCGTAATATTTATCGAAGCGATTTTCTTTCGTTTCCGAAGAAAGCCTGCCGACAATCAAATCTATTGCCGCGGCCTCACCCATAAGAGAAGCGAACTTCAACGCAAAGGCAGGGTTATGGAATCGCGCCGGCAGAATTTTATCCGAGGCGATACCGTTTATGTAGGGACGAACCGTATAGCAGGTTCTTACTGTTGTTCCGCGATACTGGCTATTGGAGCCATTATAAGGCTCTGCAAGTTGCCCTACGCCAATTCTCGGCGGCAGATTCATACCAAGCTGACGGCACATCAATCGGCGATCAAGAACATAATCGTAGTATTCGTTTGCTTCGAACATCGAGCGCAATAAATCTTTGCCCTCATCGAGATGCTCGGCCGTGCCCCACTTCATAAATCGCAACATAAAAGTAGCGGCCATCGGTTTATCGCCGGTCTTTACCTGAATCATATAAACAGAGCCGCGCCTCGAACCTTCAATCGGATCGCGTGCAAGCGAACGGACAATTCGCCCGACATTCATGTATTCGACATCGCTAAAATATCTCAAGAAATCGAAGATGAGCAACCTTGCTCTCATATCGCAAAGCTCTTCCAGTTCGGGGTCGCGAGTTCGATTATATTCATCCCAAATCGAATCGAAGATGAGCTGCCCTCTATCGACCTGCGCGCCAGGCAGCCACGCGATCTGACGATAGAACTCCGGCGAAATGCCCTGTATCAAATCGCGCTCGTCGGCGGTAGTATCGTTCGGCCCCGAAGAAAGAGTGCGGCTCATTTCGTTGCGCCACGCGAAATTTTCCACGCTTTCATCGCGAAGTTCCGGCGGCATGGTCATGCGCCAGTTCAAGTAGTTTCGCTTTATCGCCTCATGTAGCTCGTCATCGCTCAAACTATCTACATCTATCGACTTGAACTCTTGCTTAATCTCTATCGGGGTAGTTACCGGGAAGAGATCGACTTCCGGCATCCCGAAACGATTGCGGCGCATCATGAGAGTTTGCGCCTCTTTTACCTGCGCGCGGAAATGTTCCGGCGAGAGCTTATCGAATCCGGCGCACCCCGCAGCCGTTAGATAGCGCGTACCGGTAGCGTGGTTGTAGTAATAAATCCTTTCGCCATCTATTGCAACGCGAGAACTTTCGATCTGCTTACGCATATCTTCCTGCGAAATAGGCGCCATCGCCATTCGCCAATTTTCGCCGCGCGCGCGCAAGGCGTTGCGAACTTTCGCAGAGTGGGTATTCAGATAACGAATCTTCCTCTTAGAGACGAGCTTTTGTAGCTCCTCCTCCGCCTTCAGCGCCAAATCCATGTGCATTGGATCTGGCCTGATAAGGACCAAATCTTCGGTAAAGACCAAATCTACCGATTGGGCGAGCTCAGCATCCTCTTCTTCAGGGGTCATTGTCTCAAGCCCTGCGCGTGTTCTTTCGGCGTTGATTTCATCAAGCCACATTACGCGTTGCATGGCGTGAACGCCCGCACGAGTAACAAGCCCGAGCGTCTTCAGAAAGATCGTACCAACACGGCTTACGAGCTCCCCATCGGCGTTGCGCGCAAATATTTTTTCGCCTAGTATCTTCATAACGGCATGTATTATAACATTTCTTCTTGCCCGGGTCTATAGAAAGTTTAATTTTAGGTTTATTTTCCGATTTTGCAATTCCCAAAAATAATTTACCTCATTGACTTTCAGGGGCAAGAAATGCTATAATAGCAAACATAATCTTAAAGGAGAAAATATACTATGAGTATCTTCAAGGCTTACGATATCCGTGGAATCTATGGAAAAGATCTCGATGAGGCGATTTTTGAGAAAATAGCGCGCGCCTACGCGAAGTTCGCCGGCGTCAAAAAAGTTGTTGTCGCACGCGACTGCAGAAAGTCCTCCGATTCGCTTTTTGCGGCCTTCGCAAAAGGTCTTACCGATGTCGGAGTCGATGTTATCGATATTGGTCTTGCCTCTACGCCGATGAGCTATTTCGCCAACGGAACTCTCAAGCCGGATGGGTCCGTCATGATTACCGCCTCTCATAATACGAAGGAGTGGAACGGTTGCAAACTTTGCCGCGCGAACGCTGTGCCGATTTCCGGCGCAACGGGCATCAAAGATATCGAAGCGCTGGTAATGAGCGGCGACCTTGGCGAAGATGCACCGGTCAAGGGAACGATTACCAAGGTAGATGTTTCCAAAGAATATGCCGCTCACGTAAGGACTTTCGAGCACATGGCCAGACCCCTTCATGTCGCGCTAGACTTCGGCAATGGCATGGGCATCGCAGAATCTTGCGCTTTCGCCGGAAGCCCGCTTACCTACGATTCGCTTTATGGCGAATATGACGGCGACTTCCCGAACCACGCCGCCAACCCCCTCGAGCGCGAAACGCTCGAAGATTTGCAGAAGCTGATGAAGGCAAATCCCGGCAAATATGCTTTCGGCGTAGCTTACGATGGCGATGCCGATAGAGCGGGCTTCCTCGATGAAAACGGCGATATCATCCCCATGGATTTCATTACCGCGCTCGTCTCTCAAGACCTCCTGAAGACAAATCCCGGCGCCGCTTGCTTCTACGACCTCAGGTCTACGAAGATGGCGGAAGAGGCGATCGCCGCCGCTGGCGGCAAGCCGATGATGAGCCGCGTTGGCCATAGCTTCATCAAGCAGCAAATGAGAGAAAACGATGCGATTTTCGCAGGTGAACTTTCGGGCCACTACTATTTCAAGGCCAACTTCACTGCGGAATCTTCCTCGATGGCGACTTTCGCGCTCGCAAATATCGTCTCTGCAAGCGATAAGCCGCTCTCGAAGCTCATCGAGCCGCTCAAGAAGTATAGCCAGTCTGGCGAAATCAATACGAAGACCACTACCCCGCCCGCGGAAATCCTCGCGAAGATCAAAGCCGATTACTCCGCAAAGCCCAACTGCAAGGTATTCGAGCTTGACGGCGTATCGGTCGATGCGTGGGAAGCCGAAGGCTGGTGGGCCAATGTTCGCATGTCTAACACCGAACCTCTTGTCCGCTTGAATCTCGAAGGCAAGACCCCTGAAATCATGGAGGCAAAACGTGACGAGTTCTTGGCTCTCATTCGCGCGTAACTCTATTCTGCTCGCAGCCCTCGCGCTCTCAGCGGGGTGCGGCGATGATGCAAAAGAAGCGAATCTCGAAAACGCTCAAGAAGCGTTTGACAAAGGGGATTTCGGCAAAGCCGCGCAAATCTACGAAAAGACTCTCGCTTCTGCGCCTGATAATGTTGATGCCTGCTTGATGCTCACTCTTTCGCGCATCAAGCAAGCAGATTACATAAAGGCGGTAGAAAGCGCCGAAAAAGCTGCTGAATTGGCAGGTGGCGATAGCGATGTAATAGAAACTCTCGCTCAGGCGTATTACTATAATAGGCAATACGATAAAGCGCGCGAGAACTATTTGAAAATCGCAACAAACGATAAGCTCGAGCCCGCAGTCCGTTCACAGGCGTATTCTGGCCTCGGCGTAATCGATGTATCGCTCTTCGACCCTACCGACCCGGAAACAATTTGGCTGATTCATCGTGCAAGGACGGAATTTTTCCGCGCACTCATCTTGAATAACAGGAATGCTTCGGCGCATTTCAATCTTGGCTATATATATAGCCATATTGGCGACTTCAGAGATATTGCCACGGCAAAAATCCACTACGAGTTCTTTGAGAAATGCGAAAAGGACACCAAGCGCGCACAAGATGTCCAGCGCACGGAAATTCCTGCGCTTAGAGCCGCGGTTAATCAAGATACCGTAGAGCGACTAGGCTCGAATAGTTGCGATAATGTCACTTGCGCAAAGGAGCTTGAAAAAGCGAAAGCGGAAGAAAAGAAAGGCCAATTCCTGAAGGCGCGCAGATTCTACGAGTCGGCCCTAAAGGCGAATCCCCTTTCCTATGATGCCGCCATCGCCCTCGCGCGGTCTTGGGAGCGCGATAAAAAGCGCAATCCAAACAGCCGCGAAGCGCTTGAAAATGTCGCAAAATACTATCGCGAAGCTTCTCTCAACAAGCGCTCGGCAGATAATTATATCGCCGCCGGCAACGCCGCGAGGGATGCAAAGAAATGGGCCGATTCCGTCGAAGCCTACTCTAGGGCAGTCGCGATAAATTATGCGAAGAAAGATATGACTGCGATCGATTCACTGATTACAATGCTGAAAAAAACCAACAACAACCCCAAATCGGGCGCATGGAAATCGGCACAAGTCTATCAGGATTATCGTAACGACATTCCTTCGCTCAAGAAAGCAGTAAGCAAACAATAGGCCATGGGTGTCGATTGGGCAAGCCAGATTCTGCCGGCGGATATCGCAATTCTCGTTGCGGCGCTTCTAATGGCGCTTCTCGGAATTTTCAAAGGGTTTTCCGGAACCCTTGCGCTTATCGCCGGCACGATTTCAGCTGGAGCGGTCTCTACTTTCGGTTGGGCGAAATCTGCCCAATATCTCGCCTCGATGCCCCTTAGAGTCGTAGCTATTCTCGTTGTCTCTTTGCTTGTGTTTGGAATAGTAAGAATCATCGTCAAAAAAACCGTAAACGGGCTCCTTGCCCAGCCTGCCGATTCGATTTTCGGCTTCATTGTCGGCATCGCAACTATTGCCCTTCTAGTCGCGACGTGGGCGAAGAGCGGTCTATATATAGAACGCTCGAAAATCGCCTCGGAGGTAGCGTTACATGTCAAATGACGATATTCTCGAACAAGCGCGAACTTTCGAGAAAAATCTTTTGAACTTTTTTGAGCGCCTTGGCGTTTCATATCATGAGGGTGAGGATCTTCTGCAAGAAACTTACCTGCGCCTTTGGAAGTATCGCGACCAATATAAACCGACTGCGAAACTTTCTACATTCTTGTTCACGATTGCGCGGCAAGTGCGTATAGATGCGCTCCGGCGCCGAACCAGAAGAGAGCGCAGAGAAGATATCTGGATGAAGGAATCGCCTTCAAGAATCGCTTATCACGACCCTCTTCGCGAAGATGTCCGATGGGCTATATCAAAGTTGCCGGATACTCTAAGAGAGACGATTGAGCTTGCGGTTTTTCAGGAGCTACCCTACGCGGATATCGCGCAAATACTGGATATCCCGGTCGGGACGGTAAAATCGCGCGTGTCAAACGCGCTCAAGAAGCTGAAGGAGATATTTGATGACAAAGGATCTTGAAGATACGATTAAAGAGCTTGGACCAGGCTATAAAGAAGTAGTCGATCGCCTGCTCGCTCCTTGTGCTAACGCTGAATCGCAAATCGCGCGTTTCCCTACAGTAACGGAATCCGGACCTTCGCGCCCAGCGCGCATTTCACGATACCTGCTCGCCGCTTCTATTCTTATTGCGCTTGCGCTTGGCGTAATTTTCATGCATCCTAAAACCGATTATCCAATTGCATCTTCGAGTTCAGAAGATTCTGTTAAATTGCAAGTGCCCAATTCCTATACTTTAGCCTACATGGGCAACAGCGCAAAAGATGAAATAATCAGAACGCAAAATCCCGATGGCAGCTGGGAAAACGATTTTATGACAATGCAAAACGCCGCCGCGCTAAGAGTAATAGATTCAACTTGTATTGCCTATAGAAAAGCTTTGCGCTATCTTCGCTCGAGGGGTCTTTCACCGATTACCGATGCCGAACTTAGGGCGAGATCGAATATTCTCGCCCACAATTCGCGAAAATGCCTCTAAAAGACACCCTTAAAAAGCTTCTCGATATCCTATTTCCGCGTCACTGCGAAATCTGCTCTTCGCAAGTCGACAGATTCGATAGGTATATATGCGCAAATTGCCTAAACAATCTTCCTTTCATGCCCCAGGATGGTTGTGCAATTTGCGCAAAACCAATCTCTTCAGGCGGCAACACCAATCTACTATGCGAAGATTGCTCAGGCAAGAATCGTCCATTTTTCGATCGTGCAGCCGCGGCAGTTTGTTTCGAGGGTAACTTTCGCAGAATCTTGCTGGATTTCAAATTCAATTCACACCTTTGGCTAAAAAACGATTTCATAGATTTACTGGAATCGGCAGCACGCTCCAGACTGAATATGGCCGCAGTTGATTTGATTATACCTATGCCTATAACAACCTTCCATCTTTTGGATAGAGGCTTCAATCAATCTGCCCTTCTCGCCAAAGCTCTTGCCAAACGCATAAATAAATCTTATTCGAACAAAATCTTGCGGCGCATCAACTCGCCTCGCCGCCAATCAGGTCTCAAAGAAGAAGATCGTCGCGAAAATGTCAAGAATACATTTAAAGTATTGAAGCCAAGAAAAGTAATAGGACGTGTCATTTTGGTCGTTGACGACATAATGACGACCGGCGCCACGCTTTCGGAATGTGCGAGAACCCTCAAAAGTGCCGGCGCACAAAAAGTATTCGTCCTAACCCTAGCCACGACTTTACGCTCCTAAGATGGGTATCGGGTGGTCTCTTGGATTTCTCCATGCTATGAATCAGTAGAATTAAAAAAAAGCCCTTGTATCTAGCGCGAAAATATGATAAAATGCACGGTATAAATGTGTGTAGATAGCAAAATTACGGCGCAAACGACGTCTTATTGAAGGAGCAAGTAATGAATAAACTGATAAAAAGGTCAATAGTACTGTTATCAATAGCAACCCTGGCATGCAACCTAAAGGCCTCGCAAGCCGATGCAACAGCGCAAAAAGCTGAAGCGACAAGAATAGCAGTCATCTATTTTTCCTGGAGCGAAAATGGCAATGCTCGTTTTGCCGCCGAGACTATTGCCAAGAAGGCAGGCGCGGATATATTCGAGATCAAGGCCGAAAAGTCCTATCCGGATGAATATCTAGCTTGTTGCGATGAAGCAAAGCCAGAATGCAGAGGTAAAAAACTTCGCGCAATCAAGCCTATAGATAATCTCGACTTATCTAAATATGAAATGGTATTTTTCGGAACTCCGAATTGGTGGGGAACGATGGCACCGCCTATGAGGACCTATATTACGCAAAATCTAGAAGCGCTAAAAGGCAAGAAAGTGTGCATTTTCCTGACTCACGGTGGAGGTGGATTGCAGAACGTCGGCAAAGATTTCGCCGAAATAATCGGGAATACGGCAAAAGTTCTACCACCTAAGGCATTCAACGGCTATTCGGTGAAGACTAATGCTGTTGGTCTCGAAGCGTTCGTGACCGAACGTATCGATTAATGATTATGATTTTCCATCAACCATAAAACGAGGAAAAAGATATGGCATGTTTCTCAGTCCCATTGGCCGCGGCAGTTGGCGCTTGCGCGATAAAGAAAGCGCTACCTAACGAAGCAAAGCGCAATCCATTCATTTCGAAGATGAATTGGCTTGGCAAAATGATGTTCGGCGGGAGCTTTCTTCTCGCAATCGAGCATATTTATCACGGCGAAATAATTTTCGCGCCGCCATTTCTCACTGCGGCGAAGGAAGGACCCGAAGCCATCAGCGAGATGCTTCACGAAATGGCAACACGTGGAACGGCAATGGCGATTTTGATTACTGCAGTATGGGCGGCGATGGTCGCAATATCCGAATTCGGCAAGAGAAAGGCCAAGATCAATGTGTGAACTAATGACAATTGCCGCGGCGATCGGCTTTACAGCGTGGTATTTTTCCGCGAAGAAAAGCGGCAAATGCCTCAAGGCGCTGTTTACTACAATGCTTATGTTTTGGGGCGCGGCGCTTATGTGGTCGGTCGATTGCGTCGCAAACGCGATGGATGGCGAAGCGCTCTTCGACATTTCCAAAGCAGATACGATATTAGGCTTCATAATTCTAGCGGCGGGATTGATTGTCTTTGGTTCGCTTAGCTTCTTTGAGAGAAAGAATGCGATCGCAAGCAGATAAATTACTCGCGCTGAAGAATAGATTCTCGCCAATGCCATCTTGCGTCATAGCATTCTCGGGTGGCGTCGATTCTACGCTCCTTCTCGCTTCTGCCCATGATGCGCTTGGCGAAAATGCGCTTGCTCTTACGATTCGCTCCTCGGTTTTCCCTAAATCGGAGACCGATGGCGCGATTCGATTTTGCCAAGAGCGCGCAATCAGACATGAAATAATCGATTTCGACACGCTAGAACTAAGCGAATTTTGCGCCAACCCCCAAAACCGCTGCTACTACTGCAAAAAAGCGATATTTGCGCGTATATGCAATTTTGCGCAAAAGAATAGTATTCCATTTGTGGCGGAGGGCTCCAATCTCGATGATGACAAAGATTTTAGACCTGGACGAAAAGCCCTGGAAGAATTTGGCGTAATCAGTCCTTTAAGAGAAGCGCAATTTACGAAAAGCGATGTAAGAGGAGCCCTTAAGATTCTCGGTATAGACACGTGGCGAAAGCCTTCCGCGGCGTGCTTGGCTTCTCGCATCCCCTATTGCGAAAGGATTACGCGCGAAAAACTCGATTGCATTGGAGAAGCCGAATCTTACATCAGGCAATTCATAAAAGCCGAAGCGCCTCTTAGGGTGCGCTTACATAATAATGATATCGCGAGAATCGAAGTTGACGAAGAATCCTACCCGGCGATAATTTCTCGCCGCATCGAAATTTCGGCAAAGCTCAAAGCGCTTGGCTTGCGATATATATCGCTTGATCTTGAAGAATTTAAATCTGGGAGGATGAATGATGTCTTGTGATATCGACAATCTCGGTTTTGCACGCGTCGATTTACAGCGAAAAGCGCGCCAAGGCATCGGTGAAGTAATTTATGGCGAAGGGAAAAGCGCCGGGCAAATAATCGCGATTCTGAAATCGCTCGATGCGCACTCTCAAAGGCCGGCGCTCGTAACGAGGCTGGATTCAGAAAAAGCTTCTATCGTAAAAGCATCTTTTGGCGAAGATTTTTCATATTTTCCTGTTGCGAGATTCGCTAGATTGGGCGAAGCGAAAAAATCTGATGGCTTAGGATTTGTCGCGGTAGTATGCGGCGGCACGAGCGATATAGCTGTTGCCGAAGAAGCTGCACTTACTCTCGAAGCGCTCGGGAATGAAGTCAAACGCATTTACGATGTAGGCGTGGCAGGGCTACACAGGCTGCTTGCTTGCGAAAAAGAACTCAAAGAAGCCAAGGTAATTATCGCCGTAGCGGGGATGGAGGGCGCCCTTCCAAGCGTAATAGGCGGGTTGGTACATTCACCGATAATCGCAGTCCCTACAAGCGTTGGTTACGGAGCATCTTTCGGCGGAGTGAGCGCGCTTCTGGCGATGCTAAATTCTTGCGCATCAGGCGTTGCGGTAGTAAATATAGATAATGGTTTTGGCGCAGGAATTCTCGCTAGCAAAATAAATCACATAAGATAATCAAAATGAAAACGCTTTATCTAGATTGCTCTATGGGCGCCGCAGGCGATATGCTTAGCGGGGCTTTACTCGATTTGATGCCAAACCCCGAGGCCGCGCTCGACGAACTGAATGCTCTTAAGATTCCTCATGTTAGATTCGGAAAGGAAACTCTCGTTAAATGCGGCATTAGCTCGACTCATTTGAAAGTTCTTGTTTCCGGTCACGAAGAAGACGAGCAAGATCACCATGACCATCATCACGAACATAGCGAGCACCATCATCACCATCCCCACTCTCACCACACTCTTTCGGAAGTGTTGAATATCATAAAACATCTGGCGCTCGAAGATAAAATCCGCGAAGATGCTGAAAGAATATATGAATTGCTCGCCGCGGCGGAATCGCGTGCTCATGGACGCGATGTCGGCGAAGTGCATTTTCACGAAGTAGGTGCGCTTGACGCAATTGCGGATATCACTGCATTCTGCTATCTCGTAAATCGTCTTAATGTAGACAAAATAATTTCTTCGCCAATCCATGTGGGTTGCGGCAGCGTAGAATGTGCGCATGGCGTCTTGCCTGTTCCCGCGCCGGCGACGGCATTTCTTCTTGAAGGTCTTTCTACTTATTCCGATGGCGTAGTAACCGGCGAACTTTGCACGCCGACCGGCGCGGCGATAATAAAATATTTCGCCTCGTCCATTGGCCCGCAGCCGCTGATGAAAATAATCAAGGTCGCCCTAGGCGCCGGGAAGAAAGATTTTCCTCGCGCAAATATCTTGCGCGCGACCTTGGGCGAAACGGAAGAATCCGCCGAAGCGGACGGCGAAATAATCGAACTCGATTTCAATGTTGATGATATGACCGGCGAGGAGCTATCGTTTGCCGCCGAGAGAATATTTTCTCAAGGCGCGCGAGATGTTTCTTTCGCGCCGGTTACAATGAAAAAAGGACGCCCCGGCCATAGAGTAAGCGTAATGTGTTCTCTAGATAAACGCCAAGATATAGTTAAAGCGATTTTCGCCAATACTTCTACGCTTGGAATTAGAGAAGTATTATGCCGCCGATATACCTTGAACAGGAAAATCGAAACTATTCAACTTGAAAATGGGATATCCGCCCGCCTAAAAATCGCAAGCGGCTATGGTGTCGAGCGAGCAAAATGGGAAGCAGACGATTTATCCGAAATAGCGAGAAATCGCAATATTTCATTAAGTGAAGCGAAATTTAAACTAGATACAAGAAAAGGAGCAAAATGAGCGAATTAAACACGTCACGAAGGAACTTTTTAACCTCCTCGTTAATAGGGCTAGGCGCCCTCGCCGCTAGCGGCGCAATACCTACTGCGCTAGACGCTGATGAAACTCGCGCCTTCTTTTCACAAGAAGAAGCCCTTGGTGAAGCTTGGCGATTAATCGAAGAAGAAGGTGCCGCTCGCGTAATAATTCAAGCAAGCTCCATCGTATCGATTTCGAAAGGACGCGGCTTCGCGCCGCTCGCGCGTCTTCTCGATTCCAACGCATCGCTATTAAGAGGCGCGCTAGTCGTCGAAAGCGTAGCTGGTCGCGCCGCCGCCGCTGTGTTCGCAAAAGGCGCAGTAGCAAAACTCTTCGCGCGAACTGCAAGCGAGGGAGCGCTTGAAGTCTTGAAGGAAGCCGGTATTCCATGCGAAGCGAAGGTAGTCGTAGCCAATATCATGAACCGCGAACTTACCGGCGTTTGCCCAATCGAAGAATCTACTAAAGGCTTTAAAACCCCCGATTCCATAATCGCGGCGGCGCATAGCGCTTTAGCTCGTCTTAGGGCGAACAACAACAACAACAATAAGGAAGCGAACGCATGAAATCCAAACGCAATATTTCCCGCCGCGAATTTATTACCGGCACCACCAAACCGCCGGAAATCACCGGCCCCATGACGATGCGCGAAGATAATAAGGGCAATAAAATTTCGCTCCTCGGTTATGGCGCGATGAGACTGCCCACAAAAGATGGCAAGCACGCGAATACTTGGGCAGAAGGAGTATCTTCCGCCGCCATCGATCAAGATGCCGTAAACGAGCATGTAAAATTCGCTCTAGAGCATGGCGTTAATTATTTCGATACTTCACCCGCCTACTGCCGCGGAGAATCGGAAAGAGTTATGGGCGAGGCGCTTTCGCATCACCCGAGAAACAGCTATTTCATCGCGACAAAACTTTCAAACTTCGCGCCACAGCAATATTCCCTTGAAGCTTGCAAAGAACTTCTCGCCAATTCCATCAAAGCTCTACGGACGGATTACATAGATTTTTATCTCTTGCACTCTGTAGGCAATGGAGGCTTTGAAACATTTTCCAAAAGATATATCGAAAATGGCGCGATCGAGTGGCTACTAGAAGAACGTAAAGCCGGGCGCATTCGCAACCTCGGCTTTTCATATCATGGCGACCCAAAGGCATTCGAGTGGTGCATCGAACACCACGAGCAATATCACTGGGATTTCTGCCAGATTCAGATGAACTATGTCGATTGGCTTCACGCAAAGGAAGTCAACGAGCGAAATCTAAATGCGAAATATCTATACGAAACACTCGCCGCGAAGAATATTCCCGCTATCATAATGGAACCTCTCTTAGGCGGAAGACTTGCACGATTTAACTATGCCGTCGCTTCTAAATTGAAGAGCATGGATCCAGATTCTTCAATCGCATCTTGGGCGTTTCGTTTTTGCGGAACATATCCGAACGTTCTAACCATCTTGAGCGGCATGACGTATAAAGAGCATCTAATCGAAAATATTGCTACTCTTTCACCCCTAAAACCGCTTACCCAAAGTGAACTTGATACACTGGAAGAAGCCGCCCAGCTTATATTGCAAAACAACTCTATTCCTTGCAACCTTTGCCAATATTGCATGCCCTGCCCTTACGGAATAGATATTCCAGGCGTTTTCGACAACTGGAACAAAGCTTGCATCGAAGATCGCCTTCCAATCGATTCTGCAAGCGAGCGTCACTCGGAAAATCGCGAGATATTCCTCAATGAACTCGACGCTCAGATTCATCATCTAAGACAACCCGAACATTGCATCGGATGCGGCAAATGCGTGAGCCATTGTCCGCAGCGAATCGATATACCGAAGAAAATGGAAGAAATCGATGTATTTATCGCCAATCTCAGAAAGGAAGCACGCCATGCGTAAAATTATTCTTTTGATTCGCCGCCTACTTGCTTTATCGGTATTGCTTGGCTTCACAGCACTTTTTACAGGATATGGCCTTAAGCATTTTGTATTCTTGGCGAAATTGCAATTTTGGCCTGCGGTGCTCGCTTCTAGCGCAATAACGCTAGGCGTTATCATAGCGCTTACTATTCTCGCCGGCAGATGGTATTGCAGCATATTGTGTCCATTGGGCATTTTGCAAGATATCGCATATCGCCTGAAACCTCATAATGCGCAGCAAAAAATGCCGGCCAAAATCCGCCGCATTTCGCGTTTGGCATTTTTGCTCGCCTTCCTCGCCGTTGGCTTTTTGGGATTTGGCTTTTCCTGGTTCGAGCCATACGGACTCTTCGGCAGAATCGCTACGGCCTTATCTTTTACTCTAACGGCAGGAATTGCAATCTTTACGCTTGCTATATGGAAAGGACGCGTTTGGTGCAACTGGACATGCCCAATTGGAACGATTCTCGGGCTTCTATCGCGCTTCGCTCCTTTTAGGCTTAAAATAGATTCCTCGAAATGTATCGGCTGCCGCAAATGCGAAAAGAAATGTAGAGCATCTGCCATTTCGATACAAGGCAAGGGCGGCAAAATCGATTCTGCACTTTGCGTGCAATGCCGCGATTGCACTGTCCTTTGTCCCAAAGGCGCTATTGGCGCGCTTCTCGCTTCGCCCGAAACTCGCGAAGAAGCTCGCCCAGCCGCAAACGAGAACGCCGAAGTAATCGAGCGTAGAAGTTTCATCATCGGCACGGCGGCAATCGGAGCCGCTCTTATAGCTGAAGGAGCGGATGAAAAAATCTTCGATGGAGGACTAGCTGACATAAGCGCGCCAGGCATAGATAGTCGCAATGCTTCGCTGAAACCGGCCGGCTCTCGCTCTATCAAAAATTTCCAAACAAAATGCGTGGGCTGTCAACTCTGCGTAAAGGCGTGTCCTAATCATGTCCTTCGTCCTTCGAAGCGTCTAAAAGATTTCATGCAACCGGAAATGGCTTTTGATGAAGGCTATTGTACAATCGATTGCGCGAAGTGCTCACATATTTGCCCCGCGGGAGCAATTGAAGCGATTCCTTCTTCCCAAAAACAAAATATTCATATTGGCCAAGCCCTTTGGCACCTAGATCGCTGCATCGCGGCGACCGAAGGCGTGAACTGCACGGCTTGCTTCAGACATTGTCCTGTAAACGCTATTGAGCGGGTTGAAGGACCCGCGGGCGCAATGATACCTAAAATCGATGTAGAAAAGTGCATTGGCTGCGGCGCATGCGAACACGTTTGCCCTTCTCGTCCAATGCCCGGCATCACGGTCAAAGCGCTAGAACAACACCGGCAATAAGCGGTAGGGCGCGTCGCGCCTCAGGCCGCCGTTCGGATATTCATTTTTGCATGTAGAACAGGAGAAACAGGAGATTTCTTGTCGTATGGGTTAATTAACATATATAAAATTTAATTCACAGCCTTCTCCTATGTCTTCTGGAGTTACAACCAACCTCATAACCATAGGATCGTCCGATGGTTTTCGATTAACAGAAACCGACAAAAGACCGAGAAAGTCCTGATGCCCTAATGAAGAATTATTGACATATACATACCAACGACCAATACTCATCTCGTTTAATTGCTCTTCGCATATCCATCTTCCATCCTTTGGATTGTAATGCCTGTAGTTGTAGTACACCAGCCCCAGCGTGTCGTCGGAGTACTCGGACGAGAAGCGGAATGGATTGGCATCGGCGACATTGAACGCCGTGAAGGCGGTGTTGGTTGTCGATACCGTAAGCTCGCCGAACGGGGCGTATTCGTAATGCGCGGGGACGCCGCGCGCGGTCTGGTAGGACACAAGGTCGGAAACCTTCTTGTTGCCATCATGCATATATAAGAGGTTGTATCTCATGGATTTGCAAAAAACACCTTTCCTGAGCGTATCATAATTATGCGACTCGGATAATTCTTTCCACGTTCGTATGCTGATTCATAACCTAAAACTACGCAATATCCACAACCGTCACAATCAAGCTCAAACCCATCCGGATACATTGGCGTACGAAAAAACAATTCTTCAGTATTTCTGTGCTCTATGCGTTCACAAGTCGAGGAATAGCCAAGCAAAGCCCGTTCATCCATTACTTTCCATATAACTTGTTCGCATAAATATATAGCGCACAGAACCAATATCAATCTAATCATCCATTTCATCATCGCCAGCCTCCGCATGCATATTCGACAGCACAATTTGTCACGCACCCGTCAGCGCTTACATAAAGCCTCATCGAACCGCTATATTCGCCTATCGTCGGCAACCTATAGAACTTCACATTATCATCGCGGATTAATATCAGTCTTTGCCCCTCCGGATCCCAGGTAGTCAAGAGAAACTTCAAATCGTCCGTTGTATACAAATCGACGTATTTTTCCTCGTCTAACAACTCAATTGCTTGCATTGTATCAACCACTTCGTTAACATTACATGGGCGCTCCTTCAATCGGGCACCGAGCGCATCCAGTCTATTAACGAGGTCAGTAAGATTTCTGGCATATATATCATTCCCGCCAAAATATACGCAGTATAGTTCAGCCGCCTCTATAAAAGTGGCGTAGCCAACCAATCCAAGCAGAACCATGCAAATGCACAGCCCCAACATCTTAAACATTGCCGTTTTGTTCAATACCATGGTATATATTCATATATTTTTTTGTATGGAGCATGATTAGCATCCCAAAAACCTTGTCGCTTTACCTCTGCACATGATTGATTGTGGACACTAGCAGAATAGAAATGATATACTGTCGAGTTATCTGTATCTACCATAAGCAGCAAGTAGCTCACGACACAACATTTACATGAGGCTCTCTCATAAGAAATCTGAGAACTAGATTGGACAATACGAGGAGGGGCAAATCGCTTACAAAGGTTGATTCCCTCTGATAAAACTCTTTCTTTACTATAGTAGACTCTGCTCATCTCATCTGCAATCGCATTTGCCAAACTTCCATCAGAACGAATTGATGGCCCTTCTGGAATTACAATAATTGGTTTATGTGGAGGCTTTACAGGTATATTTAGTGGTCTATTCCATGGCCTTAATGCCGCAGATTTCATACCAAGCTGATCAAAATCTAACAAAGAATCATTCGAAACAAATAGATATTCATTTGGTGCAAGCAAACAATCACGATTGTTCCATCTTCCACCCGTCTGATTGTAATGTCGATAATTGTAGTACACCAGCCCCAGCGTGTCGTCGGCATATTCGGAAGAAAACTGAAACGGATTGTACTCACAGAAGTCGTAGGCCGTCACGGAGGTGCTGCGGCCTGTCGCAGTGACCGAGCCAAAGGGGGCGTACTCGTAGTGCGCGGCGATGCCGCTTGCCTGCTGGAAGAAGACGAGCTCAGAGACATTCTTGTTTCCGTCGTGCGTGTAGAACATGTTGTACTGCCCGTACTTCTGGAGGACGAGCGGGCGGGTCGCCACCGGCTCCGAAGGGTCCCAGCCAAACACAAGGTCTATAGAGTTGTTCGCCGCGCCGTTCAACCGCTGGACGCAGAGATAACCGTCGTACACGAAGCGGTGGTGGGTGTTGGTGACGCCGCTCACCGTCTCTACATCTATTTCGTTATTTATTATGCTCATTTGTGTAAACCTATACCAGCTCTTGCCATATACATATAAAAATCTTTAACATTCGCCCCATTGTGCAGGATGCGTCTTGCATCCATTTCTCCGCGCAGAGCCGCATGTTTTAGCAGTTTGTCTGCTTCGGAGTTAGATTTCGTTCCACCTTCGTCCAACATAGACCAACATGCCAAATAAAGCAGCGCCGATGGATGGCCTAATTCAGCCACCTCTTTCATAATCGTATCAGGAGCAGGGTAGTCGCATGCCGGAAGACATCCTTTTCTAATGAGTTCGGCAACTTCTATCTTAGCATCAAGAAGACCTAGGCTAGATGCTTTGATAATCAACTTGCATCCACCTTCTTTGCATAGTAAATTGCCAGAGACATTAATTGCCAGACAACCCAAATTATACATAGCTGTAATATCCCCGCTATAAGCCTGCCACGAGAGAGTAGCTATAATATCCGGGAAAAGGGAACAATATACACTTTGATTCCCATTCAAGTTAATAGCAGCCGCTTGTAGGGAATAAGCATCGGCATTGCCGAACGCATGCGAGGCAATCCACTCCCGAAGTGCATTAACAGCATTTATATGCGTTTGTTTACTAAATAACTCTTCTTGCTCATACAGAATATCTATTAATGCCCGCGCAGCTTCAAGGCAAATAGCATTCCAATTGTCGCAATTTTTATTTATGGTCAAAGCTGTCGAAAAATGCTCTATGGCGGCCAAATCATCAATAACCAATCCTCCATAGCCACCAGAGTAGGCGTATCCAAGCAATATGTGAGAAGGGACTAGGTCTCTGTTTGATTCAATATTGGAAAATGCTTTTTTACAGGATTGTTGGAGCATTTCGTCTGCGAGAGTGCTATCATGTATTCCACCTAATCCAGACAACAAGCACAAGCCGTAATTTCTCATCCCAATAAGATTCCCCATCTCGGAAGAACGCCTATAAAGATTTAGGGCTTTTGTATAATCTACGACTCCAAAAGTGCCGTTCTCATAAGCCTCTCCTAGGGCTACCATGCTCAAAGCATCACCTCTAGACACCCCCTCCTCAAGGGCTTCACATGCTGCTTGATAGCGCATCTCCAATAGAGCATGCGTACCGCATTCATAGTAATTGTGACCATAACTGTATGGGTTGAAATTTGAATCAGATTTCTGTACAGACTGAACACAAGAACAAATGGACAAAAGCAATATGGCAGGCAGACATTTCATAATTGATATTACAACATCATTGGTTCGATGAATGAATATATTTCAGTACCACGGTATATACTCATATAATGTAGAATACCGCGGGAAGATTGGCAATAAGTGATACTCGTCTTTCATTTCAACGCAAGGCTTATTATATACATTAGCAGAACGCAAATAATAAAATGACTCATCCAGCAAAGTTCTTTTCAGGTATAAAATGTAACAACATCTGCATCTGCCCCTCGTTAAATACTCACCTCCGTCATTTGGTGTAGCTGGATAATTTTCTGGTGACTGTGCACTACAAGCACTTTTACCCGCACTAATAACACTTTCCTGAGATCTGTAGCCTATCCTAGCAAGAGAGCTCACCACTTCGTGGATAATTGTACTATCAGGCGCTGTGGAAGGTTTGAAATGAGACTCTGGAGGTAAAGGAGGCGGCAGTGGCGGAGGAAAATATCTGAATCTGCCAGGATTCCGTTTTTCACCAAGAAGATCAATCTCATCTATTGGATTGTTTATTAAGAATTGGTATCTTTCCAGCGTATTGTACTGATCATATGCGCACCACCTACCCATAACTGGCTCGTAGTGACGATAGTTGTAGTACACCAGCCCCAGCGTGTCGTCGGAGTACTCGGACGAGAAGCGGAATGGATTGGCATCGGCGACGTTGAACGCCATGAAGTCAGTGTTGGTTGTCGATACCGTAAGTTCGCCGAACGGGGCGTATTCGTAGTGTGCTGGAACTCCGCGCGCGGTCTGGTAGGACACAAGGTCGGAAACATTCTTGTTGCCGTCGTGGAAGTAGAAGAAATTGTAAGTCCCCGAGACGCGCTGCATCCACAAGGGGCGGGTTGCAACTGGCTCGGTCGGATCCCATCCGAAGGCGAGGTCAACCGCGTTGTTGTTCGCGCCGTTCAACCGCTGGACGCAGAGATAACCGTCGTACACGAAGCGGTGGTGGGCGTTTGTGACGCCGTTCACCGTCTCGACGTATTCGACGCGCCGCCCCATACGGTCGAACTTCATCACGATGTTCGTCGATTCGCACTCCCACAGGACAGGGCGGTTCTCGCCGTTGTAGGTGACCTGCCAATCGCCGGTCGCGGTCTTTATAAGCGTCTGGTTCCCGTCGTTGTCGAACTGCGGCAGGAATCCTCCGGCGCCTTCCGTGATGTTCGTGTACTGGTTGAGGCTGTTGGCAACATATGTACGATTAGTGCCGAGGTCGAGCGATTCGATGCGGTTGCCGATGTCGTCGTACTGGTAGGCGTACTCCGTCAGGTTCGTGGCCGCCGTGTCCTTAGTCCCTGAGACGAGCTCGCTCCTGTCGTTGTATCCGTAGCAGTCCGTCCTCGTCTCGCTCATCATCGAGCCGGGGCGGGCTGTCTCCGCACGACAAATGACAAGCCACGCACGGCGCGTCTGGATTTTGCCACGCGGAATTACCAGTCTGCTCGCCTGTCTCCTCATGGCTGACATTCTACCATATTTCATATCGATTCGCTACGGCTTTCCGCCGCTACTCCACTACTTTTACCAAACCAATGGGGTCAACCCCCGAGATACCACATCTTGTATCCTGCTCCTTGTCCGCAATATGTGTATCAGGTCGTCTCCGCTTTTCAGACTCTACAATATACATATCAATTACCATCTCCTCGTCAAATGGGACAAGCGCTGCGTGGTTTATATCACAATCCCACACAAATTCAATTGTGGTTGCAACTACATCACCGATGTAGAAATATCTGTTTATTTTCCCCTGTGACAGCATTTCGGAATTCCAAGTCACATATAATGTTCGTTCATCAACAATGGAATGCCTTTGATGTCCTTTACTATTAGACAAGATGTTAGTTGTTGAGGTGTAATCATCAACAAGCCAATTTGTACATACGATGTCGCCTTTATGCAACTTGGCTGAATATGATGCTATCACTTTATACTCTCGTCTACATATAAGTACTGGCGTTCCGTCTTCATACTGATATCCTCTATCCGTCATAAATAATTCATCGGTCGCATTGACAAGCGCAGATTCCGATGGCAAACGCTTAATAAAATCATGTGCCATTGCCTTTATGTTAAGGCAAGAGATTTTTTCGTCTATGTCAGCTTTGATTATTACCCACCTTTTATTATCGCGACTAAAGGGACGACGAACAGTATCTAATAGAGGAGTGTTATTTATCTGCCATTCTCGAATTCCATTTGAGGTTTGATGATAAAGGAATGCAACATCATTGCTCGAACCTGCATAATATACACGATTAGTATTATCGTCATGATATTTCCCTATCTCGTCTACGAATGAAATCCATGTGCCATCCTGCCCCCCCGCATAAAGGCGACAGAGGACAAAACTTGCCATCCAAACCATCAACATTACAATAGTTTTCATAAAACTACAACTCCTACTTTTTTTGAGGGGTTACTTTTATAGTTGGAGGCAATATCCAAACGGCAGGATTGTCCCTGTAAGGTGTATAACGATCCGCGTATGTTTTCGTAACCATACCAATATGTCCCGACACACCAGGTTCATCATTTACTTTAGATGACACAACACAAACATATTCATCAGTAGGGACATTGGAACATTTCAATTTTTCTTCAATCTCCTCTCGAAGCCCTGAGATGTCACCTTTCTTTACTTTTGACACAAAATAGTATGCGCTACTGGGCGACAATTTACTTGTTGTTCCCCAGGCAGAGGTCAAGTAGTCCTGCATTTTCCCAGCACCTACAATGTAATTCCCCGCAATTCCTTGCTCACCTCTCTTGAGGGTATTAATATATTGTCTGCTACCATTTGGAATAGGCTCATTGGATTTTATCAAGGCAATGGTTACTCTTGTCGCGCAGGAATTGGGCGGATAAACTGTCTCATCATTCCACAAATGCCGTTTAAGAGATCCTCCCACAGCACTCCATATTTCCCGCCCGTTATGACTGTAATCATAAGGAGAATATGCATTTAAGAATGTAGTGCCCGTTGGAACATTTCCTAAAGAATCAACAAGGCATACTGCCGCGTTATCGCAAAACATATACAAATTCATGCCATTTTCTTCTCCCAGCAGATCACAGTTGTGCCAGCGGCCAACACACGGCTCGTAATGTCTATAGTTATAATACATTAAACCGAGCGCATTGTCTGCATATTCGCTACTGAACCTAAACGGATTGTACTCGCGGAAATCGTAGGTCATCACTGGGGTTGAGCTGGTTGTAGCGGTGACTGCGCCGAACGGCGCGTATTCGTAGTGCGCGGCTATGCCGTTCGCCTGCTGGAAGAAGACGAGCTCAGACACGTTCTTGTTGCCGTCATGGGTGTAAAATATCGAATATTGTCCATACTTCTGCAGGACGAGTGGCCTTGTCGCCACAGGCTCCGAAGGATCCCAGCCGAAGACCAGGTCTATCGAGTTGTTCGCCGCGCCGTTGAGTCTTTGGATGCAGACGTATCCGTCGTACACGAAGCGATGGTGCGCGTTGGTCACACCGCTTACCGTCTCGATGTATTCGACGCGCCGCCCCATGCGGTCGAACTTCATCACGATGTTGGTGTTGCCGCAAGACCAATTGACGGGGCGGTTCTCGCCGTTGTAGGTGACGCTCCAATCGCCAGTTGATGTGCGGATTAACGTCTGGTTGCCGTCGTTGTCGAACTGCGGCAGGAATCCGCCAGCGCCCTCCACAATGTTCGTGTACTGGTTGAGGGCATTGGCTGTATAGGTTCTGTTTGTGCCTAGGTCCAGCGATTCTATGCGATTCCCGATGTCGTCGTACTGGTAGGCGTATTCCGTTATGTTCGTGGCCGCCGTGTCCTTAATCCCCGAGACGAGCTCGCTCCTGTCGTTGTAGCCGTAGTAGTCGGTACGCGTCTCGCTCATCATCGAGCCGGAGCGGGATATCTCAGTCCTCCGTCCGAGCGCGTCGTTCACGTAGTCGTACTGCGAGATGACTCCGCCATTGATATAGTTCTGAACTTGTGTAAGGAGATCTCGATGCGGTTCGTAGGTGTAGTAGGCCGAGCCCGAGCTGCCGTACTGGAGGCGGCTCTTGAGGTCCGTCCCCGAAAGGTAGTAGTATGTGAACCACACGCCCGCCATCTTGACGCGCTTCATCCTCGCGGTGTCCGCCTCGTACTCGACGATGCTCATCCTGGAATTGCCGATATTGTAACCGAGGTCGCGGCCGTATGCATCCCGGACATGCGAGATGGTGCGCGAATAAAGCCCACTCACGATTTCGGATGCCACTTCGGCATAGTCGTCGTAGGTTGTTGTCGTGGTACCGACCGCGTCCATCGCGGACACCTGACGCCCCATGGCGTCGTAGGAGAGCGCGATCGACGGTGTTCCGTCGGAGTAGGCCGTGTTCGTCAGATTGTTCCAGCCGTCATAGGCGTAGGTCGTGACGACACCGCGAGCCCAGGTGCGCGTTGCGAGATTCCCGTTGTCGGTGTATGTATAGCTAGGCCCATATCCATCGGCATAGACTTTATTTGTGACAAGACCCGTCGCTTCGTCGTAAAGCCATGTAGTAACGTCGCCAGGCAACGACCCTTCCGCACGGTAGGTGGTCATATTGGTCATCACGTTGAACGCGTCGTAGGCGTATGTGACGGGATACGTCCCGCCACCCTCGTACGTCTTGTTGCCCCTGAGGTCGTACTCATAGACGGTGGCGACTCCCAGCGCATTCGTGACCGCCGCGAGGCGTCCCGCCGCATCGTAGGCGTACCAGGTCGTGTTCGTCGCGGCGTCCGTCACCGAAGCGAGCCGCCCCAGCGCGTCGTACGCGTTAGTCGTCGCATTGCCGCGCCCATCGGTCTGCACGACAACGCGGCGGTAGGCGTCGTATGCGACCAGATTCGTGACGGCAGAGTACGAAACCGAGAGCGTAGCCACGCCGTCCATCGATTCCGAAAGCGCGGCGTTCGTTGCCGTGGGAATCGTCGAATGCGTCAGGCGCGTCGATATCTCGGGGTCAAACTCCGACCATATCTCGCTCGCGTTGCCGCGAATGTCTATAGACACCTGCCGAGACTCGTTCGTGAGCGAAAGCCCAGAAAGCTGAGTCATGTTCGTCGTCACGAGCGGCGCAATCGCCGCGTCTGAGCATGACAGGGCGCTGGACTCGACCCGCCACACCTCGCCGCCGACAAGCGCGTTCGCGCCCTCCATCGACTGCGTGCGGCTCTTGCCGTCGGCGGACTGCGTGACGCTCGCGAGGTCGCCCCAAATGTCGTAGGTGCGCGTCTCTGCGGGCTGGCCCGTCGAAACGGTCGAGACGAGTTGGCCTTTTTCGTTGTATGTATATTCCGTCGTCAGAGTCGAGCCGTTGGCGCCGGGGCGTTCATCTCGCACCGTCTCGCCGAATGCGTTGCGGTAGGTCTTGGTCCAGCGCGCGCCGTTCCGCGAGAGGTAATTGACCTGCGTCCACTCTAGTCCATTTGTCGTCACTCCGTAGCTGTAGTACTCCGGCGTGACCGCCGTGCCGGTTACGGAGGCGAGCGTGCCGTCTGCATTGAGCGTCGTAATCCGAGTTCCACCCGATGGGAACGTCACCGTGGTGACCTTCCCGTCCGCCGAGTATGCGTAGGTCGTCACCAGACCCTGCGCGTCAGTCTCGCTCGTGAGCCGTCCTTCAGTGTCGTATGTCCGCGTCACGGTCTGCGATTCCACGCCGTCCGCCGTGCGTATCTCGGCAACAACGCGTCCTTGCGCATCGAGCGTGTAGGCCGTTGCGACCGCCCCGAACGGACCGTAGCGCGTCGAGGCGACCATCCGCTTCGTGCTGTCGTACTGGTTCGTCGTCGCTATCCCATCCTCTCCGAGCGTCCACAATGGGCCTGTGCAGATGCGCGACGAGTCTGAAAACTTGCCAGTGGAGCGGATGGTTCCGAGCCGCGTATGCATGACATTGTATGTGTTGGTGGCGGAAGCAATCTCGCGCCATTGGCCTCCCACAAGAGCCTCGGATACAGTGACGGCGATGTTGCCCTGCGCGTCGTAGAAGTCGCGCGTCCTCGTGGACTTCCCTTCCACGAGCGAGAACGCGCCGCCGGAGAATACGCCTCGCGTGGATGTGCGGACATAGAGGAAACCCTCCGCCGCCTCGTATTCGTTGGTGGTCGTAGCTCCGTCCGGCGCGACCATCAGCGCGACGCGCCCCGCCTCGAAAATATTGACAGACGCTGCCGGATGACGAATGGTCAGATTCGTGCGGACGTTCAAGCCGTCAGATACTGCGGAAATCTCCACGAGCCCATCCTCGCGCGTCCCTGCGCGCGTGTAGGTGTCGATTCTGTTTGTCACGCCGCCGGCGACATGGATTGTCCGCGAAGGCGTGAAGTCCGGCGTCACGCCGCCGGACGGGTATTCATAGAACGTAGTGCGCTCTACAGCGCCGCCGCTTGTCGCCGAGTACACGATTCTGCCTGCGCTGTCGTAGATATTGGTCGTCAGCAGCCCGAGGGCGTCCGTCGTGCTACACGGACGCCCAACGCCATCGCCAGCGTCAACGCGACTTGCAGCATAGGTCTGCCGACCGCCAGACGTGGCGGCGACAACTGCGTTGCCATTGCGCCCCGAGTAAGTTTTCGTATCCGACTTCGCTGTGCCTTGCGCAGAGGTGGACGATGTTGTTACAGTCCATGTCCCATCGGCGTTGTCGGCAATGGAGCGGAAAAGTGTCACCGCCTCCGAACCGGATCCGCGCACCATCGTCCAGTCCTGTACAGTCGCGTCCCAATCCCACCGAGTCGGGAACTCCATGTCCGCAGAGCGGTGTTCCACGAGCGAGAACGACCGGCCCGTCGTGCCACCGGACGGAGTGCCGAAGTCGAAGTACTTCAAAGGGGAGCCCGTATAAGTGTACACGCCCGCAGCGTTCTTCGTTCCCACGGCGGAAGGCGCGTACCAGTTCACGCGGAAGCGCCCGCTGTAGACCGTGACATCGAGAAGTCCGTCCGTCCAGGACCATATCTGGCTGATGTAGCCGTTCGAGTCCCTTATGACCTCGATACCAAGATCGGCGACCTCCACCCGCACGCCGTCGGATGTGACGAGCGCGGCGGGGACGCCGTTCGTGTAAACGACCTCGCTGCGGTCCGGGAAGACCTCTCGCACCGTCGGCACAGGTGCGCCGGCGACCTCCACCAGGCGCGAGTCGTGCGTCACGGAGTTCTGCGAGGGAACGCCGTTCTCGTATGTGAGCGGATGCCCCAACGGCGGCCAGACGACCGCCGTTCCCGACGCGCCGCCGGCGAGCCGCCGCATTGCAGGGTGGTCGTATCGCAGAACCGCCGGGGTGGCGAGGCGCTGCGTAGGCTCCTCCTCCTCGATGGCGAGAACGCCCCATGGCGCCGATGAGGCCCACGGAGTCGAACCGAAACGCTGTGTGAAAGATACGCACGCATTCTCCACGCCAGGCTTAGAACCTTCCAGATTCACCTCGCACAAGCACTTTTCATTCTTTGTCGCCTTTCGCGAGAGATCGTAGACAACCTGAACTCTATTTGTCCCCTCTGCGACAGTAGCGCCGCCGTATCGCGCGACCCATGCCACATCTACAAAGTTTGTCGAAACGACGCCGTCTTCCGCGCCAGATCCCTCATAACTGAATTCCTTCTCTGTGCCGCCGTCCGCGAACTCGTAGGCGAGCGCCGGACCGTACAGCCCCGACACCCCGACGACGCCCTTCCCGGTGCGGGTAACCGTAACTACGGTAGGGGATAAGGTCGCTTCTGGCTTTTGGCGAACGAGGGAAACGGTCGCTTGCGCGCCGTCATACGAGAATATGTCATAAGACTGGCCGAGTGTGAATACGGCGTTGGTGTCGCCGCCCCGCCGGATCGCTTCTGCGTCGGGCGTGTAGGTCCACGACGGAGCATCCCCGGAAAGCGTTCCCGCTGCGCCGGAACGGGTCAATGCATACGATACTCGCGAATCCGTGCCTGAGGCGCAGATGCTCGCAGATGGCGCCTGACCGTTCCACGGCACGGTCAGCACTGACGGGTTGGCAGTGATTGTCGCGTATGGTATTGAATTCGTGCAACTGTATATGGGCGATGGCGCACCTTCGAAATCCAGCTCGTAAGGGCCGCCGACATTACTGTAACTGACGCTGAAGCCATAGTAACCGGTCTCGGCAGGCGTGAATGTAGCAGTATTCCCCCAGCAAAACGCATGTTCGCCGCCTATGTACGAGGTCGCGGTCCCTATCTTCAGCGTGGCGCTGTCATCCGCCCCGACACGGAAGGAATACGGGACGCCCCCAGTCAGCTTCATGTAGCCACCTACCCCGGTGCTGAATGCGCCTGTGCCGTTTTCGTACTCTCCACTGAACCCGGAAAGTCCGGTGAGTACACAGGCCGACGCATCAACACCGCCCCAGGATTCGGAAGTCAGGCAACCTATGGTATATATTCCAAATCCGCCTGACGCGGACGCCACAGCCCCGGCTCCGCCTCCAGACGGTATAGACCGCATTCTGTCGCCGGAAGCCACGGGGCCCGTAGAGACTGATCGCTGTCTTGCCGCAGATGTCACGGCATGGACTTCGACGACATCGCTCCAGTCGGTCTCGCCGGAAAGCGAGTATATCAAGACGGCCGCCGCCGAAGGATGGCTCTCTACCGGCAGATAGCAGCCTTCGCCATGCGCAAGCACCGACCCATAGGCGGATAGAAGCGTGTAGCCGACCTCTTCATCGGCAGGCAACCCTTTGAATAACAGCCACACGTCTTCGCAGCCGTCCAGCCTCAGGAGAAGTCTGTCGCCAATTCTGGTGCATTCCACCACGCAACCGGAAACGGAAACGACTTCCGGCGGATTGCACGAAACATCAACCCTTGTAAAATCTATCGCATAAACAAGAAAAGCGAGGAATGCTACTGCAATAGCCACAAATGCCCGCCATCTACGGATTATAACAGCCATTTCAGACCTCCTCTTTCGCCTTTGCACATTTTATGCAAAGCATTATAACATTTTATATGCTCATAGTCAATAGGCCACGGCCTGGAGTTTTTTGGCACTCATTTTTTTGCAAGTTTAGGGCGACTAGAGCCGCATTCAGATGTTCAGGGCGGCCGCCCCGTGGCCGCCGCAAATTCCTTTCTACAACTAAAGCCTACAACTAATCACTTCACCTCGCGAGAAGCGTCCCATCACTCATCTCCTTGGTCCTCTATCCCGCAAAAATCTAGCGTTGTGTCTAGAACTAAACGCAAGTTCTGGAAGTAAACGGAAGTTTATTTGATAATTTTTGGCAATTGTCGAGGATGTATCCTGCGAATCGCGATTTATTTGGTTGGATCTGTTTTTTCTCCCCACTGGGAGCGGATT
>JAFSMR010000056.1 GCA_017447805.1 Kiritimatiellia bacterium | reverse complement strand
GTGCCGAGGTTTGACGAGCCGATGCGTTCCATGACTCCGCCGAGGAAGTCCGTCTGGCTCTCTTCGAGTGCCTGCATGACAATGGCGAACAGCTTGGCTATCTGCGATCGCTCCTCACTGTATCGCTCCGCAATGTCCTTGTACTGCCGCTCGCACTCTTCCTTCTCGCCTGGCTCCAGCAGCAACGGCGACCGAAGCGTTAGAGCCATCATCCGCACTGCATCGGCAAAGACCTGCCAAGTCGGGAACTTCCGCGAGATCGAGTTGAGGGTCTTGATGAACTCGGGCTTCAAGTCGATCATCTCACTTCCCCCCCTTCCCCTGGCGCTTGAGCGCCGCGCGGAGCGTGGCGGGTTCGAAGGTGAGCCCGCGCTTGCGTAGCTCAACCGTGAGGCGGCGCGATTCGCGCCGACCGGTGACGACGCGCCATAGATGCTCGCGCGTGACGCCCAGCTCTCTTGCGAGAGCCGAGGCGTTCGTGATGCGCGAAACGGTTTTGATCTTTGCCTTGACCATTATTAGACCTCCACAATTAGTGCTGCCCGCTGGGAGAACTGACTCCATGCCGGATACTTCTCGACACCTTCCGGGACGATGACGAGTCTCGGATAGAACCCATTCGGATTGAGATCATACTCCTCGCGGATTTCCTCAAGCTCGCGCATAAGCGCCTTTCCGCCGCTTGGTGCATGAACGATGCGCACCGTGTCGGTTGCCTCGATTGCGTCCTTGACCGTGACGTACTTGTTGTTCTTCACCACGACGAAACCGTGCGGATGGCGAGCCCAGGCGTCCAGTTTCTCGTTGTGAATTTCCGGCGGCATGGAACATTCCACTTTCATTAGGATGCGCGTCGCCGGCCTTGCTGTTTTCTTGCTCATTTGTTTTGCTCCTTCCGTTTTGGTGGCTGTTTTGTTATACTGTTGCTCGTCTCTTGTGACGGTCAACGCGGATAGTATACAACTAATTCGTTGTTGTGTCAATGGGGTTGAGCAAGAAAGTTGTAAAAGATGAGCACACTATCTGAACGGTTAAGGGAACTTCGCGGTACTACACCACAAAGCCAGTTTTCTGCCGAACTCGGCATGAAGCAACAGCAATATGCCCGCTACGAAAAAGGCACTACAGTGCCAGGCGCGGACATACTCGCCAACATCTGTAAGATTCATGCGGTATCAGCAGATTGGTTGTTAGGCCTAAATGACAACCTTGGAGAAAGGATGTCCCGCCCTACAACTAAATCGATCAACCTTGACGAGTTGCGCGCGACCGCCTCGCAGCTTGCAGAGGAATCTACTGCCCTTGCCGGCACGATCAAGAAGTTGAAGAAGATGCTATGAGGAGGCGGCATTGTGGAGTCAGCAATGGTCAAACAATTGTTAAGCCTTTTGGGAAAAACTTGGCCGCTCGTCCTTGGCGCTTGTCCGATCATGTTCAAACCACTCAATGACTACTTGACGCAACTTGCATGTTTTCTTGGGGTCGAATGGACTGGGTACATACTATTCGTCTTACTCCTTGGCATAGTCCATATTTCGGTTTATTGTTACACCTTCTATGCAAAAGCGAGAAACCTTAACGACAAACTCAATGAGAACTTTAAGAACTTTTTGGAGCCCGTTTCAGGCAAAGGGTATAGCATTGACACTCGCTTTAATGAACCAGTATGCCCTGCATGTGCAAATCAAGGTAAAGAGACGTTCCTACGTTTTCTGCCAGCACGGTTTACAGACGCACACGACATCCTAATGTGCGATGTGTGCAAGCACATCATTGGCTTGGACACTTGTGCAGCAAAAGAAGATTAGATGTCAAGTAATCCCAAACCCCTTGCAAGCTGCTTGCAGGGGGTTTTCATTTGCCTGTCATTTGCCAGGCGCGGCACATCTGCCGCGATATGTATATGATTTTAGATTTTCGCATACACATTTGAAGCGCGGCGTATTTGCCGCGCGACCTATTCCACACCCCTGCGATCCCTCGCGCGTGTGCGCGGCTGTGCGCGTGCGCGAGGATAACGCGGCAAAAGTGCCGCGAAACTTCAATTCAAGATGATTCAAATCTCCAACGCTTGGAGATTTGAACAAGATGATTTCCCTTGCGCGGCAAATCTGCCGCGTGCGCGGCTTCTTTTTGCCAAGGCGCAAATACCCTCGTTTGTCGCATTTATCGCATTTGTATCATCTTGATTATCTTTCGCATTTATCGCATATACCCTTGTCGCGCATTTGTAAGTTGACAATACCTGTGTCATAATAATCGCGCCGCAAGGGAACTTGCTCTCCCCAACGCGGCTTCTTGCTGGTGGCAGTGGAAACGGCGGTATCCCGTCCGGCGAGAACAAAACGGGGTTGATTTGCGGGCGCGTCGGAGACACGCCCCTACCGAGAAAGGACGTATGGTAGACGAAGCGAAGATAGACAGTCTTGTAAAGGCGGCGGTGTTCGCCGAGCTTGACGGCGTCGAGTTCATTCAGGACTTCGACTACGCGACTCTCTGCCGCGAGTACAATGGCATTGGCCCTGAGTGG
>JAFSMR010000055.1 GCA_017447805.1 Kiritimatiellia bacterium | reverse complement strand
CTCTTTATCATCGATTAAACCTAGCTTAACAGCCTCTTTGCGGCCGATATCTTCTAGTCCCATGCCGCTACCCCAATCGAATGGAGGGAAAGGATTGTCGAAGACCGAAAGCTTTACCCAAACGGGGTCGTCCTTTAGCGCTATCATTCTGCCGCCAGGGAAGATTTTGCCGCCTGCTTTCTGCCAGCGTTTTGGCCAGTCGCCGCGCGGATTTTTCACCGCCTTCGCGAAGACCGAGGTGAATATGGTCGAATCCAGCCTACCGTTGATGCTGGGGTGTCATATATCGGGCTTTTTCAGCACTGCTTCCTCAACCATGAGCAGGACTTCGTTCTTGTCATCAGTCTCATCGAAGTTCTTCGCTAATCGCTTCTCGTATTTGTCCCTAGGTGCGTGCTCGTCACTGAATTTCCGCCACCATCCGAAGATTGCGCGGTATAGTACGACCGGCGGATATCCAAGCTGCATCAGAATAAAATTCGCTACGAGATAAGCCGTGCATTCGTTACCTTCCTCGAATGGCCACAGAAAAAGGAAGCGCGTGAAGAATGTCGCCGCTATGTGAATCGGGTGCGTCTCCAGTTTTTTCACGAACCTCAGCGTCGTGGCCATGTAATAAGGCCTTTTCATCTTTTCGATCGCCTTTGGCGTACCGTGCATGGCGATTGCGTGTATTTGCTGGATTAGATCACTTGAGAGCGGCTTGCGGGCAGAAACCGAGCCCCGTATGAAATCCAGCGCCCTCTTGTGGTAGACTACGGCAATCTGATCCTTTAGTGACTTGCCGCCTACGCCGCGTCCGACATACTCTCCGCTTTCGGGGTCGATGGCGGAGCGCCACGGGACGTGGTGAGGCTCCTCCTGCGTCCACTTGTTGAAAGTCTCTTCTTCGATGAGGCCTGCGTCGCGCCTAGCCTCCAGTCCCTCGCGCTGGAGTTTCCAGAGGATGTCTGCGGCCTTGTCGAGGGCCTTGCGCTGCCCCGTGGCCTAGGCCTGTTCGATGATGTGCCGCGCCTCTGCGGCGGTCATGCCAGAGCCGTTGGAGACCTCGCCCTTTGAACGGACGGCGATTTTCGCGTTGCGTTCCTCCGCCGCTCTCGCCTTCATGTATCTGCCGAGGTCGCCCGGGTCGATGTCGGCGTCCACGAGGATTTTGTTCACCCTGTCGGTGGCGCGACGCGCCTTGTCCTGCGCGACCTGGAGCCGCCCCTGCAACTTCCTCGCCTGATGGTAGGCGTCGTTGTCGCCGGTGGTGTTGGTGCGTTTGGCGAACTCCTTGACCGGGGCGAGGAAATCGAAAAGCCGCTCCTTCCACTTCTGCGCGAGATTCGGCTTCCAGTCGCCGGAGTACGCCTCCGGCACGTCGAGCCTGCCCAGAGTGCGCCCCGACGAAAGAGCCTCGGAGAGGAACTGGGAGAACTGTTCCGGCGACTTGTTCTCCACGCCCATCAGATCGACGCGGTTCATTCCTTTGGCGGTCAGATACTCCTTGATGAGGCCAGCCTCCGAATCCTTGACGCGCGAATACCAAGCCGCGCCGTCCTTGGTGGATACGATTTTCGCCAATTCCCCGCCCTTCAAATCTGCAAAGGCGTGAGCGCCGATCTCGTCAATCATTACATCCGGCGGGATGTCGCCATAGACGGAGCGCACATAGTCCTTGTATTGCTGCGGGGCGTTCGCGGCGAAGCGGTCCATGCTTTCGAGGAGGCGCTTTGCGGCTGGGTTGCCGTTCTTCTTTGCGCTCTCCTGCTGCGCCCAGCGCCTAGCGGCGTGCCAACCCAGCTCGTGCGCGAAGGTGTCGATTTTCGCGCCCTTTGCGAGTTGCACCTCTCCCGTGGCCTTGTTGAAAGTCCCCATTATCTTCGCGCCCTTGCGGAGATAGCGGAGGTCGCCGTTGCCGAAGCCCTCGCCGGTGTCTGTCGAGATGTGATCGACGAACTTGACCTTGGCGTTTGGGATAAAGCGCTTCCACAGCCTGTTTGCCATGCGGAGAAGGGAGTTGTCGTATTTCTCGCGGAGGCCGCGGTCTAGGATTTTGTAGCCCTTCTTCTTCGCCCACGCCTTGAAGTCCGGGTCTTCAAGAGAATTTTCTTCCTTGCCAATCGAATATCTTAAATCATCATCTCCGGCGAATCTGCCGCCCGCAGATTCACCATTGTCTGTTGCCTCTGTCTTGCGCCCATATTGTTTCTCTTTAGCTGCTCTATCCGCAAGAATCGTCTCGATGTCTTTTGCTAGCCGAGTCTGCTTATGCTCTTTCGCGATTTTTAGCCTTTGGCGCAATTCCGATTCCGGCGCATACGCAAGCGCCTTCAACCGCATTGCCGCGTCTACCGCCTCTTCGACAGTTGGCGCCAACTCTTTTGCGAGACCATTTTTTTTAGCGGCCTCGAGTTGTGCGGCTGGAGCCGAATTGCCCTTACTCGTATCCTTACCTGCCCATCTTTCAGACATCTCCTTTGGAGAGTCTTTTATGCTCAATATAATACCTTCCCACTCGCCAGCTTTTAGATGCAAGCCCATCTTGCCCCCGGCGATTTTTTTACGAGAATCGTTACCTCTGGCGCGCCAGACTTGGCGGCGAGCTTAAGAAACTCTTGCAGCCGATAGCCTTGAATAGCCATTATTGGCTTGGAAGTGCTTGTCTCGCCATCTGTAGAATATCTAGCTTCGCTCCCAAGCCCCTCCTCGCGGAAAGAGCGGATATGCAGTTTCCCGTCCGAGCCACGCCAAAGCTCTATAGGTTTCTGCTTGACAGACCCCTCATGAACTACAGCAGCCTGAACGAGCTTCGGATAAAGCTCCGCGACTGGGATAGTAAACGAATCCTCTGCTTTTTGCGACTCCGCTTTTTCAAATATCTGCTTCGTCTCGTTGATAGGCGCAGAATCTGCGCCTTTAACAGTTTCGCCTTTGCGCAGCTTGCGCCGTCTGTTGCGTATGCGTATTCGCCATCGGAATACGGCTTTGTAATGGCCGTTTTACGCTTGTTCATCGACACGAAAGACGCGGCTTCTTCGTCAATTGGCCTAGCTTTTGGAGATTTTGCCGGAGCAAGTGTCGGTGGGCGAGGAATAGACGGCGATTTATCGCCACGCAAAACAGGATTAGGCTTGAACTTTGCAGCGACCTTTTTGAGTGTCGTCATACCATCGGGTACATCCGCGCTCCGCTCGTTTGGCTGAATTCGCGCTCTTGGGAGGATGCGCCGCTTAGCGGCGAGTCGAGGCGCAATCCTCCCGACACATTGCTCTTCATGGATTTCATAAAGGGCAAGAAGTGGGAAGATTGCGCCTGCAGATGCAAGTTCTACGACGAGGTAAGCCACCGCTGCATAAAGGGTATCGAATACGAGCCATGCAGCGTCGAGCGCTGTTTGTACTTCTAGTAGCCGCTAGGCATGCTGGACGCCAGTCAGAATTCGCCAAATGAAACTTTTGGGTATTTCCGATCTACAACTACGACTATAAACTGAAACTGAACACCTGAACTTCCGAACGGCGCGAAGCGCCATGAAAGAAAACAACTTTTTGGGAATAAAAGGTCCTTATTTTCCCCAAAAAACGGGGAAACAGTTCAGGCCGATTTCCCACATGAAAGAAAATAACTTTTCGAAAACCCCTAGCCAAGGGGCGCCGAAAAATGGTATAATACGCACATGAATGAGAATCAGAATATCCCGGAGGTCGGCTCGCCGATAGGGCGAAACGCTGTGAGTATATATGGTCAGTCTGATCCAATGGATGACTTTCCTGTCCTAAAAGCTTTTCAGCAATATGTCGACGCCGAACATGCCAAAGCGCAAAAGCGTATGACTACGCTGTGCATTTTCTTCGTAGTGCTGATGGTTGCCTTGATAGGCGTGTTCGTTATGCTGCTCATGAATATATCGCAGCGCAACAATGCGCTTAGCGACCAGCTCTTTCAAGTAATGCTCAACGACCGCTCGAGCCAAGGGCCGGTAGTAGTCCAGTCGCCCGCCGCGCCGCAATCAGCGAGCAACGACGCGGCATTAAAGGCGATGGCGGATATGCAGAGTCGTCTGATGGAGCAGCAGATTAAATTCACTGAAGAAATGATAAAGGCATCGTCCTCTCAAGCTGCCGCGGCGGCGGCGAAAGTGCCTGATTCGCCCGTATCGCAATCCGAGCGTTCGGAATTTTCTGCGCAGAAAAAAGAATTCGCGGCCAAGCAGAGGGAGCATGAAAAGCAGGTAAAGGATGAAACAGATAAACTGAAGAAGGCGCGCGAACAGCTCAAGGCCGAGCAAAAGAAAATCGCCGAAGAAAAAGCCCGCATAAAGGAGCGCGAGATTGCGGTGCAGCGTCGTATCAACTACCCGGAACTATATGCGCCGAAAGCCTCGGAAGCGAAAGCCACCGTTAAAAACATCCCGCCGCCGCCCAGATTAGATAAAACCACGCTGGCCGACGATGATGATCTTGACGCTGAAGCTTTATCGAATATCGATGCGGAACTTGAGCGCGAGATGAAACGCCTCGAGGAAGAGCAAAGAAATCGTCAATATAAGGATATCGAAGCTGTTACATATTTCGATGAAGATGATGAAGATGATCTCGTAAGAGATCTCGAATCTCGCGGCAAGGCGGCAGCCTCGCCCAAGAGTCCGGCGCGAAGCGCTCAGCGTCCCGCGCAGAAACCTGCCGCGGGCAATAAAAAGACTAATGATTGGTCGATGCCGCTTTGATTGAGTTAATCGATATTTTCGCTCTATTTGCGTTCTTGCTTGGCGCATCGATTGCTTCGTTCCTGAATGTCGTGATATGGCGCGTGCCGAGGGGGGAATCGATTGTTTCGCCGCCTTCACACTGCCCGAAGTGTTCTTCGCCGATAAAATGGCGGCAGAATCTGCCGATTATATCCTGGCTTGTTTTGCGCGGAAAATGTGCGAACTGCAAGGCGCCGATTTCACCTCGCTATATAGCGGTAGAGTTGATTGGCGGCGTTTTGTTCCTTGCCACGTTTTGGAGGTATGGAATTTATGCACCGCTTGCGTGGGTTTGGATTTCACTTATGATTGTCGGCTCGTTTATCGATTTCGATCATCAGGTAATTCCGGATTTTGTGACGGTTGGCGGCATGATTCTAGGGGTAGGGTATTCTCTTCTGTTTTATTTTCTGCCGCTTGCGCCAGATAGCGTTTTCTCTATGTTGCCGCGCGTTTTGAAAGATCTGAGATATATTTCCGATTTCCATGCAATTGCGATTTCGCCGCTTTATTCGCTAATCGGGCTTGCGTTTGGTTTTGGCCTTCTTTGGCTCGTCAGGTTTCTTGGGACAAAAGCCTTCAAGCGCGAGGCGATGGGGATGGGCGATGTATTCCTGCTTGGCGCAGTAGGGGCGATATCGGGGCCTGTTGCAGTTCTCGTCGTGCTGGTCGCCTCGTCCGTGTTCGGCTCGGTCGTTGGAATTTCGATGATTATCCTGAATAAGGCGAAGCTCGGCAAGTTTACCGCAATTCCATACGGTCCTTACATTTGCATGGGGTCGGTTTTTTGGATGTTCTGGGGACCGGATTTTGTAAACTGGTATCTTCGGCTTATAATTCCGAGATAGGAATTTTTCTCTTTGCGCCTGGTATATCCGAGACGAATCTCGGCAGGCTTAACCCGCCAATCGATTCTGCGCATTCGCGCTCGATTCGCTTCGCGGTTTCGAGAGGAACTCTGAAGCGTTCTATGCCGGCTATCGGATCGCATGTGAAAACATAGTAGGGGCGGATTCTTGCCGCGCTAAGTGCGCGAAACAATTTTAACATCTCTTCGCTGGAATCGTTGACTCCTTTGAGAAGCACGGTCTGGCAGCTTACGGGAATTCCGGCGTCGACAAGAATCCCCGCCGCATTCCTGGCTTCATCCGTCACTTCATCGGCGCAATTGAATTGAGTATTTACCCAAACTTTCTTCGAGCGGCCCAAGTTAGAGGCGAGTTCTTTCGTTATTCTCGAAGGGTTTGCCGCGAGCGCTCTAGTGCAAACGCGAACGATATCGATTTGCTCGAGAGCAGAAAACGAATCCGCGAATTTCAGAATCTTTTCATCGCTCAAAGTTAGCGCGTCTCCACCAGAAAGAAGGATATCGCGTATTTCGCTGTGCGCCTTTACATAATCTAAGCAAGAAGCAAGCTGCGAATCGGTTTCGACAACTTCGGATTTCCCGAGAAGGGCGCGGCGCGTGCAATGCCGGCAATTCATGAAGCATCTGGTCGAGACCATTACAAGAACTCTATCTTGGAAACGCTGACGGAGGCCGTGGCATTTTGAAGAGCTCGAAAATTCTCCGAACGGGTCGGCGGAATATGCCGTTTTGTTTTCCAAGGCGATATTTTCTTTTTCGAATTCCGGCGCGGCATCGATTTGCAGCGCAAAGCGCGGCGAGCGCGCGGCTAGATTTCTTGCATAATCGCAAGCGTATTGAGGAAATGTAGCTATGCTAGAAATCATTGCCGTCATCTAATAAAGAAGCTGGGATAAAGCAAAATGCGAGCGCGTGGTCGCGCATTAGTTTCGAAGCTACAGTTATATCCCTGCCTTTGAAATTCTTGAATGCTTCTACCCAACCGCCTTCCAGCCGCGCAACAATTCTTCCTGTATCGCTTTGGTAGTCTGCGATGATAAGCTCCTTTGGAGAATAGCGAATGCCTGTTCCCAGAGCTTTCGATACGGCTTCTTTTGCACACCAAAACCTGATAAGCGCCTGCGAAGAATTCGAACTTTGCGCGGCGAGCTCCAATTCATCCTGTGTAAATACGCCGGATGCGAATTCTTCCGAAAGATCACGTGCAACAGATTCGACATCTACGCCTACTTTAGCGTTCGCGGCAGCGATGGCGACAACGAATTGCGCGGTATGCGCAATTGCGATATCAAGCTTCGTCCGAAGGAATCTTCGCCAATCGCCGATTGCGATCGGTTTGCCATCGGGGTTTGGGCAAATTTGAATATCCGCATCGCTCCATCTTGCGTGGTAGTAATCTCTCAAGAATCTTCTGACGGCTTCTTTGGCGGCGAGGCGCCCGACCAGCCATTCCGTCCTTCTTGCAATAGAGCCTTTCATTTGGGCTATGGTCCGCCGCTCCGAATCCGAAAGCACTACATGGCTCATGATTTTCAGCCATAGCGCCTCATGTCTTTCGAATAGCGGGTAAGGAATACCCGTAGTGAAAGCCGTGGATACATCTGTCGCCGGATTGCCCATTATATCGGCGGAAAGCGTTTCGGTCAAGTATGCGTTTGCCGGTTGCAAAATAAGTTGGCAATAGTCTTTTGGAACACGCTCGGTTTCTTCTTCCCAGCCTGAAATCGAAATCAATACATTGCCATCACCGCCTGTTACCGTTATATCGCAAAGTTGGCTTTGCGGCGTAACGCCGCTGAGGCGCATATAGCAATTCAAATCTGAACCTTCTTTTGGAAGCGCGCCTAAAACTTCGAGGCGGCGCATTCTAAAAGGAAGCGCAAAGGCGCCGGGGAAGCGTTCTTGCGAACGCCAAAGCTGAAAGCCGCTTGCGATTATTTCCAGCAGCATCGGGTCGATTGCCCAAAGGGGATATGAAATTGCAGTTAGCGCACCGCTGTGTACAGGCGCTTTTACGGTATAATCCAAGCCTTCTTCGCCCCATGTTTCCGCGAATGTTATGCCTCTTAGGCGCTGGCCGCATGAAAGCATCGCCGGATAAATCTCTCGTCCGCTCCAGTGCACCGAGCGAGGACGGGTCAGCGGCGAAGGAATGAACGGCACAGGTGGCGGAACGTTTTGGGTCAAGAACACTGTCGCTTCCATCACCGGCCACGTATAGGCGGAATTTGGCGAGTCGTCGCGAATCTTCACCTTGAGGGCGGCCGAGCCGGGTTCGGGCGAAGCTATTCTTTCTGCGCGAATGAAAAGACTGAGTCTGCCATCAGTGAATGCTATGCGCCTTCTGCATACGAAATCTTCGATTGCGGCGAGATTTCTGCGCGGCATTACGCGCATTGCGGTCTCTGCCATTATTTCCGCGCCGACAGATATTCCCAAGAATAGAAAGCCCTTGAGATTCGGGTCGGAATATGAAATCTGGTTTGAACCAATCGCGAAGTCGGCAATGAAGGGCTCCTGTGCAATATTGAACACTTTCGAAATTTCGCAAGAAATCCCCGGGCTCGATTCCAGCTCTTCCGCGTCGGAAATCAGAGGTTGAATTGCGCCGGAATCGAATTGCCTGTTGCGGCTTGCCTCTTTATTCAGCGCCGCTTTTCGTTCTGCCGCCTTTGCGCCGCGGCCTTTTGGTTCTGCAAGATATCGCGCGCCGGAAAGATTTTGCTCTTCGCCGAGCAAGGTCATTCTCGGGAATGTTCTCGTGAGCCTAAGTTCCGAATCGCTTCTTACCTCGAGCGATATGGTAGACGAAAAATCGATCTTCTTCGCGCGAGCGTTGAATAGATATGAAATATCCATTTGGGCCCCGAGCGCCAGCAGCTGCGCCAGGCCATGTTGAAGCTGCAAGGTATCGCGGCGATGAAGAGAGTTTAGCGCGATAGCGTAAGCATCTTTGCCTTTCAGAATATCTTCCACCGCGCTTGTCATTATGCCGCGCGGCCCGACTTCGAGAAATACCCTATAGCCATCTTCATACATCTTCTCGATCGTCTTCGAGAATAAGATAGGCTTCGCCCAGCGTTCGGCGGTTTCGTTTTTCGCGTGACGTACCTTTTTCGGTATGAGAGTAGCCTCGCCGCATGAATACACGTCTATCTTAGGCTCGGCTTTCATCCAGTTGGAAGTGAACTTTCTGATGGGCGTCACGATCTGAGCGCATTTCGGCGTGTTGAAAGGGCGGTCTAGCGACATTCGCAATACTCTTATCCCCGCATCGGAAAACCGCTTCATTGCTTCATCCAAATAGTCGGGCTCGATGGCATATACTCTTCTGCGCGGAGAAAATTCGATGGAAAGGGATATTTTATCTTTGGGCATGGCGGCGACAACATCATCCGCCTCGCCTTCGCGGCGCATCAAGAGCGAAAGCATGGCCGTTTCGGGAAGGCCGCCATGCGAAATCGCTGTATCTACGATTTTGTAAATTTCGCGAAGCGCGCCGACTCTCGTTTGCCGATTGGGCGAACCAGCGGTTCCCGCTTTCATTATTGCCGCCAGGTCCCCGCCCGCACATCCGACGACGCCATCCGGCTCAAGGCCGCATTTCGAGATTAGACGCGAGAGCGCCGCGTTTGCGGAGTATACCGATACCAGCGCTTGCGCGTAAGCTCCGGATTTGAAGATGTCGGCATCGTGCCGGTAATATGGCGCCGGCGGGAATATGAAATTCGACGGAGTGAAATCGCAATTGTCCTTCATCGCTTCTTCCAGCTCGTCGAACGCGTCACGGCACTCTTTATACAATACCGTAATATCGCGGAGCATATCGGGATAAAACGAAATGACGCCTGGATAAATGAAGGCCAGGCGCCCGCGCGCCTTGGCTTCGCCTTTGCCTTCTTCGGCTTTTACTTCGAGTATTCGATCTTTGAACCAGTAGGTTCCGCTTTTATCGCGAATTTTGTGCGCGCCGGATTGCATTCTATCCAGCGCCGAGGCGAGGCGCGAGCGCAGTTCCTGCACGTTTGATGCGATTGTCGCAATTCGTGCAGGGCCTTTCATGAGCGAGCATGTGTAGGCAATGTCGCTTAGCGAAACATCTCTTACCCTGTCGAGAAAAGCTATAACGCGCTTCAGCTCGTCCGCCAGCGCTTCGTTATCCGCTGCGCTTATCGCAACGAGCTCTGTTCCTGATATCGATGTTGTTTCGCTAGACATGGTTTCGATTAGGTTCTCAGCGTTCCGCTTGCAAGTTCTTCCCGATACGCCTTTACCGTTTTCGCCAAGCCTTCCTCGAGCGAAATCTTGCTGGACCACCCGAGCGAGCGAATCAGTGAAGTATCGCAAAGCTTACGCGGCGTGCCATCCGGCTTAGTCGTATCCCAAACAAGTCTCGCGGTCGAACCGGTCGCTTTCTTTACAGCCTCTACGAGTTCGCGAATCGTTATTTCTTCGCCGCTGCCGACATTCATGAGATCGGGCGGATTTTCCATCTCGAGCGAAAATAGACAAGCCGATGCAAGATCATCCACATGAAGGAATTCTCTCTTTGCGCTGCCTGTACCCCATAGGACGACTTCATCTTTCATCGTCTCGAATTTTCTGATGAGAGTCGGCAAAACATGTCCATGCTCGATATTGTAGTTGTCGCCGGGACCATATAGATTCGTCGGCATCAGCGAATGGTAGCATAGACCTTTTTCACGCCTCAGAAATTCGCAAAGCTTCAGCCCCGAGATTTTCGCGAGCGCATACCCTTCGTTTGTTTTTTCGAGTTCGCTCGTCAATAGCGCGCTTTCCGGAATTGGTTGCGGGGCCATGCGCGGATATATGCAGGTAGAGCCGAGGAAGAGGAGCCGCTTGACTCCGGCGTTTGCCGCTTCCCAAACTGTATTCAGCGCAATCATCTCGTTTTCGTAGAGGAAGAGCGCGTTCGCGGCGGAATTAGCGCCAATCCCGCCGACTCTCGCCGAGGCGATAATCGCGACATCGATATTTTCGCTTTGGTAAAATTCGCGCACCTTCGCGGTATCGAGCAAATCCAGCTCTGCATGGGTGCGCGTTACGATATTTTCGTAGCCGTTTTTCTTTAACGCGCGGCAGATTGCGCTTCCGACCATCCCGCGATGGCCTGCTACGAATATTTTATCTGTCTTTTGCATGTTCGTTTTCTCTTGGTCGGATTATTCGTCGAGGTCTTTGAATTTTCTTTCCTTTTCGGCAAGCGCGAGGTCTTCTTTTACCATGAGCTTCACGAGATCGCGGAATTTTACGCGCGGCTCCCAGCCAAGAAGCTCTTTAGCTTTTGTAGCGTCGCCCAAAAGCTGGTCGACTTCGGTAGGCCTTATGTAGCGCGCATCATATTCCACATAATCCTTCCAATCGAGCCCGACTTCGCCGAAGGCCACTTCGAGAAATTCTTTTACCGAATGCATCTCGCCTGTCGCCAGCACGAAATCTTCTGGCTTGTCGTGTTGCAAAATCCTCCACATTCCTTCTACATAATCGGCTGCATATCCCCAATCGCGAAGAGCATCGATATTGCCCATGTAGAGCTTGGATTGCAACCCTACCTTGATTCTGCCGACGGCGCGCGTAATCTTTCGCGTAACGAACGTCTCGCCGCGGCGCGGAGATTCGTGATTGAAGAGTATGCCGTTCGATGCGAAGATTCCGTAAGCCTCGCGATAGTTTCTGCATGCCCAATAAGCGTAGAGTTTCGCGACGGCGTATGGCGAGCGCGGATAAAATGGCGTCGTTTCTTTTTGCGGAACTTCCTGAACAAGACCGAAGAGTTCGCTGGTCGATGCTTGATAAAAACGAGTCTTGCCGGCGCGCCCCGTAAGGCGAATTGCCTCCAATAGACGCATAGCGCCAAGCGCATCGACATCGCCCGTAAATTCCGGCGAATCGAACGAAACCCTAACATGGCTTTGCGCCGCGAGATTGTAGACTTCGTCCGGCTCGATTTCGTATACCAGCCTCACGAGGTTCGGACCATCCCCGAGATCGCCGTAATGCAAGAAGAGCGTACGCCCGTTTACATGCGGATCTTGATATAAATGGTCTATTCTTCCAGTGTTGAATGTTGAGGCTCTGCGAATAAGCCCATGAACTTCATAACCCTTCGAAAGTAGCAGTTCAGCTAGATAACTGCCATCCTGCCCGGTAATACCTGTAATCAATGCTTTTTTCATATGTGCTGATATTATACCATATTCCCGCCCTCGGAGGCAATAGCGAATTGTCATGCGCCGCAAGCAAGTGAGATAGAAGGCTGGTCCTTCTATCTCACTTTTAGGCTACCATCTTTGAGGAGGTGGTGGCATGGGCCGAGGCGGCGGCGGAGGAGGCGGAGGCGCACCCCAGTTGTGAGGCGGCGGGGGCGGTGGTGGAGTCGGTTGGCACCACCCGTGCCTATTATGATGACGATGCGTAGCATCTTCTGTTGCGACAGAAGGTTTAGTTCCTGCCATTGCCGCTGTGCCAATCGCTATTACTGCCACGGCCGCTATTAATTTCTTTGCGTTCATTGCTTTGTTCCTTTCTTTATGTTTACGCAAGACCCATTCTCGCGCTTACACCCAGTTAGGAACATTCATTCGCAGTTTCTGACAAAAAAATTTGGCGTCCTCGCCCCCCGGGCGAAAAGATGAAAAAGTAGCGCGCTCGTTATTCGCTTACTAACGCGATGCGCACGGCGTTTTATTGAAAGATTCCCGGCATTGTTCCACTCGTTTTCGGTATTCCCATTTTGGGAAAACAGGGTCAAACCTTATTTTCCCAAGCCCACTTGCGCGGTGGCGGGGAATTTGGTATAATACCCGGCAACAAGCGATAAAGGATAAATGATATGGCTCTCAATATTGTTACTGAAATCGATAACCGCGTTCAAATCAAGAATGTTCTCATGAGCGTGAGCGACAAGACAGGTCTTGAAACATTCGTTCCTGCGCTCGTCAAGGCGTGTCCGGGAGTAAAGATTTATTCGACAGGCGGAACATGGACAAAGGTAAAGGAAATTCTTGGCGCCGAAGCGGATAAGACTCTTGTAGCGGTTTCCGACTATACGGGCCAGCCTGAGATGCAAGGCGGCCTCGTCAAGACTCTCGACTTCAAGATTTACCTCGGGCTCTTGAGCGAAAAATACAACGATGCGCACCAAGCGGACTTGAAGCGCCTTTCCGCCGAGCCGATCGATATGGTGGTCGTGAATCTCTATCCTTTCCAGGCGACAGTCGCAAAAGCCGGCGTGACGCCCGAAATGGCACGCACGAATATCGATATCGGCGGCCCGTGCATGGTTCGCGCTTCCGCAAAGAATTATTTGAGAGTCGCATCTGTAACCGACCCTCTTGATTATCAAAACATAATTCAGGAACTAGAGGCGCATGGCGGCACGCTCGGTCTCGATACCAGATTCAAACTAATGAAGAAGGCTTTCGCGCATACAGCTTCTTACGATACGGCGATTGCAGGCTTCTTCACGACCCGCACTTGGGAAGAAGTAAAATCAACTTATAATTTCGCCTAAGGGCGGCTGAGAAGCGCCTTAGCGCTTCAGACCGGAAACGCGAGCGGTTGCGCAATTACAGCATTGCACAACCGTTTCGTCATTTGCGTAAAGATAGACTTTATTTCTCGTTCGCGTTATTCCTGTATAAAGGATTTCGCGCGTAAGAAGCGGAGAATCTTTCTTGATTCCGAGGATAATCGCTACATTATCGAATTCGGAGCCTTGCGATTTATGTATTGTCGAAGCGAAGGCGATTTCTTCGTTTTCGAGAAGGGCTAAAGGAATGCGCCTAATCGAATCTTTATCTTCCTTCATTTCATCCAATGCCGGCAAATTTACAATTCCCGGATCGCTCGGCATTATTACGCCTATATCGCCATTTGCCACATGAAGCATATTATCGTTTCTCGTGATCATTATCGGGATAGGCTTCAGGGGGCGATCGAGGGAAGCGGCGAAAAGTTTAAGGAGATATTCGTTGATTTTATTGCAGCCAAAGCTTCCAATCCTATCGGCAGTAAGAACTCTGAAATCATTGATGTGCGAAAGGGCTTCTTGCGGAGTTTTAGAAGATAGGAATTCGCCGAAAGATTCTGTCGCGAGCTGCTTGAAATTTTTCCAGCAAGAAGGGCTGGTAAAATCGTTATCGCCAAGAACTCGATATACGAGCTTATCCTTTACTCCTTTAATGATATCGAGAACCCGGTTTCCATCGCCATCGTTTATGGCGCGCGAAAACAAATCGATTTCGCCGCCATGCTCGAATCTTCGTGATTCTTCGAGCCGGATTATTTTCGCTTGAGCCCAACTCGCAGCACAAAGATCGCCAAAGACGCGTCCTCTCTCGACTGAGGCCAGCTGATTCGCGTCGCCTATTAGAGTAAGGCGTGCGTTTTCGGGGAGGGCGGCCAAAAGCTTTGCCATGATAGATAAATCTATCATGCTAGATTCATCTACTATCAACCAATCGACATCGATCGGATTATCCTTGGCCTTTTTCGGTTTTGGTCTGGAAGGGCTTACGCCAATTAATTTGTGGAGCGTTGTGGCAGAGGGAATGGTTTCGTTCAAATCGGAATTCGAAAGAGATTCCGACATCCTTGCCGCGGCTTTTCCTGTAGGTGCGGCAAAGAGGATTTTCATTTCTTTATTTATAGAGCGCGCGATTTTTACGGCTTTGGCGAAAGTATAGGTTTTCCCGGTCCCCGGGCCGCCGGTAATAATTGAAAAGCGCGATGTATTCATTAGATACGCCGCTTTCTTTTGAACATCGTTCAGCTTTGTGTTTCCGAGCTCGCGTTTGATTTTCTCTTTATCTTCTTCGCTATGGTTTTCTTCCGATTCGCAGAGAATTTTGAGACGCTCGGCTATCGATTTTTCATATTTCCAATTTCTGCGGGTATAAAGAAGATCGCCATCGAGGATGAAAGGGGCAAGTGAAGATTCTTGCCCCTGCGATATTAGAGAGGTCGCGCTTTTCAGCTTTTCGAGATCGCTATTATCATTGATTTGCGTGCAGACGTCTCCATTGCCTCCTTCTCCGGCAGCTTCCATGCAAAGCTCTGCTATACGATCTAAGGCGGGATTTCCGGGGAGTATGCGCTCTATGAGATGGCGAATTCGATTTTTCATTCTGCACCTCCCGTCGAAAGCCCCAAGACGAGGGCAAGTTCGTCAAGCAATTGTTCTGAAGGTCGATCTTCGAATATGGGAGAAGCTGCCCCGCAAGCTATGCCGCGCAAAAAGATATATTTTACTCCGCCGAAATTATTTTGCCACGAATAGTTTTCTTGGAGAGTTTCTTTTAGATATTGGTGAAGGACGGACGAATAGAGCAAATACTGCAAATAGTAGCCTGCGTTTTCCATTTCCTGCAATATGCCCTCGCGCGAGAAGTTTTCTTTATTGCGCTCGATCAGATTCGATTTCCAGTCTACGATATAATAAAAATCATTATGCGAAAAAACCAAGTCGAGATAGCCTTTGAGATAATCTTCGGGAATCGGCATGTTCCAATCTTTCATCGCGTCGATGAACGGCTTTTTGTCGCGGCAATCTTTCCAGTGCTTTTCAAGAACTTGCTTGATAGCGAGAGTCGATTCTTTTGCATTCGAAAGCGAGAAATAAAATTCCCATTCGCTTAAGCGTTTATCGGCTTTTACTTGGGATAGCGAAAACGAATCGCCGTTTGGCGAAGAAAGCTCGAACTTCAGCGTTTTGTTAATCATATCGGCAACGATTGCAGAAGTATCGATATTCTTCTTATCGTCGAAAAGCTTGAAGCCGTAGTTCAAGAGAGTTTTATCGGTTAGCTTTTGGATATATTCTTCATTGGCGTCGAAAGGAATCTTTTCGAGAATTTCGTGCCAGCATGTTCCTATTTTCGTGCCGCCTGGCAAAGAGAAGATCGGCTCTTGAATTTCGCTTTCGTCTTCGCTTGCTAGCGTCGCTGAATCTTTCGTATCCAAATCTCTACCTTCGCTATCGGAGTGGGAATTCGGCGTAAGCGAAGAGTAGCTGCCGTAAGAAGGGCGGCTAGAGGAAAATCCGATTTTCGGAATCCCTCTAGCTACGATATTATTTATATCGCCTTTTTCGCTATTGAGTTTTTGTGAAGCGATTGCCTGGATGCTGGATTCTTCGAATTTCGTGAATAGAAAAGGTTCCTCCGCGCTGGTTTCTTCGAGGCGCTTTTTCGCGTTTTGGCGAACTTTATCTATCGGGAAGAATTTCATTTTGCTGTAAATCAGAACACATCTTTTTGTCGCGCGAGTCAAGGCGACATATAGTAGACGCATTTTTTCGTCTTTGTCTTCTTTTTCGAACGCAGAGTTTTTTTGATATGTGTAGTGAAGAATCCCTTCGTGGTCGTGGTATGCGAAAAGTTTATCTTTCGAAGAAGATTTCGTCGGCGTAATGACAATTGTTACGGGGAATTGAAGACCTTTCGAAACATGATGCGTAAGGATTTTGACGGCGTTAGAATCGCCTTCGCCGGGCCGCAAATATTCCTTCTTGCCCTCTTCTGGTTGACCCTGTCCGGAAAGGCGAATTCGCGCAGCAAGCCAATTCACCATCGCTTCGGGGTCTTTGCCGATTTTCGAAATCGCTTCGCAAGATAGCGCGTAGATTTTTTTGAGGTCCTCTAGAGCCCTGCGCTTTTCTCTAGATAAGGAAAACCTTTCTTGGATACGGCAATTTTCGAGATGTGTCAATTCGTAAAACATTTTCTCGAAGCCGCTCTCTTGCCACACATTCGCGAGGCGCGAAAGACGAGTTCGCATGCGCGATAATTCGCCTTCTTCGCTCGCATCGGCAAGTTCCTTGAAACGAATATCGAAGAAGCCGGTCGCGAGCGCGACTTTGGTTTTGCCGATATCGGAATATTCGCTAATCGCCCTTAGCGTATGATAGAAATCTTTTGCAATAGGTTGCGCGAATACGCTTTCGCCTTTTTGGTATGTTGCGCTTATTCCCAGCTTTGCAAGCTCTTTGAAAACGGATGTGCCGTGATTGGAAAAGCAAAGCACAGCGATATCTTTCGGTTGTACATCTTTTTCTTTACGGCCAAGGAGGTTGACGATTTCTTGAACGGCTGCCGCGACCATAGTATCGGATTTCTCGGTCTCGATAAACCGCATAGGGCGAGGGTCGATTTTGCCATCTTCCATAAGGCCCATTTTCGCGTCGTCAGCTTTTAAATCTTCTATATAATCGATTGTCTCATCGCCGAAAGTCGCACCGGGCTTTTCTTCCGCATCGCGAAAAAGCAAGTTCACGGCATCGATAAGCCGGGGAGTAGAGCGAAAATTTTTATCGAGACGATATGTGGCTTTCTTTATATCTTCTCTAGTTGCCGCAGCCCTGTATGTAAAGATATCTCCGCCGCGAAAAGAATAGATCGCTTGTTTCGGGTCGCCGACAACGAATAGCGGAGGCTTTGCTTCATCTTCGTCTATGTCGAGAAAAATCCGTTTGAAGATATAGTATTGCAAAGGGTCGGTATCTTGAAATTCATCTATGAGAGCGGCTTTGTAGTCCTTTCGAAGTTCGCGTGCCAATAGCTTGCCGCTTTCGTTTTCAAGCGCTTCGCCGAGAGAAGAAAGCAAATCTTGAAAAGTTTGGCTCGTGCGCATACTGCGCGCGTTATTGTATTTTTCTACAAGCTCCTTCGCGACGCCAAGAAGAAAATCTTGAAACGTATTGTTTTCTTCTGAAAAATCCAATTTGCAGAATTTGTGCGACGCTAGTTTCTTTACGGCTTCTTTCAGAAAGCTATAGCCGTCATTGCGGGAGAAGCCGCTTTGGGCGATCCTTTTGTCAATTTTCTTTGCATTGGCGCGCCACCAGTCGTTTAGCGACTCGATTAGCTCTGCTTCTTCGCCGCTAGAAATATCGAATTCGAAGGGCGATTTCGTCTCCAGAGAATATTTGGAAAGAGTCCTTTTGCAAAAACCGTGAATTGTGGAAATCGCGGCGCTATCGAATTGTTCAAGCGCCGAAGTTATATTGTCCAGCGCTTTGGTTTTGCCGTCATTTTCATCCGGAGACAAGTTTTCTATCGCGCATTTGGCAAGAAACTCGAATCTTTTTCGCTCTTCTTCTTTGACGGCGCTTGCTCCCGAGAGGAGATAAATCTTAAAGTCGTTTAAAACGGCGCGTATTCTATTTCGCAGTTCGTTTGTTGCAGCTTCGGTAAATGTCACGACTAGAATTTCGCTTGGCTTAAGACCTTTTTCCGCGACCAGCCTTGCATAGATATTTTGCATGCTGTAGGTCTTGCCCGTGCCGGCGGAAGCTGCAATAAGATGAGGCCCGGCGAAAGGAAAGTCGCGTTTGTAAATTTCATCGCTGAAAACGGCACTCATTTCTGGAAAACTCCGAGGCGCTTGCGCTCGATTGTCGCAAGGCATTGGCCGATGATGATTTCAAGAGAGTTTTTATCCCGCCCGGTAGGGTCGCCTTTAAGCCCGGAGTATGCCCAGTATATTGCGCTCGTGAGCGGCTCACGCCAATCGAAAGGACCGTAAATCTTTTCGATTTCTTCGATTCTTTCGATTGTCATGCCGACTTCATCCCATGCGCGACGCCTTATTGCATCGGTCATTTTTTCGCGCCAGTTTCTTCGATAAATTTCGCCGGCCGAATCGAGGTCTGCGCCGATTTTATTTTGAAACATCCACGCCAGTTCCCGGCAAATCACCGGGTCGTCGGGATTCATCTTAAGCCCTTCATCGCGAAGAAGCTTTAATGCCGCTTCAACCCAGCGCCATCTATCTTCCAGCGTCGGCATCATGATAGATATATTATAGGCTAGATTCCACGCGGCATAGCACCATACCTCAGGAGTATGCGGCTCAAGAAACGCCAAGGTGGAAGCGAGCTGCGAGAGCTCCACGAATCTCCCTTCTTCCTGCAAGCGGTCGATTCTGAACCATACGGCTTCGGCAGCTATCGATCGAAGCCCGCCAAGCGCGGCTATCATGCCCTCGGTCGCGACCGGTGTGCGCCCAGGTTTTGAGCGCGCGAGTTTTATGTGAAATAAAACACCTGCCACCGCGAGCAATGCCGCGATGGCAATCAGTATGTGGTGTTTGTCGAGTTTATTCGCCAATTACGAGCCTCACTTTTTCTCGCTCTCGACGCGTTGCGTAAGAACTTGATAATCCAGACGGTTTTTGAATAGCTGGCCTACGAATAGATCATGGAAATAAACAAAGCCCGCCGAGCGCACTTCTTGCGAAAGTTCGTTTGCGCTAGTAGATTTTTTCATCATGGCGGGAAGCTTTTCCATAATGGCTTTGGCGACAATTCCTTCGAGCATAATCTTGGAATAACGCGATGAGAAGCAGCACATTCCGCCGTTTCTCAGAATTTGCTCTACGCGGTCGCGCTCTTTATTGATTTTCGCGACGTAGGCTTTCGTCTTTTCGTTCGGCTGGAATTCGCCATCGAAGGAGTATGTGACTTTTACGGTCGGCTTCTTCGGACGCGGCTTGTAGCTAGACGAGCTGGAAGAGGATTTCTTTGCCGCGGGTTCATCGTCGAAGAGGTCGTCGAGTGAGCTTTCCCATGCGTCATCCATATCTAGCTCAGGCTCCGGCTCCGCTTCTGGCTCGGAGCTTTCGCCGCCTGCATTAGGGTCGTTCACGCTCTTCGTTACCTTTACGCCGGATTGCGTTTTGATGAATTCATTCCATGGAATCAGCTCGCCGGTTACCTGGTAATTGTTGATTCGAAGAGTTGTTCCGAATCTGGCTACGGTATAGGGCGGCGGGATATATTTACCATCGATGAATACCCAACCTTTGTAGAAGGGCTTGCCCTTTGTGCCTTTCAGCGCCTTGAGCGCAGCGGCTGGCTGGCGGGGAAAGGTGTTAGGAATTTGCACACCTTGCGCATTTGCGCCGAGCGCCATGACCAGGCTCGCAAGAAACATAAATATCAAAATTCTCATCTTCATAATCTATCTCCATCCTTTCCTTTATTTAAGAAGTCCCACATCGCCGTAGTGCAGTATCCCCGGAACCCACCGTTCCAAATGTAGTGCCCGAAAGCACCCTTTAAAAAATGTCGGTCGAAGAAATTTCTGCTGAATTCGCGTGCGACACAGAACCAACGTCCTTTCGAATTAACCTTCTCTCACCTCGATATCCGCGCAAGCCTTGAGAGCTTCGGTTATGCGCGTGAATGTCTTTGCGACTTCCTCGTCAGTAAGCGTTCTTTCGGCCGAACGGAATTCCAGCGAATAGGCGAGCGACCTCGAACCTTGCTTCGAATCTTTCATCTTGAAGATATCGAAGAGTTTTACATTTGCGAGTTCCTTGCCGCCATTCTTCCTGATAATCTTTTCGATATCGGCATTCTTGATTCCGTTCGATGCGATGATGGCAATATCGCGTTTTACGCCAGGGAAAGGCGCAACTGCAGAAATCTTGCCGACGGCATCGAAGCGCTTCAAGAGGGGCTTGAGCTCCATTTCGCAAAGCACCATTTGTGTAGTAAGACGGTATGGATGGCGCATTTTTGCCGAAAGCGCGCCGAGGATGCCGATTCTTCTGCCGTTGAGAATTATCGCGAGCGAAGCGCCGCGCGCAAAGGAGGGGTGATCGGCCTCGTTTTGGGTAAATTCCAGTTTGCCGGCGTGCAAGCGAGCGATTAGCTCTTCCACTACGCCTTTCATCCAAAGCACAGCTTCTTCTTCGCCGAGCTGGATTCTTTCTCTCAAGGCTTCGCGACCGACCGGGCCCACGAAACCAAGGCAAAGCCTCTCTGCTTCGGCGGGCGCGGAATCGAATACCTTGCCGATTTCGAAAAGCATTGCCGTCTCGAGCTGGCGGGAAGCGTTGCGCCCGAGGCTGCCCATCATCTGCGGGAGCAGGCTTGGCCTCATTACGCCATAATCCGCCGATACGGGGTCTGGAATTGCGAGGCGCTTTTCCTTATCCCTCGAATCGAACGCATCAAGCTCCTTCGCCGAGAGGAATGAATAGTGCATCGCTTCGGAAAAGCCTAGCGCCAGGCAAAGTTCCCTGACGCGCGTCTTTGCGCGGAATGGCGCATCCGAAAGAGACGAAACGGAAGGGGCGCCGGGCATTTTATCGGGTATGTTATCAAGCCCGTAGACGCGCGCGATTTCCTCTACGAGGTCCGCCTCGAGCGTTAAATCGTATCGCCAGCTGGGAATACCGAATGCGACGCTATCGAGGCCTGCGAAATGGTCGCCCGCGGAGCGCGGCTGCAGCCCAAGACCCTTGAGAATAAAGACCATTACATCGTTGCCGATCGGAATTCCGATTAGCTTTCTCGCTCTTTCGAAATTCAGCGTTACATCTTCATTCAAAGGCTTCTTGCGGTTATCTACATCTATTACGCCCTTGGCGATTTTCGCCTTGCCGTATTTCTGCAATAGGTGCGCGGCGCGGCGGCTCGCGAAATCCGCGAGGTCCTTATCTACGCCGCGAATATAGCGATAGGAAGATTCTGAAGCGAGGCCAAGTTTCGTAGCCGTATATTTTGTAGATTCACATTCGAAGAGCGCGCTTTCGATTAGTACGCTCGTCGTGCCTTGGGCTATGCCGGAATCTTCCCCGCCCATTATGCCGGCGACCGCATTGGGAGTAGCGCTATCGCAAATCATCAGCATGGTTGGATCTAGCTTTCGCTCTATCCCGTCCAGCGTCTTCATCGTTTCGCCTTCGCGCGCGTCTCTTACGATAATCGTTCGGTCTTTCAGCTTCGTGTGGTCGAATGCGTGCATCGGCTGGCCGAGTTCTAGCATTACGTAGTTTGTGACATCTACGCAAAGCCCGAGCGACCTCACGCCGCAAAGTTCAAGCCTCTTCGCCATCAGTTCCGGCGATGGGCCATCCTCTACATACGTAACGACTCTTGCCGTGTAGCGAGGACACTTCACGCTATTTTCCACTACTACCTTGACTTCGTCTTCGACAGGCGTTTCGCATTCTGTGAAATCCACAGCCGGAAGCTTTACTTCACGATTCAGAATCGCCCCGAATTCCCTGGCGATACCGATTACCGAAAGGGCGTCTGGCCTATTCCAAGTAATTTCGATATCGAAGACGACTTCCGGCTTTTCGCCTGGCGCGAAATCGCGGACGAATGCGCCTGGCGCGGCATCTTGCGGAAGCTCGATAATTCCAGAGTGGTCTGAACCGTAGCCTAGCTCCTTCCACGAGCAGCACATACCAAAAGATTCTACGCCGCGGAGTTTGCCTTTTTTGATTTTAAAGCCGCCATCGGGAATGACCGCGCCGATTTTTGCAAACGCGGTCTTTAGCCCGGCGCGGCAATTCGGCGCCCCGCATACTACCTGGAGCTCTTCCTTGCCGTCAAACACCTTGCAGACATGCAAATGATCAGAATAAGGATGATTTTCGCACGTCTTTACTTCGACTACTACGAAATCATCCGAAAGGGGAGTTGCTCCGATTACATCGATACTTTCGACTTGCAGACCGCTCCGCGTGAGCTTTTCTGCCAGTTCTTTAGGCTCTATATCGTCTATTTTTACATAGTCGTTTAGCCAACTAAGAGGAATTTTCATTTTGCTTCTTCTGGAATTGTTTCTTTGGATTCTTCTGGTTCTGCCGCCGGTGTAGCTTCGGGGGCTGGCTCGGTGGCAGGCTTAGCCTCTTGCGCAACAGGCGCGGCCACAGGCTCGGCTACCGGCTCGGCCACAGGCTCGGAGGCGGGCTTCGCTTCTTCAGCTACGGGTGTTTCGCTTTTTTCGCCTTGCTCTTTGGGTTCTTCCTTGGGAGCTTCACCTTTCTTCTTCTTTCGCCACTGCGGACCATACTTCGGGAATTTTTCGACAGCAGAAAATACTCCATTGGTGAACGAAACGACATGCCCCGTAGAAACGAGCCAGGTCAACTGCTTTTCGGCGTCTTTGCCAAGCTCGGCACAAATTTCCTGTGCGCTTAAGCAGGGGTTTGCCTCGATGAACTTGGCAACCTTGGCGAGCTCCTCGATGGCGTGAGTTGTATCGAATTCTTTAAGTTCTCTCGAAATAACGAATTCCGGTCCTCTCGAGTCGTTTGCGCGGAAAATCTTCATCTTGCGGTGGTGGAACGCCCCGCGCAAAGCGAAAATCATCTTATAGGGCGCTCTGCGTTCAAGCTGAATCGCATCCTTGACGGCCCAAACGAGCGGTTTGTAATCGCATTTCAGCGCCGCGGCAAGAGTAATCATGAGGAATTTTGGCTCGTCAATCAAACTCTCAAGCATATTGCGGCGAAATTCGTTTTCGGCCTGCTCGCGGGTAAGAAATTGGGCATCTTCCCCAGCACCTTTAGGTGTATAGACGATTTTCTTTGTCGCGCTCTTGCGCCATGTTTCGATAGCCTCCGCGTCTCTTACCATTTCGATCTTCGCGCGGTAGTCAGCTTCGCTCATGTGCGGGAATTTCGTGCGCAGCATTTCGCGAATGATAGAATTGAACTCGTGGACGTTTGGCGGACCTAGCAGCTCGCCGGTCAGACCGCACTTCGCTACGCAGCTGAAATTGCCTTTGGGCGGCTCGGATTCGATTTCCTTCGCTTCGTAGTAATCGCCAAGATGACACGCGAGGACGTGCTCGATAATTTCTTCTTTCGTTTTGGCGGCGAATGAACAAGCTTTGCAAGAAGTGAAGCGCTCCGCAGGGTCCGTCGGAGTAATTTTCAACAGCACGGCTTCTGGATTATCAAGGAAGAAATAGGCCAATTCCTTTAGTTTAAAGGCCTGTTCGCTCTGTTGAAGCTTGCGCATGATCGTGCCGAGCGCCTTCGATTCGGGAAGAATTTTTATTTCTGCTTCTAATGGACGCATCTTGGGGCGCGGCGGAAGATCTCGCTCTTTCCTATCGCCTCGGCGAAAGCCGCTCTTGCCTTGAGCGCGGTCTTTCTTGAAGCCATCGGGCTTTTTATCGCCACGTGGGCCTTTTTCGTTATAGTCGTCGGTTTTCCCGGGTTTGAAATTCCCGGTTTTGACGCCAGCCTCCCCACGCGCCCATGCAGGCGTGAAGTCGAGAGAGCCGAGTCCCAGTATTCCTGTATCTTTGCTGTCCATTTGGGGTAGATTATACCATATTTTACGCCCTGGTGCAATAGGGCGCCTTCGCCACCCTTATCCCGGGTTTTCCCGGCATTCCATTAGCGTTCCTCGTATATCTCAGAAAAATCCCGTCGTGTCTAGAACTAAACGCAAGTTCTGGAAGTAAACGGAAGTTTATTTGATAATTTTTGGCAATTGTCGAGGATGTATCCTGCGAATCGCGATTTATTTGGTTGGATCTGTTTTTTCTCCCCACTGGGAGCGGATTTT